>JAUXRI010000012.1 GCA_030681895.1 Myxococcales bacterium | reverse complement strand
TTCATCACGTTGTCCATCACCACGTCGTAGCGCTCGGGCTCCTCGAGGTAGCTCGTCTGCGTGTAGTCGATCACCCGATCGGCCCCCAGCGAGCGCACCAGCTCGACGTTCCGCGTGCTGCACACCCCGGTGACCGTGGCCCCCAGGGACTTCGCGATCTGCACCGCGAACGTGCCGAGCCCGCCGGAAGCGCCGTTGATCAGCACCCGCTGGCCCTGCTTGACCTGCGCCACGTCGCGCATGGCGATGAGCGAAGTGACGCCCGACATCACCGCCCCCGCCGCTTCCTCGAAGCTGACGCTCGCGGGTTTGTGCGCCAGCTGCGCCGCCGGGACGACGGTGTATTCGCAGAAGGTGCCCTGGGCACCTTCCTTGAAGGGCCCCGACCACACCGAACCGAACACCGACGCACCCGGCGCGAAGTCAGTGACGCCAGCGCCGACGGCCTCCACCACGCCGGCCACGTCCGAGCCTCGCACCGGGGACGGAGGCCCGCGCAGGCCGAAGGCCAGCCGCAGCGCATAGGGGACACCCCGGGTGGCGATGAGGTCGGGGGTGTTCACCGAGGTCGCCAGCACCCGGACCAGCACCTCGCCGGGCCCGGGCGAGGGCCGGTCGATCTCACCCAACACCAGGACCTGCTCAGGCTCTCCATACACCGTCTGTAGAATGGCTTTCATGCCCTCGAGATAGCCGTGCACAAACGAACGCGCGACGCGAGAATTCGGGATGCGACCGTGCAAAAACGTGCACCATGGATTGGGACGACCTTCGCTACGTGCTGGCCCTTCACCGGCAGAAGACGCTCTCCGGGGCGGCGACCGCCCTCAACGTGACGCGCACCACGGTCGGGCGGCGACTGAAAGAGGCTGAAGATCGGCTGGGGGTCAGGCTGTTCGATCGCACCGACGAGGGCTTCGCGCCCACCGCCGCAGGTGACGAGCTGGCCGAGGTCGCCGTGCGCGTCGAAGCAGAGATCCACATCACCGAAGGCAAGGTGCTGGGCCGAGACGCCGAGCTCCGCGGCCGGCTGCGCGTCACCACCGTGGACTTCCTCTTCGAGTACTTCCCCGAGATCTTCTCGAGCTTCATGGAGCGCTACCCGGGCGTGGAGCTCACGGTGGGCGTGACCCAGGCCCAGGTCTCGCTTCAGCGGCGTGAGGCCGATGTCGCGCTGCGCCTGGGCAACAACCCCGCGGAGCGGCTCGTGGGACGGAAGGTCGGTCGAATGCAGATCGAAGCGTACGCGGCGCGCTCACTGGTGAACCAGGTCCGTCGAAAGGCCGGGAGCAAGGTCTCGCTCTCTGACTACCCGTGGTTGCACAACGACGAGCGGGCTGACACCCGGTGGCTCGATGGCTGGCTGGCCAGGCTCGCGCCCGGCGCGAAGATCTCGCTGCGCACGGACGACTATGTGGTCCGGCGCACGGCGATCTTCTCGGGCATCGGAGCCTTCTTTCTTCCGTGCTTCATCGGCGACCGCGACCCCCGCCTGGAACGCATCGGGGCGCGGCTCACGGACGAAGCGCGTGACCTCTGGCTGCTGACGCTGCCCGAGCTGCGCAACAACAGCCGCGTTCGGGCGTTCATGGATCACGTGTTCGAAGCCTTCAAGCCGCACCAGCGCGCGCTCGACGGCGTGCTCGCCGGGGCGTCAGCGGTGTCGAAGAGGCACGCGCGCAAGCTGACTCGTTGACTGCGCTCAACGCCGGTGGGTTGGACCTCAGGGACACGCGGTCGAGCGCGCGCCTTCGCCCCAGACGATGTGCTGAATCGGGTGGCTGCCGACGAACGACGTCGACGGGAGCTCGTCCCACGTGATGCCATCGGCGCTCCGGTAGAAGCGCTGACTCGCGTACCAGGTCTGCCACCCGCCGTTCGCCGCGACGAAGGTGCCTGACGGGCTGCGCGCGACGGCGCCGATGAGCGGGCCGTTGCCTGCGACGGGAGCTCCATTTCTCCGCAGGGCGGTCGCCGTCGACGTCCACGCCATGCCATCGGTGCTGCGCATGATGCGGCGCTGATTCGAGACGCTGCCCCAGGTGACGAACTCGGTGCCCGTCCACACCAGGCGTGAGTCGACGGAGCCGCCCGTCTGATGCGCCGTCCACGTGACGCCGTTGTCGGTGCTGCGACAGGCGACGCCGTCACCACCGAGAATCACCAACGCGCCGTTGCCCGACGCGACGCCGCCTTCCCACTGAATGTTGGCGCCGCACGTCGACGGGTACGTCTGCGGAGCACGCCACATCATCGCGTCGGTGCTCACCATCGCCGTGTTCGAGTCGGCCACCACCACGAAGACGCCTGCGCCCGTTCCGCCAAAACCACCGCGTCGCACGTTCCACACCGCCTGGCCGTTCGCCTGCAGGTTCGCCGTGCCCGCGTTCGTCCAGGTGTCGCCGGCGTTGCGAGACACCTTGCCCGAGCGTGACGCCGCGAAGAGCGTGCCGTCGTTGCCGACGACCATGCTCGCGAAGTTGGTGCCGCGATCGACGACGCTCCACGACACGCCGTCGCGGCTCTTGCGAATGACGCCAGGGTCGCCCCACCCCCAGTTGCCGACGAAGCCTGACGCCGCGCTCCATGCGATGCCGCGGCCGGACCCGTACTTGTGATCGCAGTCCGAGCTGCCGCCATCGGGTGCGCTGGTGAAGCAGCGAATCGCGTCGTTGTCCGACTGGTTGGCCACCCACGTGCGCCCGTCGTCGCAGCTGAGGGTGGAACGGTTGACGTGACCGATGGCGACGAAGAGCCCGACGGTGCCGGCATCGACGGCGACGACCGAGCCGCCAGCCGCGCCACCGGCGGTCATGGAGCCTCCGCCTGCCGAGCCGCCCGCAGACGCGGTGCCTCCTGCCGATGCAGCCCCGCCCGCCTCCGCCGAACCGCCAGCTGCAGCTCCACCGCCAGACATCCCTCCCGCGGTCACCGAGCCACCAGCGTCTCCACCCGCTGTCACGGACCCACCAGCAGCGCCACCCGCCGCGCCACCGCCCATCGGCACGTCAGTCACCTGGGCTTCACACCCGAAGAGACAGACCGCCACCACGGCACCCAGCGCACGCGAGCTCATCGAGAGGTCTCCACTTCGTCAGGCAGACAAGAGAGGCAGCCGGTCACCGGTGACGCTCCACGCCTGGGCCGGGTAGGCCATCGCGGCGTTGATGCTCTGCCACTGCACGTTCTGGAAGTTGTAGTCGGGGTAGCCGCCGTTGGTGGCCGCGACCTCCCACTCGGACTTCGGAATGCCCATCGTCTGAAGCACCGTGCCCAGCCACTGGTGCCAGAGCAGCCCGGGCCGCGTGACGATGTTCATTTCGTTCGCCGGCTCGAAGCGCAGGTTCATGTTGCGGTAGTCGACCGCGATGCCGGTGTTGAGGCGGCCGCCTGCGCCACCGAAGCCCACCACCACGCTGTCGCGGAAGTCGTGCGTCTGGTGCCCGCACTCCTGCGTCCACACGGCCATCGACTGGTCGAGCAGCGTCTTGCCCGTGCCGACGTTCACCGCGTCGAGCTTGGTCGCGAGGTCGACGAAGATGTCCTTGAAGAAGGCGTTGTACGAGCGCCACATCACGTCCTGCCGCAGGCCATCGGCGCCGTTGCTCTGGTGCGCGACGTCTTGATGCCAGTCACCGGCGTACGTCGACATGTTCGGCGAGGTGAGGCCGACCGCGATGCGCGACATGTTGCAGGCGAAGGCCGCGACGATGAGGTCGTTCATCACGCGGTACCACGCGGCCTGCTCGGTCGGGTTTCTGGCGAACGGCGCGTTGTACGTCACCGCGCCCGAGGTGGCCGTCGCGTACGGAGCCGCGGGTGGCACCGGCGTGGTGCACGTCGCCATGGTGCCGATGCGCCGCTGCAATTCACTGACGCGCTGAATGTGGTCGTCGAGCCGGTCGCGGTCGAGGCGCGACAACCGCGGGTTCGCGCGCAGCCGCCGGTAGTTCTCGAGCACCTTGTCGACGATGGGCGCACGCTGCTGCACACCAGTCGTCGGGAACAGCCGGCGGAACAGCGCCTGCGGAGAGTCGGCGGTCGCGGTGATCTCCTGAATCGCGCCGCTGCGCATGGCCGGGTTCTGCCACGCGTACGACATGCGCCCCGACAGCACGATGACGCGCTCCCGCACGCCCGAGAGGTCGGAATAGAACGACGGGCTCCAGGCCATCAGCTGGTCGATGGTGGTGCGCTGCGCGTTCATCTGCGCCAGCGTGCCGTCACCGCCGTTGGCGTCGTTGCGCGCAAAGTTACCGAGGTGGCCGCCGGTGTTGTGCGCGATGTACCAGGGCACGTCGAGCCCGCGGACGACGAACATCTTGTTCTTCAGCGTCTCGGTGAGGCGGCTCTCGGGCGCGCTCAACACGGGAGACAAGCTCGCTTCGCCGGCGCTCACCGTGCGCGTCAGCGGGAAGCTGCGAATCTCGCGGCCGCCGTACATCTGCCGGGTGACACCCGTGGCCGGCATCGTCGGGAGCATGAAGCGCTCCCACGCGCCGCCGTGGTGCGTGCCGAGGTTCACGAAGTACCGCTGCTCCATCATGCCCTGCGCGACGGCATCGGACGCACCGAGCAGCGACGGGAGCGCGGGAATCGCCACGGTGGCGCCCAGGCCCTTCAACACCCACCGACGAGAGAGGCCGCTCATCGCACGTCCCTCCGCTTGAACTCGGGCGCGAGCGCGACCGCCTTGATGACCTCGGCCACCGGCTTCCCGGCGAGCGACTCGTCCTGCAGCGACTTCAAGAGGCACCCATCTTTCGTCTCGTCTTCGACGCGCTGGAACGTGAAGCGGAAGTACTGGCGCGCAAAGCAGGTCTGGAACTCGCCCTTCAACATCAGCTCGTGCAATTCGGCGGCGTCGTCGATGAGCGTGGTGTGGCCAGCGACGTTGGGCGCGGCACTCGTCGAGACCGGCTTGTCGAGCAGCGGCATGCCGTTCTCGGAGTACAGGCGCTGCGTGGTGCGCGAACGGCCCATGGCGTCGAAGTTCTCGGTGACGAAGCCGAGCGGGTTGAGCAGGCCCTGGTGGCACCCGGAGCACGTGGTGCTCGACTCGGTGATGCGCTCGACGACTTCGCGCGTGGTGAGGTCGGGCGCGAGCGGCAGCGGCGTTGCGCCCGCACCAGGAGGCGGCGGGGGCAGCTTGGTGCACAACAGCGCGTTGCGAATGCGGAAGCCCTTCATCACCGGCCGGGTGTTGGCGCTGCCCGTCGAGAGGAACGCGGCGCGCGTCAGCAGGCCATGGCGCTCGGGCTGCACGAAGTCTGGCGGCGTGCCCATGCCGTCCCACCGCGGCTGCGCGTAGAGGCGGGCGAGCGAGTCCGTGCGGGCAAAGAACCTTCGGCTGGTGAGCAGCTCCGCGAGCGGCGCAGCACGGCGGGTGACGTCGCGGGCGAGCTCGAGCACCTCGGCGTTCATCTCGGTGTGAAGCGTCGCAGTCGGAATGTCGCGGCCAGCGAAGGCGTCGTAGATGGGCGTGCCGAGGCGCGTGTTGAGCGGCGGCAGCTCGTCGAGGCGCCACCACTGCCCGAAGAAGTCGTCGATCGAGCCATCGGTGCGGGCGTCGTTGAACAGGCGCTCCACCTGCGCGCGGTAGCCGACGTCGGTGAGCAGCGAGCCGTCGGCCGCAGCCGCGAGGAGCGCGTCGTCAGGCATCGACTGCCAGAAGTGAAACGAGAGCCGGTTGGCCAGCGCGTACGCGTCGAGCGTGGTGGGACCAGCGGCCATCGGGTCGCCTTCCTCCACGTGGTAGAGGAACTGCGGCGAGGTGAACATCAGCCCGATGACGTCGGCGAGCACGGCCGGGTCGACGGGCGTGGTGCCGGCGACCGACGAGTAGAAGGTGACGTCTTCCGGCGTGAGCGGTCGACGGTGCAGCAGGCGCCCGAAGCGGGTGATGAAGTCGCGCAGGCACTGGGCATCGTTGGTGGTGACGGTGTCGGTCGCGCAGGCCCCGACGAGCGCGCGGCGCCGAGTGGTGTTCGACGTCAGCTCGAGGCCGAGCGCGAGGGCCAGGTTGTACGACGCGTCGATGTGGCCCTGCTGCAGCGCCTGGTCGAGCCGACTGAAACCACCGTGCGTCTCTCCGGGCACGCCGACGACGCGATCGTCGGGAAACGGCGAGAGCTCGTCACGAATGGCCAGCTGCATGGCCGTGACGTCAGCTCCAGCGAGGCCGGAGCGCGCGACGACATCATTCACCACGCTGACGAACTGCCGGCGCGTCAGCCGTCGCAGCGGCAGGTCGGTCGGCAGTTGCTGGGCGTCACAGGTAAAACGTGTCGGCTCGAACGGCGGCTCCGCGACACCGCCACCGGTTCCTGAGACGCCACCGCCCGTGCCCATCACGTCACCGCCCGCGGCGCCCGTTCCACCGGTGCCGAGCACGCCTTCCATGCCGCCCATGAAGGAGCCCGAACACGCCGTGACTGCCAGCAGCAGCAACACCGTCAGCGCGCGCATCGACGACCTCAGAACTCGGGGGATTGCGGGACGATAGCGGGCCACGGCTGCGGCCATCAGGTGGTTCTCGGAGCACATCGGGGCCACATGTGGGTCTCGGTCGCCGGGCATCCCCCGTCTGATCCACGACCCCTTCCCCACGGCTCACGCTCGGAACCGGAGGCCGCCGCATCTGCTCGTCGATTCACCAACCTGCCTCTTTCAGGAGCTTTCACCATGGGTCTCGCCGAAAAACGTTGGGTTCAGGAGCGGAAGAAGACGGACGAAGAGGCCTTCGTCGCGCAGCTGAAGACGGTCACCCAGGTCGAGGTGCCCGTGGAGATCGACTGGGACGCGTTCAGCGCCAACATGGGCGACGCGCAGTACATCTCGCACGACAGCTATGGGCTGCCGAACCTCGTCAAGGCGTTCAAGGAGATCACCTTCGACGAGCTCGGCAAAGAGGCCGTGAAGGGCTCGCTGAAGAAGATCGTCATCACGCCGGCGCCGTCCGACCAGGCGCGCTTCGCGTTCGAGAGCGGCGTCGTGCAGTGGCACGCCTACTTCGGCAGCTCGAGCTCGGGCTACGTCTACGCAGATCAGATGAAGAAGACCATCGAGGCCGCGCTGTAGTCCGCTCGCGAATCGAGTAGCGCGGGTGAGGTCTGACAGGCAGGATTCCGCGCGCCGTGGGGTTGCCGCTTCCAGATGACATCGCTGAGTCGATCACCCGTTGCGTCGATGCGATGGGTGATCTCGATCGTCTGCGCGACGAGCTCCACGGTTTGCGTCTGTCGTCTGACCCCCGCGCGCAGTTCGCGACCGCGCTGTTCGATCTCGATCGTGCGCGGCGCGGCGACCCTGAGGCCCGCTCCGAGCTCATCGATGTCGCCGACCGCCTGCTCGTCTTCTGGCACGAAGGCAGCGGCGTCGAGTTCGCGGCCATTCACCCCGAGCTCGAAGACCTCTGGGCGTCGGCGACTTCGCTGCTCATCTCGTTCGAGCAGAAGCGCTTCAAGAAGGCGCTCGCCGACTGTTGGGAGAACCGCGCCAACACCGGCCTGCTCCAGGAGAGCATCGAGCAGCTCCAGCCGTCGGGGAATCGACGCGTCGAGTTCGCGCGCTGCCTCTACCACCTCGAGCTGGCCCGGCAGTTCGTCAACACGTCACGGGCCGAGTTCGCCCGCCGCGCCGGCCTGTTGAGCGAGGCGTACCAGTCGGAGGAGACCGCCAAAGAGCTGATCGGCGACGACCACGGCCTCGATCATCTCTGGAACGATCTCGAGCCGTACCTCGATGAGTTCTTCGAGATGATGGAAGAAGAGGCCGCGCGTCGAGCCCGCGTGCAGGCGCTCGCGGCGGCAGAGGCCGAGATCGCCTCGCGGCGCACGCCACCTGCGGGCCTCGAAGCCGCCCCGGAGCTCCCTCGCGAGCGCGTGAAGACCGACCCGGCCCTCATCGTCCCCGAGGAGCTCGACACCGACGCCATCGTCGAGCTCGCCGACTCGCCGCAGGTGCCCAGCTTCCGGACGTTGATGTCGAGCTCCGGCGAACACCCGCGCACCACGCCGCTCCAGGTCGCCGCCATCCCTCCGGCGCCGCCGCCCAACACCACGCCGCCCGGCGGTTGGTTCCCGCCTCCTGGCGTCGGCAGCATCACCGAGCCCACCGACATCCTCGACGTCATTGAAGAGGCCGTCGACGCCGCGCCACCACCGCCCGCGCCGCCGCCCGACCTCACGCCGCCTGGCTCGTGGGTGCCGTCGGCCGATGGAGACATCGAGATCGTCGAGGCCGACGAAGGCCCTTCAGGTGCGCCGCCGCCACCACCACCGCCGATGACGCCAGCGCACGGCGTTCCGGCGCGACGCCGCCCGCAGATGCTCGACATCGTCCTCGAGGAGGACGACCCCGACCAGGCGACGATGGCCTTCTGGCAGTTCGCGACGAAGACGCTCGACCTGCTGCCCGACCCACGCCACCCGCGACCGGCGATGCGCCTGCTCAACGTCGAGAGCCGCGGCGACCGCAAGAAGTTGACGAGCTACCTCGAGACGGCCGAGCCGTACGCGAAGCAGAACGCCGACGCCCAGGCCTTCTCGTGTCTGCTGCGCCTGATGCTCGCTGGACAGCTGAAAGAGAAGAGCCTCTTCGGCCAGCCCAACGCCCGCCGCGCCGAGGCGTTCGCGCAGGCGTTCTCACTGCTGTCGACCAACCCGCGCGCCGCGGGCCACGGCGCCGTCTGGTTCGAGATGGATGGCGTCGAGACGCTCGAGGCGCTGCAGCGAGGCCTCGAGATGCTGATGGGCTACGTCACCTGGTGCGCCCGCGAACGACGCGACCCGCTCGATGTGACCGCGCAGGCCGAATTCCTGGGCGGCGCAAGCGCCTGACTTCACAGCCGGTTTCGTTGAGCGAGACTTTATCGTCGCCGCGGGGTTCCAGAACACGTGCTGGCCGAAGATGACGACGCGCGGTTGATGGTGGCGGTCGGGCGCGGTGACCGAGTCGCGTTCTCGAAGCTCTTCGACAAGCACCAGGCAGGGGTGGTGCGCTTCTGTGGGCGCTTCGTCGGGAACCAGGCGCGCGCCGAAGAGCTCGCGCAGGACGTCTTCGTCAAGCTGTTCAAGTCGGCGGCCCGCTACTCCGTCGACGCGAAGTTCAAGACGTTCCTCTACCGGGTCGCGACGAACCACTGCCTCAACGAGCTGCGCCGCTTCGACGAGAAGCGTCAGCAGGAGGCGCGCGAGATGACGACGGAACAACATGACGCGGCGCTCGAGGTCGAGGTCGCCGTCGACAGCCCGCAGCTCTCGCTCGAAGGCCGCGAGCTCGAGGCCGCCGTCGCCTCGGCGATGGAGCAGCTCAGCGCCCG
Organism: Myxococcales bacterium; assembly: GCA_030681895.1. Lineage (GTDB taxonomy): Bacteria > Myxococcota > Myxococcia > Myxococcales > Myxococcaceae > Xiheimicrobium. The sequence continues at coordinate 112,760 of JAUXRI010000012.1, read as the reverse complement.
TGAGCGCGCCGCCTTCACCATGTGCCGCTTCGAAGGCATGGCCTACCGCGACATCGCGCAGGCGCTGGAGTCGACCGAGTCAGCCGTCAAAAGCCTCATTCACCGCGCCACCGTCACCGTCATGAAGCACGTCGAGGCCTGGCAGCAGGGCCTGTTGCCGTCGAGGAGTCTGGCATGAGCGAGAAGAACTGGCAGATCGAGCTGACCGCGTACATCGACGGCGAGCTCTCGGAGCAGGACCGGCGCGAGGTGGAAGCGCAGCTGGCGCGCGACCCGAAGCTCAAGGCGCTCGAGGCGAAGCTGCGGCAGACGGTGACGCTGATGAAGCGCGTGTCCGCGCCGGTGCCCTCGGCGGCGCTGAAGGCCGGCGTGCTGGGCAGGCTCGACGAAGGCGCGGCTCCGAAGGCGTCGTGGTTCAGCCTGCCGCGGCTCGTCCCCGTGATGGCGCTCGCGGCCGCAGCGCTGCTGTTCGTCGTGACGCGCGGCAGAGACGAGATGCCGGCCATCGTCGAAGAAGACCAGGTCTTGCTCGCGCAGAACATGGAGCTGGTGGAGGACCTCGACCTCGTCGGGCTCGCCTCGGCCGAAGACGTGGAAGTCATCGAGCTGCTCAAGGAGCTGGAGGTGAAGCCGTGAAGACGCTCATCGTGGTGATGCTGATGACGGTGGCTGGCAGCGCGCTCGCGCAGGAGCCGTCGGCGGTGGAGCGCTTCAACGCGCTGCCCGACGCGAAGAAGCAGGAGCTCCGTGAGCGGCTCAAGGCCTTCAAGGCGATGCCTCCCGAAGAGCGCGAGCGGGTGAAGGCGAACTGGGAGCGCTTCAAGGCGATGCCGCCCGACGAGCGCGAGCGCATTCGCGACAACTTCAAGTCGTTCAACAAGCTCTCGCCTCAGGAGCGCGCCGAGCTGCGCGAGCGCATGAAAGAGGTGCGCAAACTCGACCCGGAGCAACGCAAGGAGCTGCGTCAGCGCCTGCGCTCGTGGATTCGAGAGAACCCCGAACGCCGGGAGCAGCTGCGCGAGAACCTGCAGCGCTGGCGCTCGATGAGCGACGACCAGAAGCAACAGCTGCGCGAGCGCCTCAAGGAGCGCCGGCGCCAATGATTCGGCCCCTGGTGATGCTGTGGGTGCTGGCGCTCGACGCGGGCGTCACCGTCACTCCGGCGACGACGGCTGCGGTGGCTCCGAAAGCCCTGTCTGCAGAGGACCTCGAGGTGGTGAAGAACCTCGAGCTGCTCGAGAACCTCGACTCGTCGACCGACCTCGAGCTGCTTCAGGAGCTGAGCCTGGAGCGATAGGGTGGCGGCATGCCTTCTCCGCTGACGGTCGCGCAGCAGCAGGTCGTCGCGTCGCGCCGCTCGGATGACGACGCGGTGATGGCGGGCATGGCGGGCTTCGCGCTCGTCCTGAGCGTCGTGGCCATCGTGTTCGGCGCGCGGTTCGCGAAGAAGAAGCAGAGCGGGCTCGCCGCGCTGCTCTTCGTGCTCGGTGGGCTGTCGATGCTCTCGTGCCTCGGCGTGTCTGCGCTGCTGGTGATCGCGCAGTTCGCCTGGCACTGAGTCACTTCGCCTGCATCTTGTTGCCCTTGGCTTCGTGGGTCAGCTCCGCGAGGCCCAGGTGCTCCATCAGCGGCGGCAGGTACATGCCGAAACGGCCCCGCAGACCCTTCTTGAGCCCGTACCAGCCTTTGACCGGGTTCTTCGGCGAGCGGCCCCATGCCTCGACCGTGCCGTCCTTCGCGGGCTTCTGCTCGTCGGCCGAGCCGAGCTCCATCCAGTCGCCGTGTTTCTTCAGCATCGCGTGGAGATCGTCGATGGCGCGCAGCTGGTAGAGCAGCACCGTCTTGCCCACCGTGCAGACCAGCACCTCGACGCCGTCCTTCTCTTCGACGTGCATCGTGTAGTCGGACGACCGCGGCGGGGTCTTCAGCTTCGTGGGCTTCTCTTTGGTGCCGATCTTCTTCGCGTAGGTCTCAGCCATGGCTTCGCTCCGGTGCAACGGGTGGTTGCGCACTCAACGAACGGCGGAAGGCCAAATCGACATAGCCCAAGCAGCTGAAATTGCGGTGCTCCGGTTCGATTTCACGCGCACATCTGGGGACCCGTGACGTTGTAAGTCGAATGACTTATTGCCAGCACTCACGACTTACTCTTGAATGCGTTGAATGAATTCATTCACGACGTGGACGATGGGGTTGGCGGCGGTGGCGATGGTGGCGTGTTCAGGGCCTTCGCCCGCGACTGATGCAGGCCAGGTGGGCAGTGGCGGCGGCGCGGTGGCAGGAGGGACGAGCGGCACGGGCGGTGGTGTCAGCGGGACGGGCGGCGGCTCGAGTGGCGGCGTCACCGGGACAGGCGGCGGTACCAGCGGCGGTACCAGCGGAACAGGCGGCGGTTCGAGCGGCGGCGTCTCCGGCACCGGCGGCGGCATGACGGCGGGTGGTGCAGCAGGAGGCGCTCCTGCGGCCCTCGGCGAAGCCTGCGTGACGGGCACCGGATGCCAGAGCGGCTTCTGCGTCGACAACGTTTGCTGCAACACCGCCTGCACCGATGGCTGCCAGGCGTGCTCCATGGCGCGGACTGGCCAGCTCACCGGCACCTGCGCGCCGGTGCCCAACGGAGGCATCTGCCGCGCAGCAGCCGGCGCGTGTGACGTGGCCGAGGTGTGCACCAACGGGAGCTGCGGCGCCGATGCGTTCGTCGACGGTGGCGCCGCGTGTCGCCCATCGGTCGGCAGCTGCGACGTCGCCGAGACGTGCACGGGCGCGAGTCCTTCGTGTCCGCCAGAGGTGTTGGTGGCGAGCGGCACCGTGTGTCGCGCCTCGACCGGCGCCTGCGATCGCGAAGAGACCTGCACTGGCGCGCTGGGCACGTGCCCGGCCGATGAGCGCCACCCGCCCGGCTTCATCTGTCGCGCTGCTGGTGGAGGCTGCGATGTCGCCGAGGTGTGCGACGGCGTCGCGACGCTCTGCCCTGCCGACGCGATTCTCGACGCGGGCGTCGTGTGCCGCGCCGCGGCCGGCACCTGCGACGTCGCCGAGACCTGCGCCGGCACCGGCGCGATGTGCCCCACCGACACCTTCGTGCCCAGCACTTCTCTCGCCTGCGCACCCTACCGATGTACTGGGGCCAGCGCGGCGTGCACGACGACCTGCGCCAACACCACCGCCGACTGTGCCTCCCAACCTCGAACGTTCTGCAATGTCTCGCGCTGTGAAACAGGCCGGCTCGTCTTCGTCACGTCGACGCAGCACAACCCGAACTTCGGCGTCGGCGCGCCCGACGGCGGCGTGCTCAAGGGTGACTCCATCTGTCAGGACCTCGCCAACGACGCAGGGCTCGGCGGCACGTTCCGCGCGTGGCTCTCGGACCCGACCTCGTCACCGGCCACGCGCTTCACCCGCGACGGCGGGAGCTGGATTCGCAACGGCGACAGGGCCCTCATCGCGCGAGACTGGGCCGACCTCACCGACGGCACCCTCGGCGCTACCATCAGCGCCACCGAGCGGCGCGTCACCCCCACCTTCACCAACACCCACGCGTTGACGGGCACGACCATCGTCGGCACCTCGGCCACCTTCAGCGGCGGTCAGACGAACACGCACTGCTCCGGGTGGACGAGCACGTCGAACAGCTTCAGCGGCACTCGCGCCGAGGGGGGGAGCTTCACGACGTCGCCGTGGACGAACGCGTCGAACAACCCGTGCGGCACGTTGATGAACGCGCGGCTGTTCTGCTTCGAGCAGTAGCCGGCCAGTCGTCTCGACGACCACGGCCTTCGGACGGGGGGGCCGAGTTCGCGCGCGGTTGCGCCGAGAAGGGAGCTGGCGCGCGGTGCGCCGGCTTCACGCTCGCGGTCGCACGCGGCGAGCCGCCGTCGGCCGCTCGACGCAATCGAGGCAAAGGAACTCGCGGCCATCGTCGTCGAGCACATCGGTCGTGCCAGCCGCCGCGCACGTGACGCACACGTCGTCGCTGCAGCGGTGACAGCGCCGCAGCACCTCGAGGCCCTGACACCTCGCGCAGGGCACGTGCAGCGCATCGAAGTGACCTCGGGGCGGCTCGTCATCGTCGACCGCGATGGGGTCTCCGATGGTGGCGTCGTGGTGCTCGGGCAGCTCGACCGGCCCTTCGTTCCACACGTCGCCTTCACGTGCCTCGAACGCGTCGGGCTGCGGTCGATCGAGATCGTCGTCCGGGTCATCGTCCTCGGTGTGCGCGCCCGGCAGCACGCGCACCTCGTCGGACAACTCAGGTACGGGCTCAGGCAGGACGATGGGCTCGCCACCCCACTCACTCGGAGCGTCGGCTGCCTCCTCCTGCGCCCCGCCCCAGTCGTCGTCGTCGTCCTCATCGAAGTCGAGAGCGTCCGTGCGCTCGGGGTCTCGGCCGTCGTACTCGTCCTGCTCCTCTTCTTCTTCGAACCGGCGTGCGTCGAGGTCCGTGAAGAGCGGCAGACGCTCATGCGCCTTCACGGTGTTGCCCAGCCACGGCTCCCGAACGCCGAGGTCGAGCTGAACCAGCAACGCATCGAGGACGTCGAGGCCCGGGTCGAAGCCGAGCAGGCCATCGAGCACCTCGCGCACGAGCCCGTCACGCGACCAGAACCCCGCGTCGTGCCGCCTCGCAGGGACCGAGCGCCGTCGGCCTGGCTCCGACGTCGCGTGGGGACCGACCGCCCACGCGTTCGCCGAGTTGTTCGACTCCGAGAGCGTGATGGCCGCGGCGTCGAGGGTCGCGTCGCTCTTCGCGAGCTGGTTGGCGATGGCGCGCGGCACCAGGCGCATCTCGCCTTCACCGTGAAGCCGCAGCAGCGAGAGGACCGTCGAGCCCACGTCGACCTCGGCGACCGTCGCGACGACGCGCGTCGCTTCCGCGTGACGCGCGAACTGCGTCAGCGCCTCGCGATGGGCCTGCGTCAACGCGCCGCGCAGCGCCACGAAGCACGTCTCGTCACCCGCCGGCCACCGCTCGAAGGGCGGCTCGTCGAGCTCGAAGGCCCGCACCGCGACGCGCGTGGCACCGCGGTCTTCGGCGAGCGAACGAACGACCTCGCCGGGCTCCCCTTCCAGCACGAGCCGCTCGAGCCGCGACACCGACGCGAGCTGCCTCGCCATCGGCTCGAGCCGGTCGATGCCTTGTGGCTCGTAGCGGTTCCTCGTCGAGAGCCTCAAGCTCACGTCGACGAGCGCAGACGCCTGGAGCACCGCTTCGAGCACCACCTCGCTGCCACCGAACAGCGTCACCGCACGAAGCACCGGCGCACTGCCGAGCGTGAACGCCGTCAGCTCGGTCACGCAGTCGAGCGAGAGTGACTGGAGCTGGGGGAGCCGCGCCACGAGCGGTGAGAGGTCAACCGACTCGACACCTTCAGGCACGACGACGTGGAGCTGACGCCACGGCAGCGGCTCCGATGCGCCCGCCAGCCACGCCTCGAGCTGTTCGAGCGTCGACGGCATCAACACCGCGCGCTCGAGAAACGAACACGCAGGGTGTGTCACCATCGCCTGGAAGTCGGCGTCATCCGCGGCGCCTGCAGACCAGATGAAGCCGCGACGGAAGACCGGCGCCAGCCGCGGCAGGTCGCGCACGAGGAGCGTTCGAAACGGCTCGGGCGTCAGCTGACTGATGAGCTGCTCACGCTCCTTGACGGCCTTCGCCAGGGCACGCGTCGGCCGGACTTCACGCTCGAGCATGAGCGACACCAGCGCGCCATGCGGGTTTCCCTGCGCCTCGAGCCAATCGGCGTAGACGGCCCAGCGACGGGCATCATCCCGGTTGGCGAGCAGCTCGGCGGAGAGCGACGGCTCCATGCAGGGCTCTCACCCCCGGGGCGTCATCGAGGTGAAGGCCTTTCGCACCGTCAGCGCCACGTGATGCGGTCCCGGTGGTCAGACGGGTCATCTCAGCGGCGTCAACGTCCACCCTTCGGCGCCGGTGGGAGCGCAGCACTCCGCCTGATTGGCCTCGCCGATGACGCCCCAGGTGACGCTCTCGCCCTGCCCCGCCGCGCCACAACCGCCGACGATGTCGATGATGGTGACGAAGCGGCTGTTCTCGGTCGGCGCGCCGGGCCCGTAGTAGTAGCCGATGACGTCGCCGTTCGAGTCGCCCACCATGCCGCGCACCCAGTTGAAGCCCCAGCGCGAGTCTCTCGCCCGCAGCGCGCGCACGACGAGCTGCACGAAGTCATCCTGGTGGCGGTCGCAGTTGTAGAACTCGGTCGGGTGCTGCGCGGCGAGCTGCTGAATCAACGCGAGCTCGTTGGGTGGCTCACGAGGCCCGGCGCAATAGCTCGTGGTGAACGCGTCGCCGCATGTGCCAGCGCTGCCGCCACCAGCACCTCCACCACCTGCGCTGCCGCCGCCCGTCCCTCCCGTGGAGCCGGAGTTCAAGAGCGTCCACGCCTTCGCGTCGACCCCCGGCGTCCCCACCGGCTGACAGCACCGCCCGACGTCGCTGTCGGCAGGCGACACCAGGCGCCACGTCGCGGTGCGTGGGCCCGTCGGTGCGGCGGTCTCACAGTTGGTGACGAGCTCGACGAGGATGGTGAGCGGGCTGCCCTCCACTGGTGCGCCGGGCCCATAATAGTAGCCGATGACGTTGCCGTTGGTGTCGCCGGGCGTGCCGCGCACCAGGTTGTTGCCCCAGCGTGGGTCTCTCGCGCGCAGGGCGGCGAGGGCGAGGCGCTTGAACTCGTCGTTGCGGCGGGCGCAGCGGTTCAGCTCGGCGGGGTACTGCGCGGCGAGCTGGGCGATGAGGGCGCTCTCGTCAGGTGGCCGGCCCATTCGTGCGGCGCCGGAGCAGAACGCGAAGACGTCGGGAGACGCGCAGGCTCCAGGCCCCGTCAGCGGACCGCCACCAGCAGCATTTCCACCGGCCGTCGCCGTGCCGCCAGCCGCAGCGACGCCGCCGCCCATCGCGACGCCACCGGCCATGCCTCCAGCCTCACCACCGCCGCTGCCGCCACCGCTCGCGACGGGCAACCGGTTGATGCGGACAATGGCCCGAGGGCTCTTGCACGGCCCGCTGCGAACGTTCGCCTCGACGGTGAAGTCGCCCATGAAGCCTGCAGCGGGCAGCTGCACCGTGAAGCGCTCTCCCCGACATGCGGCGAGCTGGCTGCCTTGAAGCGTCTGGCTCGCGCTGGTGATGGTCCACTCGACGTCTGCCGACTCGACCGCGCTCACACACGCGCCGGAGAGCGTGAGCAACTCGCCGCTCGCAGGCAGCGACACGACGGTGGAGTCGAACGAGAGCGAGAGGCCCGACGACGCGCACTGCGACACCGTGAGGGTCGACACGCCGCCACACCCCGCGAGCCCTGCAACCGCGAGGAGACACGTTCTCAACGAAAGAGAGTTCATCGTTCAGCGAGGCAGAGCACGTGGAGTGCCAGCGCTCCGCGTTCGGAGAATCGTGGCGTTGCGTGAAAAGCCGCTTCGCGTTCTGCAACTTGCGCTGGTCGATTGCTGCGCGTCGACGCTCCACGAGCGCACGCCCGAGTTGACAAATCGTCTCTGGAGCGCGCGCGGAGGCGAAAAACGAGAGAGAGTCGCGAGATGCGCCACCTGTGGGGAGTGGTCTTCGTCGTCGCCGCGTCGTCGTGTCTCGATACTCAGCTGCCGACCGTTCCGATCGTCGGGCCGGGGACGCTGCGGGCCACGCTCGTCAGCGCGTTGCCCAACCGACAGGACCTGAGCCCTGCGAAGGGCGCGACGGTGACGCTCGTGGGTACGACGCTCCGCGCGACGGCTGACGACGAGGGCAACGTGATGCTCACCGGCATCACCTCTCGAACGGGCCGGGTGTTGTTCTCGTTCGACGCCGACGGTGACGGGACGGCGGAACGTTCGAGAGTGGTGACGCTCGAGGCCGTTCGCGCCGGCTTCGGGAAGGACGTGAACCTCGGGCAGCTCGTTCTCGGCCGCAACGCGACGCTCGTGGGCACCGTGAAGCGCGGCGACCGCGTGCAGCTGAATGCGGGCCACGGCGGCATCGCGGTGTTCCTGCCGCAGCTCCCGCAGCTCTCGTACACTGGTGACGATGGGAGCTTCTCGCTGGGCGGCGTACCCGAGGGAAACGTCGTGCTCAGCACCTTCGCGACCGGGTATCGAAGCGAAGCGACGCCCATCGACGTCGGTGCAAGTCGCGAGGAGCGCGTCGGGTTGATCGTCCTCGAGCCTGCGCCTGGCAGCGCGGCGGTCGGGCAGTTGAGCGGCCGCGTGGAGCAAGCCGACGGAACACCGATTCCCGCGGTCCAGGTGCGCGCGGCCTCACGCGGGACTGAGACGGTCGCCCAGACGAACGCCGAAGGCCGGTTCGTGTTCGAGACGCTCCAGACCGGGGTGTACGCGCTTGCGTTGTCGAAGACGGGACTGGTGTCGCTGAAGGTCGACTCGGTTCTCGTGAACGCCGGCCTCAACCAGGTCGGGCCATACGTGATGACGGAGGGGATGAGCGCCACTGGCTCCCTCGATGGCGGGCCGTCGGGACCTCCGGACGCGGGGAGCATGGGTGGTGGAACGGCAGGCGGTGGAACGGCAGGCGGCGGAACAGCGGGCGGCGGAACAGCGGGCGGCGGATCAGCAGGCGGAACAGCGGGCGGCGGAACAGCAGGCGGTGGATCAGCAGGCGGCGGATCAACAGGCGGTGGATCAGCAGCAGGCGGCTCTGCAGCGGGTGGAACGGCGGGCGGTGGAACAGCAGGCGGCGCGGTCGGTGCGCCCGTCGCAGCTGCGGGTCTCGCGCAAATCGTCACACCCGGCGTCCAGGTGACGCTGAACGGAATGGCGAGCAGCGGCGACTTCCCGCTCCGCTACGCGTGGACGCAGTTGCCCGGCAGCGCGACGGTCACCCTCAGCGACAACAACACCATCACGGCGCATAGCCCGAGGTTCACGGCCCCTGCCGCGGGCACGGTGCTCGACTTCTCACTCGTCGTCACCGACCGCTTCGGCTTCTCGAGCACCAACCTGGCGACGACGCGCATCTCGTGCGGGTCCACTCCCACGGCGCGGTTCACGCCCGACGGCGGCCTCTTCGCTGGCGGGCAGACGGTGCCTTTCCAGAGCGCGGCCTTCGACGACGCCGGGCTCCTCATCGTTCGTCACGACTGGCTCGGGAGCGGCTCCGTCGCGAGCGTCATCTCAGACGGCGGGCCCACCGCGTACGTCACCTTCAACCCCGTCCCCTTCATGGCCGCTGACGAGCTGGCGAGCGTCGAGCTGCGCGTCACGAACGCGATCGGCGCGACCTCGGCTCCGTTCAGCAGAACGTTCGTGGTGCGCGGCGCCAACCCGAACAACTGGAGCCTCGACGCCGGCACGGCCATGTTCATCCCCGTCGGTGCATCGCCTCCCCTGGTGAGCCTCATCGGGAGCGTCGCGCCCACGACCGCGGCCCCGGCGATCTCGTGGAGCTGCGCCCCACCGCTCCCGCTCTTGAATCCGAACTCGCTGGCGCCGCAGTTCTTCGCGCCCGTCATCGCCGGCCCGAGCCGCACGTTCGTGTGTTCCATGAACGCGACCGGCGCGCCGCCGCTCAACCCGTCGATGCTGTCGACGTCGGTCGCGGTGACGCTGCGAGATGTCGCTGAACCCTTCGTGCTCTCGACGAGCCTGAGGAATGGCCGCGTCAGCCCGTTCGGGTGGATCACGCGCTTCTCGGAGCCCGTCATCGACTTTCCAACGCTGTTCGGAAACTGCGCGAGCAACGTTCCGTATGCACCGCGCCTCGAGTCATGGGGCAGCAACGCGATCATGGCCCCGCGGAGCATCCTGCCGATCGGCCTGTCCTGTGGGCCCTACAACGTGCAGCTGACCGACCGCGCGGTGCCAGCGAACTCGACCCCGAGCAATGTCTCTGTCTCGGGCCCCGTCGCGGTCGTCGTCGGGGCAGAGTGGCTCGGGCCGTGGGTCAGCTCCACCGACTTCGCCGACCCACGCCCGGTCGTCGCGACGATGGGGCCGATGCCGAAGGAGGAGCAGCTGAAGTGGAGCCCGTCGTCGATGGCGCCGCCGTTCGAGCTGATCGCTCGCGAAGGCGCCGCGTTGGTTCGAAGCAGCGAGCTCGACCCGCTCGTGCTCGACGCGGGCTGTGGCCTCGCGTGTTCGATGACGTTCCAGTCGATTCCGCTGGCCGGTTTGAGCGCGTCCGGGCCAGCGCCGTCATCTGGGCACCGCGCGTTCTTCGGCGGTGGTTCGCTCTTCGTCGCGCTCGAGTCGACCGATGGCGGCGTGGCGGGCGACCTCGTGTCACGACGAACCAGCGCTGGTTCGTGGCTCCCGCCGACGTCCACCACGGGCTCGGCGTTTCAGATCTACGACTCGTGGTCGCAGGTGCGGGTCGCCGGTGGCTCGGTCTTCCGCGACGCCTGGGACGGAGCGTCGGGCACGGTCGTGGGCGCCGAGCTGGTGGCGACCGGCCTGCCCGAGGTCACGGCTGCGACCGGAACGCGTGACTTCGTGGCGCTCGCAGCCGGCCCCACCCGCGCGCTGAGCACCTGGGGCCGAACAGGCGTCACCTGGACCCCGAGGACGACGGTGACGGTGACGGACATCGTGCGAATGGCCGCGCTCGAGTCAGCGCCACCAAGCTGTGCCGGCTGCGGCCCCGACTTGCCCTTCGTCGTCGTCGAGCGCTCGACCAGCCCACAGCTCCAGGCCGTTCGACTCGACACCTCTGGCTTCAGCACCACCATCGCGAACGCAGGCGTCACCGGCTGGTCGTTCGCGGTGAGAGGTGGCCAGCAGCTCGTCGCTGTCTCCATCAACGGAGACGTTCGACTCCTGGTCGCGCCGACGGGGAGCCTCACGTTCTCGGACTTCAACGGCCCGCCCAGGCCCGGCTTCCCGTCTCCGCCACCGCCGCTCGACGTCGACGTGCTCTGCGAAGCGGCGCACCCGCACCTGGCCTTCATCGAAGACGCACTGGTGGTGACGTGGCAGGAGCGCTGTTCGCCTCAGACGCGTTGGAGAATCGCCGCGCGCGTCATTCGCTGAACTTCCCGGTCAGGGCAGCCGCAACCGCACGCCGCCGCTCGCGTGGAACGTCGTGTTGTCTGCGCGGTTGGTGTTGACCAACAGGTGCTGCCCACCGAGCGCGCCGAACAACCCGAGCCACGGGAGCGCGAGGAACTCTCCACCGGCCACGCCGCCGAACCCGAAGCCCACGCCGCCGCTGCGGAACAACAGCGGCAGCTGCGCCTCGAGGAAGACGTTGAACTTCGGCACCACGGGCACGACCCAGGCCCCGCGCGGAATCACGCCGAGGTACGGGAAGAGGCGCGCGTAGAGGCCGACGCGGAAATAGCTGAACTCGAAGCCACCGCCGAGATCGATGCCTCCAGTCGGCGTCGAGCCCACCACCGGCGGAACATCGATGACGCCACGCAGGTCGGCGTACGGGCGAAGCGGCTTCTGGTCTGGCTGCACCGGCACCAGCTGCGGCGGCGGGGCCTGGCCCTGAACGAACTCGATGCGCACTTCTTTCTTCGGCTTGAAGACGAGCTCGACCGGCGTCATCGGCCCATCGGCCCAACGCGCCTCGAGGCGGTGCCGCCCAATCGGCGCCTGCAACGTCTGCGGCGTGACGCCGGCGTTCTTCGAGTCGAGGAAGAGGCTCGCGCCGGGCGGCGTCGAGTTGACGATGAGCGTCGCCGTCAGCCGCGTGCGCACGGCGTCGAGCAGCTTCACCACCGTCGGGTCGACGCGGGCCGGGTCGAGCGACGCGTCGGGGTTCGAGTCGAGCGCCAACGCAAACGCATCTTCCGCACGAACGAAGTCCTGCCGCGCCGAGAAGCACTGCCCACGCAGCAGGTGCACCTTCTCGAGCACCGCGGGGTCCCGCTCCTCTTGCGCCGCGGCGTCGAGCAGCTTGAGCGCCGCTTCCACCTCGCCCTGATTGAAGAGCTTCTGGCCTTGCTCGAAGCGCGACCCCTTCCCTGCCGAAGGTGAAGCACCGAGCGCGAGCGAAAGGACGAGGACACCAAGCGTCATGAGCGTGGGCGAATGCGCCACATTTCCAGAGCCCAGTCACGGGAAAGCATGCGCCCCAGCCCACATCGGCGCATGCTCGCGCCTGTTTTAGTCGATGCCCTTCACCACGGGCGTCGCGCGGCAGAGCTCGTCACCGGGCTCGGCGACGACGGGCGCCGCGAACTTCAGCTCCAGGCGGCCAACGCCTTCGACGTGCCGCGCGTACAGCGAGCCCTCGAACGTCGAGTCACCGACGAGCTCGAGGTCGGCGCCAGGCGCGTACACCGAGCCGACGACACGCTGGCTGCCGACGAGCGAGAGCCGACGTTCCCCCGCGACGTAGAGCTTCACCGCGCCCGGGCTCGCGCCTTCACCGAACGACGAGTCGCCGACCATCTCGACGTCACCGTCGACGTACAGGTCGAGCGTGCTGCCCGGCGTGAGCTTCACGTGCGTGCTCCCAACCGTCTCGAACGAGCCCTTCACGTAGAGGGCGACTGCACCGTCGATGGTGACGACGTGCCTGCCGACGGCCGCCACGCCGTCGAAGACGTAGCTGCCGCTCCCGAGGGTCAGCTGGCGATCGCCGATGCTCTCGTGCAGCGACAGCCCGGCCGCGCGGTTGTCGTTGCGCTCGATGGCGGTCGCCATGATGGTGCCGACGTCGAGCTGCTGCGCCGCGCCGCACGCGCACGGAGGACCGGCCATCGGCTCGAGCGGCCCCTTCGCCGCGACCGACGCGTTGCCCACCCACGCTCCGGCTTCGGGCGTACGCAGGGTGCCCTTCACCACGAGGCGGCCGACGCCCGAGACGCCGCTCGCAGCAGAGAGGTCGCCCGAAACCTCGACGGCGCCGACCCCATCGACGCGGCCATTCGTCGAGAGGTTGCCGCCCACCGAGAGGTCGCCCACGCCGCTGATGCCGCCGTACGCGACGACGTCGTTCGAGAAGGTGTGCCTGCCCACGACGTCGAGCGAGCCGTTGAGCCCCGCGGCGCCACCCTGCACCCAGGCGCCCTGCCCGACCGCGCGGTAGTCGCCGCACAGACACATCGCCGCCGTGAAGACCTTCTTGGCAGGTGACGCGGGGCACGAGAGCACCGGCTGCCGCGAAGACCTCGCGCCCGACGACTCCGCGCGCTCGTTCACCGAGACCACGCCACAGCCCGAGACGCTCGCCACCATCACTGCCAGGACTCCGATGCGCATGTCGTTCTCCTCGAAGGGTTCGAGGGGAGCCTTCGCAGGGCGCGTGCCCGGGCGAACCGCGCGCGTTCGTTGACGACCCGGTGCAGCATGGAGGGGTTCGGCGCTGCCCGGTTCCGCGTCAGTGTCCTGTCGAGAGGACAGATGTTTCCGACTCAATCGGCGCCGAGCCTCTCAGGGCGAGAGCGTGATCTTCACGACGACGGGTTTCCCCGCGGCGACGAACACACGGCGCTCTTCGATGCGAAAACCCGGGCGTTCGACGCGCAGCTGGTACTTGCCGACGGGGAGGTCGAGCAGCAGCGGCGTTCGTCCACGCGGCACGCCATCGACGCTCACCTGCGCCCAGTACGGCTCGCCGGCGTGCATGGTGATGACGTTCAGCTTTCCCTTCTTCTTCGCGAACACCACGGTGCGCCCGCCGTCGGCCGGTGAGGCCTCGACCAGCGCTCCCGCGTCGACGTCTTCTTCCGCGCCAGCGTCGACGTCGGCCTGCACGAGCGTGGAGCCCGCGTCCTCCTCGAGGCCCGCGTCGAGCACCACGGCGGCGATGAACGGAGCGCCCGCGTCGACCTTCGTGGTGCCGTTCGTCTCCCACGGCCGCCAGAGCGAGATGCCAACTGCGACGAGCGCGGTGACCGACAACACCACCATCGGCATCCGGCTGGGGCGAACCGACGACGCGGCCAGCTCTCCGGTCATCGGGCCAGGAGGCGGCGGCACCACCGGCAGGGACGGCGACGAGCCGACCGGCTGCAGCCGCGGCGAGCTCGTGCTGGGCGACAGGCTCTCGAGCACCTTGAGGCTCGGCGCTGCGGGCGTGGCGACGTCGGTGCCCGGGAGGCGCGGCGCAGCGGGGTGCCCGCCCGAGTCGCGATACGCACTCTCGAGCGCCTTCACCAGGTCCTGGCCCGAGTAGTACCGATCGTCGGGCCGCTTCGAGAGCGCCTTGCGCACCACATCGGCGACGGGTCGCGGAATCCACGGGGCGCGATCGAGGATCTCTGGCGGCGGCGAGTGCGCCTGCATCTGAATCAACCGCAGCTCACTGTCGGCCTCGAACGGCAACGTGCCAGTGAGGCACTCGAACAGCACGACGGCCAGCGCGTAGAGGTCGACGCGGTGATCGACGTCCTTGAGGCCCATGGCCTGCTCGGGCGCCATGTAGTGCGGCGTGCCCATCACCATGCCGGTCCGGGTGAGGCTCGCGTTCGCCTTGCGGCTGCGAAGAATGCCGAAGTCGAGGATGGTGGCGTGCCCCTCGGCCGAGAGGAAGATGTTGCCCGCTTTGATGTCGCGGTGAATGAACCCGCGCTGGTGGATGTAGTCGAGGCCCGCCGCGAGCTGCTTCATCAGCTTGAGCGTCTCGTCGCTGGTGAAGCCGCCCTTCTGCCGCAGCACGCCCGCGAGCGTGTCGCCCTGCAGCAGCTTCATCACGATGAAGGGCCGCGTCTCGTGCCGGCCGACGTCGTAGATGGGAACGATGTTGGGGTGGTCGAGCCCGGCGGTGAGCTTCGCCTCTCGCTCGAAGCGCTCGACGACCTCGGCATCGTTCACCAGCGCGCCTGCGAGCATCTTGACCGCCACCTCGCGGTCGAGCTCGGAGTCGTGGGCGATGAAGACCGTGCCCATGCCGCCTTCGCCGATCTTCTGACGCAGCTGGTAGCGCCCAGCGAGCTTCTCGGCCGACTTGATGGGAATGAGCGCGCGCGTGTCTTCCGCCGCCGGCATGTTCCGCACCGAGTTGCGCTGCGAGACGGCCGTGCTGGGGCCCGAGACGTGCAGCTTCGGCTCGAGCTCCACCGGCGCTGGAGCCGGGCTCGTCTCGACGACCGGCGCTGGCGCGCGCGAGGCCACGGGCGTTCCGCACGCCGGGCACGTCGTCGCATCAGGTGGGAGCGGTGTTCCGCAGGTCAGACACGTCACGAAGCAGGCCTTCGGAGGCGATGGGGCTCGCCGCCGGTTGAGTCGGGGAATCGAGGGAGCGCCGAGTGTACCCGCAGGCTCGCCAGCGGTTGAGTCGGAAACCCAGGCTCATCGCCGATTGAGTCGGAATCCCGGCTCGGCGCCGGTTGAGTCGGAAATCCAGCTCGGCGCTGATTGAGTCGGAAACGCGGAAACGCAGTGAAACGGGTGGGACCCCGTGGCTACACTCCCAGGGCCGTATGGCTGGCTCGCCCGTTCAGGCCGTCGAGGTGCCCAGCCGGCGCTTCGGCCGCTACATCATCCGCTCACGCCTGGGCCAGGGAGGCATGGCCGAGGTGTTTCTTGCCGAGGCGGTCGACGAGAAGGGCGACCAGCTGAACGTCGCGCTCAAGTTGATGCGCAAGAACGTGCCTGAAGACAAGTTCGCCGACGAAGCCGACCTCATGGGCCTGCTCTCGCACCCGAACCTGGTGCGCATGCTCGAGGTGGGCGCCGCGTTCGGCCGGCCGTTCATCGCGATGGAGTTCCTCATCGGTGGCGACCTGCGCGAGGTGATGGAGGCGCATCGCCGTCAGATGAAGGGCTTCCCGCTCGGCATGGGCGTGCACCTGTGCATCGAGGTGCTGCGCGCGCTGGCGTATTTCCACACGGCGACGACGCGCACCGGCACGCCGCTGAGCCTGGTGCACTCCGACGTGAACCCGGCCAACGTGTTCTTCTCGGGCGCCGGTGAGGTCAAGCTCGGAGACTTCGGCGTCGCCAGCTCAGGTCACATCGACATCGGGCCCGGTGAGGGCATCACGGCGGGCAAGCTCTCGTATCTCTCTCCAGAGCAGATTCGTGGAGAGCCGCTGGGGCCCGCGGCCGATCTCTGGTCGGTCGGCGTGATGATGCACGAGTTGATCGTCGGCTATCACCCGTTCCAGAAAGAGGGCGCGAGCGAGCAGGAGATCATGCAGCTCATCCGCAGCGCGAAGCTGAACATCCCCGACTACGTCGACAAGCCCCTGGCCGTCATTCTTCAGAAGGCGCTCACGCCCGACCTGCGTCAGCGCTACCGGAGCGCGGGGGAGTTCGCAGGGCCGCTCTTCGCCTGGGCGCTCGACCACAACCACGTGCCGACCAACCGGCAGCTGCAGGAGTGGCTCGAGTCGGTGCTCGGCTTGCTGGTCTAGGCCCGGCGCCGTCTGAGTCGGAGGCTCGGCCCGGCGCTGTCTGAGTCGGAGGCTCGGCGCCGTCTGAGTCGGAAACCGAGCTCAGGGCGGCAGGCCGTTTCCCGCCATGTCGTAGTACGACTTGATCGGCCCCATGATCGCGCCGAGCAGCGTGCTCACGAGCACGAACAGCGCCGCCGCTCCGATGACGCCGACCACGACGATGACCAACAGCCGCACCGCGCGAATCGTGTCCTCATGCACCTCGGGCGCGAGGCGCTTCAGCGTCTGATCGAGCGTGCCGGTCTGCTCCGCGACGCCGAGCTGGCCGAGCGTCTGCCGACTGAACAAGCCCAGGCCACTGAGCGCCTCGAACAAGGTGCCACCGCGGCGAATGACGGCCACAGCTCCCTCGGCCTGCGACATCAGCGACGGCCGCGCCGTGGAGACGACCGCGACCCGCACCGCGCGCGCGATCTCGAGGCCCGCCGACAGGCTCAAGCCCAGGGTGAGCAGGGCCCGAGACGCCGCCATCGAGCGCAGCGCCGACCCGACCCCGGGCAACCGGAGCACGAACGCATCCCACGCGGCCTCGGCTCGCAGCGCTGCGACGAGGACAGGAAAGACGATGATGGCCACCACCAGCGCCATGGCCGTCATCAGGCCTGGGATCAGCCCCGAGAGGTACGCGCCGCCGACCTGGCCCAACGACTTCACGCCGCTGCTCCCGACGCGCACGAGCGGGCCGAGAAAGACCACGAGCGCGAGCAGATACGCCGGCCAGATGGACGAGATGAACGCCTTCCATCGCAGCCGCCGCACCTCTTCGAGATGGGTGGCCAGCGCCGCGAGGACGGTGTCGAGCGAGCCAGACGACTCGGCCGCCGAGTGGAGCTCGAGCTGATCAGCCTCGAACAGCGCGGGCTGCGACTTGAGCGCGTCGCCCAGCGACTGCCCCGACGCGACGAGCTTCGCGACCTTCGAC
The DNA here is from genome assembly GCA_030681895.1 of Myxococcales bacterium. Classification (GTDB taxonomy): domain Bacteria; phylum Myxococcota; class Myxococcia; order Myxococcales; family Myxococcaceae; genus Xiheimicrobium. The sequence continues at coordinate 95,513 of JAUXRI010000012.1, read as the reverse complement.
AGGCCCGCCGAGAACGCCTCGTCTGGCGCGAACGAGCGCAGCTGCACGAACGCGGTGGGCAGTGGAATGCCCGCCCGGATCAGCGCGTGGAACTGCCTGAAGAACACCTCCTGCTTGCGCAGGCGCGTCCATCGGCTGATCAGGTTCTTCGACCAGAGCGACACCGGGAGCAGCATCGCCCACCGGCCTCTTTCAACGGCACAAAAGAAGGCGGCCCGGTACCGTGAGGTACCGAGCCGCGGGTCTTCTCAGACTGCCAGCCCGACGAGGCTGCTGAAGTGGTGGGGGGGAACCTCCTTCAACCTCGAATTCGTCGAGCTGTGGGAGGGTTAAGCCAGCAACGTGCCAACGTAAGAGCAGCGTGAAAACGGCATGTTATGCAGCATCCCATGCCGGCTCCCTTTCAGGGCTGCAAAGAGCGCGTTTCAAGGTTGAAAAACGTGCGCTCGATCAAGGGTTTGACCTGTCGTTCAACTTCGAACGGCGTTCACTTTGGTCGATCGACCATCAGGCTGATGCCATCACGCGTCCGGAGGCGGCTCCTGCGAGGTCTTCAGGCCCAGCCGCTTCATCTTGCGCCACAGGGTGGTGGTCGAGACGCCGAGCACTTCGGCCACGCGGCCGAGATCAGGCAGCCGTTCCAGCGCGACCTGAATGGCCTTTCGCTCGGCCTCGGTGACGGCGTCAGCGAGCGTGGCGACGCCCACCGGACTGAACGGAATCGGAGAGGCTTCGGTGCCGCCGCGCTGCTTCTTGAGCGGGAAGTCTTCGGGCAGCAGCTCTTCCCCCTCGGCGAGCGCGGCCGCCTGCTCCACCAGGTTCTCGAGCTCACGCACGTTGCCGGGGAACGAGTAGCCGGTGAGGTGCTCGATGGCGCTCTGGGTGATGCGATGCGGCCGGCGGTTGCGGGCGTTCGCGCGCTCGAGGAAATGGGCGGCGAGCACCGGCACGTCTTCGAGGCGGTCGCGCAGCGGCGGCACCTTCAACGTCACGACGGCGAGCCGATAGAAGAGGTCCTGGCGGAAGCGTTTGTCGGCGACGTCCTGCTCGATGTCGCGGTTCGAGGCCGCCACCACGCGCACGTCGACGGTGATGCTGGTGTTCTCGCCGACGCGACGAACCTCGTGCTCCTGCAGCGCGCGCAGTAGCTTCGACTGGAACGCGCCGCTGGTCTCGGTCACCTCGTCGATGAAGAGCGAGCCGCCGTGCGCCTCTTCGAAGAGTCCGCGGCGGGCCTTCACGGCGCCGGTGAAGGCCCCTCTGGCGTGACCGAACAGCTCGCTCTCGAGCAGGCTCTCGGTGATGGCGGCGCAGTTGACGGGAACGAAGGGCGCCTTGCTCCGGGAGGACAGCGCGTGAATCGCGCGGGCGACGAGCTCCTTGCCGGTGCCCGACTCGCCTTCGATGAGCACGGTCGCATCACTGTTGGCGACGCGCGAGATGCGGGTGGTGAGCTCGCGCATCGCCGCGCTCTTGCCCACCAGCGCCGAGAGGCCGTGACGTTCTTTGAACTCGCCGGCGAAGGTGTCGACGGTGCTGATCAGCCGGGCGCGCTCCAGCGCCTTCTGCACGCGGTAGACGAGCTCGCCGTCCTTGAAGGGCTTGGTGATGTAGTCGTACGCGCCGGAGCGGATGGCCTCGACGGCCGTCTCGATGCTCCCGTACGCCGTCATCACGATGACCTGCAGCCCGGTCGGACCATCGAGGGCGCGCTTGAGCAGGGCGAGCCCATCCATCGGCTCCATCTTGAGGTCGGTCAGCAGCAGATCGTACGGACGCTGCGCGAGCAACGCGAGGGCCTCTTCGCCACCGCCGGCTTCGTCCACGCTGAAGCCTTCGGCGCGCAGGAGCAACGCGGTCGTCGCGCGCATGTTCCGCTGGTCGTCGACGACGAGCAGTCGGCCTTTGTTTTCACGAGGGGCGGCGGGGGCGTCCACAGCGAAGGCATAGTGCCGAGCCCCGGCGGTGTCGAATGAGTCCGTCGCTCCCCTCCGACTCAGACGGCGCCGAGCCTGATCCTCCGACTCAGACGGCGCCGTGCCTGACAACAACGCTCGACCGGTTCGATCGAAGTCGCTACGCCGTGGGGGTCGCACCCACTGGAGCCACCATGCCCACCGACTTCGCGTACACGCCCATCCTCCCGCTCGACCATCACGACGAGACCCCGTGGCGGCTGCTCACGAAGGAGCACGTCTCGACCTTCACGGCCGAGGGGAAGACGTTCTTGAAGGTGGCGCCCGAGGCGCTGACGCTGCTCACGCAAGAGGCCATGCGCGACATCGCCCACCTGTTGCGGCCGGGCCACCTCGCGCAGCTCCGGCGCATCCTCCAGGACGGCGAGGCCACCAGTAACGACAAGTTCGTCGCGCTCGACCTGCTCAAGAATGCGGTCATCTCGTCGGGCGGCGTGTTGCCCATGTGCCAGGACACCGGCACCGCCATCGTCAAAGGCAAGAAGGGCCAGTTCGTCTTCACCGGCGGCGGCGACGACGAGGCGATCGCGAAGGGCGTCTTCAAGACGTACACGGGCACCAACCTGCGCTACTCGCAGCTCGCGCCGCTCTCGATGTTCGACGAGAAGAACACCGGCACCAACCTGCCCGCAGAGATCGAGATCTCGGCCACCGACGACGACGAGTACCACTTCCTCTTCATGGCGAAGGGCGGCGGGTCGGCGAACAAGAGCTACCTGTTCCAGGAGACGAAGGCGCTGCTCAACAAGGCGAGCCTGATGGCGTGGCTCGACACGAAGCTCCGCACGTTGGGCACCGCGGCCTGCCCGCCGTACCACCTGGCCGTCGTCATCGGCGGCACCAGCGCCGAGTACGCCCTGAAGACCGCGAAGCTCGCGAGCGCGCGCTACCTCGACGCGTTGCCGACGAAGGGCAGCATGGGCGGTCACGGCTTCCGCGACGTCGAGCTCGAGGGTGACGTGCACCAGCTCACCCAGCGGCTCGGCATCGGCGCGCAGTTCGGCGGCAAGTACTTCTGTCACGACGTGCGCGTCATTCGGCTGCCTCGTCACGGCGCGAGCTGCCCGGTCGCCATCGCGGTGAGCTGCTCGGCCGATCGTCAGGCGCTGGGGAAGATCACGAAAGACGGCGTCTTCCTCGAGGCGCTGGAGCGTGACCCTGCGCAGTACCTGCCGGAGATCGACGAGAAGGCGCTCGGCGGCGAGGTGGTGAAGATCGACCTCACCAGGCCCATGAGTGAGCTGCGCGCGACCCTCTCGAAGTACTCGGTGAAGACGCGGCTCTCGTTGTCGGGCCCGATGGTGGTGGCGCGCGACATCGCCCACGCGAAGCTGAAGGAGCGCCTCGACTCGGGCAACGGCCTGCCGCAGTACTTCAAGGACCACTGCGTCTATTACGCCGGCCCCGCGAAGACGCCGGTCGGCATGGCGTCGGGCAGCTTCGGGCCCACCACCGCCGGCCGCATGGACAGCTACGTCGACCTCTTCCAGGCCAACGGCGGGAGCATGGTGATGCTGGCGAAGGGCAACCGCTCGAAAGCCGTCACCGACGCGTGCAAGAAGCACGGTGGGTTCTACCTCGGCAGCATCGGTGGCCCGGCCGCCCGCCTCGCGCAGGACTGCATCAAGAAGGTCGAGGTGCTCGAGTACGCCGAGCTCGGCATGGAGGCCGTGTGGCGCATCGAGGTCGTCGACTTCCCCGCGTTCATCGTGGTCGACGACAAGGGCAACGACTTCTTCGCGAGCTTGATGCCAGCGGGCGTCACGGCCTGAGGGAGCGTCGGAAGTCTCCACGTGCGCTTTCTGGAGTGGTTGTCAGACTCGATGGGTGACGCCGAACGAGGCTGAGGCAGCGCTGATCGAGGTCCTCTCGGGGCACTCCGTCGTGAAGGGCCTCGATCGCGAGGCCGTGGAGCAGCTGGCCCGTCACCTGACCCTCGTGCAGCTCGCGCCAGGCGCCATCGCCGTGCGTGAAGGCGAGCGCGGTGACGAGCTCTTCTTCGTGGTGGCTGGCGAAGCCGTGGTGTCTCGCGGGAGCCTGCGCATGCAGACGCTGCGGGTCGGTGGAGAGTTCGGCTCGCTCGGCATGCTCACCGGGCGCACGCGGGCCGCGACGGTCACCGCCACCACTGAGCTCGTCCTCGCACGGCTCGGCCCGGACTCGTGGGCGGCGCTCAAGCAGGACCGGCCCAGCCTCGCCCTGCTCGTCGTCGAGGCGCTGGTCGCGCAGATCCGCGATGATCTCACCCACGTCACCGACGTCGTCGGCTCGCTCCTGCGGGGCCGGTCGCTCCCGCGCAGCGGTGAGGTGCACGTCAGGGTGAGCGGCGTCGTGCAGGTGGTCGCGACCGGCACCCACGTCGGCGCGCTGCTCCCTCGCGAAGCGAACGGTCACCTCGTCGTCGCCGGGCTGCTGGGCCACAAACCCGTCGCGCTCACCACGCCGCTCGTCTCGGACGCCACGCTCGAGCCGCTCACGGTCGAGAACTGGGAGGGCCGGCAGATCTACGCCCGGAGCGTCGGGCTGCTGCTCCTCGAAGCTGCCCACGAGCTCGACCCTCGGCTCGACTTGCAGCTCGGCCCGTCCCTTGGCACGCACCAATTGCTCGAGGTCGACGTCGCCGCCGCCACGTTGCCTGCGCTCGCCACCCGGCTGCACGAGGGCATGACGGCGCTCGCCGAGCGCGCCCTGCCGCTGCGTCAGGAGCACTGGACCGTGGACGAGGCCCGCCAGCACTTCCTCGCGCGAGGGTGGGACGCGCCGGCCCGGCTACTGACGACGCACCGCACGGCGACGGTGCCGCTCGTCGCGTACGGCCAGGTCTACGCGCTGAGCCCGGGGCCGCTGCTCCCCTTCACGACCGACCTCAGCGGCTTTCACCTCGAGGTGACGCATGGCCGGCTGGCGCTCGATCTCGGCGCGCGCGACCCGCGGCGGCGGTTCCCCACTGCGCCCGCTCCCGAAGGCACGATGGTCGCGGAGCACCGGCGGTGGTCGCGCGCCATGGGCGTCACCAGCGTCGGCGCCTTCAACGATCTCTGCATCAACGGCCGCGTCTCGCAGCTGATCCGCGTGGCCGAGGGCTTTCACGAGAAGCAGATCAGTCACGTCGCCGACGCCATCGCTTCGGCGCGAGACCGGCTGCGCATCATCGCCATCGCCGGCCCCTCGTCGTCAGGCAAGACGACGTTCATCAAGCGGCTGTCGGTGCAGCTGCAGATCAACGGCGTCACGCCCGTCAACCTCTCGCTCGACGACTATTACGTCGACCGCGTGCGCACCCCGCTCGATGAACACGGCGAGTGGGACTACGAGGCCCTCGAGGCGCTCGACCTGCTCCGGCTGCAGCACGACGTGCGCCGGCTGCTGGCGGGAGACGAGGTGACGTTGTCTCGCTACGACTTCAAGGCGGGCGTGAGCCACCCCGCTGGTGGGCACACGCTGCAGATGCGCGCAGGCGACGTGCTGCTCGTCGAGGGCATTCACGGGCTCAACCCCGCGCTGCTCGCCGACGTGCCCGGGCCCGGCCAGCTGTTCCGTGTCTTCATCCACCCGGCCACGTCGCTGCCCTTCGATCAGCTCTCGCGCGTCAGCCCGACCGACCTGAGGCTCTTGCGGCGCATCGTGCGCGACCGTCACACCCGGGGCTCGAACGCCGCCGACAGCATCGCGCGGTGGCCCTCGGTGCAGGCGGGCGAGCGCAAACACATCTTCCCGTTCCAGCAGCAGGCCGACGCCGTCTTCGACTCTGCGCTGGTGTACGAGCCCGCCGTGCTCAAGGTGTTCGCCGAGCGCTACCTGCTCGAGGTGCCGCCGTCGCACCCGGCCTTCGCGACCGCGTGGAGGCTGCGGCACCTGGTCGACCGCTTCGTCGCCATCTACCCAGACCACGTGCCGCCGACCTCGATCCTCCGGGAGTTCATCGGCGGGAGCGGCTTCGAGTACTGACGATCGCTTTCCTCGCGTGTGGCAACCCAGTGAATACGATGCGGGCTTCGCCGTCTGCCGCGCACACATTCGAAGGGGAGCCACCATGTCGACGTCACGCGCCGTGCTCATCGCAGCGCTGTGTTCCGCATCGCTCACGTTGGCTCAGTCGGCGCCTCCCCCGCTGCCACCGCCCCCGGCTGACGCGCCGGTCGCGACCACGTCAGCGCCCGCGCCGATGCCCGCGGTGACACCCGTCGAGAAGCCGTACCAGATGGGCGTTCGGATCGGCGGCAGCGCCGGCCTCGGCGCCTGGGTGCCCGGCCCGATGATCAGCTTCCATCTGTTCGACTTGCACGGCGGTCTTCAGGTCAGCCCGATGTTCGCGGCGTACCTGCGCGTCGGCTACAGCGCGAGCGTCGGCATCGGCATCATGGCGAACGCGATGGGCGCGTCGGTCTCGGCCTCGGCCGCGGGAATGTGGCTCATCGGCGCGAACGCCGAGCTCGGGCTCGGAGACTCCTTCTTCATCGCAGGTGGCCCGCAGGTCGGCGTCGGCTCATGGGCGCGCACGCGCGTCACCGGCAATACGAGCGGCGGCTCGGTGCAGGCCATCGTCTCGAGCGGCGCGCACCCCGGCTTCGACTTCAAGATTGGCTTCGGGCTCGGCCAGCCAAACAAGCAGACGAAGCGTCGCACGCAGGCCACCATCGCGCTCGACCTCAGCATGCTCTACGCGACCAAGGTCACCGAGGCGATGGCCTCGGGCGGCACCACCGGCGCGAGCGTGGGCGTCAACTTCAGCGAGGCGTTCGCGATCGTCCCCACGCTGCACGTGGGCTTCGAGTTCCGCTGATCAGCAATCAGCCGGTCAGCGCGGTCACCAACTCGGGCCGCTCGATGAACGGCGTGCGGTCGGGTCGCCCGTCGGCCCAGAAGAACCTCGAGCCGCTCAGCTCCTTCGCGCGGAAGAACACGAACGACGAGCGCGTACCGTAGTTCCACAGGGGCGCCTCGACCGTCACGCCTCCAAGCGGATCATCGGGCCGCGTCGCGCCGAGCAGCCCTTGCAGCGCAGCGGGTGTCGGCATGCTGCCGTTCGGGCTGACCTCGGCCCAGCGCTCCCTGATGAGTGACGTGCGCGCGCGATCGTCGCCGCCGAGGCTGCGCTCCGTGACGATGTGCAGCCCGGGCGAGAGCACCTGCTGCCGCACCGTGTCGCCGTCGCTCCAGGTGACGAAGGCGTCGGTGGCGTCGACGTACAGCAGGTGGAACGCGTTGAAGCGCGTGGCCGGCAGTGACGCCAGCTGGGCATGGAGCGTCTTCGCGTCTGGCGCCCGCAACGCCTCGACCACCAGCGCCCCGCGGGACTCCCGGTCGTCGTGCTTCGGCGCCATGAAGCGGTTGGTGACGCCGACGAACATGCCGCCCGTCGTCACGCCCAGCCAGCTGCCACCCGCCTGTTCGTCGCGCGGCGCCACGAAGGGCAAATCGGCCCACTTAAGTGGTCCACTCGCCGGGCGTGTCAGTGATTCGTCACGATTGGCAGCGACGAAGAACGGGAACGGATCATGTTCCCGAAAGGAGACGATCAGGGTGCACATGCCTTGTGTAGGGTGCTTCCCATGAGAGACCGCCAGAGGGAAGAGACCCGCCGCCGGCTGTACCTTGCCGCGCTCGAGGTGTTCCGCCGAGACGGGGTGCAGGGCTGCCGCATCGACGACATCGCGCAGAAGGCCGAGGTCAGCCGCGCCGCCTTCTACTTCCACTTCCCGACGAAGGAGCACGTGCTGCTCGACTTCCTCGCCGAGGGCGAAGTGCCGCAGGCGAAGGCGCTCACCGAGCTGCCCGCCAACACCTCGCTCGAGACGCTGCTCACCACCTGCGTCGAGGGCATGGCGGCGGTCTGGTCGAAGGAGCCCACGCTGCTCGTCGACGCGATGGTGGTCTCGATTCGTCACACCGCAGTGCTCGACGACCGCGACGCTGGCGGCCCGGTGCGGCACCTCATGTCGCAGCGCTTCAAGGAGCTCGCGGCCCGGCACGAGGTCAGCTCGGTGCTCACGCCCGAGGTGCTGTCCGACTTCTTCCTCTCGAACTGCTTCGTCGCCCTCATGTCGTGGGCCAACGCGCCGCACACGTCGCTCGACGCCACGCTCAAGAGCACGATGCAGCTGTTCCTGCAGGGCGCCAGGCCGCCGAAGAAGTAGCCCGCGCCCGTCGTCCCCGGTACACGCCGGGCTCCTTCTTCCTGGAGCCCCCATGCCCGGCATCTTTCGCGATGGTCTCTACGCTGGCCGACACGTCTTCCTCACCGGCGGCTCGAGCGGCATCACGCTGCGCCTCGCGGAGGCGTTCGGGAAGGCCGGCGCGAAGATCTCCATCCTCGCGCGCAAGCAAGAGAAGATCGACGCGGCGCTGACGCTCCTGCGCGGCCAGGGAACGACTGCCGAGGGGTACTCCGCCGACGTGCGCGACTACGCGGCCATCGACGGCGCGATGACGAAGGCCGTGACGGCGTTCGGCCCGCTCGACGTGCTCATCTGCGGCGCCGCCGGCAACTTCCCCGCGCCTGCGATGGCGATGTCGTCGAACGGCTTCAAGGCGGTGCTCGACATCGACGTGCTGGGTACCTTCAACTGCTGCCGCGCGGCGTTCGAGAAGTTCCGCACGCCGGGCGCGTGCGTCATCAACATCTCGGCGCCCCAGGCCTCGGTGCCGTACCCGATGCAGTCGCACGTCTGCGCCGCGAAGGCTGGCGTCGACATGCTGACGCGCACGCTGGCCATGGAGTGGGGCGGCGCGGGCGTGCGGGTGAACTCCATCTCACCCGGCCCCATCGACGAGACCGAAGGCATGAGCCGCCTCGCAGGCGACCCCGAGTCACGGAAGAAGGTCGAGACGTCGATTCCGATGCAGCGCCTGGGCACGAAGGACGACATCGCCAACGTCGCCCTGTTCCTCGCGTCGGAAGCGGCGAGCTACATCACCGGGTCCATCTACGCGTGCGACGGCGGCATGCAGTTGATGGGCGGCGCGTTCATGACGATGTGACGTTCCTTCAGGTGCGGGAGGGCTTCGGCCCCTGGCCCAGCACGTGGCCCACGATGAACGCGCCGGTGACTTCACGCTTCGTCTCGCGGCCCGGGTACTGATGCCACCAGCGCGAGCCTTGCCAGATGGCCTCGGGGCTCGAGGCGCGGCTGCTCAGGCCCGGTGAGAGATCGAACCCGCACGCGTTGAGCAACGCCTCGGCCGCGCCTGCCGACGGAACGCCCTGCTCGTGCTGCAGCGGGTTGCCCGCAGCGCCGACGCCCCACGCATACGCGAGCCACGACAGCGTGAGCTCCACCAGGTCGATGGCCGAGCGCTGCTTCTGCAACCGAGGCACGTAGTCCTGCACCTCGGCCCACGTCACCGAGAGCGAGAACACGGCAATGTTCGGGAAATCGCCCGCGTCGCCGTAGCGGCCGAGCGTGCCCGACTGCAGCGCGTTGGCCTCTGGTGGGTGACCGAATCCGCCGACCGGAGAGAGAGAGATCTCCACCACCTTCGTGTCCTTCATCGCGCGGGCGCGTGGCCCTGCGAGCGCGACGTGGCTCCAGTGGCTGGGCGAGAAGTCGTGGCGCACGACCGCCTGCGCGGCGCGAACGCGAAAGTCGGTCGGCCCGGTTCCGCCGAGGAGCACCAGCCTCGTGCGGCCGTCGTCCTCCCCCCACTGACGCTCGAACCACTTCAGGTTGCCTTCACGCGGCTTGCGCGCCGCCTTCGTCACCTTCGGGTTCGGCTTCTTCGCCGTCGAGGCCTGCATCGTCATGACGTTCTCCTTCGCATTCGAAAGGTAGGTGCCTGGGCCACGCGCATCGAGCCGACCTCGACGTAGTTCGCGGTGACGTCGAGGCCGTTGGGCGCCCGGGCAAAGCGCAGCACGCAGAGCTGGTCGCCCTTGTGCGGGAACAGCGTGTCGGCGGCGTAGCTGACGCCGGGGAGCCGCAGCATCGACGGCACGTCTGGCGTACCGCTGTGCCTGGGCCACGGGTCCTTGTTGCCCGAGAGCCAGTTCTTCGCGCGTGCCCACGAGTCGGCGCCGACCGTGGTGACCAGCGTCGCGGGAGACGAGATGACCTCGAAGAGGCGCGTCGACGTTCCGAGTGAGGCGGTGGGCGTCAGCTCGGCGACACGGCCCCAGTGCACGTCGCCCGTGAGGAGCAACACGTCGGCGGCGGCCTTCGCGAGCCCATCGAGCGCGCCCATCACCTCGGCGTAGTCACCGTAGTTCGCCTGCATGTAGTCGGCGGCGGCTCCCGAGAGCTTCGAGCTGGGCAGGTCGAGCATCGACTGGCCGGTGAGGAACGCGGGGAGCTTTCCGTCTCGGGTCACGTTCGCCGCCCAGCGCGTGAGTTCGTCGCGGGTCGCCTTCAGGAAGCTGGCAGAGCGGTCTTCTTGTCGAAACGTGCGGCCGTTCGCAGCGAAGAGCGAGAGCGGCCCGACGTCGACGGTGGCGTGCGGAAGCCCCGTCGTCGAGCTGACGTTCTGGAACCCCTCGAAGAGCGCCTCGGCGTTGCGCTTCCACAACAGCCGGCCCGCGTTGGTCCACGAGTTCTGAATGAACGGCGACGGGTGCGGCGCGTTGTTCCAGTACTCGTGGTCGTCGGGCAGACAGAGCGCGGGCGCGACCTTCAGCAGGTCTGCGAAGGTGAACTCGCGTCTGCCATCGGGGAGCCAGTTCTTCGTGTAGTTCGACTCCAGCAGGTCGAGCAGCGCCGGGTTCTTCTCGGGGAAGTTCTGGAGCGTCGGGATGTCGAGATAGACCTGATCGCCCATCAACAACGTCGCGTCGGGGCGGAAGTTCTGCGCGATGAAGCGGGCCGTCCGGCCGAGCGCTCCTGAGTCTTCGTCGCGGCAGTAGCAGCTCGCGAGCAGCAGCGTGAAGTCGCCGGTCGGGCCGGGGCTGAAGTCGTTCGGTAGCGCGCGCGTGACGAGGCTGGTCGTCTCGTTCCCGACGGTGACGGAGACCCGATACGCCGGCCGGTCGGCGCCACTCGCAGGAGGCACCGGGACCTCGAAGACGCCGCTGAAGGTGCGCGCGGTGCCGCTCGAGGGAGGAATCGCGCCGCGCACCGGGGCCCACGGCCGCACCACGTTCGGCGTGACGGTCTTCGAGGCACTGCCGACGGGCCCAAACGACCACGACGGCGCAGGCGTCGACGTCTGGGTGGTGACGCCGAGCCACACGCGCAGATGTGCGGCGTCACCCATGGACGGGTACAGCGCGATGGTCACGGGCCCCTCATTTCCACGAGCGTCCCGAACCCTACCTCACGACCGTTTCGCGTCACCCGACGAACACATCGTCCCGGCGGTGGCCCGGTGCGCGAAGGGCAAACCGGCCTTATGTGGAGGGCATGACGACGACACGACGCACGGTGCTTCTCGGGACAGCGGGTCTGGCAGGGTGCCGGGTCGCTGCGGGAACGCCGCGCGAGGAGCGGACCACCATGATGACCCTCAGACCTGCAGACGCACGCGGCGGCGCCAACCACGGTTGGCTCAACACGAAGCACACCTTCTCGTTCGCGAACTACTACGACGAGCGACACATGGGCTTCCGCAGCCTGAGGGTGATCAACGAAGACCGCGTCACGCCCGGCGCCGGCTTCGGCACGCACCCGCATCGCGACATGGAGATCATCTCGTACGTCCTCGAGGGCGGCCTGTCGCACAAGGACTCGATGGGCACCGGCTCGGTCATCACGCCGGGCGACGTGCAGCGCATGAGCGCGGGCACGGGCGTGCAGCACTCCGAGTTCAACGCGTCGAAGGTCGACCCCGTTCACTTCCTGCAGATCTGGCTCATGCCCGACGAGCAGGGCGTCACGCCGAGCTACGAGCAGAAGACGTTCTCTGCCGCAGACAAGCAGGGGCGCCTCAAGCTCGTCGCGTCTCCCGATGGCGCCGACGGCTCGGTGCGCATTCACTCGGCGACGCGGCTCTACGCGGGGCTCTTCGCGAAGGGCGAGCGCGCAGAGCTGGCGCTGGCTCCAGAACGGCACGCGTGGGTGCACGTCGCGAAGGGCGAGGTGCAGCTCAACGGACAGGTGTTGAAGGCCGGCGACGGCGCAGCGTTGTCGAAGGAGGCGCTCGTGACGCTCGAAGGTGTCAGCGCGGGTGAGGTGTTGGTGTTCGACCTCGCGTGACGGGCATCACGAAGGCCTGCCGCTCTTCAATCGTGAACGGGTCGACGTCGTCCGGGTAGCCCACGTTCCACAACGTGAGCGGCTCGGGCGGCGCGGTCGGGCAGTGGAAGTTCTGCTGCTCGATCAGCCCGCGGTGGAAGACGTCGAGAGAGACTTCTCCGCGCGCGACCGCTGTCATGCCTCCGATGAGCATGCGCACCATGTGGCGGGCGAACTGCTGTCCTCGGACCCGCACGGTGATGGCGCTCTGCTCTTGATGCACCTCGACAGCATCGACGGTGCGCGGCTTCTGCTCGCTCGTCTTGAAGTGGAAGACGCGGAAGTCGCGCGTGCCGGGGATCAGCGCGGCAGCGCGTTCGAGGAGTGAGAGGTCGCCTGCGTTTTCGAGCGTGAGCGTGTAGCGGTACTCCTTCGAGGTGGCGCTCCACGCGGCGTGGAAGCCGGGCTTCGCGTCGCGCGCCATCACGAGGCCGAGATCGTCGGGCAGGTGTGGGGTCAGTCGCTCCATCGCTTCTGACGGAGAAACGTCACGCTCGAGCCGCGCGCTCAGCACCTGCATGCGGGCGCTGACGCCCTTGTCAGTGCGCCCCGCGACGACAGGATTCCGCGAAAGCCCCGCGGCGGCGAATGCGCGCATCAACTCTGACTGCACGGTGCGAAGGCCCTGCTGCCCCTGGTACCCGTGAAACGCGGCGCCGTCGTACCAGCACCACACCGCCATGATGGAGAAGGGGCTGTCTCGCACGCGAGGCCCATCATTCGCACATCGACGTCGCAGATGCGTGTTGCGACACTGAGACCGCGGAGCGGCTCGTCGACGTGCTCTCGCAACCAGCCCCGAGCTTGCGCCTCTTCACGATCGACGGAGCGCCAACGTTGACTCAGCAACTGTCGCTCCGACTCCGCGCTCACCCAGCTCTCGGTGGAGGTCGACGATGCGGATGCGGTGCTCTCGCATCTGGTGACGAGCGGGCTCATCGATCGGCTGACGCGCCTCACGCTCGACGGTCCCCTCACGGATGAGGGCCTCGACGTCCTCTTCGCGAACACCTCACGCTTCGCGGCGCTGGAGACGCTGACGCTGGACTCGCGGTCGTGCTCCACCGAGCCGATGCAACGTGTGGCGACGCTCTTTCCACGCATCAGCCGCGTGCTGCGCATCGATGCCTCGGCGTGGATCGACTGAACGCCGTATGGTGCCGACGTGCTCTTCGCTCTCGTGCTGCCACTCCTCGCCGCTGCGCCCAGTCAGGCCGTCACGTGCCTTCCCGTTCCTGATGCCGTCGTGGTGCTCGGAGACAAAGCCGTGGCCGAGTACCGCGCCAGCCTGAAGCCCGACGCGAAGGCGCCTTCGGTGAGCGCTGCACCAGCGAACGCGCAGCTGCTCCTTCGACTCATCTGGACCGCTGCGGGAAGGAAGGACCCGATCAAGGCCCTCGACCCGTTCATGGCGCGCGCCTTCACCTGGAGCCTCGGCGGCGACGCCATCGCGCAACAGGCGCTGACGGAATGGGCAAAGGATGACTCGATGCCGAAGACGCTGCGCGCCGCCATCGCAGGGCGATGTTCGACCAAGGGAAACACGGTCACGTGTGCGGCGGCAAAAGGCCCACGCCTCGTCCTCGAAAAACAGGACGGCTGCTGGCGGTGGACGGCCTTCGTCGCCGGCGATTGAAGGTAAGGTCGGCACGTGACTTCGGCACCAGCGCGCAGGGTCTCCGGGTGGGACGACATCGACTACTCGGTGCCGCTCCCCGACTCGTTCGTGTTGCCTGAGACCCACTGGCCATCGCTGCACGCGGCCGAGCTCACGCCACGACAGCGCATCGCCGCCAACCAGCTCGCCGCCAGCTTCAGCTGCGAGATGTTCATTCACTGCGAGCGGTACGTCATCTCGTACATGCGAGATCACCGCGTGCGGGTGCGGCAGGTCGTCACTGACGGCGCGCTCGATCGGTTCATCTTCGAAGAAGAGCTGCACATCGCCGCGTTCTATCGGCTCCTCAATCGACTGCGGCCCGACACCTACCCATCACCGACGTCGGTCTTGCTGAAGTGGAGCTGGCTCGATCGCCTCGTTCTCAAGGCGGCGCCCGCGGTCAGCCTCTTCCTCATCGCGGCCCTGTTCGAAGAGATGAGCCTCTACGTGCACGAGGTGATGGATGAAGAGCCCACCCAGGCCTACGCGCCGATTCGAGCGGTGATGGCGCAGCACGCGGTGGATGAGCAGGGGCACATCAAGCTCGACGACCACGTGCTCCTGAAGCTCACCGGCTTCTTTCCCCGGTGGCTCTACGCGCTGCAGGTATGGCTGAGCCTGCCGCTCATGCTCTACGTCGACGGGGTGCTCGGGCGCGCGTGGCGCAAGCTCTTCGCCGACTTCGCCGCGAGGGAGCAGCTGCCCGCCTCGGCAGCGAAGGCCCTACGAGCTCGACGCCCCTCACGGTCCGACGTCATCGGCATCGAGCGCTTCGTCGCCAAGCTGAGAGGCGCTCCACTCCCGGGGAGTCGCCTGCTGTGCGCCGCCCTCTCGCTCGCGACGAAGTGACGCCCTCGCCGGTCGCGTACGTCTCTGATCCCGCTGCGCTGCTGCAGACGTTCTTCGATCTCATCGACGCGGCGCAGGAATGTGTCGTGCTGCAGATGTACCTGCTGGCCGGCAACCACGAGCTCGTGCTGTTGCACCCACGCGTGGGCGCGTTCCCATGGGCCGCGGCGCTCACCGATCGCCTCATCGCCAAACGACAACGCGAGCCACACGTCGAGCTCGTCGTCATCCTCGACACACAGACCCCGGACGACGCGCGCCGCACGCGTGGTGGCCGTGGGCCGCTGGCTCGGCATCGGCTCGAAGCCGCCGGAGTCTCGGTGCTGAACGCGAACCTGTTCTCGACCGACTTCGATCGCGACCGGCGTTTCCCGGCGGCAACGCGCTTTCACGCGAAGCCAAAAGACGAGACGCACGTCGACGACTGGGTCGCGGCGCAGCAGGCGTGGCAGACGTGGCACAACGTCGAAGACCACCGGAAGAACCTGGTCATCGACCGCGGCACCTTCGGCGCCATCACCTCGCACAACGCCATCGATCTCGCCTTCGACTGGCACGACAACCTGTTCCTCGTCGGTGCGCCCGTCGCTGGACAACTGTGGGACGAGTGCCGCCTCGCGCTCCAGCAGGCGCTCGAGCTCCCGCAGCGCATCGACCAGCCCACGCGCGAACGGCTGACGGCGCTCGCATCGCGCCCAGCGACTCCACAGCTCGCCACGACCTGGGCGCCCTCACCTGCCGACGAGACGCTCACCACCCTGGGAGACGCTCGCGCACGGCCCGCGATGGTGCCCGCAGTGGCGACGGTCAGCAGCCGGAGCATTCGAACGGAGCTCGAGGCCGCGGTCGACGCGTGCGGACCTGGTGACGTGGTGTGCGCCGCCTCGACGTACTTCGCCGACACGCGGCTCTTCGGAAGGCTCTGGGCCGCAGCCGAGCGCGGCGCTCAGGTTCGCGTGCTCATCGACGACTGTGCGGGCTTGCCGCTCCCGGCGTTCGAGAGCTGGTTCGTGCGCACCTTCGTGAACCTGCGCTGCACCGAGCTCGCGAGGCGCAAGACCGTGCCCGGCTTCGAGCTGCGCGTGTTCTCGTCGAAGGGTCCGGGGCCGATGATGCACCTGAAGACGGTGGGCTTCCTCGGGCCGCGCCCGTTCCTCATCGGAGGACAGGCGAACTACACGCCGAACACGTTCAGCGGTGCGTGGCTCGATACCGTCGTGCGGGTCGAGGGCGAGTCGACAGTTCAAGCGTTCGTTCGACAGTTCGAGACGCTGTGGAGCCTCGCGCTCCCGCTCCAGCCACCGTCATTCTTCGAACGCATGCGCACCAGCCTCTTGCTGACGCTGCTGCGGCTCGCCGAATGGATCGGGTTTCGACCGTGACGACCCCGGTGGTCCTGGTGTCACCGAGTCCCGTTCACGCGTTGCCCGAGGTGTCTCGCGCGCTCGGTGCCGAGGTCTTCGTGAAGCGGGAGGACCAGACGCACGCCGAGCTCGGTGGTGGCAAAGCCCGCAAGCTCGTCCCGCTCCTGGCCGAGGCCGCCGAGCGGCGCGCGACGCACCTGCTCACCATCGGCGCCATCGGGAGCAACCACGTCTTCGCGACCGCACACCACGGGCGACAGCAAGGGCTGGGCGTGTGGGCGGCGCTGGTTCCGCACCTTCAGTCCGAGGCCGCTCGGCACGTCGCAGGCCAGACGTGCGCGCTCGAGGTCGAGCTGGTTCCGGCACGTCACGAGCCGCACGCGGTGTGGCAGGCGGGCGTTCAGTTTCAGCGGCTGAAGGCGCAGGGCGCGCGACCGTTCGTCATTCCTCCAGGTGGGACGTCACCGCGTGCCGTCTCGGGGTGCGCGGCCGCGGGGAGAGAGCTGCTGCAGCAGATCGACTCGGGCCTGATTCCAAGACCCGACGCCATCTTCTGCGTGCTCGGCTCCGGAGGGACCGCCGCTGGCCTCTGGCAGGCGCTCTCGGAGCGCGACTGGCCCATCGTGCTGTACGCCGTGCGCGTCTACCCGAGCTGGCTGTTGGGCCGAGCGGCGCTGGCGCTCCTCTCCGCGGGCCTCAGCCCTCGACCCCGGCCGGCCGCGCTGAAGCTCGTCGATGATCAGCTGGGCGGCGGCTACGGAACTCCGACCGACGCAGGTCGCGCGGCGCAGGCGCTCTTCCGTCATGACGGGCTCGAGCTCGACCTCACGTACACCGCGAAGGCTGCGGCGGCGTTGATCGAGTCTGCTCGCGGGGCGCTCGCTGGGCGGCGTCTGTTGTTCTGGCACACGGCGCCGGGTGGGCGTCTGTCGAGCTCGCGTGACGCGCTCCCGATGCCTGAGCCCCTCGAGCGCCTCTGGCTACACGGCGGGTAACGAGCAGAGCCCTCCGCCGAGGAAGAGGTGATGCCACAGCTGGGTGCTGACGACTCCGCTCAAACCGGCCTGCTCGAGCCCTCGACGAGGAGCCCACGAAGCCATCGGGTGCTCGAGCGCGGCGCGCACCCGCCTGACGTCGAAGTAGCCGGTGCGCTTCAGTGACGGCTCCGAGAGGAGCTCATCGACCCACGCGGGTCGATCGCGCTCGTGAATGACAGGCTCGGCCCTGAACATGTGCTTCGGGCGAAAGGCCACGTCCCTCGGGAGCCATCGGATCGCGAGCTGTCTGAGCGCCCATTTATCGGTGCCGTCCTTCACCTTGAGGTTGGGGTGCAGTGACAGCGCGGTGCGAAGGAACGCCTCGTCGAGGAACGGAAAACGGGGCTCGACGCCGTTGGCCATCGCCATGCGGTCGCCCTTGTCGACGAGCAGGTGCCCCGAGAGCAGCACGCGAAAGTTGGCCGAGAGCCCGGCGTTGAAGGGGTGCAGACGCTCGGGAGTGACGTCGTGATCGTCCGAAGGCAGCCAGTCGCCCAGCGCTTCGGTGACGCTGGCTGACGCGAAGCGGCTGCGTGCACTCGCCATCAACTCCAACACCGACGCGAGCGCGGTCGACTCGAACGCGTGGCCTTCTCGAAGCGCACGGCTTCCGGCCGACCCGGCGACGCTGCGGAGGACGTTGCCCGCAAGATGAGGAAGCCATGCGCCCACTCGTCGAAGGCGCGCGGTGGCGACATCCCACGGGTAGCCACCGAACGCTTCGTCAGCGCCTTCACCAGTGATGACGGCCTTGAAGCCGAGCGCATGGACACGCCGCGACAACGCCAGCAGCGAGATGTCGGCGTGGTCGAGGACGGGCGCTTCGGCGTGGCGAACGACCTCGGGGAACAGCTCGGTCAGCGTTCGTCGTGTGACGGTGAGGAGCTCGTGTCGAAGGCCCAGGTGCTCGGCGGTGCGCCGCGCCGGGTCGCTCTCATCGAGTCCAACGCCGTCGAGCCCGATGCTGAACGCGGTGAGCCGGTCTCGGCCAGCCTGGCTCGCGGCGATGGCGCAGAGCAGCGACGAGTCGACTCCGCCGCTCAGGTACAGGCCGACTGGCGCGTCGGCGTCGAGACGTTGCCGGACGGCGCGCTTCAGCTCTTCTTCGAGCTCGTCGACGAGCGCCTGTTCGGCACGAGGCGAGTCGGCGCGTCGTTCGTCTCCCGCTGCCGGGAACGTGACCGCGGCGAAGCGTCGTCGCTTCGGGGAAGCGCCAGTCTCGGCCTGCCAGCACCATCCGGGCTCGATGGGGCTGACGTCGGCGATGAGGGTGCGACGTGGGCTCGCGCCGAGGAAGGTCAGGTGGTGGTCGAGCGCGCGGAGGTCGACGCGACGGGCGACGAGGCCAGAGGCCAGCAGCGACGCGATGGTCGAGCCCCACAGCAGCCACCCGTCGGCGATGGTCGCGAAGAGCGGGCAGATGCCGAAACGATCGCGTGCGAGGAAGAGCGTGCGGGCGGTTCGGTCGAACGCGGCGATCGCGAACTGGCCTGAGGCGCGCTCGAAGGCCGCGGGGCCCTCCACTCCGAGCGTGTGGAGCCAGACCTCGGTGTCGCTGTTCGTTCGGAACGTTGCGCCCGTCGCTTCGAGCCGGGAGCGCTCGGCTTTGTGGTCGAAGCGCTCGCCGTTGACGGTGACAAACCAGTGCTTCGAGGCCATCGGCTGGCTGCCACCCCGTGGGTCGACGAGCGCGAGCCGGGTGTGAACCATCGCGAGCCCGGGCTCACGGTGAAGGCCTCGACCATCAGGCCCACGATGCGACAGCGCCTGGCCCATCGCCTCGAGCCGTTCTGGCGGGAACTCGCGCAGCCCCTGGAGATCGAACGCACCGGCGAGGCCGCACACGGGAGCATCATGCCGAATTGTGAGGTCGGTGCGATGGCAACGTCGCGTTCTTCGATCGACGTCGAAGGTTCTCGGAGCGAGCGCCGGGCTCGGCTGTCACTCCTCGCCACCGCCCAGGTTCGGCCTGCGCGTTGCCGGGAAGACGACGCGCGAGACGGCGCGCGTTTCAACGCATCGACAAGACGAGCTGCCGCTTCTGCGCGAGTCGCGCGACACGGCGGGCGTGCACGAGCGGCGCCTCCACCGGTCTCGCGAGCACCGCGTGTCGTTCGGCCGCGTGGGCATCTCGAAGGCGATGCTCGTAGAGCCGCGCGAGCGCGAGGTGCAGGCCGGCGGCGTCTTCACAGCACGGCAGCGCGCGCTCCCACGCCGAGGCGGCCAGCTCGAGCGCGCCACGTTTCCTCAGCACGCGGCCCATCGCGATGAGCGCCCTGGCCTTCACGTCGACCATCTCACTCGTGGTCGCGTGCTCGAGGAACCGCTCGGCCTTCAGCGGTTGACGCGCGCGTTCGGCGAGTTCTCCCAACCCCATCGACACCTCAGGCACCACGCCGACGCGCTGCTCCCACGCAGCGCCGAGCCAGGCGAGCAGGCCAGCGGTGCTCCGAAGGTCCTGCAGGTTGTGTGAGAGCACTCTCGCCAGCGTCGCGACGCGGCCGGTGCGCAAGAAGTCGAACCACGCGGCCGGCACCTGCGAGCCATCGAGATCTCCCACGCGATGCACGTCGAGCACCGCGCCTTCCACCGTGCACAGCCGCGTCTCCCGCTGCCAGTGACGCAACACCCGCCGGCTTGCGTGGAGGAGGTCGAGGTGCACGCGCGGCGGCGGCGGCGCGAGGCGATTCATCACGAAGCGCGTGCGGAGCAACGGCCAGTCGAACGAGCGCCCATTGAACGAGACGAGAGCGCTCGCGGCCTCCACACGTTCGGACAGTCTCGCCAGAATCGGACGCTCTGCGCCTGGGCCCGACAGGTGCAACTGCTCCACGACGAGCTCGCCGTCTTCGACGAAGGCGAGGCCCACGAGGAACGGCAGCGTTCCTGCGCCACCCGAGAGTCCGGTCGTCTCGGTGTCGAGGAAGAGCAGACGTGACGTATCGACGTCCGAGTACGCGTCGTCGAGCCCGAGCACGCCGAGGGTCGAGGCAGGCGGGAACACTGGCGCTTCACTCTTCGTCGCGACGACATGGAGCGGCCCGGCGTTCGTCGACGTCGGCGCGATCAACGCTGACAACGGACTCTCGCGACGTGGCGTGAGTTCCGTCATCACTGGTGTCGGAGGCCGCGCGAGCAGCCCGAGCTTCGCCTTGAAGTCCACGCGTCAGCTCAGCGCCGTGACGCCGAGGGCCGACAACACCGCGAGCGCGAGCGACTTCCTGCCGCGATGGACCGCGTCGACCGCGCCGGGCCCGACACACGCGGGACAGCCTTCGTCACACGCGCAGCCATCGAGCAGCACCCGCGTCTTGCGCAGCAGCGACTCACGTTCGTCGAAGAGCCGCGACGCCAGCCCCACCCCGCCCGGAACCGAGTCGTAGAGATACAACGTCGGGTCGAACAGCGTGCTGCCGCGCCCGTCGCCTTCGCGTCCACCGAGGCACTGGCCGAGGTCTCTCGGGTCGACCATCAGCCCGACTGCCGCGACCGTGTGCATCGCCGCGAGCAGGCCGCGCAATGCATCCATCACGTCGGGCCGTGGAGCGCTGAACGACTGCACCACCGCCTCGGGCACCGTCAGCCACACGGCCGTGGTGTGCATCTGCATCTCAGGCAGCCGCACGTCGCCGTAGCCAACGTTCTCGTGCGTGTGGAACTTGATCTTCTTGTAGCCGACGACGCGTTCGACCACCGAGACGTCGCCGGTGCCGAGCTCGTGCGTCGGAGCGCTGACCTCGTTCGCGCGGCTCATGACCGTCACCTTCGTGAAGGTCATCGCGTCGGTGTAGTAGTCGGGCTCGACGGGACGGACGAAGGCCTTGTGGTTTTCGAAGTCGAGGCGCTCCACCTGAAACTGCCGGCCCTCGTGTTGGTAGATGGCCTGCTCGTGCAGCATCGTGTGCGTCGAGCGCCAGTCCATCTCGGCCATCGTCTTGTCGGTCGAGAGGTCGACGATGACGAAGTTGTCCCATCCGATGCTGCGTAGCGAGACGTCATTCGCTGGATACGCGTCGGCGCTCCAGTGCCAGGTCGCCTTGCCTCCCGGAGTCGTGACGGCGTGAACGACGCGATGCTCTGCGAGGTAGCCGAGCGCGTCTCGTACCTGCGTCGCGGGCACTTCCCGAAAGCCTTCGTCGCCTTCGAAGGGCAGCTCGAACGCGGCGCACTTCAGGTGCTGCACGAGCACTTCGACGTTGTCGGGGTCGATGCGCGCCTGCTCCGCGGGAGCCGAGAGCAACGTCTTCGCCGTCGAGGCCATGTACTGATCGACCGGCGCGCTCGAGGTGATGAGCAGCGAGAGGCTGGTGCCCTGCCGGCGCCCTGCCCGTCCGAACCGTTGCCACAGCGCGGCGACGCTCCCGGGCCAGCCGGCGCAGACGACCGCGTCGAGACTTCCGACGTCGATGCCGAGCTCGAGCGCGCTGGTGGCGACGACGCACTTCATCTGACCTTCACGCAAGCGGTTCTCGATCTCCCGGCGCGCGTTCGGCAGGTAGCCACCACGGTACGCATGCACGACGTCAGGGTCGATGCGCGCGGCCACCAGCGCGTCACGCAGGTACTTGAGCATCACCTCGACGCCGTTCCGTGACTGGCCGAAGAGGAGCGTCGGGACTCCCGCCTTCACGAGGTCGGCCGTCAGACGCGCCGCGGTCTTGATGTACGACTGGCGAATGCCGAGCTCGGCGTTCACGACGGGCGGGTTGTAGACGAGCACGCGGCGTTCGCCGCGCGGCGCACCGCTCTCTCCGACGAGCTGCACGTCACGGCCAATCATCCGTGAGGCGTGCTCCTTCGGGTTGCCGATGGTGGCCGACGCGCAGAGGAACTTCGGGCTCGCGCCGTGGAACTTCGCGACGCGCTCGAGGCGACGCAGCACGTTCGCGAGGTGACTGCCGAAGACACCACGGTACGCGTGCAGCTCGTCGACGACGACGTAGCGAAGGCCGGCGAAGAAGCGCGCCCACGACGCGTGGTGCGGGAGGATGCCGGTGTGCAGCATGTCGGGGTTGGTGAGGATGACGCCGCTGCGTTCCCGCGCCGAACGACGCGCGTCGGCGGGCGTGTCGCCATCGAAGGTGACGGCGCCGTGCTCGAGGCCGGCCTGCTCCATGAAACGGTGGAGCGACGCTTCTTGATCTCTCGACAGCGCCTTCGTCGGGAAGAGGAACAGCGCGCGCGCTTCACGATCGGTCGCGAGCGACTGCAGGACAGGCAGCAGGTAGCAGAGGCTCTTGCCTGACGCGGTCGGCGTCGCGACGACGATGTCAGCCCCGGTCCTCGAGAGCTCGAACGCTTGCGCCTGGTGCGTGTAGAGCTGCGTGAGGCCGCGCGCCTTCAACGCTTGAACGACGGGCGCCGCGAGCGTGTCGGGGAACGGCGCGAACGCCGCCTCGGCCGAGGGGAGCACTTCATCGAGCACCAGGTTGGGCCCGACGTGGCGATCGCCTCGCCATTGTTCGAGCACCGACTCGACGCCGTGCCCCCGCTGCCACGGTGTCTTCCGCTCACCTGAGAACTGCTGAGTTCCCGACTCAATCGGCGCCGAGCCTGAATTCGTTTCCATCACCTGACCTCCCGTTCAGGTGACTGTACGGACGCGCAGGTCACTGCTCAAGTTTTCAGCGGTCGCTATTTCTTCTTCGTCGGGCGCAGCACGTCACCGGCCTTCGCCTTGACGCCCTTCACAGCGAGCTCCGCGATGGGGCTCTCGGCCAGCGCGTCGACCTTCGCGGGGTCTCGCGCGACGAACGCGGTGTCTTGCGCCGACTTCGTGCCCGCGGCCTGTTCACCTGCGGGAGGACCACCCCAGCGTCCGTACCGCGGCTCCTTGCATGCGACCGCGCCCTTCCACGGGTAGCGAATCGCATAGCGCGCCTGGAAGTTGTTGATGCTGTCGGGCCGGCTGCCCTGCTCGAGCGCCTTGCCATCGGTGAGGAACTCGCGCCCACCGACGATGGGCTTCGCGGCGCGGAAGACGAGATCTTCACCAAGCGACGTCTTGTCGTAGCGAGCATGAAGGCGCGTGAGCACGAACTGCTTCTCGGGCTTCCACTGGTCTTCGGCTGACTGCTTGGTCGGCAACACGTCAGCGCCGAGCGTGGCGAAGTCCTCTGCCGCGAGCGGAGACGTCGGACACGGATCGCAGCTCGTCGCCTGCCACGCGTACTCGGTGACGACGGCCTTCGGGTTCTTGGCGAGCGTGCGGTCGAACAGCGAGACGTAGAAGAACGGGAACTCGCTCTTCGCCGACGGCGCGAGATCGATGTTCGTCGGAATCGTCACGTTCGGTAGGTTGGCGAGCTCGTAGCGCTGGTTGCGCGCGAGCACGTGCACGATGAGGTCCTGCTTCTCCTTCGCGTTGATGAGCCCGAGGCGAACCGGCAGCTCGAACTTCTCGGAGTCATAGAAGAAGCGCAGCGGCGACAGCTTCGCCATGCCCTTCTCGAACGTGACCTTCTTCACGTTCACCTTCGCCACGAAGAACTTCTGGCCCTGCTGGATGTACGGGCGGAACAACGCCTCGGCGCCTTCCGGAATCTTGTACTTGTTCTGCTTGAGCCAGGTCTCGAGGGCGAGCGCGTCCTTCGCCGAGAGGATGAGCACGTCGTATTCGCCGACCTCGAAGCGGGCCTCGATCGTCACGAGGGCTCCGGTTCTGGTTCCGGCGCTCCCGCCTTTGGGCGATGGGACCCCGTCGGCCGTCGCGAACATCATGTCCATCGGTGGCTCGACGTAACAGGGGTCCTGCTCCCAGTACTCGACGAGGCGCGGCGCCGAGAGCGTGTCGACGCGGCCGAAGACGTCACGCGGGAGCGTCTTCACCTGCTCTTTCTTGAGGACGACGGGCACGGGAATGACCATCGCGAAGTCTTCCGCGGGGCCCTGGTAGTTGTTCTGCATCGACAACACGGTGCGCGTGCCTTCGCGCATCAACACCACCTGCGTGGCGTTGTTGAACAGCTCGGCGCCGCCACCTGCGACGTAGAAGCCGCAGAACGCGTGCGCAGCGAAGGGAGCGAGGGACAACACGGCAGCAACGAGGCGTTTCATGCGTGGCCTTTCGGGAACTGCGCGAGCGTACGTTCGACGGTGAGCTGGAAGACGCGAATCGACTTGTCGAGCGCGGGGAGCGGCGTGTCTTCGATCTTCGTGTGCGAGATGCCGGGGCTGCTCATCGCGAACACCATGGCGGTCGGCACCACGGCCTGCATCTCGGCGGCGTCGTGCAGCGGGCCAGACGGAATCTCGGGCACGTCACCGCGCACGACGTCGGCGATGGACTCGCGGATGAAGCCCATGAGCGTCGGGTCGAACGGGCGCGGCGTGATGTGGAGCAGCGGGCTCCATTGCACCTTCACGAGGTGCTTCTTCGCGGCGACCTGAGAGGCCTTCTTCGAGTCGGCGAGCATCTTCTTGAGCACCTTGCCGTCGAGCGCGCGCAGGTCGATGGAGATCTCCGTCGAGCCCGGCACGGCGGTGACGAAGTTCGGCTCCACTTTCACGACACCACAGGTCGCCACCACGCGGGTGCGCGGCGTCTTGCCTGAGTACTTCACGCTGATGGCGCGGCAGGCGAGCGCGAACTCGGCGGCGGCGAGGAAGGCGTCTTTGCGCAGGTGAATCGGCGCGGCTCCGGAGTGGGCGGCCTGGCCGATGAACTTCAGGGTGTGGCGCTCGACGCCCATGGTGCCGAGGACGACGGCGACGGGCTTCTTCATCGACTCGAGCACCGGGCCCTGTTCGATGTGGAGCTCGAGATACGCGAGCGCGTCGAGGCCCTCGAAGTACTTCTTCGCAGTGCCCATGCCGTCGAGGGTGATGCCGTTCTCTTTCAACGCGTCGGGGAGCTTGATGCCGTTGCGGTCGACGAGGTTGGCGAGCTCCGCGTGCGCATCGAGCGCGCCCGCCGACGCCGCAGAGCCCATGAGGGAGCGGCCGAAACGCGCGCCCTCTTCATCGGCCCAGTCGACGAGGTGAATCGTCAGCGGCGGAGTGCCCTTCGCCTTCTCGCGGCGCAGCACGTCGAGGCCCGCGAGTACGCCGAGACAGCCGTCGAGCCAGCCACCGCCGGGAACAGAGTCGAGGTGACTGCCCAGCACGAGGCTCTTCGTCGACTTCCCCGGGAGCGTCGCCCAGAGGTTGCCCGCGCCGTCGCGGGTGGGCACGAGGCCGAGCTCGTTCTTCAACTTCGCCGTGAACCACTCGCGCGTCTTGCGCCACACCGGGCCCCAGGCGACGCGCTGGGCTCCGCGTTCGTCGGTGGTGAGAGCGGCGAGTTCCTTCAGGTCGGCGATGACGCGCGTCGAGTCGGGCTTCATGGGCCGGGTTTTACGTCATCTCTTGAGCGCCACGACGTGGAACGAATGCCGTGAGGCGTCAGTCCACCAACACGATGTCGACGCCTTCCTGCCGCGGCGCCTCTGACGACGGGTCGAGGAACAACCACCGCAACAGCGCCCGGTAGAACCCGAACAACGGCAGCCGCTGCGCGACCTCATCTCGCACGCGCTCGCGGGTGCCCTTGAAGCTCGCGTGGCTCTCTCTCGTCAGCCGCTCGCGCTCGTGCAGGAAGTTCGACAACGGCTGCACCTGAATCTCGAACGTGCGCCCCGCCCAATGCACCACCGACTTCATCGCCGACCAGCCCGACTGCTTGCGTGACGGACGCTGCAGGTAGTCTTTGCTCTCGACGAACTCGAGCCGGCTGTAGGTCGCGTCGGTGGGCAGCTTGCGAGCGGCGAGGTGCTCCGATGAGAACGACAGCTCGGTCAGCCGGCTCTGCAGCCGGTACGCGTCTTCTTCAGAGCCCACCACCACCTTGATGCCGAACACGTCCTTCACGTACCGGCTCAGGTGCTGCAGTTGTTTGTCGCGCAACACGATGGAGTCGAGGTCGAAGAGCTCGTCGACCACCTTGTTCCAGATCTCCTCCTCGGCCTTGATGCGCGTGAGGATGCGGTAGACGTTCAGCGGCGTCGGCTCGGCGGCCTCGTACTCCACGACGTTCGAGACGAGCGACGCCCGCATCCACCCGCGGTGATCGGCGATGGCGAGGCGGGCGAGAATGCGCGTGCCGAGGTCGAGGTCGGTCGAGCTCGCCACCTCGTCTTCCGAGACGTCGACGGTGATGGTGAAGCGCTCGCGGGTGCGCTCGATCTCTCCGATGGCCGAGCTGCGCAGCGCGTACGCCCCGAGCAGCGCCTGCGCCAACAACCCGGCGAGCGCGTGCAGGTCCTGCTCTCCACGGCGAATCATCGCGCCGAACTCGGCTCGCGCCTTCGCCAGCGCGGCCTTCGAGAACACCAGCTTGCCGCCCTGCGTCCCACCCTCGAGCTCGCGCCGAGCCCGCTTGAGCGCCATCACGAGTTCGTTGAGCGCTGGCGCCTGGCTCACCATCCACAGAGGCGAGCGCTCGGTCATCGTCGGTTCCACGGTCGTCACCACGTATTCCTAACGTCCACGCGCGAGCGAGTCGACGCGCTTCACGAGCGTCGGCAGGCGATGGGCCCCGTGGAGCTGATTGACGAGCGCGATGGCTCCGGCGTCGTCGATGCCGATGCTCGTCAGGTACAGCGGCTTCGTCGAACCCGGCCGCGCGATCGCCGTCGCCATCAACGAGCCCTGGTACGCGGTCTTCGCCAGCCCGAGCACAGCGATCTTCCCACCGAGCGCGTCGTACAGCCGAGCGCCCAGGCCGGGCGTTCGATTCGCGTCGAGGAAGACGTAGCCATCGATGACGACGTGCGTGAGCGGCGGCGCGCGACGGAGCACCTCGAGCAGGCACGGCAGCTCTCGTTTGAAGAACGCTCCCGGCTCGTACGGGGCGATGGGCGAGATGACCGCGGTCCACTCCGAGGTCGGGTGCTCGGCATCGAAACGGTCGGCCACCACACACGCGGCGGTCGCGTCGGTCTCTCGGTAGTGCACGTCGGTGAAGGCGATCATGCCGGGAGCGACGAGTGTCGCACTGCCCGGCTGACGCTGTCGTCAGTGCACGAGCTCGAACGAGCGCTGAACCCCGAGGGACACGATGGCCGGGTAGCGGAGCTGCCCCTCGTCGCCAACGGCGAAGAAATACTGAAACACCGGCACGCGGGCCGAGAGCAGCAGCGTCGTCGCCCCGAGTCGCCACGCCACCTGCACGCCCACCAGCACATCACTGCGGCCGACGTTGCCGGCCTGCTCGACCTCGCCGTCCCACCGCTCGGGCAGCTCCGTGATGCTGTCGAGGGTGGCGCCGAGCGAGAGCGCTTCGACCACCTTCACGTCAGCGCCAAGGCTCACCAGGAAACGCGAGCCTGCTTGATAGCCGTACAGGTTCTCGCCGAGCGTGAGCTGCGCGATGCCTGACCCGCGCACGGACACCCGCGACCAGACCGACGCGACCTCGACGCCCACGAGCGGGTTCACCGTGCCACTGCCGAACTGCACGTGTTGATGCGTCACCCCCGCGCGACCGAGCGCGAACGGGTTCTGCTCGAGCCGCCCCACCGGGAGCGTCGCTCCAGCGCTCACCGCCGCCGACACGGTTCCCCAGGTGGCGTGGAGGCGCGCCTGCAGCCACGGATCGCCGAGGCCCATCAGCGTCTCGTCGCGGTGGAGGATGTCGCCATACTCAGGGGTGAAGGCGCTGCCATCGAGCCGACGGAAGACGATGGTCGTCGCGCTCACCCGGAGCGGCAGCTGCAGCTCGAACGACAGCCAGTCGCGCACCGACAGCTCGGCGAACACCCGCAGCTCGGCGATGAGGAAGCGCTGGTCGTGCACCTGTGGCGGCTCGGCACGCGACGCGCACACCGGGCCGAGGTCGGGACACGACACCTCGTGCGTGACGTTCACCGACGTGCCCATCAACCGCGCGCCGAGGAGCAGCGTGCCTTCCTTCATGCTGCCTGTCTGAGATCCCCCGACCGGGAGATTGGGGTTGCTTCACCCCGCTCACGCGTCGGCGAGCGACGGAATGAAGCCGAGCACGAAGGCCAGCAGCCACCACTTCATCGCCACGCCTCGTCGATGGCGGCCTGGAGCGCGGGCAGGTCGAGACCGTTCACGCGCTTCACCAGCTTCCCCTTCGCAGAGAAGACGACGACCGACGGGAGCGTGGGCACGTCACGCAGATGTTCGCGGGCCAGCGGCGTTTCCCACGAGCCGACGTTCGCCTTGCGCAGCGCGAGGTCTGAACGGCGGCTGACCAGCTCGAACATGAACGCGTCGACCTTGCGGCATGGCGCGCACCAGTCTGCGTAGAAGTCGACGACGGTGACCTTGCCCGGCACGGCGTGCGTCTCGAGCGGGCCAATCGCGTCACCCGTTCCAGCGAGCCACCGTACGTCGGCGCTCGCCGGCAACACCGGGAGCGGTTGGAACGTCAGGTCGGGGTGACAGAGCAGACACTGCGACTCGGGGACCCCGTGTTCACCGCACCAGTCGCCGACCCGCTTGAACTCTCCCTCGAGGCCAGGGTGGTGCTTCACGCACGCGCGCTCGGGCACGCGGTGGTCGCAGAGCACGCCGTCGTTCGAGGCCGCGAGGGTTCGATCGCTCCACGTGCCGTGCGCCGGGGTCGTCGCGCAGGCACAGAGACAGAGGAAGACGAAGACACGCATCGTGAGTGGGCTGTACCAGCCGGCGTGACCGCGAACGAGTTGACAGACTTTCAGGCCGTCCGTTATAGCGGACTCGCGTCCACAACCCCCGAAAGGTCCCATGTCCGTCATCGATGAACTCGTCACCTCGAACGCCTCGTACGCCAACGCCTTCCAGCACGGCGCGCTCCCGCTCCCTCCTGCTCGCAAGGTCGCGCTCGTCGTCTGCATGGACGCGCGCATCGATCCGGCGAAGGCGCTGGGCCTGAAGGAAGGCGACGCACACGTCATCCGCAATGCTGGAGGCCGCTTCGCCGACGCCCTGCGCAGCCTCGCCATCAGCCAGACGCTGCTCGGCACCGAAGAGGTCGCGTTCGTGCACCACACCGACTGCGGCATGCTGACGTTCACCGACGCGTCGATTCGCGAACAGCTCAAGAAGAACAAGAAGGTCGACGCCGATCACATCGCGTTCCTTCCGTTCAACGATCTCGATGAGTCGGTGCGCGCAGACCTTCGTGCCTATCGGGCCTCGTCGCTGGTGCGGCAGGACATTCCCGTGCGTGGCTTCGTGTACGACGTGAAGACCGGCGCAGTGCGTGAAGTGAAGGCCTGACGACTACGGCTTGCTGCGCTGCGAGGCCAACCAGGCTGCGCTCGACGGGAAGCCATCACCCAGGTCATCGCCGCGGTGACGAGAGGCGACGAGCACGGAAAAGTCACCGGCGCTCGGCTCGGCGAGGTCGAGCACGAAGAAGCGGTCATCGAAGGCATGCGCGAACGGCAACAGCTGGGCCGGCGTTCGCGCCAGCACCGCTCTCATGGCACTCGAGAGCGTCTTCGCGAGCTTCGAGAGTTCGTCGAGCTTGCCTTTCTTCACGAGGATGAAGTCGAGCGCCGTCGGGCCTCCTGCGTACGCGTCGTGCCAGGCGGCCCGCAGCGCAGGCGGCAGCGTGACGCCGAACGTCGCCTCGAGCTCGGCAAAGTCGGGCCGCGAGGCCAGCACCCGTGCCTGTCGTCGCGCGTCGTCGGCCGCCAGCGTCGTTCGTCTTGCGTCGACGGTCGCCCGCCACGTCACCGCTGACGCAGGGTCACGGCTCGCGAGCGCCACCAGCCATGGCTCGAGCTCGGTGACGTCGTTCAGGCTCAGCTTCGGGGTCGACAACACTTCGCGGAGCGCGCGCTCGACGATCGACGGCGGCCAACGGACGACGTCCACGAGGCGCAGCGCGTGACTCAACACCGGCCCCTCGGAGCTCACGCGCTCCAGCCCCTTCAAGAAGGCGTCAGCGCAACGAGCGGTCAACGACGCGTCGACGGCGAGGGCCCGGAATGCAGCCTCGAGCGTCTTCGCGTCGAGGGTCGGCTTGTCCGCGAGTCGCTCGAACGCCGCGACCGCATCATCGAGCCGTCGCGCGACGGACAGCGCCGCTACCTCGGCCACGCGCAGCTCGAGGTCGTCTTCGACGAGGGCTCCGAGCGACGCGATGGCCTCGAGGGCATCGTGCGGGCGGCCATCGCCGACGGCGCGCAACGCAGCGTTGCGTGGGTGCGGCTTCACGTCGCCCAGCGCCAGCACGTCGTGGCCGTCGAGCTCGACCTCGATGAGAATGGTGTGAGGCAACCTCGCCAGCGATTCCCGCGCCGTGGCCGCCAGACGTGTGAGCGAGAGCATTCGGGAGCCGATGGCGAGCCCGGTGTTCGGTCCGCCGCCGGTCAATTGCGCGAGCACCTTCATTGCCCTTCCCTTCTCGCCGACACGTCCACCACTGCGCCGGCGAACTCAACCTCACGGCGAGCCGAACGAGCGCGGCGCGGGCGACCGACGCATCTGAGAGGTCCTCGGCTGTCTTCGAGGACAGACCACACGCTCACGAAGGGAGCCCTTCGACTGCGGCGGGCACCGAGACCTCAGGCACGCCGTCGACGTAGCGCACGACCGAGCCGAGCACCGCAGGCACGCGCGGACCTGCCGTCACCACGCCCGTCAGGTTGAGGGGATCGACCGCCGAGACGGTGATGGCCTCGCCGGTCTTCGGCAGCCGCCGCGTGGAGCGCGCCAGGTCGACGGCTTCGGGCAACGCGAACTGCTCGCCAGCGAAGCCGTGAAGGAAGCGGCCGCCGCGCAGCTCACCGCGGGTCTCGAGGCGACGGTAGACGGTGAGCAGCTCTCGCCACGGAGGACACAGCGGCTCCCGCACCACGAGGTCGCGGAAGACGATGCCCCACCGTCGAAGGAACAACATCGCGAGGCGCTCGGTCACCTCGTCAGGCTCCGGGCGTTCGAGCACGGACAACAACGTCCACCGGCCGGGGCCGCCACGGCGCTGCGCACGCTGCAGACGTTTCAGCTTCGGCGACTGGAGCACGCGAAGGTTCTGCACGGCGTCGGCGCTGATGAGTCCACGCGCGAGCAATTCCCACAGCGCGTCTTCGACCTCATTCGGCAGGCGGCGTGTTCCGGCGTGCAGCTCGGCGAAGAACGAGGCGCCTCGGCGCTCCATCACGGTGAGCACATCACGCGCGGCAGGCGACAAGTCCTCGGGCCACGGTTTTGGCCCATCGGAGAGCCGCACCTCATCGGGCCGCGCTGCGCTCAACAGCCAGTCGAGGTGCTGACGGTGCACGAAGGTGAGCGACGCTGCGCGCGTCAGGGCAGGCCGCTTCGTCGCCTGGACGAGCTCGTTCCCGATGAGCCCCGAGAGATCTCCACGACGCGGGCCCACGGGCTTCGGCTCCCGCAACGTCAGCCGTCCCCACGCCACTTCGCCCCCGAAGCACGCCTGGTCGAGCCACTCCGGCACGTATTGCTTCATGCGCGAGGGGAAGACGTCTTTCTCCCACGCAGCGGCAGGCAGCTCGAGGCCTTCGAGGCGGCCGACCACGGTGACGAGCCCACGTGGACCTCGCGCCGTCGCGTGCGGACCGACCTGCTGCCAGCGGAACAGGAAGCGCATGAAGTCCTGCTGCGAGAGCGGCTCGATGTCGCGACGCAGCCGGCCCACCGTGAGGCGATGAATGCGCTGGAGCAGCCGGCGATCGCACCACTCGACCTCGGCCTCGGGCGCGCGACCTGGCCTGAACGAACCGCGCAGCACCTGGCCCTGCGCTTCGATGCGGGTGAGCGAACCTTCGACGTCGTAGCGACCGAGCGCGAGACGCTCCATCACCTCGGTGGGCGTGGAAGGGCCGAGCACCTCCATCCATCCACGGACGATCTGCCGAGCTGCGTTCTCACGATCGACCGGCGCGTCTCCCGGCAATGGCGCGAGCGGCAACTGCGCCTCGGGGAACAAGGCCTGCACGAGGGGAACCCGCTCGGCGGCGAAGAGAAAGCGCCGGCCCTGGAACTCAAAGACCCCTGCCCTGCGCTCCGTCGCGAGCGACACCAGGCCCGCCTCGAGCGTCTCATTCCACGCGACGACGTCGTGCTGATCGTCAGGCATCACACCCAACTGCAGCAGCGCGTCGTGAAGCTCTTCCGCGTCACGAATCACCGGCTTCGCGTCTTCGCGGACTTGATCGATCGCCGACTGGTCGAGGGCTCCGAACGCGGCTTCGTCGGTCGACGGCAACGTGCGGCGCACCGACACCGCGCGGGCCCGGCGCTCTTCCAGCGGCGCGTCATCGAGGAACGTGTACGGCGCCGAGTTCAACATCTGGTGCGAGAGCACGCTCGGTTCCGGCAGGTCGACGGCGACCTTCATGATGCGCCCTTCACGCATGCCCTTGAGCACGGTGACGAGCCCGTCGATGTCCATGAAGTCGCGCAGGCAGTCCTTCATCGTCTCGGTGACGAGGGGATGGTCGGGCGGCTCGAGTTCCTGGCCGCCATGGTTGTCCTGACAGCCGATCTGTTCGGGGAACACGGCCGCGATGAGATCTTCCGCGCGCGCGCGCTGAATCGGCGGCGGCACCCGCTTCCCGTTCTGCAGTCGCGACAGCGTCAACGCGCGGCCCGCCGCCCAACGGAACCGCGCTCCAAACACCGGCGCCTGGAGCACCGCCTGCGTCAGCACCTTCTCGGCGTTCCCCGGAGACACGAAGTCGAAGATGTCCATCAACGGGAAGCTGTGCTGCTCACCCAGGGACAACAGAATCGCGTCGTCGCTCGCGGCCGCCTGCAGTTCGAAGTCGAACGCGCGGCAGAAGCTCTTGCGCAGCGCCATGCCCCACGCGCGATTGATGCGGGCTCCGAACGGCGCGTGAATGATGAGCTGCATGCCGCCGGCTTCGTCGAAGAACCGCTCGGCCACGAGGCACGTCGTCGAGGGCATCTCGGTGAGCGCGGCCTTCGCGACGCGCAGGTAGCGCACCAACAACTCAGCCGCGTGCGCCGGCACCTTCAGCTCCTCTTCGAGCCAGCCCGCCGCGTCGTCGCGCTTCAACACGTCTTCTCTCAGCCGGCCGACCTCGAACGACAGCTCATCGGTGCGGCCCGGCGCTTCACCTCGCCAGAAAGGAACGTTCGGCGCCTGCCCGTGCGCGTTCTCGACCCGCACCGCGCCGTCGTAGATGCGCCGTACGCGCCACGAGGTGCTGCCGAGGACGAAGACATCACCCGCCCTCGAATCGATGGCGAAGTCTTCGTCCACGGTGCCGACGACCTTCTCTTCGGGCTCGACGATGACGGGGTAACTGAACAGGTCGGGAATCGCGCCGCCGTTCTGCAACGCCATCAGCCGCGCGCCTTTTCGGGGCTTGAGCTTTCCGTTCACGCGATCGCGGTGCACGTGCACGCGCGAGCGCCCGCGGTTCGTCGACACGCCTTCGGACACGAGGTGCAGCACCTTCTCGTAGTCCTCCATCGACAAGGCGCGGTACGGCATCGCGCGGCGGAAGACCTCGTAGAGCGCGCGCTCGTCCCACTCCTCGGCGGCGAT
Organism: Myxococcales bacterium; assembly: GCA_030681895.1. Lineage (GTDB taxonomy): Bacteria > Myxococcota > Myxococcia > Myxococcales > Myxococcaceae > Xiheimicrobium. The sequence continues at coordinate 61,990 of JAUXRI010000012.1, read as the reverse complement.
CTCTGCGACCACCTGCTGCGCGAGCACGTCGAGCGGCGCGTCAGGCAAGCGCACGGCGTCGAGCTGACCTTCACGAATCGCACGAAGGAGCGCCGTGCTCTCGACGAGCTCATCGCGCGTCATCGCGTAGAGAATGCCCTTCGAGATGGCCGACTTGTGATGTCCGGACCGTCCCAGGCGCTGCAGCATCACGGCGATGTTTCGCGGGCTGCCGAGCTGCACCACCAGGTCGATGGAGCCGACGTCGATGCCGAGTTCGAGCGAGGCGGTCGCCACCATCACCTTCAGCTTGCCGGACTTGAGGAGCTCTTCCGCCGACAGCCGCAGCTCCTTCGCCATCGAGCCGTGGTGCGCGCGCACGTGTTCATGGCCCATGCGCTCACCGAGGTCGTGCGCGAGCCGCTCCGAGAGGCGCCGCGTATTGGTGAAGATGAGCATCGTGCGATGGCTCGCCGACAGCGCGACGAGCCGGTCGTAGACCTGCCCCCACATCTCGTGCGTCGGCACCGCGCCGAGCTCTTCCTCCGGCGTCTCGAGCGACAGCTCCCACGGCCGAACGTGACCGACCTGCACGAGCTCACACGGCGCCTCGGAGCCGCCCACGAGAAACTGCGCGAGCCGCTCGAGCGGGCGCGTCGTCGCCGACAAGCCGATGCACTGGAGCCGTGCCGTTGGATCCTTCCTCGTGATGAACGACTTGAGGCGCTCCATCGAGAGCGCGAAGTGCGAGCCCCGCTTGTCGCGTGCGAGCGCGTGAATCTCGTCGACCACCACCGTGCGCACCGAGGCCAGCGTCGCGCGGGACTTGTCGGCCGTGAGGTAGAGGTACAGCGACTCGGGCGTGGTGATGAGAATGTGCGGCGGCTTCTTGACCATCTGCGCCCGCTCGGCAGGGCTCGTGTCACCCGAGCGCACCATCACGCGAATCTCGGGCAGCTCGACGCCGGCCTCCTTCGCGCGCTCCTTCAACTGCGCGAGCGGCTCGAGCAGGTTCTTCTGCACGTCGTTGCCCAGCGCCTTGAGCGGAGAGACGTACAGCACGTGCGTCTGGTCGGTCAGCTTCCCGTCGGCCGCGAGCTTGAACAGCTCGTCGAGGCAGGCGAGGAACGCGGTGAGCGTCTTGCCTGAGCCCGTCGGCGCCGCGATGAGCACGTCACGATGCGCACGAATGAGCGGCCAGCCCCGAATCTGCGGCTCGGTCGGCTCACCCAGGGTCTGCTGAAACCACGCGCGCACCACGGGGTGAAACGGGGCGAGCGCGTCGTGCACCGGCACCTGCGCCGAGGCCGAGAAGTCGATGGGCAGCTGGGGGGCTGTCATGGGCGCGTAGACTGAACGGCTGTGCAGAGATGATCAAGCAGCGCGTTCCAGTCCGTTCGACCGGCGCTCAGGCGCGCAGGCCGGGGATCTCGGTGCTGATTTCTCCGAGCGCGCTCTGCGTCGAGCCGACCGCTTTCAGGCAGCTCAGCAACACGCTCGCCGGGTGGCCGTTGTTGCCGCGAAGGTGAACGCCCTTGCGGAGTCCTCCCGCGCCACCCGCCACCACCACCGCCATGTTCTCGGTGCTGTGCGCGCTGATCATCCGTCCATCCGCCGGGTCGAAGCCGTGCCCACCTTCGAAGGTGAACGCCGCAGCCGTGTTGTCCAGAATCGTGCCGCCACCTTCGCGCGTCGCCTGCAGCTTCCCGAGCAACGAGGCCCAGTGCTTCATGTGCCAGTTGATGCCGCGGCCCAACGCGACGGTGGTGTTCGAGTCGGTGCTGTTGCCGTGGCTGCCGTGCGAGAGCTCGTGCAGGTCAGACCGCTGCCCCGTCGTCTGCGCCATGTTCATGAAGCTCTGCGGGTTGGTGAACTGGAACAGCACGCTGCGGGTGAGGTCGCACGCGATGGCCATGTGCACGAGGTCGACCATCGCGACGGCGCGCTGCTCCTCGCCGCTGTACCCGAGGTTCTGCGAGTAGGTGATGTTGCCGTTGGGCGTCGCCTGACCACCCCCGACCGACGGATCGGCGCCGGGATCCATCGGGCGTTGGCAGACGCCGGCGACGGGCGGAGGAATCGCGCTGACGCGGCGCTCGAGCTCACGGACCTCTTGCAGATGATCGTCGACGCGACGCTTGTCGGCAGCACCGAGCTTCGGCGACAGGCGCTCGTACCGGCCCTTCACGCTGTCGAGCACGCTCTTGCGGTTCTTCAGCTGCCACTCCTGCTCGGCGGCCTGCGCAGGCGTGAGGCCTCCGGGTGAGAAGTTGCTGAAGAGCGCCTGGAAGAGCTGCTGCGGGCTGTACCGCGCGGGCACGGCTTGAATCGAAGTCCCGTTGCGGCGGTACGAGACGACCTCTCCGCTGCCTGCCGACGCCGCGCCGACGTACGACGAGACCTGCACCCGAACGACGAGCGCTGGAAACGTCGTGGTGCCGAGCAGCTCGCCCGCGATGTGCTCCGTCGACGGTCCACCGAAGTTGCCATTGGTCGTGCGCATGCCGCTCAGCTGCGGTGCGTGCGAGTTGCCGTGGAACGCGACCGGCCGTCCACCCGAGGGAACGACGCCGTTGGTGGCCGTGGGAATTCGCAGGCCGGTGACGAGGCTGACGTGGTCTTTCACCGGAGTGAGCGCCGCGAGGCCCGGCTTCAACGCGAAGCCCGCGCCGACCGTGTCAGGCAAGATGGTGTCGTTGATGTTGCCGTCGTAGCCACCGAGCGAACACCCCGCGAAGCCCAACAGGTAGCGCTTCGGACTCGCAGCCTGCGCGAGCGCTCCGTTGCCCATCATCGCCTCGAGGAAGGGCAACGCGATGCCCACCCCTGCGGCGCCCCGCAACACGAACCGACGACTCAGGGGAGCGCGCTTCACGGGGTGGCCTCCAGGCGTCGTTTGAGGAACGTGTCGTGGCTCACCACGTCGACCAGCAGTGAATCGAAGCGCCGGCCGCCGGCGTGAAACTTCTCGGTGAGCAGCGCGAGGAGCGGCGCGTCTTCGCCACGTTCGCGACGGCCGTTCACGAAGCGGAAGAGCTGCTTCACGGTGCAGTCTTCGACGGCGCCGGTGGTGATCATCAGGTCCGCGAGCTCGCCTGGACCGGTGAAAGAGCCGACACCATCGAGCGCTCCCTTGCCGTCGATCTGACACTCGGGGTGGTCGACCTCGACCGAGCGGAACTTGCCGGTGCGGTCGAACTGCTCGAGCCCGAAGCCGATGGGGTCCATCGAGTTGTGACAGGCCGCGCAGCTCGCCACCGAGTCGTGAACGGCGTAACGCGCCTTCTTGCACACGGCTCCATTCTGGGCGGGCGGTGGCACGTCAGCGACCACGTTCGGCGGCGGTGGCGGCACCTCGGAGCAGAACAGGCGATTGCGAATCCACAACCCACGCAGCGTCGGGCTGGTGTCGGACTGCTTCACGCCGTTCGAGAGCAACGCGCCGTGCGAGAGAATGCCTTTGCGCCCGCTCGAGCCGTACGGCACCCAACCCGCAGCACCACCAGCCGGTTGCTGCAGCCCGTAGTGCGTGGCGAGCGCGGGGTCGACGTACGTCTCGGTGCTGAGGAAGAGCCTGCGGTAGTCACCCGGCTGCTCGAACACCACGCGGCGAACGAGCGCGGTCGACTCGGTGACGAGCCGTTGGTTGAGCGCGGCGTCGTGCGGCAGCGTGAGATAGCCGAGCCACATCGCGTGGAACTCTTCGACGCGCGCTCGCCCGGCTGGCTCGCTCACGAGGCGGGTCGCCGCGGTGCGGACGCCCTCGGTCGTCCCCAGCGCGCCGCTCGCCGCGACGTCGAGCAACCAGTCGGCGGGCGCCCTGCCCTGCAGGAAAAACGAGAGCCGGCTCGCGACCTCGAACGCGTTGAGCTTCAGCGACCCATCAACCTCGGGCGAACCCAGCTCGACGCGGAAGTGCAGCTCGGGGTCCTGCAACAGGCGGCGCATGATGAGCGCGACGGAGGTCATGAAGTCTCCGCGCTCGAGCGCCTGGGTGTGCAGGCTGCGGAACTCGGTCACCTCGGCGGCGGTCAGCGGCCGGCGCAGCGCCCGGCGGCCGAACGACGTGATGAAGCGGTCGAGGCAGGCGAGGTCCTGGTTGCTCGTCGGCGTGCAGGGCAGCACGCGCTGCCGACGTGCAGGGTCCGAGAGGGTCTGCGTGGTGATGGTGTCGGCGAGGCGCTCGACCGCCTCGACCCAGATGGCTGAGGGCTGCTGCAGCGCGGTGTCGTTGTCGAACGGCGTGAAGGTGGTGCCCGGCAGGAGCGTGACGGCCAGGCGCGAACGATCGCCCGTGAGGTCCTCGAGGGTGCGATCGAGCTCAGCCGCGGTGAGGCGCCGGAGCGCGGTGACAGGAACGACCGGCAGCTCCACTGGAGCCGGCGTCGGCGTGGGCGGCGTCCCCATCTGGCGCGGAGGTTTCGTGACGTCACCCGGGGTCGAGCGCGTGCCGGATGCTCCGCCACCGAAGATGTCGCCAGCGCACCCGCCGGCCATCGCGAACAACAGTGTAAACCAGACGCGGTGCATGCCCGGCCACCTCGCAACCGGTGTGCCACCCAGGGCGCTCCGTGATCGCGGGTGTTGGCGCCGCTGGAATGGTGCCTGGACCTTCCACTGCCCACGGGAGGTGGCAGGCCGCGGCGCTCCCTCGTGCACGGTTTCAGAGGTCGCTGCATCGACGCACGTCAACCCCGGTTTTTCCCATTTTCCACCCCTTCCAGTCCGACCGAACCCACACGTTCGCAACACTGGGAGGCCCGCCTGAGGTGCGGTAGGTCATGTACATGTTCCTTCAGCTGAAAGACCTCGCGAGCCAGAAGCTCATCACCGTTCCCGAAGAGGGCATGACCTTCGGCCGCGAAGGCGGAGATGCGCAGGTGCAGGTGGCCGACATGGGCGTGTCGAAGCGCCACGCCGAAGTGTTCTGTGAAGCCGGCGCCTGGTTCCTGAAAGACCTCGGCAGCTCGAACGGCACCATGCTCGCCAACGAGCGCATCGGCGACGCGACCGAAATTCTGCCGGGCGACGTCTTCCAGCTCTCGAAGCGCAAGTTCGAAGTGCTCAAGGTCGTCGAAGACGACGCCGGCGACGAGGGCGACGATCAGCAAGACGATCCGCCCATGACGGAGCCGGAGCGCAAGGCGCCCGCGAAGGCCGCGCCCAAGGCCGCTGCCAAGTCCGCGCCGCCACCGGCCAAGAAGCCCGCTGGCCAGAAGCTGGCTCCTGCGGCTCCGAGCCGTGAGCCGACCCGCGCTGGCCCGGAGGCCGGTGGAGGCGGCGACGAAGAAGAGATGGCCAACGCGAGCGTGGGCCAGGTGATGGCCGGCGTGCCCAAGGCCATCGCGTACTACCTCGTCAACGTGCCGCTGCTGCTGTTGAACCCCTTCGGCACCATCCGCAAAGCCATCGAGGAGCAGCCTCGCGACCCGATGGGCCGCATGGAGCTGATTGCCTGGGCGCTCCCCGGCAACCTGTTCTCGGGCGCGATGGGCTTCATTGCGGGTCTCATCTCACAGCTCGTCCTCGGCGCCTTGAGCGTCGGCAGCCTCATCAGCGGTCTGGTCGTCGGCGCGGTCGTCGCGGTGGTCGCGTCGGTCATCACCGGCTTCATCTGGCACCCGCTCTTCAAGTGGGTCATCGAGAAGCTGTTCAAGGGCGAGAGCGACGCGCGCGGCCGCACCAACTACTTCCTGCAGACGCAGACCTCGATCATCCTCGCGGTGCTCCCGAGCGGCCTCGCCATCATCATCACCGCCGTTCGCGCGCGGTTTGGCATTCCCTTCATCGGCCTCATTCCCGTCGTGCTGTCGGCGGCCACCGGCGCGCTGAGCCTCTTCGTCTTCATCAAGTGGATGGAAGCCTTCAACACGGCGAAGTGGGTGAAGATCGTCGGCCTCGTGCTGCTCGCGCTGACCGCCCTCTCGGCGCTCGCTGGGATTCCCGGCGCGCTCTCAGGTGGTGGCGGCATGGGTGGAGTGGCCTCGACGTCTGGCTCCACGTCGGGCTCGAGTGGTGACAGCGACGACCTCGAGATTCCCGAGGGCCTGGACGAAGGCACCAAGGCCGCGCTGGTCGCGACCAAGAACAGCATCGAGCAGATGCGGGCGGCGGGAACTCCTGCGGAGAGCATCAAGGTCGCCGAGGACGCGTTCAAGACCACCCTCGAATCGGCGAAGAAGAACGCCGAGCAGATCAAGGCGGCCACCAAGGGCGCCGACGAGGTCGTCAAGAAGGGGGCCGACGAGGTGAAGAAGGGCGCTGACGAGGTCAAGAAGGGCGCCGACGAGGTCAAGAAGGGCACCGACGAGGTCAAGGTCGACGCGAAGAAGCCGCCGCCTCCTCCCGAAGACCCGAAGGAAGACCCCAAGCCGGTCGTGAAGGCCGTGGAGCCCGACTCGCCCAAGCCGCCGCCCCCTGCCATTCCTTCTGGTGGCGGTTACCCCGCGTGGCGCTCGAAGTTCGACAGCATCGAGAAGCGCGTCACCGACGACCCGACGGTCCTCCGCAAGGGCGACGTCCTCAAGGCGTACCAGGAGCTCCAGGAGAAGACCGCCGACGCCGACGCCAAGGTGCGCAAGGACTACAAGAAGATCGACGCCCGCACGCAGGCCCACCTCCGCGACGCTGAGCTGTACGACACCTCGAAGCCGACCGTCGACACGCTCTACAAGGCGCTGTTCGGCAAGTGACCGCCGCCCGTCGCGGCGGCTTGATCGCGTTGGTCGGAGTCGTGCTGATCGGCGGCTCCGGCTTCTCGTGCCTCACCCAGATGACGACGATGCCGGGCGCGTCCTTCGCGGGGCCTGCGCCTGCGCTCACCGCCGAGGAAGCCGCGCTCGCGAAGTCGCTCGAGGCTGACGTCACGCACCTCGCGGTCGGCATCGGCGAGCGAAATCTCGGCAACACGCCCGCCAAGCTCGAAGCCGCTGCGAGCTGGGTCGAAGGCGAGCTCCTCGACGCGGGCTACGCCTTCACGCCCGAGCCGTACGAGGTGAACGGCCGCGCGGTGAAGAACCTCGTCGCCGACCTGCCCGGTACGCGCGCGCCGAAAGAGCTCGTCATCATCGGAGCGCACTACGACTCGGCCGAAGGCACGCCTGGCGCAGACGACAACGCCTCGGGAGTCGCCGTCGCGCTCGCCCTCGCGCGGTCGCTCCACGCGACGCCACAGGCCCGCACGGTTCGCTTCATCTTCTTCACCAACGAGGAGCCGCCCTACTTCCGCACGCCAGCCATGGGCAGCGACGTCTCGGCGAAGAACGCTCGGGCCCGCGGTGACGACGTGCGCGCGATGCTCTCGCTCGAGACGATGGGGTACTTCACCGACGCGCCGAACACCCAGCACTACCCGTGGCCGTTCTCGACCTTCTACCCATCGACCGGCCACTTCATCGGGTTCGTCGCCGACACCGAGTCCAGAGCGCTCGCGCACCAGGTCGCCGGCACGTTCCGCGCGCACGCGACGATTGCGTCAGAGGGCTCGACGCCGCCGCGCTTCATCAAGGGCATCGACTGGTCGGACCACGGCCCGTATTGGCGAGCCGGCTACCAGGCGCTGATGGTGACCGACACCGCGCCGTTTCGAAACCCGCACTACCACGAGGCCACCGACCTGCCCGCGACGATGGACTTCGCTCGACTGGCGCGCGTGACGGTCGGGCTCGAGGCCGTGGTGCGCGACCTCGCGTCGCTTCGCTAGAATCAGCGCAGGTCGTACCGGGTCAACACCGGCAGATGATCGCTCGTCGTCGTCTTTGCGTCGGGGATGACGTCGGGCACCTTCACCACCTTCGCCGAGCCCTCGAGGAAGCGTGACGCGAGCGACGCCGTGGCGAGGTGGTGATCGATGGTGGACGAGAAGGTCAGCGTCGTCGACACGTTCGCCTTCGTCAGCGCGTCAGTGGTGAAGCGGTAATTCGAGTCGGCGAGGAATGGCGCGAACGGGGTCGCGCTGCGGCGATAGGTCGACACGTCGAGGTCGTCGTTGAAGTCACCGATGACGAGCACCCAGCGGCCCGAGTACTCGGCGTCGAGCCAGCGCTTCATGGCGGCGGCGGCCTCGGTGCGGCGCGTGTAGCCGTCGAGGTTCGCCATGGCCTTGAAGTGCGCGACCACCACCACCAGCGTGCGCGGCTTGCCGTTCTCTTCGAAGCGCAGCCTCACCTCGAGCGGAGGCCGGCCAGCGAACGAATACTGGGAGTCGACCAACACCACGCGCGCCGACTCGACGGTGAAGCGCTGGTGGTAGACCAGCCCGACCTTCTGCTCGTTCGCCGAGTAGTACGCGCTGCCCGAGGCGACGGTGGGAGCCGTCACCAGCAGGCCGCGATGGCTCGGCAGCTTCGCGACGACTGCGGTGAAAGCGTCTTCCGAAACAACCTCGACCAGGCCGATGAGGTCGGGCGCGGTCTGCTTCAGCACCTTCGCGACGTTCGCCTGCTGCAGCGCCTCGTCGGTCGGCCCGTTCTCGACCGAGCCCAGCCACTCGACGTTCCACGACATCACGTCGAGGGTGTCGCTGCGGTCCTCCTTCGCGAGCCGCAGCTCGGACTGCACCTCTCCCTGCTCGAGGTCTTCGGGAGAGATGGTGATGACGCCTCCAACCGGCGGCGCCTCGAGGCCACAGGCACAGCAGAGGGCGAGAATGAGGGCGGCGGCGCGGTGGGTCATGACGGGCTCCTTCGGTGGTTCAGCGATGGAGCGGACCGTGCCTTTGACTGGTCCATCACGACAGGACCAGTCTCGACATTTCCTTTGGACCAGTGACGTGCTGTTCTCGCTCGCATGCAGCTCGAGCTCGATCGCCACTCCCACGTCTCGTTGCCGCAGCAGCTCGTGCAGCAGGTGGTGCTGGCGATTCGTTCCGGCCGGCTCCCGCCAGGGGCGTCGCTGCCCGGCACCCGCTCGCTCGCGGAGACCCTGGGCGTTCACCGCAACACCGTCATCGCCGCCGTCGAGGAGCTCGAAGCGCAGGGCTGGCTCCAGACGCATCAGGGCCTGCCGTCGAGGGTCACCTCGTCGCTCCCGCTCTCGGCTGACGTGGCGGTGGCGACGCCGAAGACGCGCCTGGGCTTTCCGGTGCGTCCGTGGCCCGGCGCCTCTCGCGCCTTCGAGGCGGTGCCGAAAGGCGTGCTCGACTTCAGCGCGGGGCTGCCGGACCCCCGGCTCTTCGACGCGGCGGCGCTGGCACGCGCGTACCGGCGCTCCTTGAGACAGACGAAGGGGCAGCTGCTGGGCTTCGGGCACCCGGCGGGTGACGAGCGGCTTCGACGGGCGCTCGCCTCGCAGCTCGCCTCACGCCGTGGCCTCGCGGTGACGGCCGACGACGTGCTCATCACCCGAGGCAGCCAGCTCGCGATGCATCTGCTCGCGCTCGCGTTGACCCGGCCGGGCGACGCCATCGCCGTCGAGGCGCCCGGCTACCCGTCGTATCGCGACGCGTTCGCGTGTCTCGGCGTGAAGGTGGTGCCGATTCCCGTCGATGGTGAAGGGCTCGTGGTGGAGCAGCTGTCGCGGCCTCGCGCGCTCAAGGCCGTGCTGGTGACGCCGCATACGCAGGACCCGACGACGGTGACGCTGTCGGCGCGACGACGGCTGGCGCTGCTCGAGCTCGCGCGTCGCCGAAGGTTCGCGGTCATCGAGCTCGACACCGACTTCGAGTTCACCTTCGACGGGCCGCCGGTGTTGCCGCTCGCGTCGCAGGACACCTCGGGCGTCGTCGTCTACGTCGGCACGCTGTCGAAGGCGCTCGCGCCGGGCCTCCGTACCGGCTTCGTGGTGGCCCCGCCGGCGCTGCGAGACACGCTGCTGGCCGTGCGCGGGCAGGTCGACCGCACCGGTGACGCGGGCCTCGAGCGCGCGCTCGCCCAGATGGTGGAGGACGGCGAGGTGCAGCGCCACTCGCTCAAAGCCCGGCGCGTCTTCCTCGCGCGCAGAGACCTGCTGGTCGAGCTCCTGCGCCGCCAGCTCGGCGACACGCTCACCTTCGACGTTCCACGCGGAGGGCTGGGGCTCTGGGCGCACGTCGACCCGGCGCTCGACGTCGAGGCGTGGGCAGCGAGGGCGCTGGTCGCAGGCGTGCGGTTCTTCCCGGGCCGCGCGTTCTCTCCGACGCGCAGACGTCTACCGAACCTGAGGCTTGGCTTCGCGAACCTGAACGAGACGGAGCTGGTCGACGCGGTGCGCCGCCTGACTCGCGCGCGCTGACAGTTCGCGGGTCCTGCTGGCGCTGAACGTTCGCCTCGTTAGTGATGACGCATGGGTGCACGACTCTCAGTCTTCGCCGTCCTCACCTGGAGCGCGCTCGCGATGGCCACGGAATCTCCGAAGTACGAGGTGCTGAAGAAGTACGACGGCTTCGAGGTGCGGCAATACGCGGGCTTCGTCGTCGCCGAGACCGAGGTCGAAGCGAGCCGCGGAGAAGCCGGCAACCAGGCCTTCGGTCGCCTCGGCGGGTACATCTTCGGCGGCAACACGGCGAAGAAGGAGATCGCCATGACGGCCCCCGTCACCCAGTCGCAGCGCATCGCGATGACGTCACCCGTGACTCAAGTGGCGAGCGGCTCGAAGTGGGTGGTGCAGTTCTCGATGCCGTCGTCGTGGACGATGCAGACGCTCCCCGTCCCCAACGACGCGCGCGTGACGTTGCGTGAGGTGGCGCCGAAGACGATGGCCGTACTTCGCTATTCGGGCACCTGGTCAGAGGCGAACTACGTCGAGCACCTCGACAAGCTGAAGAAGCGGGTGACGGCTGCGGGCCTGACGACGGTCGGCGAGCCGGTGTGGGCCCGGTACGACCCGCCGTACACGCCGTGGTTCATGCGCACGAACGAAGTGCAGCTCGAGCTCGCGCCGACCCCAGCGCCGTAGCGAGCGAACGCCGGGGAGCCCTCAATCCCCTCACTCGAAGCGCCCCACGTCGTGCGAGCCCGTGCTCCGCCCTCTCCACGCGCAGCGCGCTTCCCCGAAGTCGTCGTGGTGCTGCGGCGGGGGCCGCCGCGGGTCTCTGGTTCAGCGACCCGTGCCGACGAGGTTCACGTGCGGGCGAACGTCACGGCACGGCTGCCCACGCAACGACGGGCACGGCGGCGGCATCGACGGGACGGCGACGTTGTCGACGACGGGCAACACCAGGCGTGACGGGTGCTGCGCGTCGTGGCCCACGAGGTAGGCCACTTCTCCGGGGTAGCGCTTGACGGCGAAGCGCCAGTCGGCGCGCGTTCCACCCGGCGTATCGACCGTCACACGCACCTTCGAGCCGGCGCGCACCACGTGGGCAAAGCCTGCCGTGCCGATGCGAACCTGCGCCCACTCGTTCAGCGGAAGCGGCGCCCAGGCCTCGCGGGAGTACGACTGCGCGGGCCACAGCTCCGTGGCGCCCGGACCCGGCTGACGATGCCCCGCCCGCAGCCACCCTGACTGCACGTAGACCTCTTTTCCGTCGGAGCGCACTTCACTCAACGTCACCTGCAGGTCCGCGTCGTCGACCGGCGCCTGGAACCAGAGGTCGACGCTCGCCGTGCCGAGCAACACCGTGTCGCGCGCGAACGTGCCGCCTTCGAAGACCACCGCGTGGTCAGCCATCGAGTCACGCCACTCGTAGCGAGGCAGCTTGTCCCAGACGTCTCCACCCATGCCGAGGATGCCGCGCGTGCCGGACAGCGGGTCGTGCAGGAACCTCGACGGCATCATCATCGGCGGCGGCATCGCGTCACTCAGCGTTCCGTCGGCCTGCAGGAAGAGCACGTTCGCGCGCTGCCCCTCGGGCGGCCATTGCCGGAAGCCGTGCGTGAAGGTGCCGCGCGGCGCCCCGAGGTCCTTCGCATCGCCAGCCCCGCTCTCGAAGATGACGTTCAGCCGCGGCTCGGCCTTCCACGCGGCGATCGCCTCTTCTTTCGAGGTGAACGACGACCACTTCGTCGGCGGCATCGTCTGCTTCGACTTGAACACCTCGTCGAAGATGAACGGGCTGAAGTTGCGGAACGTCGCCGGGTCTCTCGGCACGCGCCTGGCGACGAACAGCTCGAGGAACGCGTGCCACTCGGCGAGCACCTCGGGCGCGAAGCCGTCGATGTGCACGCCGTTGAGGGCGGTGAACCGAACCGCGTCGCTGCCGGTGAACTTGTCGAAGAGCAGGAAGAAGTACGGCCCCGTCTGCTCGTCGTGCCACGCGCCGGTGAGGAAGGTGGGCACCTGGATGCGGTCGACGAAGTGGGTCGGGTCGAAGCGGTCGTGCTGCGCCGGGTCGTGGAATTCGATCATCCGGGCCTGCGCGACGTTGTCGACGAGCTGACCGTGGAGCAGCTGATTCTCGCGGCACGTCTCGTCGCCACCATCGACGCGCGCCTGCTCCCAGCCCTGGCCATAGGGTACGGCCTTGCTCAACACGTTCTTCACCCACGACAGCGCGAAGCCGTCGTTCAAGATGCCGCCGGGGAGCAACGTCGTCGTGGTGCTGCCGATGACCGACATCGGCGCGATGGCCGCGAGCCCGGGTGGGCGCTGCGCCGCGACGAAGAGCTGCGAGATGCCGGGGTACGAGAGGCCCACCATGCCGACCTGGTGGTGCATCACCCAGCTCTGCGCGGCGACCGTCTCGATGACGTCGTAGCCGTCGAGAAGCTGGAGCGTCTCGAAGTAGTCGTACGCGCCGCCGGAGCACCCGGTGCCGCGCATGTTCACGCTGACCGTCGCGTAGCCCATAATGCCGGCGAACAACGCCGAGGCGTCTTGCGGCGTGGCGCACACCACGGGGAACTCGTCGCACAGAAACGCGAAGTCCTTGATGGGCTCGCCGGGCCGGGACGCCGCGTAGCCCGAATAGTTCACCACCGTCGGGAACGGCCCCTTGCCTTTCGGCAACGTCACCCACGCCGACAGCGTCGTGCCGTCGCGCATCGTGAGGTAGTTGAAGCCCTCTTTGAGCGTCTGGCCCGTGTAGAGCTCGGCCTTCGGCGTGCTCGACTCGACGGACTTCACCGTGAGGGTCCGCGTCTGCTCCTTCGCGCCCTGCACCTTCACGACGTAGCCGCTGCCCGGCTCGAGGTTACGTACGACGAGGCTGCCGCGCTCGTCGGCGACGCCGGTGGTGACGGGCGTGCCGTTGCGCGAGACCTCGAGCGTGGCGCCCGGCTCGGCGTGCGTGACGTAGAGCTGCTGCACCGTCTCGCGGACCTGGAAGGTCGGCTCGGGCGCTCCACAGCCGGCCATGAGGACAGCGGCGAACGCCCGGAAAAACCGTGAATGAGTGGTCATGTTTTCTCCCCGAGCGCGGAGTAGCGCCTCGAAACGGGCGGCGCAACACGGCCCGGGGAAAACCTCTTCATGCCTTTGCTTCAGGCTCCGCGACGCCTCAGTCGGACGTCAGGGCGCCGCGCAGGGCTTCACGACGGTCGTCTCTCCCTGCTCGTTGATGCGCACGACGCCGTCTTTCGCGGCGACCTCGGCGGTGAAGGTTCCCGTGGGGCCGGCGCCCTTCAGTTCGATCTTCACCGAACTCAACCCGAGGTCCTTCACGTTGACGCCGAGCTCCGAGAGGTCCTTCGAGTACGAGTCCTTCTCGGCGAGGTACGACTCCTCTGCGGTGAGGACAGCCTTCGCGGCCTTCTTGAGCAGGTCGAGACAGGTGGGCGGCGGCGGCGCGGGAAGGTCGACGGCAGCCCACGCGCCGTCCTTCTTCTCGAAGAGGGCGACGGTGCCCTCGAGCGACTTTGCCGACGCGATCTCCTTCTCGAGCGTCCGGTCGTCGGTGAACGGCCCGCCGAGGAGCACCAGGCGTTGCTCCTTCCCGACCGCCGCGAAGCCCATCGAGCAGCGACGCGCCTCGGCGTCGAAGAAGTCGAGCGACGTCTGACTCGTCACCGTCACGAGCGCCTTCACTGGAACGAAGGTCTTCAGCTCGGGCTTGTCGTTCTGCTCCTTGAGCATCGCCGCGATGAGCCGCTTCCGGTCGTCAGGCTGAACGGGGAACGTCGCGGCGAAGACCGTCAGCTCCTGCTTGTTCGCGAGCTGCGCCTTGCGGTCTCCACCATGCGTCATCCACTTCGCCAGTCGCGCGTCGACCTGCGTGACGAGCTCGAGGGAGTCCTTCACGGCGAGGCCGCGTGGCGCTCCCGCGAAGACGGAGAGAGAGACGAGCAGCGCGACCATGAACGGCTCCGGTCAGTCGATGTAGTTGAAGAACTGGTACGCGGCGTCGTACGGCCCGCCCACCGAAGGCGCGGCCATGCCGAAGAAGAGAATCGAGTTCGCGGCAGGCTCGTAGTCGAAGCCGTTCGAGCGGTTTCGCATCAGCTCCATCATGGTGCGGGCGGCCAGCGAGCCCGAGATGGGGCGACGCTCCAGCGCTGACCGGCTCGACGCCCCGAGCGCACCGATGACGACCTCTTCGATGACCTCGGTGAGGTTCGGGTTGCAGATGCTGCCCGAGCTGCCCCCGGTACCGTTGGCGAGGTCGATGTACTGATCGCCCGGCTGTGCCTCGCCGCGACCGACACGAATGCACCCCGTCGGCTTGGGCCCCACGATGGAGAACGTCACCGCGCCCTCGAGGCGGTAGTCGGAGATGTACGAGCCGAACGTACCGGGACGGATGCTCTTGTTGTCCTCGTCCGACATGAAGATGACGACGAGGCCAGTCGTCATCGGGTCGCGCAACGTCAGGTTCGGCACCATCGACATGCGCGCCCGGCGCAGCGCCCTCAGGCCGAACTCGATGCCGAGCTCGGTGGTGTTGCCGTCGAGGCCGACGCGCGCCGCGGCCTTGAAGTCGTTGAGGGTGGTGACGAAGCCGTTGCCGCGAAGAATGTCGCTGTCCGTCGTCACCACGCCGAGGCGGAAGTCGAGGCCCGCGCGCTGGAACGCGGCGAAGAGGCCGTCGGAGGCCTCCTGGAGCGCCTGCTGCTCCTCGACCATCGAGATGGTGTTGTCGATGACGAAGAGGAAGTCGGTTTTGAGCGCGGGCGTGGTGCGCTTCTCACAGCGCGTCGCGAGCGCGGCGCTCTCGTCGGCCAGGTGCGAGCCGTTCGAGAAGTCGTTCAGCGGCGCGAGGTTCTCACGCAGCTTCGTCGACGGAGAGACGACGACGCCGATGAAGAGCTTGCCGCTGCCAAACCGGAAGAAGAGGTTGACGATCTGCTCGACGTCCTGGGTCGCGGTCGCAGGGCCCATCGGCACCGTGCCGAGCATGCCGGGGTCCTTGCCCGCGAGAACCCCGAGGAGGCGGTTGCGCACCGCGAACGCCGTGGTGGGCGTGCCGAAGGTGAGCAGCTGTGACGTCGACAACGTGCGCAACACGCGCAGCGGGCGGTCGGCGTTGACAAAGATGCGGCTCGAGCGCTCCAGGCGGTCGCGCACGAGCGGTGAGCCGCTGAGCTGAATGAGCGCGTCGACCTCGGCGTTGGCGACGACCTCGAGGCTGCTCGGGTTGAGCGGGTCGACCGAGCTGGGAATGTCTCGCTGCAACACGAAGCCAGCGAGGTCGGCCGAGTCGTCACCGTAGACGAGCGCATTCGCCGCTGCGTTCTCGACGACCGCGAAGCGCGACGAGAGGGCGAAGAGGTTGGTGGTGCCGGGCACGCTGCGCGGCACCTGGGTCTGCGGCGCGAGCCCCGGGCACGGCCAGTTCTCGGGCTCGACGAAGCCGGCGTCGAAACCGGCGTCGGCGTCGGCGCCACCATCACCGGAACCTCCACCTGCGCCGCCACCCGTCGAGCCGCCGTCGCTGCCGAACATCGGCGTGGTGAGCGACGACGGACAGCCCGTGGTGAGGAGCGCGACGAGCGCGAGCGTGAAGAAGGCGCCCCCACGCGTGACAGCCGCCCGACGGAGCTGGCGGCGCCGACGCGCGAAGACCGTCAACACGCCCATGGCGAGGAGCACCGCGCTGCCGTCGGTCGCACCGCAGCCGCAGCCAGTCGTCACCACGCCCGGCGTCATCGGGCCCACGATGCCCGCGTCGTCTTCGCCCGTCATGCCACCACCGTCAGGCGCGATGGTGCCACCGTCGCCGTCGGAGCCCGCATCGGCGCCGCCGTCGACGCCAGCGTCCTCCATGCCGGTGCAGACGCGCCGGCCGGTGCTCGGGTCGATGTCGACCTGCATGTCGCAGTCGTTGTCCTTCAGGTCGCAGACCTCGGGCGCGCCGCGGAAGATGGCGCGGTCGGCGTCGTTGCAGTCGCCGTCGCAGTTGGTCTGCCCGTCGCCATCGGCATCGAAGCACACCGAGCAGAGGTTGAAGCGGCCGGGCGCCGAGTCGACGTAGGCGTCACAGTTGTCGTCGACGCGGTTGCAGACCTCCATCGCGCGCGGGTTGATGCGCGAGTCGAAGTCGTTGCAGTCGCCACACGTCGGCGAGAAGCCATCCATGTCGCGGTCGGCCTGGCCCTCGTCGGTCTGCCCGTCGCAGTCGTCGTCGATCATGTTGGCTGGCACCTCGAAGGAGCGCGGCCCGATGTTCACGTTGGTGTCGTCGCAGTCGCCGAAGCAGCCGGGCGTGCCGTCGTTGTCGACGTCGAAGCCCTCGTCGAAGAGCCGGTTGCAGTTGTTGTCCTGGCCGTCGCAGACCTCCATCGCGGCTGAGATGGGCCCTGCGGCGCCGTGCACCGAGGCGTTGAAGTCGTTGCAGTCACCCGCGCAGGTGCTGACACCGTCGGCGTCGTTGTCGGTGTCTTCGTCGATGCGGCCGTCACAATTGTCGTCGGCGGCGTTGCCGCACACCTCGGCGCGCGTCGGGTTGATGGCCGGGTTCATGTCGTTGCAGTCACCAGCGCAGACCGCCACGAAGTCCATGTCCTGGTCGAAGCCTTCGTCGACGACGCCGTCGCAGTTGTTGTCGAAGCCGTCGCAGCGCTCGACCGCGCCCGGGTTGACGTCGCCGAGCTTGTCGTTGCAGTCGCGCGTCGCCATCGCTCCGCCGGTGGTGAAGCCGTCGCCGTCTTCGTCGGTGTTCTCGTCGACCTGCCCGTCGCAGTCGTTGTCGAGGCCGTCACCCACGCGCTCGCTCTTCGTCGGGCCGACCGTACGGCCGCCACCGTTCGGGTCGTCGTTGCAGTCGCCCTGACAGTTGGTGAACCCGTCGCCGTCGAAGTCGAAGCACGGGGCACCGCGGCACGCGTCGGCGTCGTCCACCGTCGCGTTGCAGTTGTTGTCCTTGCAGTCGCAGATCTCCTTGCCGCCCGGCTTGTTGAACGAGTCGGTGTCGTCGCAGTCGTTCTGGCAGGTCGTCACGCCATCGCCGTCCTGGTCGAAGCCGTCATCGACGACGCCGTCGCAGTCTTCGTCGATGCCATCGCAGCGGAACTCAGGGTCGTTGACGCCGGCGTCGGGCTGGAAGGCCGGAGAGCCGCCGTCGGGGAGCGCAGTGGGCAGGCGCTCCATGCGGCAGACGCCGCTGCCCATTCCGTTGGTGCACGTCTGCAGACCGTCGACGCAGAGGCCCTGCGAACGGGTGAGCGGCGGGCCCGAGTAGCAGGCCGTGTCGGTGCCATCGACGACCATGTCGCAGTTGTTGTCGATGCCGTCGCAGATCTCAGGCGCCGCAGGGTTGATGGCCGCGTTGGCGTCGTTGCAGTCACAGCCGATGCCGCCGTCGGGCGCGACGCGGTTGCCGCAGAGCGCGCACGACACGTACCGGTCCATGTCGACGTCGAAGGTGCCGTTGTCGACGGTGCCATCACAGTCGTCGTCGGTGCCGTCACACTGCTCGGCGCGGGGCAGCGTCACGTTCATGCACGAGCCCCAGTCGCCAGCCATGGTGCAGCTCTGGGTGCCGGTGCGGCAGACGCCCTTGGGCACGCAGGTCGGGCCAGGGCAGGTGCCGGTGTACGTGGTGGGCGGAGGAATCATGCCCGCCGGGTCGGCGAAGCAGCCGCGCGGCGTGACGTCGTCGAGCCGGCCGTTGCAGTTCTGGTCGACGTTGTCGCAGAGCTCCGTCGCGCCCGGGCGGATGTTGGGGTTCGTGTCGTCGCAGTCGCAGTTCATCGACAAGCCGCACGCCATGCAGACGCGGAAGGTGTCGTTGTCGACGTCGAAGCCGTCGTCGACGGTGCCGTCGCAGTCGTCGTCCAACATGTTGCACGTCTCCATCGAGGGCACGCGCTCGCCCATGCAGGCGCCGAAGGTGGCCATGCCGCCGTCAGGCGTGGCGTTGCACTCCTGGCTGCCCTGCACGCAGACGCCGCGGCCTGCCGTGTTGGCGGGGCCGGAGTAGCAGTTCTGAGAGATCTTCCCGACGCCCGTCGAGGCCTCGTCGACGCCGCTGTTGCAGTTGTCGTCGAGCCCGTTGCAGAGCTCGATGCGGCCGGGGCGCACGTTGGGGTTGTTGTCGGCGCAGTCACAGCCGCCGTCGGGGTTGGCGCCGCAGGTGCCGCACGCGCGCACCATGTCGTTGTCGGCATCGACGATGAGCCCGTTGTCAGCCGAGCCGTTGCAGTCTTCGTCGAGGCCGTTGCAGATCTCAGCCGTGGGCAGCAGCTGCTGCTGGTTGCCGGGCAGGCCGAGACCGCACGCGAGCCAGTTGCCCGCGCCATTGCACTGCTGGGTGGACGAACGGCAGAGGCCACGCGTCAGACACTGCGCGCCCGAGCCCTGGGTGCCACCGTCGGACAGGCCGCACTGGCCGTTGAACGTTCCAGCCGGGCCGTCGAAGCAGATGCGCGGCGCGACGTTGTCGTCGGGAATGCCGTTGCAGTCGTCGTCCTGGGTGTTGCAGAGCTCGGGGCCAGCGTCGCGGTTGCGAACACAGAGGATATTGCCGGCCGGAGTGCACTGCTCCGTCCCCGGCCGGCAGACGCCCTGCAGGCCCGTGTCGCACGCCATGCCCGAGAGGCCGTCGTTCAGCGTGCCGTCGCAGTCGTCGTCGAGCGTGTTGCAGACCTCGATGCCGGGGAAGACCTGGACGCCGCCGTCGGGAGCCATCGTCGCCATCGAGCACGCGGGGAACGCCGCGCCCTGACAGAAGATGGGCACGCCACGGCAGATGCCGCGAGGCGCGCAGTTGGTCGCGGGAGGCATCGTCTGGCACGAGCCGGTGAAGGTGCCCGCGGGGCCGCCGTAGCAGAGCCTCGACAACCTCAAGCTGCCGGGAGCGCCAGACTCGTCGACGTCGCCGTCGCAGTCGTTGTCGATGCCGTCACAGATCTCCGCGGTCCCGCCGGCGCCCTGACAGACCAGCGCGCCAGCCACACACTGCACGGTGCCGCCGGTGCACGCGCCGACGCCGGCGTCGTTGCTGCACATGCCGCCAGTGCCCGCCGCGCCGTTGTCATTGGCGCCGTTGCAGTCGTCGTCTCGGCCGTTGCAGATCTCGGCCACGTTGAAGCGCTGGGTGCCACCGTCGGCGCCCGACGTGGCGGCGCCACAGGCGGGGAAGCCACCAACGCCTGGGCACACCTGCGTCACGCCGCGGCACTCCCCGCGAGGGCTACACGCGTTGGGGTTGGCGCCGCAGGTGCCCGTGAAGGTGCCGTTCGGGCCGGCGTAGCAGACCCGGCTCAAGGTCGGGCTGCCGACGCCTGCCGTCTCGTCGACCGCGTTGTCGCAGTCGTTGTCGAGGCCGTCACAGACCTCGGTCTGCGAGCCGGGCGCGATGGTCGAGTTGCACGCGATCGTCCCGTTCGCCTGACACGTCTGCGTTCCTGCGCGGCAGACGCCGAAGGCCGCCATGTTGGTGCACGCCGCGCCACCACCGGGGTTGCCGTTGTTGACGACGTTGTCGCAGTCATTGTCGAGGGTGTCGCAGACCTCGGCGACTGCGGTGACGGGGCTGGAGCACGTCGCCAGCGCGCCGCACGAGCCACACGCAGTGAACGACGACACGCCGCTGCCGACCGCCGCGTTGCACGCCTGCTCACCATTCGTACAGATGCCCTGCCCTGCCGTCCCGGGGCCGGGGAAACACGAGCGCTTCAGCTTCGGGAAGTCGGTCGCGCCCACCTCGTCGATGAAGCCATCGCAGTCGTCGTCGATGCCGTTGCACGTCTCCATCTGCGGCATGTTCACCTGCGTGCAGGTGAGCCCTCCGCCGCCGCTGCACTGCTGCGTGCCCTGCGCGCAGCGCCCCTGCTGGCCCCCCACGGTGCACGCCGCGCCGACGCCGGGCACGCCGTCGTCGTTGGTGCCGTCACAGTCGTCGTCAGCGCCGTTGCAGGTCGCCTCGTTGCCGCCAGGCGGGTTCGCTGCGGTGACGGGCGTCATGCAGGTGGCCAGGGCGCCGCAGACTCCACACGCGGTGTAGCTCGCGACTCCGGAGTTCGCGGCCGAGTTGCACGCCTGCTGGCCGTTGCGGCAGACGCCGACGTTCGGCGTGCCGAAGGTGGCGACGGGCGTCGGGTAACAGTTCTGCGTCAGCTTCGGGCTGCCCGAGCCGCCGGTCTCGTCGGTGTCGCCGTCGCAGTCGTTGTCGCGACCGTCGCAGACCTCCATCGACGACATCACGTTCTGTTGGCAGACGACGCCCATCACGCCCAGACACGCGGTGGTGCCCGGCCGGCAGACGCCCTGGTTGCTTCCGATGGTGCAGGCGATGCCGCCGTCGACGGTGCCTGGCGTTCCCGTCGGGCCTTCGTCGATGACGCCCGCGTTGCAGTTGTTGTCCTTGCCGTCGCAGATCTCCGGCCCTGCGCCTCCAGGGATCGGCGGCATGCGAGGCCCGCCACCCGGGCACGCAGGCCCACGAATGGTGGAGTCGCAGTCGTTGCAGTCGCCGAAGCCTCGGCGGCAGCCGTCGCCGTCACAGTCGTTCTCGTTGTCGTTGCCGTTGCACTGCACGCCGCCGATCTGCGCGGAGCACGTCTGAGCGAGGGCGGGCGCAGCGGTGAACAGGACGAGCGCGGAGAGGAAGCAGGTCAGTCGAAGGAGTCGCATGATTAGAAGAAGGCCCCCGCCTCGAGCGCAAAGAAGAATCGGTTTTCGGTGATGGAGATGCCGGGCAGCTCGGCTGAGAGGCGTGAGCCTCGCGCGCCACCGCGGACGAAGAGCACGGACACTGGCTTGAGCTCGAGCCACGCCTCACCCGAGAGTGAGAGCTTCGTCGACGTGCCCGCGCCGCCCTGGAGGAAGCGGGGGCCGGCGGCGAGGTCGAGGGCGAGCAGGTTGCGGAAGAGTGGCTGACGGACTCGGAGCTGCGCGTCGATGCCGCGGTAGGTCGCCGAGACGAGCGGCAACGTGCAGGCGTCGAACAGCGTGCGCTCCTGGCTCCAGCCGCCGCCGACGCCGACCGACGGCGCGTAGGTCGAGTCTGCAACCTTGAAGCGGTACGTGCCGCGCAGCTGCAGATCGTCGTCGGTCATCGAGCAGCTCGTCCCTTGCGCCGAGCCCTCGACGCCCGTGGCCCGCACGAAGGCGCGGCGGAAGTTCACTTCAATTTCGAAGTCAGCCCAGCGCTTGCCTGCGAAGGCCGGAATGAACTGCAACGGCTGGACCTGCGCGTACACGCCGACGCCCGCGACGCCGTTGTTGCGCAGCTCGGCGAGCTGGCTGGCGGATTCACCACCGACCGTCAGCCCGCGAAGCACACCACCCGCACCGACGGCGACGACGACGCGCGTCTTGTCGGGGTCTGGCGTCCACGTCTTCGGAGCTTCCTTCACGATCTCAGGCGGCGAGTCGACGACGTCTTCTTCGGGCGGAGGGAGCGGCGCTTCGACGACCGCCACCGCTCCAGCGGGCTTCTCTTTCGAGAGCTCGAGGAGGCCCTTGCCGAGACTCTCGGCGAGCTCGTCGGCGTTCTTCTGGGTGAGGCTCCCGGCGTTGGACACGGAGTACGGCTCGCCTTTCTGCGTGCCCTCTGCGTCGTGCACCGTGGCGACGAGCGCGGCGGTCTTGCTGAACTCGAGCTGCACGATGAAGCCGGCGTTCGCGGCCTTCGCGAGCTTCGAGAGCCCGGCGCTCGTGCGTACCATGGCGATGGTGATGCCCTCTTTGACGATGAGCGTCTGGGTGGCCTCGGGCGAAATCACCTTGCCGCCGAGCGGCTTCTGCAGGCTCGCGACGAAGCGCTTGTGAGCGGCGTAGTCGAACTTCTCGAACGTCTTCTTGGTGTCGAACCCGCTGAACCCGCCCTGGCTCTGCGTGACGCGCACGATGGGCGGGAGCAACAGCACCGCCTTCACGTCGGCGGTGGACGAGAGGTCGAGCTCCACCTCGGCGGCGGGCTTCGCGGCGGCGGCAGGCGGTGCCTTCTCGGCCTTCGCGGGCTTCTTCGCGTCGGCGGGTTTCGTCGCCTCAGGCTTCTTCTCAGAGGAGCCCGAGAGGTCGAGCTCGAACTGAGCGAACGCGCTCGACGCGCACACGACGAGCGACGTGAAGAGAACACGGGTCTGGTGGATCACCACGGCACCTCGAAACGCGCTGACGGAAGCGGCCCGGAATCAGCGACGGCGTGGGGCAAGTGTAGGAAGAGGACTGCGCCGTGTCAGGGGCGTTGTTTGCGCACACGCCGCTACAGGTGCGCAGATGCCCGACCTGCCGCGCCGCTGGCCACTTCAAAACGAGTGAGCGGCCGGTCGAAGTGACTGCGCCTCACGCCTCGTGGAGGCCGGGCGCTTCGCGTCCCGTCGACTGCACGTACTCGGTGTACCCGCCGCCGTAGACCCGGGGGCCTTCGGGCGTGAGCTCGAGCACTCGGCTCGACAGCTCCGCGAGGAAGTGCCGGTCGTGCGACACCATCAGCAAGCTACCCTCGAAGCCCTTGAGCGACTCGATGAGCATCTCTTTCGTCGCGAGGTCGAGGTGGTTGGTCGGCTCGTCGAGCACCAGGAAGTTCGGCGGGTCGAAGAGCATCAGCGCGAGCACGAGGCGGGCCTTCTCTCCACCCGAGAGGATGCGCACGACCTTCTCGGTCTCGTCGCCAGGAAACCCGAAGCAGCCGGCGAGGGTTCGCAAGGTGCCTTCGGAGCTGCGAGGGAACGCGTCGACCAGCGTCGTCCACACGGTCTTGGTGCCATCGAGCACGTCCATCGCGTGCTGCGCGAAGTAGCCCATCTTGATGCTGTTCCCGACGGTGACGGTGCCGGTGTCGGGCTTCGCGTCTTGCGCGACCAGCTTGAGCAGCGTCGACTTGCCGGCGCCGTTGACGCCCAGCACGCACCAGCGCTCGCGGCGTCGCAGCAGGAAGTCGAAGTTCTTGTAGATGACGAGGTCGCCGTAGGCCTTGTTGACCTGGCTGAGCTTGACCACGTCTTCGCCCGAGCGCGGCGGCGGCTTGAAGTCGAAGCGCACCTTCTCGACGCGGCGGGGCGGCTCGACGCGTTCGATCTTCTCGAGCTTCTTCACGCGCGACTGCACCTGGGCGGCGTGTGACGCGCGCGCCTTGAAGCGCTCGATGAAGGCGAGCTCCTTCTTGAGCATCGCCTGCTGGCGCTCATACGTGGCCTGCTGCTGCGCCTCGGCGATGGCCTTCTGCCCGACGTAGAACTCGTAGTCGCCCTGGTACGAGGTGAGCTCGCCGCCGTCGATCTCGAGAATGCGGTTGCAGACGCGGTTGAGGAACTCGCGGTCGTGCGACGTCATCAACAGCGCGCCTTCGTATTGCTTGAGGAACTGCTCGAGCCAGATGAGCGACTCGAGGTCGAGGTGGTTCGACGGCTCGTCGAGCAGCATCGCCTCGGGCTTCATGAGCAGAATTCGCGCGAGGGCGACGCGCATCTTCCAGCCGCCAGACAGCGCGCCGACGTCACCGTCGACCATCGAGGGCCTGAAGCCGAGGCCAGCGAGAATCTCTCGGGCGCGGCCTTCGAGCGCGTAGCCGCCGAGCTCGTCGAAGCGGGCCTGCACCTCACCGAAGCGCGTGACGAGGTCGTCGAGCTGGTCGCCCTTCGCCGGGTCGGCCATGTCGTGCTCGAGCTGTTTGAGCTCGCGGGCGACCTCCGAGACGTTGCCGGCGCCGTCCATCGTCTCTTCGATGACGGTGCGGCCGGCCATGTCGCCGACGTCCTGGCGGAAGTAGCCGATGCTGACGCCGCGATCGATGCTGACGCCGCCTTCGTCGGGCGTCTCTTCCTTCATGATGTAGCGGAAGAGCGTCGACTTGCCCGAGCCGTTGGGGCCGACGAGGCCGACCTTCTCGCCCTTGTGGAGCGCGGCGGAGGCGCCGATGAAGAGAATCTGCCGGCCGTGCTGGGCACCGATGTTGTCGAGGCGAATCATGTCGCGGGCGCCATCGCACACCCGGCGCGCGAGGTCATCGCTTCGTTGGGGTTTGCTGCGTCCACCGTGCACGCGAGTCGGCGGGCACGGGCTGGTGAGCGAAGGCCATGGGGAGGAGCGACGCCAGCGCTGCCGTGGCGGCGGCGCGGTCTCCGTCCACCGACGCGCCTGAGGCCGCGAGCGAGGTGCCCCCGAAGAAGAGGGCGCGCGCCTGGTCGAGCGTCAGATGCAGGGTCGCCGCGCTCCGGTCGGGACGCGACTTGAAGACCCGCAGCCACGTCGGCTCGAACGCCAGCGTGTACCAGGTGCCCGCGACGTCGAGCGCGAGGGTGAGGTCGACGCCCCCACGGTAGCGGCGCTTGAGCGAGAGCAGCCCCCACGAGAGGTCGACGCGGTCGGTGCGCTTCGGGGTGCCCAGGTACCGGCCTCCGAAGCGGGCGAGCTCCATCACCACGGGCTCGAGCGCCGCGCCGACCGCGGTGAGCTGATAGCCGGCGTCGGTTCGTTCGATGAAGCCCTCGTCCTCCATGGCCTTGAGGCGATCGGCGAGCAGGTTGGTGGTGAGCCCGGGGAGCGCCTCGAGCAACTCCGAGTAGCGGCGGGGACCGAGAAGAAATTCGCGAACGAGCAAGAGCGTCCACCGCTCGCCGACGAGGTCGAGCGCGCGGGCGAGCCCACAGAACTGGTGATAGCGGCGTCGTTTCTCGGCCATGACTTTACTTTCAGATAGCATGGCGCTATTTCATTCTCAACCAACGAGGACGAACGTCATGACTCCATCACCGGCGTCGACAGGGGTGCTGTGGGGCTTTCCAGTGCTGGCGGTTGGCCTCGTCACGCTGGTGGCGCTGGGGCACCGGGTGGCGGCAGCGAGGCTCGGCGTCGAGCCGGGGCTGGCGTTGCGGCGCACGGTGCTGTTCCTCGGCGCGGCGCTCGCGTGGCAGCTCGCCGTGGCCTGGCTCGCGCGCGCGGGAGTGCTGGCGCGGTTCGACGCGATGCCCCCGCCCCTCGTCTTCCTGCTGCTGGGCGTCGCGCTGTGCGGCCAGGCGCTGGCCCGCTCGTCGGTCGGCGCGACGCTGACGCATGGCTTGCCGCTCGCCGCGTTGGTCGGCTTTCAGGCATTTCGTCTGCCGCTCGAGCTCCTCATGCATCAGGCCGCAGTCGAGGGCGTGATGCCCGCACAGATGACGTTCACCGGGTGGAACTTCGACATCGTCACGGGCGCGTCGGCGATCGTGGTCGCGGTGTTGCTCGCGCTCGGCGTCGGCGGGCGAAGGCTGGTGGTGGTGTGGAACGCGCTCGGTACGGGGCTGCTCGTGACCATCGTCGCCATCGCGGTGGCGTCGACGCCAGTGTTCTCCGCGTTCGGTGATGGCCCTGCGCTCAACACGTTCATCGCGTACCTGCCGTTCACGACCCTGCCGACCGTGATGGTGCTGCTGGCGATGGCCGGGCACGTGATGCTGTGGCGACGGCTCTGGTCGGAGCGGGCGGCGAGCGCGAGCGCCCTGCCCTCATCCGCCTGAGACGCAACTCGGAGCGCGCCGCCGTCGATACTGGGGTGTGCGCTTGTTGCCCGCCTTCAACTCGATGCTGTCTCCGGTGCGAACGCCGGAGCGCTGCGTCGAGCAGCAGGTCGGGAACGCCACGGTCGCACCGCTGAGGCCTGAGCTCGTCGTTGGTCCCTGCACGTCCTCCACTTCTGGAGCGCGCAGGAGACCTTCATGTTCGCCACGCTGATCAGCACCCTCGTCATCGCTGCACCTCACTTTCCAGCTCCCGACGTCTTCGCGACGGCTTCGGTCGGCGCCTCCCGCAGCCTCGGCCTTGGCGCCGGTGTCACCCGGCTCTTCACCGACGACTCGACGATGCCAGACGTCATCGGAACACTCTGGCTCGAAGGCGCGTGGCTCGCCGACGACTGGGCGCAGGTCTTCCTCGCGGTTCCATTCGGCATCGGGCACGTGAAGATCGGCGCGCCGACGAGCTCTGGCGAGGGGCTCGTGCTGCTGACCGGCGGCCAGGTGGGCGCGCGATATCTGTTCAGCGCCTCGCTGGTGCGACCGTTCGTCGGCGCTCAGGTGACCGGCCTGTATGTCCTGGCGTCGGGGGCGAGCACCAGTCACCTGCTGTTTGGGCCGGGCGGGCACGCGGGCTTCGAGCTCGATGCGGGGCACTCCATCTCCGTGCGGCTTCACGGCTCGTTCGACTGGTTCATCGCGCTCAACGCGCTGCAGCGACTGAGCGTGGGCGCGACGCTGACGGTCGCGACCTCGTTCTGAGTCGATCACGCGGCCGCGTCCCCTCTTGCGAGACGGTGACCGAAGCATCGTGCCGTCGGGAAGGTGCTCGACCTCGACGTCAGGGGCCGCCGCCGTTCGCGGATGGCCGGCTCATTCACGAGAGCTGCGCGGCGGCGCGGCCCAACTCGGGCGTTGCCGCCTCAGCCACGCACACGGAGTCGCCTCGCCACCGTCGCGAGGCGGTGCTCCCATGCTTCGCACCGAGGCCATTTCCGGTCGGCTCGACTCGAGTCTGAAAACGACGACATTCAATGTGCTTCTTTTCACAGTCGATGAGCGGCCACTGAACCGGCGCGACGACGACGTCAGCGGAGCCGTTGGATCGATTCGCCAGACGAGTCCCGAGCGCACGGCACAGCGATGACGTGTCAGCCGGTGACGCCCTTGAGCCACGACACAAACGCCTTCAACCGGGGGCCACGCAGGTGCTGCGCCGACACCGTCTCGAACTTCCATGAGGTGCCGAGATCCTTCGCGGCGCTGCGCAGCCACATCGGGAGCTCCGAGAGCGCACACACCGTGGTGCCGTCTTCGAGGTTGAGCATGCGGTGCTTCGTGCGTTGCCCGGTATCGACCCAGCCGCGAAACGCAGCCCCAGGGCGGGCGCTGTCGAGGCTGAGCGTGACGCCCGTGTTCCCATCGCCGACGATGCGCACGTCGACGCGAAAGCGTGGGCCCGAGGCGAGGCCGAGCGACTTCGCGAGCTCCATCACCGGTGAGGCCGTGCGCGCGGCCTCGAGGCGGTCGGTGATGAGCGCCATCAGCGACGTCATCGCCTTCGTCGTCGCGGCGTAGCGCCCGAGTCGGGAGAGCGGCTCGAGCTGGGCTTCGTCGGTGAGCGCGCGCTCGACGTGTGGGAGCAGCGCGTCGGCCGATGCCTCGGAGCCGTCGAGGGCCAGCACCGCCAACAGCTCGAGCGGCACGACCTGCGAGCCGACCGCCGCCGCGCGCGAGGCCTCGACCAGCCGCGCGTCGCCTTGCACATCGCGAAGGCGCGACGCCTTCTCCTTCGAGCCCCAGGCGTACTGCGACTCGAACACCTTCAGCGCGTTCACCGCCGCGCGCCACGTCGTGAGCAGTGTCTCGTCGTTCGCGTCATCGACCGCCGCGCGCAGGAAGATGGAGGCTGCTTTACGCCGCTCGATGTCTCGTGGGTTGGCCGGCGCCTCTTTGGACCACCCTTCGAGTTCACCCAGAATCGCCCGCACCACGACGGCCTCGAGCGCTTCCGTCGAGCGGGCGAAGCGGTACCAGCTCCACTCGAGCAACTGGAACGCAGTGGTGACGTCGACGTCTTGCGCCGGGAACAGGCCCCACTTGCGACGCTGCTCTTTCGTCGACATCAGCTCACTCGATGACCGGCGGCGGCTTCTCGAAGCCCTGCACGATGAAGACGCTGTCGGGCAGACCCGGGCGGCCCCACGTCATGAAGAGGAAGTCGCCGGTCTCGGGCTCGAAGTAGGCGCCCCATGGGCGGGGGAAACGCGTGAAGAGCCGGCGTCGCGTGCCTTGCTGCGGGTTGCCTTGCGCGTCGACCTCGATGATCGACACCTCGTTGGCAGTCCACTCCGAGAGGATGATGGAGGCGCGCATGAACTGAGCGGAGCCCAGCGGCACGTAGGCAAAACCACCGGGCCCTCCCGAGAGCGCTGGCACCTGGGAGTCGGCAACCCCGCCGACGGCGTAGACGCCCGCGTCGGCGGTCAACGTGAGCCGGTGCCATTTGCCGTCGGGCCAGCCGACGATGCGGAACTGCCCCGCGGCGGCGAGCCACGGAGGAACGCGCCCGAGGCCGCCCGCGCTCGAGCCCATCTGGCCGCGCGTGGTGAGGTCGGTCGTCCACAGCGGAGCGCCCGCGTCGAGCCTCAGCTGGCTCAGCTGCGAGACGTTCCACCCGGTGTAGAGGAGCGAGCTGCCGGGCAGCTCGAGGATGTTCGCGTCGATGTAAGGCGTGTCGGCGATCTTCGTGGCGGTGCCGTCCCACCCGATGATGTGGCCACACGCGTTGCGGCGAACGCGCACGCGGTAGAGGCCGCCGTTCGGGCGCTCCGAAGCGCCGGCGATGAGCAGGTGGTCGCGATCGTTCTGCAGCACCACGCAGCCACCGAGCGGGCCGGGCACTCCGGGCACCGGGCCGAGCTCCGAGAAGGTGTAGTTGGCGGCGAAGTCGGGGTGCATCACCACGCCGGCGTCGTCGGGAGGCTGCGGCAGCGGAGGGCACGAGAGGCCGGCGTCGAACTCGCCTCCACCGGTTCCGCCACCCGTGGCGCTTCCGCCTGCAGCGCCGCCTCCACCCGAGCCAACAGCGCCTGCGTCACTTCCCGTCGTCGAGCCGCCACCCGCGCCGCCGACACGCACCGAGGTCGCTCCGCACGAGAGCGTGAACACGAGAAGCACGAGGAGCGCACGCATCGAGAACGGAAGCGTAGCGCACCGAGGGAACCCGAAGCTGTGGCACTTCGATGGACGGTACGCGACCAGCACACGCCTGAAGGACGGCGCAGGTCTCTGGAGCCGCATCGACGGCAACCGTCAACAGCTGCTGGAGCTCGTGCTCCCAGCGATGCAGCTCGTTGGCGAGCTCACGGGTGGAGGTAACAATCGAGCCGCAGTCGGCGCTTCACGGCTCCGGCTTCTGCCGGGGGGGCGCTCGAGTGTGTGCTGTTCCGAAGAGACCTGTCGTGCCCCGATTCGGCAGCCTTTCACTCACACACCCGCTCCAGCACTCCCGAACGAATCGTGCCGAAGAGCCCGTCGCCCGGCAGCCCGACCAGAAGTCTCGGACTGTCCTTCGGCGCGAAGAGCTTCCCGCCGACGTGGCGAAGAAGGTTCGGTGACGAGACACGCACGAGCGCCAGTCGGGCCACCTCGACGTGATGCCCGTTGGAGTACTCGCCGAGCACGCTCCCCCGCCAGTCGATGGAGACGCCCTTCAGGGTACCGGCGCCAGAACCGTCCTGGCTGGTGAAAGTCAGCTCATTCCCGTTGCCGCCGATGTTCTGCACGACGCCAGCGAGCCCCGTTCCACCGCTCATGAGGTCGTCACCGAAGTTGAAGGACAGCGGCTGGGGGTTCACGCTGTTCAGCGGGTTGAAGTTCGAGGTTTGAGTGATGGTGAAGAGACGCCCCTGGGTATCGAAGGTCATCGCGCCGCTCGCGAACTCCGCCGGTTGCCCTGCCGTGCCGCCCGTCAAGGCCGCGCCGTCGGGCACCATGGCGTGGAAGTCCCACGAGCCGCTCGCCGTCCGATTGAAATAGACGGTGACGTCGAAGCTGGCCCCGAGTGAGTCGTACGCGGTGACCGAGGCCGTGAAGTTGCTGGTCGTCGTCGGATTCAGCGGATCGAAGGTGAGAATCGCCGCGTTCGGATCGAGTTTCGCGAGCATCGAGACCTGCGAGGTCGGTGTGGCCAGTAGCGTCGTCGGCGTGATGGTGAGGTCGCTCGCCACGATGCTTCCCGGCCCGAACCCCTGCAGCGAGTAGCCGTCACGGCTGACGAGGTGCGAGTCGAAGTCGATGGTGAAGGCGCCGTCGCGGGTCAGCAACAACTGGCCCCTATTCATGACGAGGAAGTAGCCGTAGCCGTCGATGGCGAGGTCCGTTTCGACGCCGGTCTCGACGACGGCGCCGCGGCTGAGCGGATCGCACTGGGCCCAGTGGCCTTCATTCTGTGCGCATGGCAGCAGCCGACGAGTCCGTCGCCGGGCGCTCCACGCCACAGCCGCAGACCAACGCCACGAGCAGCAGTTCCTTGTGCATCACCCCTCCCGTGCCGATGGGAAGAGCAAGTCGTGCGCCGCCCCGTGAAGTCGAGGGCCTGCACGACGTGTGTCACGCGGCTGACGTCACGGCCGTGACGAGTTCCGTGCCGAGTTGATGAACGTGGACCGAGCTAACCGTCGACCCGAAATCCGTGGCCGCCCGACTAGTTCCCGAACACCATGCCTGCGCGCGACAGCCACTCCGAAATCGGGCCAGGAACGATGCCCAGCGCCACCGTCGCCACCGCCGACACCACCAGCGCGACCTCGGTCGTCCAGTGACGGAACGGCGCGGGTGCATCTGCCGGAGCCGGCCGCATGAACATGTAAACGACGACGCGCAGGTAATAATACGTGCCCGCGACGCTCGAGAGCACGCCGACGACGGCCAGCCAGATGAGGCCCGCGTCGACCGCCGCGCTGAAGATGAACAGCTTCCCGAGGAAGCCCACCGTCGGAGGCACGCCCGCGAGCGACAACATGAACGCCGCCATCGCCGCCGCCCAGCCGGGCTGACGCTGCGCGAGGCCGGCGAAGCGCTCCAGGTCCCACGTGTTGCCGCGCGTCTCGTCTTCACGGCGCTCGATGGCGGCCAGGGTGCCGAAAGCGCCGATGGACGTCACGGTGTAGCCGAGCAGGTAGAAGAGAATGCCCTTGTAGACGCTCGCGTTGACCGCCGCGTTCGCGAGCAGCGGCGTCGCCGAGAGCACGCCACCCGGGTCCGAGGCCTTCGCGGCCGCAGGAACGAAGAGCGCCGTGACGCCGAGCAACAGGTAACCGGCGTGGGCGATCGACGAGTACGCCAGCATGCGCTTGACGTTGCGCTGGGGCATCGCGAGCAGGTTGCCCGCCACCATCGTCAGCAGCGCCAGAATGCTGAACAACATGAACGGCACCTGCGGGTCGAGGCCGTGCACCAGCGCGAGGAACGTGCGCACCATCGCGACGAACGCCGCGGCCTTCACACCAACGCTCATCAGCGCGGTGACGGGCGTGGGAGCGCCTTCGTAGACGTCCGGCGTCCACATGTGGAACGGCACCGCCGCCACCTTGAACGCGAAGCCCGCGAGCACGAGCCCGAAGCCTGCGTAGACGAGGCCAGACTTCGTCGCCATCGCACCGGGGAGCAGCGTCGCGAGGTCCGACAACCGCGTGCTGCCGGTGGCGCCATAGAGCAACGACGCGCCGTACAGCAGCAGCGCCGCCGCGAACGCGCCGAGGATGAAGTACTTGAAGCCGGCTTCGGCAGGCCGCGGGCCGCGTCGCAGGAACGCCGTCAGCGCGTACGTCGCAATCGACAGCACCTCGAGGTTGATGAAGAGCGTGATGAACTCGTTCGACGCCGCGAGCAGGCTCATGCCGGCCGCTGCGAAGAGCATCAGTGCGTAGAACTCTCCGCGCTCGGCGTTGCGGTGCTTGAGGAAACCCGACGCCAGCAGACACGCCAAGCCGGTGCCGAGGCACACCATCACCGTCATGAAGCTCGAGAACGGGTCGAGCACCGCGAAGCCCTGCAGCACCAGGCGCGCAGGCTCGAACGCGTTCTGCAGCGCGAACAGGCCGGCGATGGCCGAGGTGATGACGCCGATGACCGCCATGTACGTGCGGTTCGCGGCCGAGAGGAACACCTCGGAGAGCATCAAGACGATGGCGCCGATGACCAGCACGGCCGCTGGCACCACCGTCATCATCTCCGACATCGTGAACGTGGGTGTGTTCAGCACGGTTGGGTCACCAGGTCAGGGAGTCTGCGGGTTCAACGCGGCCGCGGGGAGGATTCGACCCGGCGGCAGGAAGCGAGGCGTGGGCATGGGCGCTGCGTCGGCCACCACGGCCAGCTTCGGCGGCAGCTGCATCACCTTCACGCGCACCTTCATGTCCTCGAGCGAGGCGTCGACGGCCTTGCCCGAGGCGTACTGCGCGCGCGCGATGAAGCGCTCGGTCGACGGGTTCAACATGTCGAGGAACGGCTGCGGGCGAAGGCCCATCACCGCGATGAGGATGAGGAGCGGAACGGCCGCGAGGATCTCGCGACGGTTCAAGTCCTTCAGGCCCAGGTTCTCCTGGTGCGTCACCGTGCCGAAGAAGACCTTCTGCACCATCCACAACATGTACGCCGCGCCGAGGATGACGCCGGTGGTCGCCGCGATGCCGAACACCATCGGCAGGTTCGACTTGAAGGTGCCGAGCAGCACGAGGAACTCGCCGACGAAGCCGTTGGTGCCGGGCACGGCGATGCTCGAGAACGTCACCACGAGGAAGAACGCCGTGAAGATGGGCATCACCTTCGCGATGCCGCCGTAGTCGGCCATGAGGCGCGCGTGGCGGCGCTCGTAGAGGAAGCCGAAGAGGAGGAAGAGCGCTCCGGTCGACACGCCGTGGTTGAGCATCTGGTACGCGCTGCCGCTCGCGCCTTCGCTGGTGAAGGCGAACATGCCGAGCATGCAGTAGCCGAGGTGGCTGACCGACGAGTAGGCGATGAGCTTTTTGATGTCCTTCTGAGCCAGGCACATCAACGCGCCGTAGACGATGCCGATGACGGCCAGCAGGCTGATGGCGAACTGGTACTGCCGCGCGGCGACGGGGAAGAACGGCACCGCGAAGCGCCAGAAGCCGAAGGTGCCCATCTTCAGCATCACGCCGGCGAGGATCATCGAGCCAGCGACAGGCGCCTGCACGTGCGCGTCAGGCAACCACGTGTGCACGGGGAACATCGGCACCTTGATGGCGAACGCGATGGAGAACGCGATGAACATCAGCGGGCCCCAGCGGTGCAGCGCGGCGGCCCCAGCAGAGATGTTGTTGCAGTCACCCGCGGCGGTGCAGGCCGCTACCTCGCGGTTGAGCGCCATGAGGCCGTTGTAGAGCGTCGAGTAATCGAAGCTGCGCGAGCCAGCCGGCGCGGCGAGGAAGTACGCGGCCAGCAGCGCGACCAGCATGAGCAGCGAACCGATGAGCGTGTAGAGGAAGAACTTGGTCGCCGCCATCTGACGCTCTTCCGAGCCCCAGACGCCGATGAGCAGGTACATCGGAATCAGCATCGCCTCGAAGAAGACGTAGAAGAGGAGCACGTCGAGCGAGCACACCGCGCCGATGAGCGCCGTCTGCAGCACCAGCAGTGCGAGGTGGAACTCCTTCACGCGCTCTTCGACGAACGTCCAGCTGGCGAGCACCACGAGGGGCCCCAGCACGCCCGTCAGCAGCACCAGCGTCATCGCCAGGCCGTCGACGCCGACGTGGAAGCTGACGCCGAGGTCGTCGATCCACCGCAGGCGGTACTCCATCTGGAACTCGGTGCCGCTGCGCGGAACGAAGCGCGTCCACGCCCAGATGCAGGTGGCGAAGTTGAACAGCATGCCCATGAACGTGACGGCGCGAATCTGCCGCTTCTCGGTCTTGGGCAGGAACATCACCAGCGCCGCCACCAGCAGCGGCGAGAAGATGACCAGGTTCAGGATTCTGGAATCGTAGATGCTCGTCACAGGGCGTACCTCTGGAGGACCCACACGAGAGCGCCGGCGAGGCCGAGCGCCATGATGGCGGCGTAGGCCTGCGCGTCACCCGTCTGCAGGTAGCGCAGCACCGCTCCGGTTCGTTGCGTCACCCACGCAGTGCCGCGCACGGCCACCCCGTCGATGAGGATGGAGTCGACGACGCGCCACAACACGCGGGCCACCATGCCGAACGGGCGGATGATGACGAAGTTGTAGAACTCGTCGACGTAGAACTTGTTGAACGACAGCGAGCGCAGCGCTTCGAGCGGCGCCGGCAGCGGCTGGCCTTTGCGCGACGGGAAGTAGCGCATGTAGAGGAAGAACGCGGTGCCACCGCCGATGAGGGCGATGATCCACGCCTGCAGGTACGCGCCGTACGGCACGTGCTCCTCGGGTGGAATGGTGAGCGCGTGGACCTTGGCGAGGTTCTCCTGCGTGGTGCGGAAGACCGGGTCGAGGAAGTTCTCCATCAGCGTCTGAATCGTGTTGCGGCCCTCGGGCTTCATGATGGGCAGGCCGTGCACGAGCGCGACGACGCTGAGCACCGCGAGCACCACCAAAGGAAGCGTCATGTGCCAGCTCGACTCGTGCGCGTGCGGCGTCTTCGCCTCGGCCGAGCGCGGGTACTCGAACGCCACGAAGTACATGCGCATCATGTAGAAGGCGGTGCAGCCAGCCGTCACCACGCCGAGAATCCACGCCGTCTTCAGCGCCCAGGCGATGGCAGGAATCGAGTTGGTGTGGGCCGCGTGCAGGATCGCGTCCTTCGAGAAGAAGCCCGACAGCGGCACGATGCCGGTGATGGCGAGCGTCGCGACGAGGAAGGTGATCCACGTCGTCGGCATCTCTTTGCGCAGGTTGCCCAGCTTGGTGATGTCTTCTTCTTCACCGTTGCCGTGCATCACGCTGCCGGCGCCGAGGAACAGACAGGCCTTGAAGAACGCGTGGGTGATGACGTGCAGGAAGGCGGCCCAGAACGCGCCCGCGCCGATGCCCAGGAACATGAGGCCGAGCTGCGAGACCGTCGAGTACGCCAGCACCTTCTTGAGGCCCTTCTGGCTGAAGGCGATGAGCGCGGCGACGAGCGCCGTGGTGCCGCCGATGAGCGCGATGGTGGCCATCGCCGTCGGAGAGAGCACCGCGAGCCAGCTGATGCGGCAGAACAGGTAGATGCCCGACGTGACCATCGTGGCAGCGTGGATGAGGGCTGAGACCGGCGTCGGGCCCGCCATCGCGTCAGGCAGCCAGACGTAGAGCGGAATCTGCGCCGACTTGCCGGCCGCGCCGAGCAGGAAGAGCAGGAGCGCGGCAGTGACGACGCCTCCGAAGGTGAAGCCCTCGAGCGGCCCCTGCGGAATCTTGTCGTCGAGCACGCTCGCCAGCACCTTCGAGCCCTCTTCGAGCACCGGCACCGCGAGCGCGCCCTTCTGCTTCGAGCCGTCCGCCAGGCGCGCGAGCACCGACGAACCTTCGAGGCCCGGGCGGCCGAGCTTGCTCGACACGTCGCTCGGCAGGTTCATCGCCGCGTCGAGCGCGAGCACCATCAAGAAGCTGCCGACGAGGAAGCCGAAGTCACCGATGCGGTTGGTGATGAACGCCTTGCGGCCCGCGTACGCCTTGGCCGGGTCGGTGTACCAGAAGCCGATCAGCAGGTAGCTGCACATGCCGACGCCTTCCCAGCCGACGAAGAGCAGCGGCAACGAGTCGCCCAGCACCAGCGTGAGCATCGCGGCGACGAACAGGTTCAGGTACGCGAAGAAGCGCCAGTAGCCGTCGTCGTGGCTCATGTACTCGGTCGAGTACAGGTGGATGAGGAAGCCGACGCCGGTGATGACGAGCAGCATCGAGCCCGAGAGGTGGTCGGCAAAGAGGCCGAACGTCACCTTGAAGGTGCCTGCCGAGAACCACGTGCCGTAGTCGGCGCCGACTGCGTAGTTGACGCTCCCGAAGGGCGTCATGGCCATCGCGCGGTAGTCGTTGATGGTCCAGAAGACGAGGAGCGAGAGCAGGAAGCTGCCGAACACCGCGCCCACGGCGATGAGGTGCGTGTTGGCGCGGCCGAGCACCTTGCCGAAGACGCCGGTGATGAAGGCGCCGATGAGCGGCAGCAAGATGATGAGCCACAACAGCTGGCCCGCCTGCTGCGGGTCGACCGGCGCGGTCTGGAAGAACTCGACGAGTTTCTGCATGGCGTTTTCCCGTGCCCGAGCCGTTTCAAGCGCCCGGACTCTCCCGTCAGTGCTTCATGGACTGGATTTCTTCGATGTTCACGGTGCCGCGGTTTCGGAAGACGGCGATGACGATGGCGAGCCCGACGGCCGCTTCGGCGGCAGCGACGGCGATGATGAAGAAGGGAGCGATGTGACCGACCGTGTCGCCCTTCTCACGCGCGAACGCGAGGAAGGTCAGGTTGGCCGCGTTCAGCATCAGCTCGATGCACATGAAGACGACGAGCGCGTTCCGGCGCACGAGCACGCCGAGCATGCCGACGCAGAACAGCGCCGCCGCGAGGATGAGGTAGTTGGCCGTGGGGACGACGCTCATGAATTCGCTCCGGGGGGCTTCAGACGCGGGCCTTCGCGACCACGACCGCGCCGAGAATGGCGACGAGCAGCAGCAGCGAGACGGCTTCGAACGGGAACAACCACTGGGTGTAGAGGACGGCGCCCATTTCCTTCAGCGTGCCGAACGTGGCGAGCCGGCCTGCGTCGCTCGCCCACGTCACGGTGTCGCTCGCGGGCAGCTTGCGGAACACGCCGAAGAGAGACACCAGCAGCGCCAACGTGGCGAGCCCACCGGCCACGCGCGACGGAGACAACTGCACGATGGGCCCGTGGTCGGTCAACGACAGCAGCATGATGACGAAGAGGAAGAGCACCATGATGGCGCCGGCGTACACGAGCACCTGAATGACGGCGATGGTGTGCGCCCAGAGCAGCACGTACGTGCCGGCAAGAAAGAAGAAGCTCGCGACGAGTGACATCGCGCTGGCGACCGGGTTGCGGAGCGCGATGACGCCGCCAGCCGCGCCGATGGTGCCGACCGCGAAGATCCAGAACAGAATCTGTTCGGCGATCACTGGAACTCTCCGTACGAACCCCAGGGCTTGTCCCCGTGCGGGCAGCGCTTCTGGGTGATGTGGTCTTCGAAGTCCTTGCGGAACTTCTGCACGAAGGACTGCACGGGCAACGCGCCGGCGTCTCCGAGCGCGCAGATGGTGTTGCCCAGACCGATCGGCGGCCACGGCGCGATGGACTGCGCGACGTGCATCAAGGTGTCGAGGTCGGCCATCTCACCGCGGCCTTCTTCGATCTTGCGAATGAGGCGCGCCATCCACGGCTGGCCTTCGCGGCACGGCGTGCACTGGCCACACGACTCTTCTGCGTAGAACCGCGCGACGCGCCAGAGGCTGCGCACGACGCAGGTCGAGTCGTCCATCACGATGATGCCGCCCGAGCCGGCCATCGACTGCAGCGGCTTGAAAGCGTCGAACTCGAGCTTCACGTCGAGCTCGTCGGCCGTGAGCACGGGCGCCGAGCTGCCGCCGGGGATCACGGCCTTCACGGAGCGGCCTTCAGGAAGACCCTGGCCGTACTCCTTGTCGAAGATGAGCTCCTTCATCGAGGTGTCCATCGACACTTCGTACGTGCCCGGGCGCTTCACCGTGCCCGACAGCGTGACGAGGCGCGTGCCACCCGACTTCGCGGCGCCGATCTTCGAGAACCAGTCAGCGCCCTTCTCGAAGATGCGCGGCAGCGCGGCGATGGTCTCGACGTTGTTCACGACCGTGGGGCAGCCGAAAAGACCGACGACGGCGGGGAACGGCGGCTTGAGGCGGGGCCAGCCCTTCTTGCCTTCCAGCGACTCGAGGAGCGCCGTCTCTTCGCCGCAGATGTACGCGCCTGCGCCGCGCACCTGGTAGACGTTGAGCTCGAAGTCCTTGCCCATCAGCTTCTTGCCGAAGATGCCGTTCGCGTAGGCCTCGGCGATGGCGTTCTCGAGCACGGCCGACGGGTGTTTGAACTCGCCGCGCGCGTAGATGTAGCAAGTGTGCGCGCCCAGCGCGTAGCAGGCGATGCCGATGCCCTCGAGCATGAGGTGCGGGTCGAACTCGAGGATGAAGCGGTCCTTCGCGGTGCCGGGCTCGGACTCGTCGGCGTTGATCGCGAGGTAGCGGGGCTTGGTGTTCTTCTCGAGGGAAGGAACGAAGCTCCACTTGAGGCCGGTGGGGAAGCCGGCGCCGCCGCGACCGCGCAGGTTCGACTTCTTCACCTCGTCGGTGATCTGCGCTGGCTGCATCTCCAGCACCTTCTTCAGCTGCTGGTAGCCGCCACGCTCCTGGTAGCCCTTGAACGTGTGCTGACCGGGCTTGCCCCAGTCGCGCGTCATCACCTTCTCTTGCAGCACGCTCATGAGAGCTTCTCCAGCAGGCCGTCGAGCTTCTCTTTGGTGAGGTTCTCGTGGTGGTCTTCGTTGATCTGCAGGCACGGCGCAGTGCCGCAGCTCGCGAGACACTCGGTCTCACGCAGGAAGTACTTCTCACCGCGGGTGCCGGCGGGCGTGTTCAGCTTGCCCTCGAGGTACTTGAGCATGCCCTCGGCGCCACGGAGCGCACACGAGAGGTTGGTGCAGACGTCGATGACGTACTTGCCCGGCTTCTCGGTGTGGAACATCACGTAGAACGTCGCGACCTCGTAGCAGTGCGCGACGGTCGTCTCGAGGCGCTCGGCGACGAGCTTCATGCCCTCGGGCGGCAACCAGCCTTTGATGGTCTGGAGCACCCGCAAGGCGGGCAGCATCGACGCGCTCTTGCGATCATTCGGGTAGTGGGAGAGCAGGACCGCGATTTCGTCGTCGAATCGCTTCTGCTCTGCGGCGGTGAAGAGGGGCTCCGACATGGCGGCGGGTTCGTAGAAGCGTGCACCCCTCGCGTCAACGAAAACCCAAGTGTCAGGCGCACTTCGATCGCCTCACGCATGAGCGCATCGAATGATCTCGTGGTGGATCACCTGGCGCGACGACACGTCAATCAAGGCGGGGCAGGCGGCGGACCAGGGCGACCGAAGCGGTACGGCTCACGCACCGTCAGCCCCGGAGCCGTCACCACCATCACCAGGTCGCTCACCGGCAGCGCCTGCGACACCAGCGACAACGACTCGACATGCGTCTTCGCCTCGGTCGTCGGCTCCAGCGTGAAGAACGTGCGGCCACGGGTCACCTGCAGGCCCGGCGGCAGCTCGAGCTGCACCGTGATCGCCGACGCAGACGGGCCGTACTCGAGGCGCGCGGCGAGCTCCATCTGGGTCGGGGTGAGCGTCTGCTGCATCCATGTCGCGGTGACACGAGGGGCGGCAACGACGGGCAAAGCCGGCGTGATCGGCGGCTCGACGGGCGCCACCACCGGCTCGATCTTCTTCTCCGAACACGAACAGCCCGAGCACATCACCAGCCCCAGCACCAGCCACGCGCGCATGTGCCGCGCTGTAGCACTGTGTCTCCACCTCGTGCGGAACCTGAGTGGATTCAGCTGGCTCGGCCCTCAAGGAAGTTGACGCGAGGCACGAAGCGGTGTGGCCTGTGCGCTTCCTTGGCGTGACGAGGTTCTCTCTTTGAGCGTGGGTCAGGAACAGAGCCAGCTGGCGACCGGCACCGCGCCGTCTGGCTACCGCGTGCTCATCGTCGAGGACAACCCGCACATCATCGAGATGTACAGCTACGTGCTCAAGAAGCTCGCGGCGAACGAGCTCAAGGGCGCGACGCCGCTCGAGGTGCACTTCGCCGCTGACGGGCACGCCGCCCTCGCGCTGCTCACCGAGTCGTCGTTTCAGCTCGTGATGACCGACCTCTACATGCCCGTGATGGACGGGTTTCAGTTGATCGAGAAGATCCGCTCCGAGCCGGCGCTGAAAAACCTGCCTGTCGTGGCCATCTCGGCCGGCGGCCAGGACGCGAAGGACCGCGCGATGAAGCTCGGCGTGACGAGCTACCTCAAGAAGCCCGTACGCTTCGCCGACGTGATGGACACCGTGAA
Organism: Myxococcales bacterium; assembly: GCA_030681895.1. Taxonomy (GTDB): domain Bacteria; phylum Myxococcota; class Myxococcia; order Myxococcales; family Myxococcaceae; genus Xiheimicrobium. Next base: position 22,275 of record JAUXRI010000012.1, on the reverse strand, counting down.
GCAGTTGCTGCGCATCACTTGAAGAAGGAACGAATGTCCCAGGCCATGACGAGAGACAAGGTCAGCGGGGACGCGCTCTTCATTCTGAAGAGCCTGAAGGAGAACGGGCGGCTCGGCCGCTCGAACAAGCTGGCGGAGGTCAAGACGTCGCTGGAAAGCACCGTCTCCCTCGAGTTCGACAGCTACTTCTTCTTCCTCCGCAAATTTCACTACATCGCGATGGACCGCGAGGCGCAGCTGAAGCTCACCGACCAGGGTGAGCGGGTCGTCGGCGGCGACTACCTCGACAAGTTCACCGGTGAGGTCGGCGAGTTCTTCGCTGATCAGATCACGGGCGAGTCCGATGATGGCAACTCGACGTTGATGCAGCCGCCTGAGCCTCCAGCTACCGATCTCATCCTCGAGGAACCCACCGTCATGCCTCCTCCTCCGCCGCGTGGTGGCCGCAAGCCGCCCCAGTCCGACGAGTTCGCACCGCCTTCGATGCCCCACGTCACCGCGCCCGAAGTGGCGCCGCAGCGTGGCTTTGCTCCTGCTCCCCTTCCACTCACGGCGGCCGTCGTGTCCCCACAACCCATGCAACTGAACCAACCTGTCTCGAGCCCCTCGGGCATGTCGAACATGTCCGCCGCCGGCAAAGGCCAGGACCTCGACCTGCGGTACCAGAAGCACGACCCCATCGGTCAGGGCCCGCTCGGCACCGTCTTCAAGGGCAAGCACAACGCCCTCGGCCTCGACGTGTGCGTGAAGGAGCTCAAAGACATCTTCGGCTACTTCTCGTTCCTGCAGCGCGGCGAGGTCATCAAGCGCCTGAAGAAGGAGCTGTGCGCGCAGGCGCAGGTGAAGCACCCCGCCATCGTGCAGGTGCTCGATCAGAACACCGACGTCGCCCGCCCCTATTTCGTGATGGAGCTCTGCAAGGGCAGCCTTCGCGAGAAGCTCGACGCGGCGAACGGCAAGGGCATCCCCGTGCCGTTGGCGATTCGGTACTTCCTGCAGCTGGCGTACGGCCTGCGCGCCGCGCATCAGCAGGGCCTCACGCACCACAACATCAAGCCCGAGAACGTGCTGTTCGACGCCTACGGCAACGTGAAGCTCGGAGACTTCGGCCTCTCGCGCGTCATCGAGGTCGACCAGACCAAGGGCATGCCGCAGGTCTTCGTGGGAACTGGCGGCATGGGCTACATGAGCCCTGAGTTGATGGCGCGCGGCAAGGAGATTGGCCCGTCGTCCGACGTCTACGGCATCGGCATTCTGCTCTACGAGATGCTGACGGGTCAGATTCCCGGTCGCCGCTCGCCGCTGCCGAGTGAGATCAACTCCGACTGCCCGACCAAGCTCGACCCCATCTTCGACAAGATGACGCAGGACCGGAAGGACTCGCGCTACCCCGACTTCGAGGCGACGCTCGACGACTTCTACGCCGCGTTCTCGGGCAAGGAATACCTCACCAAGGGTGATGTCATTCTCTCGAGCGAGGTCTCGTCGAACAGCTGAAGTCAGGCGCGATCGCGGGCGCTGAACGAGGCGCCCTCCACTTCGCTCCGTGACGCTCGAAGCTGCGGGAGTAGTGATCTCCGAACTGAAGCCTCGTGATCTCCTCGAGGCTCACGCGCGTGGCGTGCCCGGCCCAACGCCCCGACGCGTCGATGCTGTGGACGTCGACGAAGCGATCGTCGAACCCGAGAATGCGCCCGAGCAGAAAGTCGTCATCGGCTTCGCACTCGACCACCACGAGACGGCGAGGCGGCAGGCTCTCAACCAACGCCCGTGTGCTCCCCAGTGAAACCCGAGGCGGAGCCGCGCCCAGCCGCAGCACCTTCTGGGCGAAGCGCTCGTGCGAACCACGACGCGTCGACTCGACGTCGCGCACGCGAAGACACTCCCAGCCATCGAGGCGCAGGTCGTTCACGACTCGAACGAGCGCCCACTCCGCTCCCACACGGCACACCACGCCCAATCGATTCGTTGCATCGAACGAACGTCGAATGGCGACCACTCGCTTCTCATCAGCGCGCATGCCTGGAGTTCAGCACCGAAACCCGAGCGTGACAGGTGTCTTCGCGAGTTCACGTCACGAGCGAGTGACGCTGAGGAGTGCTCCTCTTCCCCGAACGAACTCGATGCGAGACATCTCGGTGCATGAACCGATTGCTCCTCGTTGCAGTCCTCGTCGTCTCGCAGCTCGCCTTCGCCGCTGATCAGTGGACGACTCCGTTCCAGGGCGTGCGCCGCCTCGAGCGCGCCACCTCGAACCAGCGCATTCACGCCGTCGTCGTCGATCTCTCCGTCGCGGGCGTGAAGCTGCAGTCCACCGCGTCGTCGCAGCGCGGCCGCACGCCGTCGTCGTACGCGCGCCTCGTCGGAGCGCAGGTCGCCATCAACGCCGACTTCTTCAACTGGAATGGCTACAAGACGAGCGGCCTCGCGGTCGGCAACGGCGTGAAGTGGCCCGACACGAACGACTCGCGCACGTACGGCACCTTCGCCTTCGACACGACGCCGCTCGCGCCCCGCGTGGAGCTGCAGCCGCCCGAACACGTGATGCAGCCCGCCGCGTGGATGAAGGGCGTCGTCTCAGGCCGCCCTCGCGTGCTCGCGGCAGGTCAGGTGCTCTCGTCGTCGGTCTCGGTCTGCGCCAACAACGTGCGGCACCCGCGCACCGCCATCGGCCTCTCGGCCGACAAGAAGAAGCTCTTCATGGTCGTCGTCGATGGCCGCTCGTCGGTGGCGATCGGCATGACGTGCTCCGAGGTCGGCGCGCTGCTCAAGTCGCTCGGCGCGGCAGAGGGCATGAACCTCGACGGCGGCGGCTCGAGCGCGATGTACGTGCAGGGCTTCGGCACGGTGAACCGCCCGTCTGACGGCCAGGAGCGCGTCGTCGGCAACCACCTCGCCGTCTTCGCGAAGCCCACCGTGCGCACCGGCATCGTGAAGGGCGCCATCATGGTGAGCGGCGCGACGACTCGCATCACCGGCGCCGTGGTGCGCGTCTCGAACGGCATGAAGTCGACGACGTCGACCAACGGGCTCTACGACTTCACCCTGCCCGTCGGCACGTACACCATCACGGCCTCGGCGCCCGGCTTCGCACCGGCCTCGGTGAAGCGCACCATCACGGCGAGCACCACCATCTGGGGCAGCATCTCGCTCAAGCGCTCGGCCACCGCCGACTTCGACAAGGACGGCGTGCTCGATTCCCGCGACAACTGCGCGCGCGTGAAGAACGCGACGCAGGCGAACAACGACGGTGACGCGGCTGGTGATGCCTGCGACGGCGATGACGACAACGACACCAGGGCGGACGAAGACGACAACTGCCCGATGCGCGCGAACACGAATCAGGTCGACTCCGACCGTGATGGCCTGGGAGATGTCTGCGACTCGACGCCCGGTACGCCGCGGCCCGTCGACGCCGTGCTCGACGAGCCGCTCGACCTCGAGAACGCGTGGCTCCCGCTCGCGACCGATGACTTGAGCTTCCTTCAGAGCGTCGAGGCTGACCTGCCGCTGCTCGACGACGAGGAAGGCGATCTCGAGGGTGAGCTCGTGGAGGGCGACGAGACGCCGCTCGAAGACGACCTGCTCGAGGCCGACCGCGAAGTGCTCGAGGCTGCCGGCTGCAGCGCTGCCCCGTTCGCCGTGTGGCCGATGCTGAGCGCGCTCTGGTTGCTGCGGGCGAGGCGGCGCCGTTCGGAGCTCTGCGGCTGACCAGGCCGGGCCTCGACGGACAACTTGGCGGAGCCGGGGCGCGACCTCCCGTGACATGCTCCGCGCGCCGATGGGGTCCACACTCGACGAGCTGCTCGACACCCTCGGCGAGAACGCCCAGACGCTGGTGCGGAGCCCCCGCTCGACGGTGCAGCCGCCGCGTGACGTCGAAGAAGGCGCCCGCGCGTTCGCGCAGCTGAAGTCCCTCGTGGGCCAGGTGGAGCCGTTCGTCGACGAGGGCCTGCTCGGACAAGGCGGCATGGGCGTGGTGCGGCTGGCGACGCAACTGTCGCTCAACCGGAAGGTCGCGGTGAAGTCACTGCGCCCAGACCGCGCCGATGCCGAACACATCGAGTCGCTCGTCGCCGAGGCCTGGCGCACCGGCCGCCTCGAGCACCCGAACATCCTCCCTGTGTACAGCCTGCGCCTGCTCGACAACGGGCAGCCTGAGCTGGTGATGAAGCGCATCGAGGGGCGCTCGTGGTCCGACGACCTTCGGGAGCACCCGGCCTTCGTCGAGGGCGAGGCGACGCTGCGCAAAGACGCGTTGAACCGGCACCTGCTCGTGCTCGGTCAGGTGTGCCACGCGCTGCACTTCGCGCACGCCCGCGGCCTCGTGCATCGCGACGTGAAGCCCGACAACGTCATGCTTGGCGGCTTCGGTGAGGTGTACCTGGTGGACTGGGGCATCGCGACGGCGCCAGGGCCTGCACGCTCCCTCGCGGGAACACCGGCCTACGCAGCGCCCGAGATGCTCGGAGGTGATGGCGCGGCCGTCTCGGAGCGAACCGACGTGTACCTGCTCGGCGCGACGCTCTTCGAGGTGCTCACCGGGCGGCCGCCCCACCTCAAGCCGACCACCGCCGAGATGGTGGCGAGCATCACGGCGTCGCAGCCCACCCTGCCCTCGTCCGTGCCGAGCGAGCTCGCTGAGCTGGTGCGCCAGTGCATGCACCCCACTGCGTCGAGCCGCCTCGCCAGCGCCGACGCGGTGCGACTCGCGCTCGAGGCCTTTACTGCGCACCAGGGCTCGCGGGAGCTGACCCACGAAGCGGTCGCTCGCCTGCGCGCGCTCGAGGGAGCGTCTCGTGCGGCGGCGCCTGACGTCGAGGCCGTCGCCAGCGCCTTCGCCGCCTGCCGCTTCGGCTTTCAGCAGGCGCTGCGCGAGTGGAGCGGAAACGTCGAGGCGCGTGCCGGGCTCACCGAGGCCGTGGAGGTGATGGTGCGCTTCGAGCTCGCGCGAGGGTCGGCCCGGGCGGCCCAGGTGCACCTCGCGGCGCTCGAGGGCACGAACGACGCCCTCTCGGCCGAGGTCGCGCGCGCCGTCGATGAGGAGCAGGCGCGGCAGGCACGGCTCCAGTCACTCGAGTTGGCGATGAACCCGCGAACGGGCAGCACCACGCGGTTCCTCGCCTCGTCGATTCTCGGCGCAGTGTGGGTCGTCGTGCCGGTGTTCGGCACCTTCGCCGTCGACCGCGCGCCGCACCTCGAAGGCGTGATGTCGGCACCGTTCGCGCTGCTCTCGGGGCTCGTCGTGCTCGCCATTCGAGTCCGGTTTCATGAAGCCCTCACACCCCTGAACCGTCAGCTCGCGGCGACCATCAGCTTCGCGTGGCTCTCGCAGGGCGCTGCGCTCGTCACCTATCTGCTGGTGACGGGGCACGCGGTGGAGAACGGAACGCCCCTCGTCATGGGGTTCTGGGCCTTCGTCACGGGCCTGCTCGCGGTGACGATGATTCCGCAGGTCTGGCCGATGCCGCTTGGCTACGTGGCCGCGATGGCGTTCTCGCTGGCGCTCCCCAACCTGCGCTTTCTCTGGCAGGGCATCGCGAACTTCATCGTGCTGGCGACGGTGTTGGCCTTGTGGCGTCGAAGCAAACGCGCGCAGCCGGGGTGAGGCCCATCACGCAGTGGGCTCGTGCATCGCGGCGTGGAGCGCCTCGGCCTTCTCGGCATGCCCCTCGGCGAACAGCGTCGTCTCGGCCTTCTCGAGCAGCGTGTCGAAGCCGAACCGCGTCACCGCGCTCACCGCGACCCCGCCGTGTGACCGAACGAGCTGCTCCACCTGCTCCGGCGGGAGCCGGTCGGCCTTGTTCCACACCTTGAGGCGCGGCCGGTCGCCGAGGTCGAGCGAGCCCAGGATCTTCTCGACCGCTTCCACTTGCGCGTCGCGCGCAGGGTCCGCCGCGTCGATGACGTGCAGGAGCAACGACGCGTCGCCGAGCTCCTCGAGCGTCGCGCGAAACGCCGCCACCAGGTCCTTCGGGAGGTCACGAATGAAGCCCACCGTGTCGGTGATGATGACCTCGTGCTCTCTGGGGAACCGCAAGCGCCGGCTGGTCGGGTCGAGCGTCGCGAAGAGCTTGTCCTCGGCGAGCACGTCTGACTTCGTGAGCGCGTTGAGCAACGTCGACTTGCCGGCGTTGGTGTACCCGACGATGGAGATGATGGGCAGCTCGCGGCGGCTGCGCTGACGGCGGCGGGTGCGACGGTCGCCCGAGAGCTGGTCGAGCTTGCGCTCCAGCATGGTGATGCGGTCGCGCACGCGACGGCGATCGATCTCGAGCTTCGTCTCACCCGGCCCACGGCCACCGACGCCACCACCCATCAGGCGTGACATCGACTCGTTGGCGCCGACGAGCCTCGGCATCAGGTACTTGAGCTGCGCGAGCTCGACCTGCAGCTTGCCTTCGGCGCTCTGGGCCCGCTGCGCGAAGATGTCGAGGATGAGCTGGGTGCGGTCGAGCACCTTCATGCTGGTCGCTTCGCTGATGCCGCGCGCCTGACTGGGCGAGAGGTCCTTGTCGAGGATGAGCACGTCGCCGTGCAGCTGCATGGAGCGCAGGTTGAGCTCGTCGAGCTTGCCGCGCCCGATGAGGTACTTCGGGTCGGCCTGTCTGCGCACCTGGAGCAGCTCGTCCACCACCTCGACGCCAGCCGTGCGCGCGAGCTCCTTCATTTCAGTCAGTGACGCTTCGGAGTCGGCGCGTTTCCCATCGAGACACACGGCCACCAGCACCGCGCGTTCACGATCGCCGATGCGCCGCGCCGTGGCCTTCGAGGCGAGCTCGTCCTCCAGTGCTTCCACCGTCGCCGCGAAGTCGGGTTGGTCGTCGAACACCGAGCGCAGCGACTCGGTTCGCCACAAGGTGCCGTCACGGTTCTCAGGCAACAGGTGGCCGTAGTGCAGCACGCCGGGCTCGCCGTCAGCCTGCACGCCGATGGCCGCGACGAGGTCGAGCCGCAGCAGCGCGAGGTCGGTGAGATCGTCTCGGGTGAGTTCCTCGGACTTGAGGTGCGTGTGCACGAGGCGCAGGCCACGCAGGCGCACCTGGCCCGCGCGCGTGCGGCCGATGTCAGGCAGCTCGAGCTTGTGCGCGTTGCCGACGATGACGTGCTCCACCTCGCCTTTGCGCGAGAGCAGCACGCCGACCTGCCGGTTCGTCTCGTGGCTGAACTCGGTGAGGTGGCGGGCGAGCTCGGCGCTCACGATGTCGTGGGGAGAGACGCGGCGCCGAAACGTGTTGCGCAGGTGTTTGAGCTCGCTGGGCTTGAGGCCCAGGGTGTTGCCGGTGGGTTCGTTCATGTGACCGTGTGATGAGGCGATAGCGTCGCGGGCTGCTCGCGGCAACCATCAGGGTGGGCGCGTCGGTGGAACGGCAGTGGGCGTCAGACGCGCGGCATCACCATGGCGGTGCTGCTGACGGGCGCGAGTCGCGTTGCTGACCGGACGGTGCGCAGGGTGGACCTCGTTCGCGCCGCGTGCGAAGCGCTCTACATGCGAGCGCTCCTCGTCGTGGTCGTCGTCGCGTCGTCGGCCTGCAGTGGCGTCGTCCCCTCGAGCGACGCGGGGCCGGAAGATGACGCGGGCGCCTCCGTCGATGCTGGAACCCTGGTGGACGCGGGGAGCTCCGACGCGGGCACGGTCGACGGCGGGCTCGACGCGGGTGTGAGGAAACAAGCCGCCTGCGCGTCGACGTTCGGAGCCGTGCTCACCAACGCGTTCGGGCGCATCGACGGAACCGTCGTCGCGGTGGTGCCGCCGGGAGACCCTGGCTGCGCGCTCCCGAACAGCGACCACGTCGTCGTGCAGGTCTCCTTCGACGGCGGCGTGCACCGCATGGTCATCAACGTCGAGTCGAGCTTCGGAGACCCACGCATCCGGCTTCGCGAGGTGACGGCGCCGCTCCCCTCACCCGCGTTCGCGCTCGGCTGGCACCCGGGCCTCGCGCTCGACTACCCGACCCAGCTCGGCGTGCACTCCGACGGAGGGTGGGAGGCGCTCGCGCTGCAGCAGGCGGCTCAGCGGGTGTACGAGCTCGTCGAGGTCGGCGCGCCCATCGCGGTGTACGCGACGAGCTCTGGCGGCAGCTTCGCAGCGAGCGCCCACAAGATTCATCGCAACGGCTCGAACACCGATGGCGCGCTGGTGCTGAACCCGACCTCGGCCGCGCCGACCTGGGTGCTCTTTCACTTCGCGAACCAGAGCTTCTGACGCCTCACTTCGCGGGCCCTCGTCGCAGGAAGAGCGACAGGCCGTCGCGAGTGCCGAGTGTCTCGAAGATCGATGGGTCCGGCGCCGTTGCACAGCGCGGGTCCACCACCACGTAGCCGGCGCGATCGATCAACTCCGGTAAGGCGCCCGGCGTCTGGGGTGCTGGCCACTCGATCGCGAGCCCGGCTGCAGGCCACGGAGTGCTGAGCTGACTGAGCGTGTAGAGCCCGTCGGAGAGCGGCTTCCCGCAGCCCGCGACGAGGACGAAGGGGGCCGGCGTCTCCGAGACCGTGGCTTCGACTGTCGACAGTCGCCACCCCGAGACGGCCTGCAGCGGCCTCGTGCCCAGCACGACGAAGGCGCGGAAGAGCAGCTCGGCGCCGAGGCTGTCTTGATCAGTCACCTCGCTGGTGCCGACGTGGGTGACTCCCAGCGAGGCGAGCCGATCGCGCACCGCCCGCGGCGTGCCGAGGGTCGCGTAGTCGAGGCCCAGCGTGTGCGGCACGGTGTCGGTCATCACGCGTCGTCCGATGCCGAGGTGCAGGAAGTTCCGGTGCAGCAACACCAGCGCATCGGCAGGCAGCGCGGCTCCCACTGTCTCGAACACGCGAAAATCGCGGAGCTGTTCCTCGCGCGTGTGCGTGAAGCCGGCACCCAACCCGTGCACGGCGCGGGCGAGCGGCGACTCTCCATGCGCGCGATGCGTCGGGAGGAACGGCACATCGGCGGTGCCCGCGAGCTGCACCGCGACGAGCATGAGCACCAGCCCGCGCACGAGCGGCGTCCCCTGTGCCCACGCCAGTGAGAACGTCACCGCCACGACGCCGGCCATGAGTGGGACGAGCGGCACGAGGTAACGCTCCTGGTGGGCGAACAGGTACCAGAGGAGCAGCGACGCGTGCAGCGCGAGCACCAGCGCCCACACCTTCCTCGAGCCGCGGAGGAACAGCAGCGCCGGCAGACACAGCGTGAAGAGTGAGCCGAAGACGGGGCGCGCGCCGTGAAAGTCGAGGAACGTGTATCGGCCCCACGAGTAGTCGACCAGGGCCGTCATCGCGCCGCCGACCGACTGCGGCTGTGCATCGAGGTCGACGGCCTCGGTGACGTACCGAAGCACCCACGCTGCAGCGTTCGGCGTCCACGGCGTGCAGGCGAGGTGGCCGCACAGGGCCGGGTAGACGGGGCTCCCGTGCAGCACGAAGTTCGTCAGCCACTGGGGCGCGGTGAGGACGAGCCCCGCACCGACGCACGAGCCCAGGCCCAGCCACGCGGCCCGACGCTCGCGGCTCCGAGCGGCGGCCACCACCACGCCCAGCGCGACCGGCACCACGAGGATGACGGCGGTGTACTTGGTGAGCGCGAGGCCAGCGATGGGCGCCGCGACCAGGAGGCCGCTCTTCACGTCAGGCTGCTTCCAGAAGCGCACCAGCGCGAGCCACGCCGGAATCACGAACGCCGCGCAGACGTGGTCGGCGCCGCCGAGCAACCCGGTGTCGTAGACGTAGATGGACGGGAAGAGGAAGAACGCGACCCACGCGAGGTGCTGCGGCCCCTGCTCAGGGCTCAGCGTTCGCGCGAGCGCAGGAAGGCCCGTCAGCGTCGCGACCAGGACCATCACCTCGATCCATCGCGTCAACATCAACCGGTCGAAGAGCGTGCCGGGCAGTTGAAACGCCCACGCATCGAGCCATGAGGTGAGGTGGCTCACGCTCGCCTGCACGAGGCCTTCCTTGAAGTCGACCAGCCCACCAGCGACTGCGTACTGCTCGGCGAGCCCGAGGTGGTACCAGCGCGCATCGTACGAGAGGTTGTCGAGCGCCAGCACCGGCAGCGCCGCCACCACACACGCGAGGACGCCCGCGACGAAGAGCACGAGCTCAGGGCCCGACGTCGGCACGACGAAACTCGGAAGTGACGGCACCGATTGCTTCCAGAGCCCGACCGCGAAGAGCCCAGCGACCGACACGATGAAGAACGCCGTGCCGAAGACGTGCAAGACGCCGCACGCGAAGACCATCAGGAAGAACACCAACAGCCCGAGCGCGAACGAGATCGCCAGCTCACCGTCGATGACCTCGTCCGGCAGCAACCAGCGGAGCACCCGTCGACCCGCCAACACGCACCCGAGCCCCAGCACGACCGCGCACGCTCCGCTCGCGAGCAGTCGAGGCAGCACCCAGTCACGGAGTGGGTCGACGGCGATGAAGCGCGAGGCCAGCCACGCGGCAGCAACCGCCAGGACCAGCGCGAGCCCCACGTGCCGTCGAGCGCTCACTCGGGCAGACGGCGCAGCGAAAGAGAGACCGTCGACGCGCCAGTGCTCGTCGAGACGACGACGGCGCGGCCTTCGCGCGTCCACACGCCCCCCGTGCACGTCACGTCGAGGCCGCGCCACGAGGCGGGCAGCGAGAGCACCGTGGGGCCGCGCGCGGTGGAGTCGGCTTCGAACGAGAACGTGAGCGTCTGCGTCGCGTCGTCGAAGGCGTACGCGCCGGGTGTGCCGGCGACGCGCTCGGGGAAGGGGCGCACCACGCCACGCTCGAGCGCCGGCTTGAGGCCGCCGTCGGCCTGCTCGAGGCCGTAGCCGTCGTCTTCTCTCGTGTCTTCCCAGTACATCGCGCCCGCCGCGACCGCGCCGTGCGAGGCGTACTGCGCGTCCATGTACTCGACGATGCCTGGGTGGCTCGCGTTGCCGCCGAACTCTCCGATGACGAGGGCTGCGCCGAGGGCGTCGGCTTCGGCTTTCAGGGCCCGCGCGTTCTCGAGGATCGCGGCACGGCGCTCCGGCTTGAACCCCAGCCCCCGCTCTGCGTCGGGGTCGTACGCATGCGGCGCGTAGACGACGTTCGGCTCGGTGAAGCGCGGCAAGGCGGTGGGCAGGCCGAGGTTGCGGCTCGCGGCGGGCTCGAGAAACCCAATCCAGTCTGGCCGCTCCGCACGCACCTGCGCGAGCACCTCACGGTACAGCGGCGCCAGGCGCGTCTTCTCGAACACGTCGTTCGGCATCGAGCCCCACGGCGGCTCGTTCATCGGGTCGACGCCGATGACGCCGACGTCGTCCTTCAACGCGATGGCCACCTGTCGCCACGCCTGCACGTAGCGGGACTTCAAGTCGGCGCTGCTCCAGAAACCGTCGACGCACGCGATGACCTGCGCCGAGAGCGCGTTCAAGAACCATGGCGTCACCGGCCGGTACGCGGCGTAGTTCTTCTCGTCGCACGTCCACCGAGGAGCCCCGTTCGCGCCGACGAAGCCCTCTCCGTAAAGGTCCTGGTGCATGTCGATGAAGACGAGCAACCCGGCACCGGTGGCGAGGGACACGCGACGCTTCAACTCGGCGAGGTAGCTCGCGTCGTACTCGCCGCGGCGGGGCTCGATGGCGCTCCACGAGACGAGGAAGCGCACCGCGTTGAAGCCCCACACGTCACGCAGCCGCGCGAAGTCGGGCGCCTCGTGGAAATCGAAGTACGGCGGCCCCTTGTGTTTGCCGCTCACGTTCACGCCGCGGAGGATGACGGCCCGGCCTTCAGGATCGCGAATGAACCCGTCACGCACCGAGAACGTCTTCGGCGCCGGCGGTGGAACCGGCGTGCACGAGACGAGGAGCGCGACGGCGAGCCAACGCATGGGGCCGAAGTGTCGTCGTCCGCGCAGGCGCTGTCACTCAGGGAACGATGAGCGCCGAGATGGCGAGGTATGGCTGCGACGGCAGGTTCGAGAAGCCGCCGGTCACGGTGACGACGTAGGTGCCGGGGAAGAGCGGCCCGCTGAAGGTGAACGGCGCGCCCGTCGCGCCGCCGCCGGGAGGACACGCGACATCGTACGCGAACGAGTAGCCCTTCGCGGCGTCGGTGAAGCGCACCGTCGCGCGCACCGCGGAGCTGCACGCCGACGTCGGGTTGAAGCCGTTGAGCAGCACCGAGCCCGACGACGGTACCGTCAGGACGTTGAGCGTCTGAGCGAGGACGTTGCCCGCGACGGGGAAGGCCGTGCTGACGACGTACTGCTGGGACGGCAGGTTCGAGAACCCACCACCGACGGTGACGCGGTACGTGCCCGGGTAGATGGCGCCGCTGAAGGTGAAGGGCGCTCCCGTCGCGCCGCCGCCTGGAGGGCACGCGACGTCGTACGCGAAGGCATAGCCCTTCACGTCGTCGGTGAAGCGCACGGTCGCGCGCACCGCCGAGCTGCACGCCGACGTGGGGTTCACGCCGTTGAGGAGGACCGTGCCACCAGCCTGGAACGTGATGACGTCGAGCACCTGATTGAGCACGGCGCCCGTCACCGGGAACGCTTCGTTGATGACGAACGGCTGCGACGGCAGGTTCGAGAAGCCGCCGCTGACGGTGACGCGATACGTGCCGGGGTAGATGGCGCCGCTGAAGGTGAACGGCGCTCCAGTCGCTCCACCGCCGGGAGGGCACGCGACGTCGTAGGCAAACGCATAGCCCTTCAGGGCGTCGGTGAAGCGCACGGTCGCGCGGACCGCAGAGCTGCACGCCGACGTCGGGTTCGCGCCGTTGAGCAACACGGTTCCGCCAGCCTGATGCGTGACGACGTTGAGGCTCTGGCCGAGCACGTCGCCCGTGACGGAGAACGACTCCGAGATGACGAAAGGTTGCGACGGCAGGTTCGAGAAGCCGCCACTGACGGTGACGCGGTAGGTGCCCGGGTAGATGGCGCCGCTGAACGTGAACGGTGCTCCCGTCGCACCGCCCCCCGGAGGACACGCCACGTCGTAGGCAAACGTGTACCCCTTCGCCGAGTCGGTGAAGCGCACCGTCGCGCGCACCGCGGAGCTGCACGCCGAGGTCGGGTTCGCGCCGTTGAGCAGCACGGTGCCACCGGCCTGGTGGGTGACGACGTTGAGGGTCTGCCCGAGCACGTCGCCCGCGACGGGGAACGACTCCGAGATGACGAAGGGCTGCGAGGGCAGGTTCGAGAACCCGCCGCTCACGGTGACTCGATAGGTCCCGGGGAAGATGGGACCGTTGAAGGTGAACGGCGCTCCCGTCGCGCCGCCGCCTGGAGGACACGCCACGTCGTAGGCAAACGCGTAGCCCTTCGCCGAGTCCGTGAAGCGCACGGTCGCGCGCACCGCAGAGCTGCACGCCGAGGTCGGGTTGATGCCGTTGAGCAACACGGTGCCGCCTGCCTGGTGCGTCACCACGTTCAACGTCGGGTTCACGTTGCCGGTGACGGGGAGCGCCTCATGCACGACGAAGGACTGGGAGGGCATGTTGGAGAACCCGCCACTCACCGTGACGCGGTACGTGCCTGGGTAGATGGCGCCCGAGAAGGTGAATGGTGCGCCAGTCGCGCCTCCACCTGGAGGACACGGCACGTCGTACGCGAAGGAGTAGCCCTTCGCGGCCTCGGTGAAGCGCACCGTCGCGCGCACCGCCGAGCTGCACGCCGAGGTCGGGGTCATGCCGTTGAGCAACACGGTGCCCGTCGCCTGGAACGTGAGGACGTTGAGGATCAGCCCGCTGAGATTGCCGCCGCTGCAGAAGCCACCGGTGGTGCAGGCGAAGCCACCCGGGCAGACCGGATCGCACGTGCCTGAGCCGCCGCCACTGCTCCCGCCACCAACAGCGCCACCGGCGCTTCCGCCAGCGACTGCGCCGCCTGCAGCGCCACCACCGACGGCGCCTCCCGCACTTCCACCAGCGACTGCGCCACCCGCACTTCCGCCAGCGACTGCGCCACCTGCGGCGCCACCAGCGACTGCACCGCCTGCACTTCCACCAGCGACTGCGCCTCCCGCACTTCCGCCAGCGACCGCGCCACCTGCAGCGCCACCAGCGACCGCGCCTCCTGCAGCGCCACCAGCGACCGCGCCACCTGCAGCGCCACCAGCGACCGCGCCACCTGCGGCCCCACCAGCGGTTGCGCCGCCTGCAGCACCACCTGCGACCGCGCCTCCCGCACTTCCGCCAGCGACCGCGCCTCCTGCAGCACCACCAGCGACCGCGCCACCTGCAGCGCCACCAGCGACCGCGCCGCCTGCAGCGCCACCAGCGACCGCGCCGCCGGCAACTCCACCACCGACCGCGCCGCCTGCGCTCCCGCCCCCGACCGCCGACCCACCGCCAGACGAGAACCGTGGCGTGCATGCGCCGACGGAGCACACCAGACCGCTCGAGCAACTCGCGCACGCGGCGCCGCTTCGTCCGCACGCGGAGTCGACGACGCCGGCCTGACACGCGCCCGCAGCGTCGCAGCACCCATCACAATTCGTCGGCCCGCAGACCTGCGTCGCCGGAGGTCCTCCACATGCCGCGCCGAGCAGCACCGCGACCACGACGAGAACCTTGTATCCAGTGTGCATGCAGACCTCAGTGTGCCTGACACCCTGGCCGGTGTTGTTGAGCAAAACGCCTGGAGGCCCACCGCACATTGCGAGGTAACCTCACGGTCCCGTGCCGGAGTTCATCTACCCCGTCTTCCTCTTCGCGCTCGGGCTGCTGTTCGGCAGCTTCCTGAACGTCGTCATCCACCGCATTCCGCGCGCCGAGAGCGAGACCAGCACGTGGTGGGTCGGCTACGGCAGCCTCGTCAACCCGCGCCGCTCGCAGTGCCCGCACTGCGGCCACGCCATCACCTGGTACGAGAACATTCCCGTGGTCTCGTGGCTCGCGCTGCGAGGGAAATGTTCGGCGTGCAAGGCGCCGATTTCTCCCCGCTACGTGTTGGTCGAGCTGATGACCGGCCTGCTCTTCCTCGCGTGCTTCGTGCGTTTCGGGTGGGCGTACCCGCTGCTGCCTGCGCTCGTGATGGTGGTGCTCGTGGTGCCGCTCGTCTTCATCGACGCGGAGCACTGGATTCTGCCGTTCGAGCTCACCCTGCCTGGCATCGCGTTGGGCCTGGCGTTGACAGTTCCGCTCGGCTGGGACGTCACGCGTAACGCGCTCATCGGTGCGGCGGCAGGCTTCCTCGGCTTTCGCGTGATGGAGTACTTCGGTTGGCTGCTGTTCCGGAAAGAGGCGCTCGGCGCGGGCGACAAGTACCTGCTCGCGATGCTCGGCGCCTTCATCGGGTGGCGACCGCTGTTCGGGGTGATCTTCCTCTCCTCGCTGCAGGGCGCCATCTTCGGTGGCCTCAACTTGCTCCTGCGCGGTCGCGCCGGGCCCGAGGTCGAGGGAGAGAAAGTCGAGCCCACCGAGACGCCCGCCACCGAAGGCGCTGCGCCTGTCGAAGAAGAAGAAGAGGAAGAGGTGTTCACCTTCACACCCGACTTCCTGAAGCCTGGCCTGTCGGTGCTCCGCCGCCTCGTGCTGTTTCCGTGGACGGTATTGTTCCAGCCGATCCCCGACGACCCGGTGCCCGTGGAGGGCGAGACGACGACGGACGACGAACTCGGAGAGTGGGTGCCTGGCGCCACGTCGCTCCCGTTCGGCCCGTGGATTGGGCTGGCTGGCCTCGAGGTGCTGCTCCTCACGCCGTGGCTGCACGCGACGTTCGCAGGTACGCCGTTCGGCATGACGATGAAGCTGATCTTCGGAAGTTGAGGCCTGGGAGCCTGATCACTCAAAGACGACGAGGTCGTCTCGATGCACGGCCTCGTCGAGCCCGCGCCACCCAAGCACCGACTCGATCTGCCCGCTCTTGAGGCCCGCGATGCGGCGCAGGTCGTCGGCGCCATACGCCACCAGTCCACGCGCGAACGCTCTGCCATCGGGCCCGCAGAGATCGACCGGGTCACCGTGCGCAAAGTTCCCCTTCACCTCACGCAGACCCGACGGGAGCAGGCTCTTCTTCTTCTCCACCAGCGCCACGCGGGCGCCATCGTCGACGACGAGCGTGCCCTTCGGCTTGAGCGCGTGCGCAATCCACGCGGCGCGGGCGTCGCGATGAGACGAGGTCGGCTCGAAGACGGTGCCCACGTCGGCGCCTGCGAAGAGGCCGGTGAGCGCACCGCTCCGGTGGCCCTCGGCGATGACGCAGCGCAGGCCCAGCTCGGTCACGCGCGCGGCAGCGCGCAGCTTCGTCACCATGCCGCCCGTGCCGACCGTGCTGCCGCTGCCGCCGGCTGACTTCAACATCTCAGGCGTGACGTGCTCGACGAGGGGAATGCGCTTCGCGTCGGGGTTGGTGCGCGGGTCGGCGTCATACAGCCCGTCGACGTCGGACAAGATGATGAGCGCGTCGGCCTGCACGAGCCCTGCGACGAGGCCGGCCAGCGTGTCGTTGTCGCCGAACTTGATCTCGTCGACCGACACGGTGTCGTTCTCGTTGATGACCGGCACCACGCCGTGCTCGATGAGCCGCTCGAGGGCGTGGCGCGCGTTCAGGTAGCGACGCCGGTCCTGCATGTCGGAGTGCGTGAGCAACACCTGCGCGACGACCGTCGGCGCGAGCGCCTCTTCCCACGCGCGCATCAGCCGGCTCTGCCCGACGGCCGCGCACGCCTGCTTGCCCGGCATGTCTTTGGGCCGAGACGGAAGACCCATGCGCTCGACGCCCAGCGCGATGGCGCCAGACGAGACGACGATGAGCTCACGGCCTGCTCCGAGCGCGAGCAGTTCCTTCGCGAGCTTCTCGAAGTGCAGCCGGTGGAACTTCCCAGTCGCGTGCGTCAGCGCGTTGGTGCCGATCTTCACGACGACCCGCCGGGCCTGCGCGAGCGCCTCACGCCCCGTCTTTCGTCTCGAGCTCACGCGTCGCCGCTTACCCCACTTCGTTCGACGCGAGCACCGGGAGCGACGGCGACCCGAAGCGCCCTGCGAGGACGATGCGGCTCCACATGCGGTGGAACAGCGCCGAGGACGGAACTCCAAACACCCGCAGCGTTCGCCGATGATCGAAGAACACCACCAACCCGGCGGTGAGCGCGAGCGGCCACCACGCCAGCCACAGCAGCCGAGCCGCCACCGGGTCTGGCCGCTGCGCACCGAAGAACGCGGCGTGAAACGCGAGGTGGTGCTCTTCGTCGGCGCAGATGTCCCTCAGCACGTCACGGAGCTTCGAGGCCGGCAGCGCGTCGGCGAGCACGCCGTAGAACGAGATGCCGATGACCTCGGCCGCGAGCAGCACCAGCAGCTTGAACCGAACGCCGAGCGCGCGCCGGCCACGCACGAACAACCGCTCGGTCCACTGGCGGCCCAGCAGGCGTCCACCCAGCGCGTTCACCATCATCCCGAGCAGCCGCGCGTGACGGCCTTCTTCCGCGACGAAGCGCTTGAGCGCGGCGCGGTAGTCGTCGTCGATGCCGGGCAGTTGGGCCGAGTCGATGTCGTGCGCGATGCGCCCTTCTCCCGATTCCCCGAGCTGGAACTTCGTCAGCGACGCGGCGAGCGCGACCCGATGCGCCTCTGACAACGAGGGCGGCGTGATGGCGGGGAGCGGCCGCCGCGCGTTCTCGTCGAAGTGTCGTCTCCACTCGTTCCAGTTCATGTGCAGATGGAACACCGGCGCGCGCGTCTCGTGCGGCGCGCTTGACCGAACCGTCACGAGTCGTTCCTGAACGGTCGCGCGGAAAAGTGAATGGCGAACGACGAGGACAGCGGAATCGACGACGTCAAGGCGGGGCCCGGCTTGTTTCATCGGCGCGCGTGCGGTCTCGTGACGCCTTCTCACCGAAGCGCAGTGGAGGCCGACCCGATGCGCCCTCAAGTCAACGTCGCAGCGACGATGGACGAAGCCGGAGGCGAGCTGCTCACGCGCGCCCTCGACCCCGAGCGGTGGGCGCTGCCCACCCGACGCGTCACCCGCGACAACCTCTGTCAGGTCGGCACGGTGCAGGTGTGCGCCTCTCTCGACATCACCCCCACCCTCGACACCTTCATCCGCGTGTCGTTTCGTGGGCCTGACCTCTCACCGATGGACGCGGCAGAGCTGCTCGAGCAGTTCGTCTCGAAGCGCTTCACGTACGTGCCGAACGCCGAGTGGTTCGTCGAGATCGACGCGCGGAAGTGGATTCACTTCTCGCGCAAGTACACGGAGCAACGCCTCGAGGCTTGAGGCAGACTCGCCCGATGAATCGTCTCGTTCTGGCGTGCGCGTTGACCTTCGCCACCATCGCCTCGGCTGACCTCGTCATCGGCCCCGAAGCCGAGTGTCGGGAGAAGAAGGCTGGTGACGCCTGCCGAGCCGACACCGGCGCGGGCGTGTGCACTGCCGCGAAGTGCAGCCGCAACGACTACAGCGACGGCGTGCCTCCGAAGCAGAAGGTCGTCGACTGTCTGAAGTGCCTCGAAGCGACGGCGCCGAGCGACGCTGGAGTGGCGGCCACGAAGAAGAAGGCGAAGAAGTGACGCGCGCCCTCCTGGTGTCTGTGGTGCTGCTCACGGGTCACGCGTTCGCCGACATTCCTCCCGACAATTCGTCGCAGTGCCAGAGCTCGACCGCCGGCTCTGCGTGTACGACTGACGACGGCGCGGCTGGCACGTGCGTCGCGCAGATGGTGGGCCGCCTCGACTACAGCGACGGCGTTCCACCGAAGACGAAGCAGGTGCAGATGCTCATCTGTGTGGCGAGCGCGCCTGCGACCGTGCGCGCGGCTCCACCGTTTCTCGCGGCCGGGCTGGTGATGCTCGCCATGCTCGCGCTCATCGGCGTGAAGCTCGCTGGCCGTGGGCGCCGGAGCGCAACGGCGTGAGCCTGGCCGACGCCGTGCTCGCCCCGGCGGACTCGGCGCGGTCCACGGTGCTGCGGTTCGCCTCGCCCTGGCTCCGTCCGCTCTACGCCGACCGCCATCGCCGCGTGTGGTGGCTCGGCGTCGTCTCCATCGTGAGCGCCTTTGCCGTCACCGGCCTGGTGCCGTTGTGGAGCCTCGCGCTCGGGCCCGTCGTGCTCGGCGTGCCGCACCTCGTCTCAGACGTTCGGTACCTGGTGGTGCGGCCGGGCCTGCATCGCCGCGCGCTGCTGCTGGTTCTCGTCGGGGCGCCGTTGATGGCGACGTCGCTGGGAGCGCCTCCTGCCATCGGCGTGCTCGCCATGCTCCCTGCGCTGCTCGTCACGTCTGCGTTCCGGTTCAGCTGGAGGCTGGGCCTCGCGCTCCTCGTCTGGGCTGCGCTCTCGTGGGTGGCGTGGGTCGCTCCGTATGAGTTTCAGCTCGGCTTCGTGCACGGCCACAACCTCGTCGCCATCGCCTTGTGGTGGAGCCTGTCGTCTCGAACGCCGTCGATGGCGTGGATTCCGGGCCTCACGCTGGTGGGCACGCTCGCCATCATGGCCGGCGCACTCGACCCGCTCGTCACGCTGGCTGGCGGCTGGAGCGCGCCGTGGACTGGCACCAGCTTCACCGAGTTCGTCGAGACGACGACGCCCGCGATCGACCCGACGCTCGCCGCGCGCCTCGTGTTGTCGTTCTGCTTTCTCCAGTCCATTCACTACGCGGTGTGGCTGCGGCTGGTGCCCGATGACGAACGCGTGAGGCCGGCGCCGCGAACGTTCCGCGCGAGCTGGGCGTCATTGGTCGACGACTTCGGGCTCGCGCCGCTCCTCGTGCTCACCGGGCTCTGTCTCGGGGTGGCCGCGTGGGGCGCCGTCAGCCTGCCCGAGGCGCGCCTCGGCTACCTGCAGCTCGCCGCGTTCCACGGCTACCTCGAGCTCGCCATCGCCGCGCGGTGGTTCGCGCATGGGCGGGCGGCGTGAGCGGCTTCTTCGGCACCACGTTCGGAGCGTGGCTCATCGGGTTCGTCTTCACGCAGGCCATCGAGGTGCCGCTCTACCTTCGCGTCACGCACGGCCGCTGGAGCACGTCGTTCCTCGCCTCGACCCTCACGCACCCCATCGTGTGGTTCATCTTCCCCAACGTGTGTCCGTTGACGTGGGGCTACTGGGGCATGGTGGCGGCTGCCGAAGTCTTTGCGGTGGTCGCCGAGACGGTCTGGCTGCGGCTCAACGGCGTGGGCGCGTCGCTCAAGTGGGCCTTCGTCGTGAACGCCGCGAGCGCCGTCGGCGGACTGCTGCTCCGGGCGTCGTTCGACGTCCCCTGATCGCAGCGTTCGAAGGTACAGTGCGACCCCGATTCGGAACTGTCCCGTGACGTTACAGGACGCTCTTTGCCGGTCGATAAGCTGTTGAAAACAGGCACGACGCCACAAATCTGCAACGATGTAGGCGAACTGCCGACAATGTAGTCGAACGATTTCTGCAGCACTCGGGGACAGCACATGACGATCAAAATCCAGCGCGGTCGGCAGTTCGCAGTCGGCGATGCATCGGTGCAGGTGCTCGACGACAAGGGCAAGGCCGGCACGTACCTCCAGAAGGCGGCGGACAAGCTGGTCAGCCAGAACATCTCGGTCGTCGTGCGCGGGCCGTACAACCGCAAGGTCACCCTGGCGACTGCTGAGGACTGGAAGGGCTTCCTCGAGAAGAACTGCGCGAACAAGGAGCAGACCGCCGCCTTCGCGAAGAAGACCGGCATCACGTTCGGCGACTTCATCAACGCCATCGACGACGCGGCGGCCAGCGACGACAAGGGCCTGACCCTCGACCTTCGGCCGACCAGCACGCTCGGCAAGGCGCTCTCGCTCGACAAGACCGACGGCGACTACGGCATGAAGCTCGCGAAGGACGCGACGGTCGCGCTCACCGGAGCCAACGGCGCGACGAGCACCGCGCAGGCCGCCGGCGTCAACGTCATCGGCAAAGAGATTCTCGCCGCGCCCATCGCGTCGGACTGGCAGCGCGACCGCACCGAGATGGAGAACTGGGCGGACTTCAAGAACGGCAACACCGAGCGCGACGTCTTCAAGACGAACACCGGCCCGGCGCCCTACGCGAAGCTGACCGCGCCGAAGTGGGACGACCCGAAGGCGATGGAGCTGGTGAACCAGTTCGCGCTGCCGCTCCACCTCGAGACCAAGGGCAACAACCCTGACGGCACGGTGAAGTTCCAGGACGGCTACGAGATGTTCCGCGACACGTACTTCGACGACAAGAGCGGCGCCCTCGACAAGGCCGGCGCGTCGGTGCGTGCGCGCGTTCGGTTCGACAACAATGAGCCCTTCACCGTGAACCGCGTGCTGGTGCAGGCCAAAGAGGGCCGCGCGGTCTCGGCCGGCGGGAACTCCGAGGTCCACAAGTTCGAGAAGCGGTGGGAAGGCAACTCCACCAATGAAGAGTCGGCGAAGGCGCAGCTCACCACTGGCAAAGAGGCCGGCGGCGGCACGCTCGCGGTCTCGGCCAAGCTCTACAAGCTCGCCAACGACAAGGGCACCTTGCCCGCCGACGGCAACCTGGTGCTCGAGGAGAAGTACACGGTGCTCCAGAAGCGCCGTCGCACGCACCTGCAGCTCGACTCGGTCGGCGAGGTGCAGTCGCGCCGCACGGGCCTGCAGACCGAGATGGACGCGCTCAAGGCCGCCAACAAGCCGATTCCTCCCGCGATGGAGGCGTTCGGGAAGAAGCTCGATGAGCAGATCAAGTTCCTCACCGACGCCGGCGCCGCGCTCCGCAAGTACAACCAGTACATGCCGTCGGGCGAGTGCTTCATCATCTCGGCTGATCAGTACTCGGTGTACGACCCGACCGCGCGCAAGGGCAAGCCGCCGACGGACCCGGGCGACGACGTTGGCCGCATCGGCCGTGGGCCGCTCCACCTCGAGGCCGAGTGGGACTCGGCGTCGTCGGACCCGTTCGAGAAGGCGCTCAAGGAAGTCGACAAGCGCCTCGCCGCTGCGACGACGCCAGCCGACAAGACCTCACTCGAGGCCGACAAGAAGGCCCTCGAAGGTTTCCGCGCCACGTTCCAGAAGGACGTTCAGGCGACGGTCGAGGTCGTGAAGAAGCAGCTGCTCGCGCTCGACCTGAAAGAAGAGCCCACCAAGCTGTCGAAGGAAGAGCGCGCTGGAGCGCTCGCCGCGAAGACCGATCGCCCCGTCTTCTGGATGTGAAGCGTCTTCTCCTTCTCTCGAACCGGAGCTCCTGTGACGAACCGAATCGCTGGCTGGAACATCGGCGCTGCCACCAACCGTGGCGGCACGCGCAACCTCGCCCGCGGTGCGGCGAAGTTCGAGGTGGCCGAGAAGACGAAGTACCCGGTGAAGGAAGCGTCTGACGTCGTCGCGCTGCCTGGCGGCAAGTTCCTCGTCGTCGGCGACCGCGCTGACAAGGTC
>JAUXRI010000343.1 GCA_030681895.1 Myxococcales bacterium | reverse complement strand
GCCGGTTGCCTTCGAAGAGGAACGGCTTGGTGACGACGCCGACGGTGAGGCAGCCGAGCTCGCGCGCGATGTCTGCGACGACCGGCGCTGCGCCAGTGCCCGTGCCACCGCCCATGCCTGCCGTCACGAAGACCATGTCGGCGCCCTCGAGGAGCGCGGCGATCTCGTCACGCGACTCGGTCGCGGCCTGACGACCCATCTCGGGGTTGGCGCCGGCGCCGAGGCCGCGCGTCAGCTCCTTGCCGATCTGCAGCCGCGTCGGCGCCTTGTTGTTGGCGAGCGCCTGCACGTCGGTGTTGAGCGCGATGAAGTCGACGCGCTCGAGGCCTGACTGAATCATCGTGTTGACGGCGTTGCTGCCCGCGCCACCGACACCGACCACCCGAATCTTCGCTGCCTGCTTGCTCTGCTCGAACTCGTTCATGGGAAATTTCCTTCGAAAGTCGTGTTGGGAATGGCCGGGCGAGACGACTTTTGCCCGACCGAAGGACCCCGCAAGTTTTCAGCCACAGGGCTGTAGCGGGGTGTGGGTGCCTAGAAGACTTCCTGGAGCCACTCGCCCATGCGTCGCTTCACCTTCTTGAAGACGTTCTCGCCTTCGCGGATGCGGAACATGCGGCGATCGAGATTCTTGGCGCCGTAGACGACGAGGCCGACGCCGGTCGCGTAGACGGGGCTCTTCACCACGTCGACCAGGCCGCCGATGCCGCGGGGCACGCCACGGCGAACGGGCACGCCCATGATCTCCTCCGCGAGCTCCGGCATGCCGGGCAGCAGCGTGGAGCCGCCGGTGATGACGACGCCCGAGGCGAGCAGCTCCGAGAAGCCGTTGCGCTCGATCTCGTGGTGCACGAGCTGGAAGATCTCCTCCACGCGCGGCTCGAGGATCTCACTGAGGATCTGCCGGCCCATCACGCGGGGCTCACGGCCACCGACCGACGGCACCTCGATCATCTCCTGCTTGTCGACCATCGAGGTCAACGCGCAGCCGTGCTTCTGCTTGATGCGCTCGGCCTGCTCCATCGGCGTGCGCAGGCCCATGGCGATGTCGTTGGTGAGGTTGTTGCCGCCGAGCGCGATGACGGCCGTGTGCACGATCGAGCCGTTCTGGAAAATCGCGATGTCGGTGGTGCCGCCGCCGATGTCGACGAGGCAGACGCCGAGCTCTTTCTCTTCGTCGGTCAGCACGGCCTCGCTCGAGGCGAGCGGCTGCAGCACGATGTCGGCGACGTTGAGGCCGCCGCGGTTCGCGCACTTGACGATGTTCTGCGCGCTGGTGACGGCGCCGGTGACGATGTGCACGCGGGCCTCGAGACGGGCGCCCGTCATGCCGAGGGGCTCCTTGATGCCGCCCTGCTCGTCGACGATGAACTCCTGCGGCAGCACGTGAATCACCTCGCGGTCGACGGGGATGTTCACCGTCTTGGCCTGCTCGATGACGCGCGCGATATCGGCTTCGCGAACCTCGCGGTCTTTCAGCGCCACGACGCCACGGCCGCCGAAGCTCTTGATGTGGCCGCCCGCGATGCCCGTGTAGACGTGGGTGATCTCGGTGCCGGCCATCGCCTCGGCCTCGTCGATCGCCCGCTGAATCGACTGCACCGTCGACTCGATGTTGACGACGACGCCCTTTCGCAGACCACGCGACGGGTGCGAGCCGATGCCGATGATGTCGATGCCGTCGTCGGTCAGCTCGCCGACGATGGCGCAGATCTTCGTCGTCCCGATGTCGAGGCCGACGATGATCTCTCCTCCACGCTGCTTGGCCATGTGGTGTTCCCTCTCCTGCTCCCTCTCTCGAGGTGAGCGCTTGCTGCAAAGCCTTCGTCCCCTCTCAGGGAGTCCGGCTGTTCCCTTTCGACGTCTGCACGGCGACCCAGTCGGGGCGGGTGCGGTTGTCGAGACGAATGACCTCGGCGGTCAGCTGCTTCGCCGAGAGCTCTCTGCGAACCCGGGCGAGCCGGTGGAGCGCGGGCTCCACGTCGGCGTCGCCGAGCACGATTTCCTGTCCAGACGTGGTGACGAGCGTGAGGCCCGAGTCCGACACGTTGACTTCCGAGATGCCGTGGCCGGTCGACGCTGGCGAGCGCGAGTACGCCTCGAGGGCGATCAGCGCGCGGCGAATCACCAGGCGCGTCTCGTCGCGGCGCGACACCAGCGCGTCACGCTCGATGCCGGTGATGAGCGGCAGGTCCATCGCCTCGCTCGGCTGGGCGCGCTTGAACGGCTCGCCATCGCCGTTGACGAGATACAGATCCGAGACCGACACCAAGGCGACCGGCTGGTGCTCGGTGAACGCGATCACCAGCGAGTCGGGAAGGCGACGGCTGACGACGACCGACTTCACCCAGGGGTGCGCCGACAGCGCGCGCTCGAGACCGCCGACATCCATCGCGAGCAGGTTGAGGCCGACCATCGGGCCGCCGAGCTTCGAGACCTGCGCGGCAGTGACACGCGTATTGCCGAGCACCCTCACCTTCTGCACTGCGAGGCGTTCGGTCGTGGTGGCCCAGCCCCAGCCCTTCCACATGCCGACGACGAGGCCGACCGACAGCGCGGTCGCACCGAGGGCCTTGAGGATCGAAGGCGCGTGGTGCTTGACGGACGCTTTCATCTCGCCCGTCTTCTTGGCGAGATCGACCTTGCGGCGATTGCGGCGGGAACGAAACATCGACCCCTGCATCGTCAGGCCGGTTTCACCACCCCGCAAATTTCTGACCACAGCGATGTGGCTGTAGCAGCTGGTGCAGGGGCTCACAGGGCGAACTCCCCGAGCCGTTTGACCTCAGGAACGAGCTCGACGCCGGTCGCCTCACGGACTCGCTGCTGGGCCAGAACCATGAGCTGGGTGACGTCACGCACTGAGGCGCCGCCGAGGTTGACGATCCAGTTCGCGTGGAGGGTGGAGATCTGGGCGCCACCGATGGTGTGGCCTTTCAACTCGACCTTCTCCAGCAGCGCGCCGGCGTGATGGCCGGGAGGGTTGGTGAAGACGCTCCCGAAGCTGGGCTGCGAGAGCGGCTGGGTGCGTTTGCGGTAGCCGAGATCGGCGTCCATCGCGGCCTGACTGGCAGCAACGTCTCCGCGAGGCAGGCGGAACTTCGCGCGGGTGACGACGACGCCCGCTGGCAGCTCAGTGTGACGGTAGCGGTACTGAGGAGGCGCCACCCACCCGAGGCCGTCAGCCGTGGCGAGCTCGAGGGACACGACGCGTGACATGCACTCGCCGTTCTTCGTGCCGGCGTTCATGGTGACGGCGCCGCCGATGGTGCCGGGAACGCCCGCGAGGAACTCGGCGCCCACGAGGCCATGCTGCTTCATCAACGTCACCAGCCGCGCGATCGACGCACCGGCGCTCAGCACCAGCACCCCGCCCTCGTCGTCCAGCGTCACGTCTTCTTTGAAGGTCGAGTTGGGCAGCTTCAGCGTCAGGCCACGAACGCCGAGATCGCCGACGATGGTGTTCGCGCCGAGCCCGAGGATCGACAGCGGCGTGCCCGTGTCCTTCGCGAGCTTCAGCGCCGCAAGCAACGTCTCGACCGACTGTGGGCGCACCAGCGCGTCTGCCGAACCACCGGCGCGAATCGAGCACCACGGCGCGAGCGGCTCGTTCAGGCGCACCTCTCCCGGCGCGAGCCCACTCAGCCAGTGAGCGATCGTGCTCACCCTTCCCCGCTCAGCGCCGAGAGGAGCTCCGGGCCGGTGTTGGTGATGTCACCGGCGCCGAGGGTGATGACGATGTCGCCCGGGAGCAGCCGCGGCTTCATGACGCTGACGAGATCGCTGCGCTTCTCGACGAAGGTGACGTCAGGGTGGCCGTGCGCGCGAATCGCCTCGACGAGCTTGTCCGAGGTGGCGCCTTCGATGGGCTCCTCACCTGCCGCGTAGACGGACGTCAGGAACACCAGGTCGGCGTCGTTGAAGGCGCTGCAGAAGTCTTCGAAGAGATCGTGCGTGCGCGTGTAGCGGTGCGGCTGGAAGGCGACGACGGTGCGGCGACCAAAGGCGCGACGGGCTCCCGCGAGCGTTGCCTTCACCTCGGCTGGATGGTGGCCATAGTCGTCGACGATCGTGATGCCCTTCGCTTCGCCTTTCACGGTGAAGCGGCGCTGCACGCCCTGGAAGTCCGCGAGCGCCTGCCGAACGACATCGTGCGGCACGTCGAGCTCTTCGCAGACGGCGATCACCGCGAGCGCGTTCATCGCATTGTGCGCGCCCACCATGCGCACCGAGAACTCTCCGAGATCCTCATCGCGCCGGTATGCGTGGAAGCGCGTCGAGAAGCCGTCGAGCGTGATGCCCTCGAGCCGGTAGTCGGCGGCGTGGCTCGAGCCGTACGTGACGTAGCGCTTCTCGAGATGCGGCAGCAGCGCCTGCACGTTGGGGTGATCGAGGCAGACGACCGACAGCCCGTAGAAGGGCACGCGGTTGCAGAACTCGACGAAGGCGCTCTTGAGCGCGTCGAGGCTGCGGTAGTGGTCCATGTGCTCGGGGTCGATGTTGGTGACGACCGCGATCGACGGGTGGAGCTTCAAGAAGCTGCCGTCGGACTCGTCGGCCTCCACCACCATCAGGTCGCTCTTGCCGAGCTTGGCGTTCGAGCCGAGCACGTTCACCTTGCCGCCGACGACCGCGGTGGGATCGAGGCCTGCGGCGTTCAGCACCGTGGCGACCATGGACGTGGTGGTCGTCTTCCCGTGCGAGCCGGCGATCGCGACCGAGTACTTCAGGCGCATCAGCTCGGCGAGCATCTCAGCGCGGGGAATGACGGGGATCTTCCGGCGGCGCGCGGCGATGACCTCGGGGTTGTCCTTCTTCACCGCCGACGAGATGACGACGACGTCGGAGGTCTGCAGGTTCTCTTCACGGTGGCCGAAGCCGATGCGGGCGCCGAGTGTGACGAGGCGGCGGGTGACGTCCGACTCCTTCAGATCGCTGCCCGAGACCTGGTACCCGAGGTTGAGCAGCACCTCGGCGATGCCCGACATGCCGATGCCGCCGATGCCGACGAAGTGCACGCGCGCGGCGTGGCGCGACTTGAAGCGGCTGCCGAGGGGCGCCTGAAAACCAGTCATGACTTCTTCTCCGTCTTCGGGCGCAAGGGTTCGCCGTCACGCTTCTGGCCAGTGAGCGCGCCCCACTTCGCCAGACACATCTGCTGGAGCACGTCGGCGATCTCCCGCGCAGCTTCGGGGCGGCCGAGCAGTCCGGCGGCCTTCTCCATCTTTTGCAGCCGCGACGGGTCGCGCTTCAGTTCCAGGATCGCCGAGGCCAGCTTTTCGCCGGTGAGCTCGCCTTCGCGGAACATCAACGCAGCGCCAGCGTCGACGAGCGCCTTCGCGTTGACGGCCTGGTGATCGTCGGTCGCGAACGGAAACGGCACGAGAATCGACGCCTTCTTGCAGGTGGTGAGCTCCGCGATCGTGGTTGCGCCGGCGCGACAGACGACGAGATCGCTGCCCAGGTACGCGGCGCTCATGTCGTCGATGAACTCACGCACCTCAGCGTCGAAGCCCTTGCCCTCGTAGCCCTGCTTCACGGTCTCGAGATCGGCTTTGCCCGTCTGGTGCACCAGGCGCATCGAGTCCTTCTCGGACGCGAGGAAGGCGAGCGCGTCGACGACGCGGGTGTTGAGGCCACGCGCACCCAGGGAGCCTCCGAAGATCAGCAGCGTGAACTTCTCGTGCACGGTCGACGGCTTGAGGAAGTTGTCGAGCAGCGCGCGGCGAATCGGGTTGCCCAGGACGTGAGCCTTGCCGCCGGCAAACAGCCGCTGGGTTTCGTCGAATGAGACGAACACCGACTTCACGAAGCGTCCCAGGATGCGGTTGGTGAGCCCGGGGAGCGCGTTCTGCTCCTGCACCGCCGTCGGGACGCGCAGCAGCCATGCGGCCATCACGACGGGCCCGGACGAATAGCCGCCGACGCCGATCACCACGTCGGG
>JAUXRI010000336.1 GCA_030681895.1 Myxococcales bacterium | reverse complement strand
CGTCCGCAACGACGGAAACGCGGCGGTGTGTCCTTCGAAGACGGCCGAGCGGACAGCGGCGACTCCGGGCAACAGCTCCCATGCCAGGCTACGGCCGCCCTCGGTGTTGCGGCAGAGCACCTGAGCGAAGACGCCACGGAGCGTCTGACCGAGCTGCCATCGCGAAGCCGGGTTGCCTTGCGTCAAGTGCACCAGCTTCTCGGCGGCCTGGGCGGCGTTGCGTGCGTGCAGCGAGCCCACCACCAGCTTGCCGCGTTCGGCGAGACACAACGCTTCGGACAGCACCTCGGCGTCGTCGAGCTCGCTCACCATCACCACGTCGACGTCGTCGTGCCGCGCGTCACGCAGCCCTTCCGCGAACGAGACGACGTGCGCGCCAACCTCGAGCTGGCTGATGGGCCCGGCGCCGGGCGCGAGCACGTACTCGATGGGCGACTCGAAGCACCGCACCGAGAGCGCGCGCTGCGTGACGACGGTCTGTACGACGCTCGCGAGCGAGGTGGTGACGCCATTCCCCGGAGGCCCCGCGAGCACCCACAGGCCGGTGCCCGTCATCGCGTGCACGAGCTCTGGCGGAAGGCCGAGCGACGAGACCGACGGAACGACTCGAGGCAGGTGCCGCACCACCAGCGACAGCCCGGTGCGCGAGTGCTGAGCCGAGACGTGAAAGACCGCAAGGTCCGAGACATGGGAGAAGTCGACGCGCGCGTGCTGGTGGAGCGTGTCGCGCAGCGCCGCCGGTGCGAGCGACTTGAGCTCCTCGAAGAGCTCCTGCTCCGAGAACGTCGTCGACTGCATGGGCACGAGGTGGCCCTCGACGCGTAGCAGCGCCGCGCCGCCCGAGACGACGTGCAGGTGCGTCGCACGTCGCGCGCTCATCTCGAGCATCAACCCCTTGAGTGCCTGCCGTGGTTTCCCGTCAGGAGGCGGAGGCCCGAGCTGCGCGGGCTGATTCACCACCGTAGGGACCAGCATGAGGGGCGCCTTCTTGATCGCCGTCGCGGTCACGCGCAGGTCGTCGCCGCTCAGGGTCATGTGAATGTTCACCGCGCCAGAGCCGCTGTCGTACTGGAACTCCACCGGCACGCCTGACAGCAGCTGCGTCGAGAGCGCCTTCGGAACGACGTCGGCGAAGAGGAGCAGGATCTGGCCGCTGGAGAGCGGCGTGCGGAAGACGGGAAACGCCGACGCGCCCGCCTGTTGGAACTCGCCCGTGGTGCCCGAGTCGAGGACCAGCGCGCTGCCGTCGTTCACGAAGAGGTAGTCGAAGAGCTGGTTCAGCCGGGACATGCCCAGGTGCTGTGCACGGCCGATGCCGGAGGATCAGCCCGGAGTGTCGCTCGGTTGGCGTCGTCGACTTCGGGTCTGCGGCGACGGCAGGGTCTTCACCTACACCCCGTCACCGCACCGGCATCGCGCCCATCGGCACCGCGCCGGGCTGCACCAGCGGTGACTTGAGGCCGGGGAGCGCGCCGACCATCTCGCGCACGCGTCGCTGCCGGGTCTCGAGAATCTCCAGACGGGCCAACAGGTGCAGGCGCTCTTTCGTCGTGACGCGCCCTGCGCGCTCCTCGAGTGCCTGGAGGCGCTCCTTCACCGCGAGCACCTCGTCGTCGAGCACGACCGGCTGCACGTTGCGCTTCTCTTTCCCGGTGCGGTTCTCGGTGCCGATGCCGACGGGCGTCACCTTGGTGATGATGACCGGCCCACCCGGCCGCGTGCGCGTCAGCTCGAGGCCCAGCAGCAAGCCATCGCGCTTGGTGCCGTCAGCGACGTCGTAGTCCTGGTTCGAGACGAGGTTGCCGAGCGAGAAGGCCACCACGCCGGTGCGACCGTCACGGAGGCGCTGCGGC
This sequence comes from Myxococcales bacterium, assembly GCA_030681895.1. Classification (GTDB taxonomy): domain Bacteria; phylum Myxococcota; class Myxococcia; order Myxococcales; family Myxococcaceae; genus Xiheimicrobium. The sequence continues at coordinate 25,820 of JAUXRI010000336.1, read as the reverse complement.
GTCACGGGCTGCAGCACGTGCGGGTGATGCCCGATGACGGCGATGGCGCCCGCGTCGAGGATGCCGCGCGCGAGCTCGCGGTCGTAGCTCATCGGCTCGTGCACGTACTCAGCGCCCCAATGGATGGCGACGATGACGGCGTCGACGGTCTTCGCCGTCTCACGAACGTGCGCGAAGAACTCGTCGAAGGTGCGGCCACCGCCGATCGGCTCTTCGAGGTACGGCACGACGGGCACGTGCGGATCGCCAGGACCGCCCTTGTTGTGGAACTTGTTGAGCCAGCGACTGACGGCGATGAGGGCGATGCGCACGCCGTTCTTCTCGAGGATGAGCGGCTTCCACGCTTCGGCTTCGGTGCGACCGGCACCAGCGGTGAGCAGCCCGATCTCGTCGAGCGCGTCGCGCGTGTTGGTGATGCCCTCGGGGTGCATGTCGAGGCAGTGGTTGTTCGCGAAGGTGGCGACGTCGACGCCCGACGACTTCAGCCCCGCGAGCAGCTCAGGCGGAGCGTTGAAGAGCATCTCCTTCACTTCTTTCTGCTCGCGCCGCGTCACCGGCGTCTCGAGGTTGACGATGGCGAAGTCGTAGCCGCGGAAGATGGGCGAGAGCGGGCCGAAGACGTGGCCCCAGCCTGAGTCGTTGAGCGAGGTGCCGTCCTTCGCGAAGCGGGCGTGCTTCTCGGCGACCTTCTTGATCGGCTCGTGCGGAATGACGTCGCCGCCGAAGACCAGGGTGACCCGCTGTGGTGCCGGCGCAGCCGTCAGCGTGATCAGCAACAGGCCTGTGGCGAGGAGCGACATCGACGTCGTCAGTATTGATCAGCTGCGCGCGCCCCGCGAACCAACGACCCACTAGAACGGCGTCGGCGCCTCGACGGTGATCTCCGCGCCGGTCGTCGGGTGCGCGAAGGTCAGCCGCTCGGCATGGAGCAACAGCCGTCGATCGGGCCGGCCATAGAGCCGATCTCCGACGATGGGCATGGCGAGCCCCTGGGCATGTGCAGCGTGCACGCGGAGTTGATGCGTGCGCCCCGTCTTCGGAAAGAACGCCACCCGCGTTCGTCCGTTCGCGCGCTCGAGCACCTCGAAGTGCGTCTCGGCTGCTTTCCCGTGCTCGAAGTCGACGAGCTGACGAGGCCGCTGCTCGAGGTCGACGCGCAACGGGAGCGAGATGACGCCTGAATCCTGCGCCAGCACGCCCTCCAGGACGGCCTGGTACCGCTTCTGAACGGTGCGCGCGATGAACTGCGCCTGAAGCGTGACGTACGCGGCCTCGCCGAGCGCCACGAGCATCAGCCCCGAGGTCTCGACGTCGAGCCGATGAACGATGAGCGGACCGGTCGCGTTCGGGTGGCGCAGACGTACCCGCGCGAGCACCGAGTCGGTCACCGAGGCGTCCGTGCCCGGCACCGAGAGCAGCCCTTCGGGTTTGTGGATGACGATGAAGCGCTCGTCTTCGAGCACCACCTCGAGCTCGTGCGCGCGCAGGTCCTTCGGCTGAAATCGCCGCGACGGCGCGACGTCGACGCCCTCGAGGAGGAACGGGAGGAGCGGACCGCACTTGTCCTTGCACGCGGGGAAGAACGAGCCCTCGACCCGGCCGCCTCCAGCAGGCGGAGCGCCCCACCAGAACTCGGCGAGCCCCAGCGGACGAAGGCCGTGCCGAATCGCGAAGACGATGAGCTTCGGCGCCGCGCAGTCGCCCGTGCCCGACGACGGCACGTTGGGAGAGAAGAGCGCCCGCACCGAGCGCTGCTGACCGCGCGCGTTCTCGAACAAGTACGTGTCGTAGATCTGCCACGACACCGCCTGCGAGACGAGGCGACGAAGCCGCTCGAGGGCCGCGAGGTGACGCGCATCACGCCGGAGCAATTCGTCGAGCGCTTCACGCTCCGCGCGCCATTCACGTTTGCGTTTCTGGAAGTCGACGTCGTCCGCCTGGCTCTGTCGGTCGAGCCCGCGCAGGGCTTCGGGGCTGTCGAGACCGTCGGCGCGCAGGCGTTCACGCTCGACGTGACGCGCGGCCTTGCGGAGCTCGTGCTCCTGCCGAATTGCTGCGCGCTCGGTGTCATGCGCAAGGGTCAGCTGCTGCTTCGCGTCGAGCAGTTCGTGTCGATGGGGCGAGTGCCGATACGCCTCGACACGCGCGGTGAGCGACTTCACGACGCGCTCTCCCGGTGGCTCGACGGCGAGCCGCGCCGCGCGATCGAAGACCGGAGGAACCCACCCTTCGAGATCCCACGACTGCCGCAGCTGGCCTGAGAACGCCTTGAGGAACCCCACGCGCCCATCGGCAGCCTCGACGACGAGCACGCCGAACATCTTTCCGCCGTCGACGCCGTGGAGCACGTCGATGGGGAGGCCGGGCCCGATGGTGCCGCCGCGAAGATGCGTCATCACCGCGTCGACAGCGCGACGAGTCAGCGGGCCGGGCTCACCGACGTCGAACGGGCTGTTGAGGCTGCGCGGGCGCTCCTCGGCAGAAGGCTGCGGCTCGAGCCAGGTGAGGAACGACTCCAAGTGTTCAAGGCTACTCGTCTTCATCAGCGATGACTCGTGGTCTGGGGAATGGTGTCTAGCGCCGTCGACGCGGTCGATTGGGACTCCAGATTGCTCACGCTCGTCGACGACCCGATTGGCGCTAGGGTGGTTTCACACGAGAAGGGGGGCTTCATGTTTCGCCGATACGCAGGGGTTCTGGTGCTTCTGGGCGTCGCAGGGTCGTGCGGCGGCATGGGTGGGCCCGACGCAGGGACTGGCGGTGGAGCAGCAGGCGGCTCCACGGCAGGCGGAACAGCAGGCGGCTCCACCGCAGGCGGAACGGCGGGCGGCTCCTCAGCTGGCGGCACAGCGGGCGGCTCGACCGCAGGCGGCACAGCGGGCGGCTCCTCAGCTGGCGGAACAGCAGGCGGCTCGACTGCAGGCGGAACGGCAGGCGGAACGGCAGGCGGCACAGCAGGCGGCACAGCGGGCGGCTCGACTGCAGGCGGCACAGCAGGCGGCTCCACCGCAGGCGGCACAGCAGGCGGCTCCACAGCAGGCGGCTCCACAGCAGGCGGCTCCACCGCAGGCGGCACAGCAGGCGGCTCCACCGCAGGCGGCACCGCAGGCGGCTCCACCGCAGGCGGCACAGCGGGCGGCTCCTCAGCTGGCGGCACCGCTGGCGGCGCAGTGGACGCGGGCGCACCTGACGCCGGAGTTCCCGATGCCGGAGCTCCCGACGCTGGTTGCGGTTGCGGTTCCCGACAGTGCCTCACCGACGGAGGCTGCGCTGACTGCCTCATCGACCTGCACTGCCCCACCACCACGCCCGTCTGCGACACCACGCGAAGCCTCTGCGTCCAATGTCGAACGACCAACGACACCTGCGACGCCGGCACGTACTGCACGACGCAAGGCGCCTGCGTGCGCGGCTGCCGCACCGGCGCCGACTGCCGCACCGGCCTCTGTCTTCCCTCTCACGACTGCGTCACCTGCCAGGGCGACACCGAGTGTGAGTCCACACGCGTCTGCGGCTCCGGCATCTGCAGCGCACCGTGCGCGACGGCGGCGACCTGCACCGTCGGATACCAGTGCTGCGGCACGCGGTGCGTCGATACCACGAGAGACCCGGCACACTGCGGCGCGTGCACGCAGCCCTGCGTCGGAGAGACGTTCTGCGGCGCCTCCTCGTGCCGGCCGACCCTGCTCTCCAACGTCTGCAACATCTCGCAGGCCACCGCGCTCCTCGACGGCCTCCGAGAGGACGACGACGCAGGCATCACCATGGCGCAAGGTCTCGCGAGCCTGTGCGTGCCGAGCATCGTCACCGCGTCAGCAGTTCGTCAGCTCGACTCAGGCGTGCTCGACGCCATCACCGGAGAGCCGCTGCTTTTCGGCCCGATGCTCTGCGTCGGTGGCGGCTCGTTCTTCCAGCGCTCCATCGGCTGGCTCGAGAGCGTCAACCTCGCGCCGGTGACCGACACCAGCACCTCGACCCAATACCGGCTCAGCCTGAGAGATGGCGGCGTGGTCGCGACAGGCCTCGTCTCGTCACTGGGGCCGACACGCGATCTCTTCGTCGTGCAGCTCGTCCGCACCCCGACCGGCGCGGTCGTGCTCAACACCGGCGGCTTCTACGGCGAAGGCACGACGGCTGGCGCCTGGTACTTCCGCAACGTGCTCCTCCCGATGCGCGCCAGCCTCACCTCGGGCTGGTACGTCATCGACTGGACCGACGTGAACGCCAACGGCCCCGACATGATGGACACGTTCGTCCAACTGGCCCCGTAACCCTGCGACTCCCGGGCGGCTTCGAAGAAAATCGACGTCGCACCGAACAAGTTGCGGCTCCCGGTTCCTCCGTTTCGTCGTCACTTTCTCGGAGGCTTCACATGGGCATGTTCTTCACAGAGGGCGGTTTCGGCATGTACCCGACGCTGGTGTTCGGATTCGCGTTGGTGGCCACTGCGGTGCTGTCGATTCCCCAACCGCATCGGCGCTGGCTCACCTTCGTGTTCGGAGCGCTCACGTTCGCGAGCGGCGTGCTGGGCACGAGCATGGGCCTCATCAACACCATGCGCTACGTGGCGAAGGCGCCGGTCACCGAGCAGCTCCCCATCAGCGCGGTCGGCATCGCGGAGTCGATGAACAACATGGTGCTCTCGATGATCCTCCTCATCATCGCGCTGCTCATCTCGGCCGTCGCCGCGTTCAAACACGCGCCTGCCGCGCAGAAGGCCTGAGGGACGCTGACGTGTTCGCGCGCTCCGACGAGTCGTTGTACCGCGCGCTGCTCGACGGCGACTTGCGGGCCTTCGACACGCTGTACGAACGCTACGAGGCGCCGCTCTTCGGCTTCCTGAGGCGACAGCTCGACGACGCCGCAGAGGCCGAAGACGTCTTGCACGAGGCGTTCATCGCGGTGCTGCGTGAACGTGATGCAGGCAGGAGCGCGCGCAGCTTCAAGGCGTGGCTCTTCCAGGTCGCGCGTCATCTGTGTCTCAACCGCGTGCGCACGAGGCAGCGCTCGGCGAAGGCCACCGACGGCGTCGCGCAGGTGATGTCGCTCGATCAGCTCACCGCGCACCCGGAGCAGGTGCTGGAGCAAAGACAGACGGCCGACGCGTTGAAGCAGGCGGTGGCGAAGCTCCCGGCGCCGTTGAGCGAGCTGTACCACCTGCGCGCGGGTGGCCTGTCGTACGAGGAGCTGTCGGACGTGTTGGGCGTTCCGCTCGGCACGGTGAAGTCGCGGCTGCACGAACTCGTGAAGCGACTGAAGGAAGAGGTGGCGTCATGACGTGTGCGTCGATTCGCAGCGAGCTGGTGGGCTTTCACTTCGGCGTCATCGACGAGGCGCCGCGCATCGAGGTGGAACGGCACCTCACGACGTGTCCTGCGTGCCTTTCGGAGTTCCTGAACCTCAAACGAGACGTCGAACTCTCCGCGTCGACCGAAGAGCGGCCCCGCGCGCAGGTGAAGTCGAAGCTCCGCGCCGCGGTCGCGCAAGAGCTCGGCCTCGTCGCCGGCCCTGCCGTGTGGTGGCAGCGGCCAGTGGCGTTCGGGCTCGCCGCCGCGGCGGTCATCGTCGCCATGGTGAGCGTCGAAGCCGTCGCGACGTCGGCGGTGACGGCCCCCGTCGGCGTCACCGCAACGCAGCGCGGACGATGACGCCCGCTACAGCAGCTCGAGCTCGAAGCGCTCTCCGTTGAGCTCTTCGTTCGCCTGCTGCAGCGCCAGACCCGCGAGGCCCTTCTCATCGGCGTTCTCGAACTGCGCGTGGCTCGCGGTGGCCGACAGCGACGGCCCGCTCGAGTCGAACGACGCCGAGAGACCACCGGTGAACGCGAAGTCGCCGACACCGCTGTCCACCTTCATGCTGGAGCGCACCCCCAGGTAGAAGCCGCGGTCAGACCGGAAGCCCGCGTCGACCTGGAGCGCGCCGTTGTCGTACCGGGCTCCGAAGCTGGCGGCGCCGTGGGTCGAGTACTTCGCCTGCACGCTCACCGAGCCGGTGCCCACGCCGAAGCCCGCGTACCCGCCTTCGTTCGACGAGTAGCCGGCCGACACCGAGAGGTTCTTGATGCCGAGCGACACGCCAGCGTTGAAGCCGCCGCGCTGAGCCCACCCGACCGACGCCTTGAGCCCCCACGCTTCACCACCGGGAATCGGCGCGGTGAACGCGATGGCCCAGCCAGTCTGTGGCGTCCAGTTGAGGGCCGCGGGGAGCCCGAACCCTGCCGAGAGCCCCGTCGCGAGCGCGCCCACCACCATCTCGGGTGAGCCCGCGCGAATGCCCTCGGCGACTCCGACGGCTGTCGCCACGCCAATGTAGAGATAGAGGCTGGCGCCGCCGGTGAAGGGCGCGAGCACCACCGACACCACCGCCGCGCCGAGGAGCAACCAGCCCTTCGGCCCCAGGCCCGAGGCGTAGTCGCCGAGCTTCTTCCACGCGTTCGACAGCCAGCTGTGGCCCGACGGGTCGGAGTACTTGAGCGGGTTGTCCTTCGAGTACGCGTAGCGGTTGAAGCCGAGCGCCGAGCTGGAGTCGGGCACCAGCGTGTCGGCCTGCAGGAAGCGGCCGATGGTGGGATCGTACGTGCGCGCGTTGAAGTCGTAGAGCCGCGTCTCGGCGTCGTAGCGCTGGCCGGTGAAGCGCCGCGTGGTGTCCCCGTCCTGCATCGACTCGGGGTCGAGGTCGCCGTACGGCAGGTAGCGGAGCCGGGCCGTCACCGCGCCTTCGGCGTCGGTCACCATCGCCACCGAGCCGAGGTGGTCGCCGTGGAAGAAGTGCGTGCCGGGCGGCAGCTGTGAGGTGAGGCCACCAGGCGGCAGCTCGGGCCCTGGCGTCGTCTGCGGCGGGCAGCCCGTCGTGAGCATCGCCACCAGCGGGACTGCGACGAGGGCCCGAACGCGCCGTGACATCGAGACGCCTGTGCGCCGCGCGAAGAATGCCACTCCGAGCGTGGTGGCCAGGAGGAGCGCCAACGACAGCCACCGCTCGAGCGCGCCTGACATCACCGCGAGCGACACCGACGCCTGCCCAGCCTGGAAGAGGCCCGCGAGCGTGGCGTGGTTCGCGGTGTCCAGATGAAAGCGCTGGAGCGAGCCGAACGACGGCACGCGGAACTGCGCCACGTCGCGAGTGACCGACGCCACCACCGCGCCATCGGGCCCGAGGACGAAGCGCGTCGACTGCGCGCTGCGGAGCAGGGAGCCAGCGCGCCGCTCGGTGAGCTCCGAGAGCCGCCCGAGGTAGAACGTGCGCGTCGAGGTGAGCCCGTCGAAGCGCTCCTTCACGATTCGGCGCCCGTCCTGGTCGTGGTGGTTGCGCTGGACGAGCACCTGGTTGTCCGTCACCGCGTGCAACATGTTGCGCCGGTCGTAGCGGTACGTGGTGAGGCCGCGGCTCAGCAGGTTCCCGCTGCCAGACCAATTGTAGAGCTCGGTGCCGTTCGTCGAGGGCCGCTGCGTGCCTGGCTCGAGCGTGAAGGTGACGCCCTCTTTCTCGAGTAGCGAGCCCGCGGCGTCGTAGCGGTACGAGAGCCGTCGGCAGGGCGCTCCCGGAATCAGGCACGCGCCTTCGTTCATCCCGGTGAGGCGTTGAAACGAGTCGTACGAGAAGCGCCGGCTCTTCGTGGCGTCGAGGCGATCGAGGTGTTCGGCCACGTTGCCGGCGCCGTCGAAGCGGTAGTCCAGGTCGGACAGCGTGGTGTTCGTCTCGGTGTCGACGATGCGCGCGCGATCGAGCAGGCCCGTCTCAGGCACGTAGTCCCACGAGGTGGTGACGCCGTTGCCGAACTGCACCTCGGTGGCCTGGCCGCGCGCGTTGTAGCTGGGCCAGCGGGCAATGACGGCGCCGTCGAGGTCGACCTCTCGCGGCTGCCGCGAGACGCCGTGGTACCGGTACGTCGCCACCGAGCCGTCGGAGTAGGTCAACTTCCACAGCCGCCCGAAGACGTCGAAGCTCTGCCCTTCGGAGCCCGAGAACGAGAAGCCCGGGCCGACCGCGCTGCGAAACACGCGTGAGCGATTGCCGAGCCCGTCGTACGCGTACGAGGAGACGAGCGTGACGCCGGCTCTCACCTGCGCGATGCGCGTCACCTTGCCGAGCCCGTTCGTCACCGCCGGGTCGTCGTAGGTGTACGTCACCTCGGTGCCATCGGAGGACACCTCGCGCGCCACCCGCCCCGCGGCCTCGTAGGTGTACGTGGTGGTGATGCGCCCTGCCCCGCCGTTCGGGTCCGGCCTCGTCATCGTGCGCAGCCGGCCCCACGCGACGCGGCCTTCGGCGCCAGTGTCGTAGGTGTACTCGGTGCGCCCGGTGTCGGGGTCTTCGATGGCGCGTTTGCGGCCGTAGTCGTCCCACTCGATGACGGTGGCCTTCAGCGGGCTGTCGATGCGCGTGAGGCGCCCCTTCACGTCGTACGTGGAGCGGGTGATGAGCGCGACCGAGAGCCCGGAGGACACCGTGCCCTCGCTGACCCGCACCACGTGACCGTCGATGTCCTTCGCCTTGAAGGTGGCGACGCCGGTGGGGCCGGTGACGAGCTCGCTCTCGAGCTCGGTGTCGACGCCGAGCACGGTGTTGTAGCGGTGCGTCGTCGCGGTGCCGTCGGGGTGCACCACGCGGCTGGTGCGACCGGCGTCGTCGTACTCCGTCACCGTCCACGCGAGCTCGGGATCGTTCGGGACGTGCGGCTCGCTCGTCTTCCAGACGCGGCCCGCGGCGTCGTACGTCGTCGTCATCTCCACCAGGCCGTGCGCGCCCCACACCACCGAGCGCCGCGTGCGGCCGAGCGAGTCGACGTAGGTGTAGCGGCAGTCGTCGAGCGGCTCACCGGGCGGCCCCACCTCGCAGACGCTCGCAGACCCGAAGGCGGTGGCGGTCGCTGCGCGTTGGGCCAGCACACGCTCGCGCATCACCCGCCCATCGTTGCCGACCCACCGCTTGCGCGTCGGCCGCCCGAAGACGTCGAGCGTCGTCGAGACGGTGGTGCCGTTGTCGTCCTGCTCCTCGATGGGCACGTTGAAGCGGTGGTCGACGGTGAAGGTGCGGCGTGGCGTGCCGGGCTCTTCCTGGAAGACGCGGTCGCGTTGAAACAGCACGTCGTACCGCAGGCGCGTGGTGAGCCCGTCGGGCCCGGTCTCGGTGACGATGTTGCCGGCTGAGTCGTGGGTGCGGGTGGTGGCGACCCAATTGGCGCCGGCGGCCTGCTCCACCTTCGTGGCGAACAGCCTGGTGCCCGTCTGCCCGTACGGCGCGTCGTCGTAGGTGGTGCGGACGTCGGTGATGACGGTGGTGCAGTCGCGATCGGTGCAGACGCGGCCACGCCACGGCAGCCCGATGGCGCGCACGGGTCTGTCCTGGTTCATGTACGAGTTCAGCTCGAACCGGGTGCGCACCGTCTCGAGGCCGCCGCGGCCGTCGGCGCGAGAGACGACGTCGGTGACCTCTCTGGGGTTTGCGTAGGAGTCGTAGAGAAACGCGCGGCTGCGCTCGTAACGACGAACCCCGCCCTCGAAGCTGGTGGTGCGCAGCTCAGTGGGCCGCCACAACGCGAGGCCCAGCGGGTGCTCTCCGTTCGCGTCGCAGATGGTCAGCGGCACACAGGCGAGGTTGCGAACGCCGACGGTCGCTTCAATCACCGTCGGCTCACCGGTGGCATCGTTGTGCGTCACCGAGACGACGAGGCCCTGCCCTGGCGCGCGCTGGTTGTAGCTGCGCGAGATGGTCTGGCCCGTCTGCACGTCGCGCTCGTCGACGCGCTCGAAGCCGAGGTTCACCATCGCGCCGAGCCGGGTGCCTGGCGTCGGCCGGCGGAGCAGCCGCGCGTTGAAGTACTGCCAGGTCGTCGCGTAGCTCGCGCGCGTGCCGTCGTGCGAGGTGACGCGGGTGACGAGCGCGACCGGTGACGGGTTGGCGCGGCCGGGACCCGTGCCCATCAGGGCCGTGGGGTGGTTCGTGGCTACCTGGTAGTCGATGACGAGCCGGCCTCCACTGCCGTTGGTCGCCTCGACCATCACGAGGGGAGGCGTCGCGGGCGCGGTCCACAGCGTGGCGGTCGACGGGGTGGTGAAGAGCAGGTCGCTGCGCCCATCGCCGTCGAAGTCACCGACCGCGGCCTGCTGCGTCGGCGGGCCCGAGTTGCCGCGCGGCACCGTCGGCTCGAGGGCTGCGCCGGTCGACGACCAGCCGATGAAGGAGATCCCGCGCGCCGGGTCGAACATGAGCAGGTCGCTGCGCCCGTCGCCGTCGAAGTCGCCGGGGAAGGCCTGGAACGGGTCCTCACCATCGGCGTAGCGCTCGGACCTGAGTGAGAACGTCCGCCCCCTCGAGAGCACGAGGATGCCGTCTTCTCCCGCCGTCACCGGCTTCAGGAAGATGTCGGTCAGCCCATCGCCGTTCGCGTCGAGGGTGACGGCGCGCCGTCGCCGCGTCGTCCACTCCGCCCCGCCAGCGAGCGTCGGCATCGACGTCCACTCGGAGTAGGTGCCGGTGCGGTCGAAGAACAGCACCCGGTGCGCCTGGTTCGAGTCGAGGCCCTGCATCAGCAGGTCGGTGACGCCATCGCCGTTGAAGTCACCCGGCGTCGGCAGCGTGCGGTTCGAGGCCCAGAGTTCGGGGCTGGCGATGCTGGACTCGTTGCCGAGCAGCACCACGCGGCCCGTGCCGAACCACATGCGAGCCTGCTCTGTCTCGCGGTTGGGCTGCAACAGCACGTCGAGCAGGCCGTCGCCGTCGAAGTCGCCTGGAATCGGCGTGCGGCGGTAGGCGCCCGCGAGGGAAGCGTACGAGAGGGCCCATTCGTCGGCGCCCATGCCAGGTCCATGGATGAAGCGGGCCGTGAAGGTGCCGTCGCCGTTGCTCCTCATCAGACGTGGCACGGTGCTGGTGTCGACCGAGAGCAGCAACACGTCGCTCTTCCCGTCGTCGTCGAAGTCGGCCGCGATGGCCACCGACTGCCGGAAGTTCCACAGTCGCAGCTCACTGGTGTCGCCCGCCGTCACGTTCGTCCAGGCCTGCGCCGACGAGCGCCACAGCAAGGTGTCGGTGCTGACGCCGCCGAGCTGCGGCTCAATGACGCCCTGCAGAAGGAGGTCTGTCTTCCCGTCACCGTCGAAGTCGCCGGTCAGCAGGCGATGACGCTCGTCGCTCCAGTCGATGCCCGTGCGCCCGCCTCGGGTGGTGATGTCGGTGGTGCCGGGAAACGTATCGCCGATGTTCGACGGCCCCTGCTGCACTGGCGCGTACCGGAAGGTGAGCGGCGACAGCGCGCTGGTACCGTCAGCGCCGTACTCGCGCACCGACGTCAACAAGGAGCGCCTGCGCTCCACGGCGTCATAGGTGAGCCGGTACTCGCGCACGGGCACTTCGGCCGACGTGACGGTGATGCGGGAGAGGCGGCGGTCGAGGCTCCCCTCGAGCTCGGTGGTGAACGTGGGGATGCGGTCGGTCGCCGGGCGCGCGTCGTAGGTGAAGGCCACCCGTCGCAGCTCGGCACCGGCGCCGTGCGTCCACGAGACCGACTCGGGGAGCAGCTGACGCTCGGCGTTCAGCCACCGGACGGACCAGGACAGGCCGCTCGGGCTCACCACACGCGACAGCCCCCAGGCGGCCACCGTGGAGTACTCGCGAAGGCGCGCGTTGTCGGACTCTCCGAAGTACCAGCGCCAGCCGTCACGGTCTTCCATGCGCAGCGAGCACGGGCCACTGCCGCAGGTGCCCTCGAAGAACCACGCGCTCTGGTTGTCGTGCTGCGCGCGGTACGGGCCGGTGTTGCCCTCTCGAACCAGCACGCCTTCGTGCGTCTGCAGCGCGTCGGAGGCATCGAAGCGGGGCCCACCACCGAGGCGCGCGCGGGTGACGATGGGCAGGCCCTCGAGGCGCCAGCCTCGGCCCACCAGCCCGTCGGGCGAGTTGGAGTCGTAGGCGAGCGCCAGCGTCGGGTGCACGCCGCCCGCGCCTGCCGGAATCGCGATGGCGAGGCGCTGCGAGAACGAGCCGTCGGGGTTGACGCCCGCGAGCGCAGAGGCCCCGACGAGCAGCGCGAGCGCAGCAACGAAGCGAATCATCGGAACACCTCGAGGGGAGAAGCTCTGTTGCCAATGGCCGTCGACGGCTGCCCAAGCGCGCTGTTGGTGTTCGCGCCCCAGCACCAGACGCGTGCGTCGACGTCGAGCCCGCACACGAAGTTGGAGCCGGCGCTCAACGAGACGAAGCGCCGCGTCGTGTTGACCGGCATCGCTGCCGTCTGGATCGAGGGTGTGAAGAGCCCGTTGCCCAGCACACCGTTCGTGTTGGAGCCCCAACAGAACGGAACGCCACCGTCGGCGACGGCGCACGAGAAGCCGCTGCCGGTGGTGAGGCTCGAGGAGGGCAGACCACCGTCGACGTAGAGCGGGACGCGCGAGGTGCTGACCGACCAGTGCACGCCCAGCTGACTGCTGCCGTTGGTGCCCCAGCACATCGGCAACGACGACGACTGCTCGAGGCCACAGGTGTGCTGGAAGCCGGCGCTGAGGCTCGAGAACGTGCGGCCGCCATCGAGTGGGAAGGCGGAGTACGTGGTGATGGGCGACTGAAGGCCCCAGCACCAGGCGGCGCCACCGAAGTCGAGCGCGCAGCTGTGTTGCTGGCCCGACGACACGAAGGCCCACGGGCCGCCACCGTCTGGTGCTCCGGGCGCGCGTTCCTGGCCCGAGAGGAAGCCGCGCCCGAGGCCGCCGTTGGTGTTGCCGCCCCAGCAGAACAGGCCGCCATCGGTGTTGAGGCCGCAGACGGTGCCGCCACCTCCGATGAGGCGCGCAAACCGGAGCCCGGCGTCGACCGTGCGTGGGCCATAGAGGCCACCATCGGGTTGCGGGTTCATGTTGAACGCCGTGTCGTTGGCGCCGAAGCACCACACGTCTCCTTCCCCGCTGAGGGCACAGGTCGCGCCGTTGGTGGACGCGAGCTGCGTGGCGGGAGGCAGGCCGACGACGCGCGTGGGCCCGGGCAGCTGCGTCGGCGTGGGCGTCAGCCGCGGGTTCTGGCCCCAACACCACACCGTGCCGGCGTCGGTGAGCGCGCAGATGTGCGTCCACCCCGCCGCGAGCTGCACGACGCCCCACTCGTCGCCTGCGTCGATGCCCGCGTCGACTCCGGCGTCGAAAGCGCCTGCGTCGACAGTGAAGGTCTCGACCCCTGGCGGACACAGAAAGGCGTCCTCGACGCACGCCAGGGTGATGGAGCGCGAGAGCGGGTCCTCGCAGGCGCGGTGACAGTTCTCGGCCGGGAGCCCGAAGAACCCGACGCATTCGCCGATGGTCGAGCAGACACCGAGGAGCCGCCCATCGAAGCACTGGCAGCTGAAGGCACGGCCCGGGCTGCTGTTGCCGGGGCCTCCGCACTGCACGGCGTCGGGAGCGCACGAGCGCGCGTTGTCGACGGTGCCGAAGGCCGAGGAGCACCGGGCGTTGAGCTGGCTGAGGGCGGTGACGCCTCGGCATGAGAGGTTGGTGCAGAGCGTCGCGACGCCGCCGTCGAGCAGCGGGCACTCGATGAGGTTGGTGCCCTCGAACCCTGCGTCGACGCCCGCGTCGATGCCTGCGTCGACGTCGCCGACACACAACGGCGCGCTCGTCGCACATGATGGAACCGACAGCAGCCCCGCGTCACCGCAGACGTCTTGACAGAAGGTGTACAGCGAACCGGTGCCAAGGCAGCTCTCGGTGGCGCACACGCGCCGGGTGCTGAAGTCGTTGCACTCACACGCGATGAGGTTCGGGCCGTTGCCGGGAATGCCGGCGTCGACGCTCCCGCCATCGGCCACGCCAGCGTCGAGGGGAGCACCGCCGTCGACGGGAGCGCCGCCGTCGACGGGAGCGCCGCCGTCGACAGGAGCCCCAGCGTCGACGAGCGAACCGGCGTCGAGTTCGACGCCTGCGTCAGGCTCGTCACCTCCGTCGAACACCACCTCTGGCCCCGCGTCGGGTCGCCTGCCGGGCACCGTCACCTGAAATCGGAACGCGGCGACGAGCGCACCACCCGAGGCGATGACGCTCGGCCTCGCGATGTCGGCGGGGGCGCTCGCGGCCGCAGTCAGCGTCATCGTGCTCGTCGCCGGCCCGAGGCCTGCGGGGCTCGTCGCCGGTGCGAACGACGCGGTGACGCCGTCAGGCAGCCCGGCCGTCGCGAACGACACGGGGCCTGCGAACCCGCTGCGGCGCTGAGCGGTGACGTCGACGGTGAGCGACGTGCCCGGCCGCAGCAGCACCGAGGTCGGCTCGGTCGCGACCGACAGCGCCTCGGCCGGAGGTGTGACGACCCGGCCGATGGTGACGGCCGTGGTGCGGCGTGTGCCACCCGCGCTCGCCGAGAAGTTGGCGCGGTACTCGGTCTCGCCCGCGTTCTCTTCACGCACCAGGAAGTGCTGAAGGTCGGTCGGCTGACCATCGAGCGCCTCGACGGTGGGGAAGCCGTTCGTCGCGCCGGGCACCGTCGAGAGCACGTCACCGGCGAGCACCTGCACGGGCTCGACGAAGCCGGGCTGACGCTCCACCTCGATGGCGATCAGCGCGAGCCCACGCGTCAGCTCGATGGCCGCGGGCCTGGGCACCAACGTGAAGCTCCCTCCCGTCATGGTGATGGCGACGGGCGCGGCGGCGTTGCTCTCGGTCGGTCGTCCCGCCACGGGCTGGCGGCGGCGCAGCTTCACGCGGTGTTCTGGTTGTTCACCGCGCGGGGCGTCGGCGTTGCCCAGCACGGTGAGCTGCGTCTCCCAATCTGCGAACGCTGGCGCGAATCGGGCGCCTTGCGCCGGCGTGCCGTCGGCCGGACCGATCAGCGCGAACTCCCATGGCGACCAGTCGATGTTGCAGCGCGGACACACGGCGCGAACGCGCACCGGCGCGCTCTCTCCACCCGGGTCGACCGTCACGGGCCCATCGACGGTCAACGTCAGGTCCTGAGGAAGCCCGTCCGGGCCGAGTCCTTCTGGCTGACACGCAGACTGCTCACAGGCCGCGAGGAACAGCACCGCGAGCCACCCCGATGACTTCACGCGCATGACCGACGAACTTAGGCAGAGCAGCACCGCGAGGCATCCCATTCCCCGTCGTGCGCTTAAGGAAGATCAAGCCGTGGCCGATCAGGCTCGGCGCGGGTCAGCGGCGCCCGGCGCCAGGGGGTGGCGGTCCGCGTGGCGAGCGTGATGGCGTCTCCGACGAGCGGCGAGAAGAGATAGCGACGGCGCGCCGAGCCGACGGAGGTACCGACGAGCTCAGCGGTGCTGAGCATCGCGAGAAGCCGCGCGTCGTCGTTGGTGAACGCGGGGCCTGCGAGCGCGAAGCCGGTACCAGACGGAGAGAGTCCGAAGACCAGCGGCCCGGAGTCGACGTCTCCACCGCGCTCGACGCCGCGGGGCCACTCTCGAATCGCGAACGCGCCGAACGGCAGCGGCGCACCGAACTCGCGAAACAGCGCGGTGAATTGTTCCCGCGCGAACGGCTCGTCGATGAAGGTGAGGAAGTACGCCATCCACGCGGCGCCGCTGCCCCGCCCCATCTGGCCCGGCGCGAACACCAGCACGCCTGTGTCCGGGTCGAGTCGCTCAGCGCGCATGACGTTCAGGAACCGGTCGATGGTCGCTGCGTGACGCGTGTCTCGCCGACAGCGCTGGAGCAGCGACAGGCCCGCGATGGCGACGACGTTGTCGGGCACGTACGTCTCGCCGGGGTACGTCTCGAGGAGCGCTGACGGTGAGGCGTCGAAGCGTCGCGCGAGCGCAGCGGCCAGCGGCACCGCTACCTCGGGGAGCTCGTTGCCCAACAGACACGACGCCCCGAGCGCCCACGAGAGATGACCGAGGAAGCCGACATGCCCGTGCGCCGACTCGAGTGAAGTGAGCGCGTCTTCGTTCCACTTCGTCGTGTCGAAGGCGCGGGTGTCGGCGCGGAGCAACGACTCCACCCACCGCTTCACGTCGATGCGGCGCGCCTCGTGCTGCTCGGGGTGCCTGAACGCCAGGTTGGTCGCCGCGGCGACGGCGAACGAGTGCTCGACGAGCAACCACTCTCCATCGAAGGGCGCGCCCGGCGCGAGCCCGGGAACGTCTCGCGCATCGAGCCGCGCGCCGAGGTACGCGAGCCGCTGCGACTCGTCGGCAGACGACCGCGACACCGCGCAGTGGCCCACCTTCAGCACCGTCACCGCGAGCGCGAACACCGTCAGGCGCGTCAGTCGTCGTCGCATCACGAACAGGCTACGCACGTCCTCGCGGACAACGAGCGCCCTCCTCCTGAACGGTCAGTCGGAGAGGCCGAGCGGTCGGTCCTCATGAATGACTCCAGCTGATCAGCAACACGTCACCCGGTGACAGCACGCAGGCCCGTCGGCTATGGCCGCCCCGTGCCGAAAGCGCTCCCCCGCGGTGTCCTGGTCGCCTTCGAAGGCATCGACGGCTCTGGCAAGTCGACGCAGGCGACGCTGTTGACCGACTGGGCGCTCAGCCATGGGCTCGACGCCGTGCGCACGCGTGAGCCGACCAACGGGCCGTGGGGCATGAAGGTGCGGGAGTCGAAGGTGAGCGGCCGGCTCTCGCCCGACGAAGAGCTGCAGTGCTTCCTCGAAGACCGCAGAGAACACGTGGCGACGCTCATCGCTCCGGCGCTCGCGCGTGGCGCCATCGTCATCATCGACCGGTACTACTACTCGACGGCCGCCTACCAGGGCGCGCGTGGGCACGACCCGATCGCGCTCATCGCGAAGAACCGCGAGTTCGCGCCGAAACCCGACGTCGTCTTCCTGATGGACTTCGACCCGCGCCTTGGCGTCGACCGCATCAACTCGCGCGGCGGTGGGCAGGACACGTTCGAGTCGCTGCCCGCGTTGACGCGTTCGCGAGAGATCTTCCTCTCGCTCGACGAGCCGCACATCGTGAAGCTCGACGCGAAGAAGGCACCTGACGAGCTCCACGCCTCGGTCCTCTTTCATCTGCTCCACGGGCCGTTGAAGGACTCGGCGAAGCCGCTGCGCCTCGACGAGGCTCCGGAGCCTGAGACGCTTCGCCCGCGCTGACCGGCGTTCGTCAGCCCGATTTCCTTCACGTGGCCGCAGCCCTGTGGGTCAGGGGCGCATGATCATCATCTACGGCTCACGGATGCTGGGAACGGTGGACGTCGAGGACGGGACGCAGCAGGCAACGCGATTCGCCCACGTCTATTACCTGCCCCTCATTCCACTGGGTTCGTTCGAGCTGCTCGGCGACGACCAGGGCCGGCCCGTGCCGCTGAACTTGAAGTCGGTGGCGCTGGCGTACGGCCGCGTCTGGGGCTGCGTCGCGGTGGCCGGGCTCATCGCCAGCACGTACCTGAACCTCGAGGACAGCTTCATCTCGGGCGGCGTGATGACGATGGTCACGCTCATGGGCATCGCGCTGTGGGCGTTGTCGATCCTCAAGCTCGGCGTGCGTCACTCGAGCTTCGGCGTCCCAGCCTGGGCCTTCACCCTCGGCGTCCCGCTCCTCGCGCTCGGCATCGCGGTCAGCAGCGGCGTCTCTGAACGTTTCAGCCGCATGAAGTGGGAAGCCGAACGAGGCGGCGGCACCGCAGAGCTGGCGAAGGATGCGCTGCGCGGCTTCGCGAAGGCTGCGGCCGAAGCAGAAGAAGAAGAGCGGCTCGCGAGGCGCCGCGAGAAGTGCGACCAGGGCAGCGGCCTGGACTGCAACGAGCTGGGCTACGCGCTCTCGAAGACCGACCCCGTCGAGTCGCTCGCTGCGTATGCGAAGGGCTGCGACGCCGACTTCGGCATGGCCTGCTTCAACCAGGCGCTCGTCACCAAGAAGACCGACCCGGCTGCGGCCGACGCCCTCTACACCCGCGCCTGCGAGCTCTCGTACGCGAACGGGTGCAACAACCAGGCGGTGGCGCTCGAGAAGGCACACCCGGCCCAGGCGTTCGTGCTCTTCGAGAAGGGCTGCGAGCTGAAGTCAGGCCTCGCCTGCCGCAACGTCGCGCGCATGGTGGCCCAGGGCACCGGGACGAAGAAGAACGTGAAGCAGGCGAAGACGCTCTACGCGCAGGCCTGCGCGATGGGTGACGACGTCTCGTGCGGAAAACGGTGAGCTACGGCGCGCTGACGAACGGCTCGTCACGCAGCGGAAAGCGCTTCGCGTCGGGCAAGTCGTAGTGCCACCACTCCATCGAGTTGATGGTGAAGCCGGCGCCCGTCATCGCGGCTTTGAGCGTTTGCCGGTTCTCGCGCGCCTCCGGCGTTCCGCCGTCGAACGAGTGGTGGGCCGCCTTGCCGAAGAAGTCGTAGGGAGACGGCATCTCGACTTCGCCGCCGTCGAGCTGCACGAGTGAGAGGTCGATCGCTCCGCCGCGGTTGTGGTTCGAGCCCGTCTTCGGGTCCGCCACGTAGCCGGGCTTCGGCAACACCTTCCACAGCTCGTACTGCACGTGGTGCGGCCGGTAGCAGTCGTAGAGCCGCAGCCGAAAGCCCTGGCCACGCAGCACCTTCGACGCGGCCTCGAGCTGCTTCAGCGACTTCTCGAGCAACAGGCACCGGGCTGACGACGGGTAGACGGCCTTGCCCATGAAGTTGTCGGGGGTCGCGTAGCGCAGGTCGACGACGGCATCGGGAATGCGCGTCACCACCTCGATGAGCGGTTGCGGTGAAACGCCCGCGTCGGGAGCAGCCAGAAGCAACGAGAGGAGGACGGCGTTCACGTGCCACCCACGATAGCCGCAAACGGGCACCTGCCTACCGTGCGTCACGCTCCTCCTCCGTGGGCGCTCGGACACGAGGTGGCGCAGGTTGCGTGGCCGGCGGGCCGCGACACGGCGAGCGTCACGCCATGGGCTCAGTGCAGCTGCGTTGCTGGAGAATTTCTCCTCACGCCGGTACGTCCGCGCACCTCGTGAAACGGCCCTTCGCGTTCTTGAGTGCGAGCCTCCTCGTGAGCGCGCTCCCGAGCTTTGCCACGAGCGGCGGTGGCTCGTCAGTCGGCGGGTTCTGCCTCGAGCCAGGCGGACGCCGAATTCTCTACGTCGCCACGGAAGGGGGCGAGAGCGGCTGCACCGACGCCCTCCATGCGCTCGACGTTGGCAGCGGTCGCTCCACGCTCGTGTTGGACTGCAACGCCGACGAGAAGCGACGGCAGAAGCTGCTGCAGGGCTGCACGCCGCTGTCGCCGACGTCACCTTCGGCACTCGGTCTGGTCACGACGATGGTGAGCCGCGGCGGCGCGACGACGTTCACCAACCCACCTGATGATCCGCGTGAGTTCTTCCCGGAGCGAATGACGTACCCCCAGCGGCTCGAGCTCCGGCGCAACGGCGCGCTGGTGGGTGCTCTCGACTTCTCCACCTGCCTCTACACGTCGCACCCAAAGGTGGCGTGGCTCACCCTGTTCGTCGTCCCGAAGAAGCCGTTCGGGGTCTTGACTGTGAGCCACCTCGGCAGGTGCATCGAGTCGGGCTACCTGAAAGACGAGCTCGTCCTCTCCTCTCGGTTGTTCGAAGCAACGGGGGCGTCTCCGTCGCGGCTGAGCGCCCGCCCCGACCCCGTCGTTCTGAAGCCTCCTGACGTCGAGCTCTCCGAGGAGTACCTGAAGGCGGCGAAGCAGCTCGAGCGCGCCAACAAGCTCGCGGCCGCAGCGAACTACCGGGAAGCGGCCGACGAGCAACGTCGCTTTGAAGTCGCGCGAGCCCTCGAGGCCGCGTGCCTCGACCCGGACAGCGGTCGTCTCCACACCCGGGGACTGGCCTTCGAGCTCGAGCCCGGCACCACGACGAGCCTGAGCGCCTGTCGAACGAGCGGGTGCGGTACTCGCCCGGTGAACTGCGCGCCGCTGCAGAGCGAGTGGTTGAGCGCGCTCGGCATCACTGCCTCCGTTCGGAGCACGGGAAAACCCCAGGTGCCAGCGCCCGGCGGAAGGCAGGGGGACTTCATCGTGCAATGCCCTCAGGAGCTGGTCCTCGCCCGCAACGGCGCGCCGCTCGCGGTGCACCCATTCAGCAGCGCGTGCCCATCGGACACCCCGCTCCGACTGGACGCCTGGCCGGTCCCTCAGAAGAAGCTGACGGTCTTCCGACTGACCGGAACCATGAAGGACGGGCATCAGGGTTCATCGGAGTTCTTCACCATCGCGATGAAGAGCCTGAAGCCTTCACGCCGAAAGGTGCTCACCGAGGCCGAGCATTGGCTCCTCCTCGACCTGCCGCCGGTCGACAGAGCCGAGCTCCTCAACGACGCCGGCATGGCGCTGTACCGGCAAGAGCGCTTCGAGGAGGCCGCTGGGTCCTTCGGCCAGGCCTGGGCAGAAACCTGGAACCGGCAGCCGCGCCTCTTCATCGCGCTCTTCAACCAGGCCGCTGCGCTCGCGCGAGGTGGCCACGCCGATCAGTCGCTCGGCCTGCTCCGTCAGCTGCTGTCCTTCTCCACCGAACGGAAGCGCTTCGTCGCGAACGTGGCGACCGACGACGCCTTCGCCGAGCTGCGCATGGACGCGCGTCTCATTTCGCTCCTCGAAGAGCCCGACTGCTGTCTCGAGACCATCTCCCAGAAGACTCCGGAGTGGACGAGCGTGGTTCGGTGGAAAAACGGCGAGCCGGTTCTGTTGCACCGGTTGGAGCTCCGGAATGGCGCGAAGGTCGGAGAGTTCGACGCAGATGCTGGCTTCGCGCGCTCGTGGAACGAGGCCGGGAAACTCCGGAGCGAGGAGCTGCTGGCCGGCGGAGAAAAGAACGGCCCATCGCGACGGTGGGACGACGCGGGCCACCTGCTGAGCGAGACGATGTACGTCGACGGCCTGAAGAGCGGCCTCGAACGTGAGTGGTCGTCGACGGGACAGTTGATCAGCGAGACCACGTACGAGGCTGGCGCGATGACCGGTCGTCGACGCACGTGGTTTCCGACGGGAACGCCGAAGAGCGATTCCCAGCTCGTCGAAGGGGGCGTCATGGGCCCGTACAAGACCTGGTACGAGTCGGGGCAGCTCGAGACCGAAACGTCCATCGTCGACGGAGGCGCGAAGCCCGGCGCACGGGCCGAGACCGTTCACTTCCGCCGATGGTCGGCATCGGGGCAGTTGCTCGGCGAATCGTGGGCCATCGACGGTCTGCCGCACGGCACGTGGCGCGAGTGGAGCGAGTCAGGCCAGCTCACGAGTGAGACCCGGTTCGAGAAGGGCGTGAGGCATGATGGCGGCGTCTCACCGCGCTGAGGGCGCGACGCTCAGGTCTCTTCTCGCCGCGCGGTCTCGGACAGCCCTCCAACGGCCGACCGGTCAGATGGGTCGGTAGCCCGTTGCTGATTCTCTGACGCCCTGCCCGGGCTGCGCTACTTCAACGTCAGGTTCAGCTTCAGCGTCTCGCCCGACTTGATGTCGATGAATCGCTTGTCCGAGATACCGGCGCCTTCGTTCACGAGCTCGAGCTGGTGCCGGCCCGGCGTCAGCTTCTTGCTCGCGATGGGGATCGACCCGATCGGCTCTCCGTCGACGGCCACCTTCGTCCACGGCACGGTGTTCACCGTGAGAAAGCCGGGCGCCGAGGGCGCCGCGACGACGACCGGCTGCGGTGCGGGAGGCCGCTTCGTGTCGAGGGGCTCGAGCTTCAGCACCAGTGACTTCGGCACGCCGGGCTCGAGGGTCACCTCTTGCTCGATGCGGCGGTACCCGGCCTTCTCGACGAGCACATAGTGGGCGTGCCCAGCCGTCAGTTCGAGCTCGTGGGGCGTCGTGCCCACCGGCTTTCCGTCGACCCGCAGCGTCGCCCTCGAAGGAGTCGTCTCGATCGAGAGCGTCGCGACGGCCAGCACCGGCTCGGCAACCACTGGCGGCGGCGCGACGATTGGCGCGACGACGACAGGTGGCGGCGGTGGAGGCGGCTCGAGCGGCGTCACCACGACCGGCGGCAGAGACTCCATCTCCCCCGGGCTCGCGCGCCCACCCAGGATGAGCCCGCCCGCGATGACGAGGACCGCGACGACGGCGGCGCCGAGGACCCATGGCCGGCCGGAACGCCCGCTCGCGCCCGACGCGCCCACGGTCGAGACGTGCGACGAGCCAGCAGAGGGCGCCTTGAGGGAGATGACGAAGTTGCCCGCGCTCTGCGGCGTCGTCCGGGTCTTCACCACGAGGTCGTCGGTGCCGAGCTGCCGCATGAAGTCTGCGGGTGACAGGTCACCACCCACCTGCCGGCTCGCGATGAGGTCGAGCGCCTTGGCCGCGTCGGCGCACGAGGCGAACCGATGGCTCGCGTCGCGGTTGAGCATGCGCATCGTGACGGCGTCGAGATCGGGCGGGAGCGGCCTGACCGACGAGGGTGGCGCGATCGGCTCCTCGAGCACCTTCCTCACCACGTCGAGGTCTCGCTCGGCCTTGAAGAGCCGTCGATGCGTCAACAGTTCCCAGAGCACGACGCCGAGGGCAAACTGATCAGCGCGGGCGCCGACGTCGCCGCCGAGCACCTGCTCCGGCGCCATGTACGCGACCTTGCCTTTGAGGGCACCCGTCGCCGTGCGCGTCGCGCGGTTCGAGGCGCGGGCGATGCCGAAGTCCACCACCTTGGTGAGGCCGTCGTCGCGCACCATGATGTTCTGCGGGCTGATGTCGCGGTGCACGATGTTGAGCGGGTTCCCTGCGCCGTCAGTGGCCCGATGCGCGTGGTCGAGCCCGAGCGCCGCGTCTCGCACGATGCGCACCGACACCAGCGGTGGCACGTGCACCTGCTGCTCGAGCGCCTTGCGGATGATCTGCGCCAGGTTGCGCCCGCGGATGTACTCCATCGCCAGGTAGTAGGTGCCGTTCCACTGCCCGACCTCGAAGATGGAGACGACGTTGGGGTGGTTCAGCGTCGCGGCGACGCGCGCCTCGTCGAGGAACTGATCGATGAAGCCCTCTTGCTGAGCCAGCTCGGGCAACAACGACTTCAAGATGACCGGCCGCTCGAAGCCGGCCACGCCGCGCTGCAGGGCGTAGAACACCTCGCCCATGCCGCCGATGGCGAGCCGGTGTTGCACCTCGTATTTTCCGAAGACGAGGTCGGCCATCAGGCTTCGAAGAGCCTCGTGAGGGGGAGCAGGATGAGCGTGGCGGCGATCGCGATCGCCGACGAGACGAGCAGCACGTTGGTGGCCACCGCGTACGACTGGCCCCGCTCGATCTGGAGCGCGAGCATGGCGCCGTTCTCGCCGCCCATCGCCACGCGCCGATCGAACGACGCCTGCTCCTGGTTGTAGAGAAAGCCCATCACGCCCGTCGCGACCCCGATGGCGCCGGTGAGGGCCAGGCTGGTGAAGAACACCGCCCTGGGCACGGGCTTGAAGGCCTGCACGGGCACCTGGCCGGGCAGCACGGTGATGACGAGCGGCTGCTTCTCGGTGCCCGACACCAGCAGCAGCCCTTCGCGGTCGGACGTCTCGGTGAAGTACTCGAGCCCGAAGCCCTTCTCGTCGGCGGTGAACTCGCCGGGAATGAAGCCTCGCCACTCACCATCATCGGAGCGCTCGAGCGCGAGCGATGAGAACGAACGCTGGCCCACGCGCCGGTACTGCACCTTCACGGCCTCGACGACGCCGGCGGTGTCTCTGACGCGATAGGCGAACCGAACCGGCCTGCCACCCTGCGCCTCGCTCGGTGGCTCCCCCGTCAGGCGAAGGCCCGCGATGAGCCTCGAGCGCTCGACGCCTTTGAGCTGCGAGGCCAGCGCCTTCTCTTCGCTCTGCACCTTCCGGAAGACGGCGAGGATCTTCGGCGGCGTGTCGCCGGGCATCTCGTAGTCAGGCCTCGCGCGGAGCAGCAGACGGAACGGGCGCTCCGCGTCGACCGGATCTTCGACGATGGCCCTGGCGCTGCCCTGAAGCCGATACGCCTCGAGGCGCTGATCCGACGAGAGATCGCTGCGGGCCAGCACTTGCTCGGCGAGCGGAATGACGGCGGCGTACTCGAGCGTCTTGTAGAGCGAGTCGAGCTGGGCCACCGCCTCGGCGGCTGTTCGGGCGACGAGCACGGGCGCTGGCACTGGCTTCGGGGTCGGAGGCGGTGGCGGCGTCTTCTTCGGCGCGGCTCCTGCGGCGGCGCCGACGAGCAGTGCGCTCAACAAAGCCAGGCGGCGCAGACGGCGCATTGACGGATCCCCGGGGCAACGACTCGCGACGCGCGGGAGTGTCTCAGAGGCGGTCGGAGAAAGCACCGATGGCGGCGACACCCGCAGGCTCACATCAGCCTTCATCGTTCGCAGTGGTTGAGCGCTCCAGCACGAGGCGCCGCGCTACAGTCTCGCCTCGTGAGACGTGTCTGCCTGCTGGTGTTCTGCGCCACTGCACTCGCGAGCTGCACGTTCGACGGCGAGCTGCCCGAGGCCCTGCTGATCCGCTGCGGCCCTGGCGGCGAGTGCCCGAAGGGCTACCGGTGCAACGCCGATTTCGACGAGTGCAGGCGCGTGACGACGTCGACCGACGAGCTCCCGAGCCTGGCGGCCACCTTCACGCCCTCGCGCGTGGTGCGCCGCGGGGCGACCGTCACGGTCGTCGTGAGCGCCGACCGCGCGCTTCGGGCAGAGCCTCGCGTGCGAGCGCAACACCCGGGCGGCAGTCTGCTGCTGACGCCGGCCTCGAGCACCGACGGCTTCCTGCAGACGACCTATGCCTTCACCGCGACGGCAGACATCAAGGAGGGACAGGTCGTGCTGTTCGCAGACGCCGTCGCGTCGACCGGCGGGCTTATCACCGGCGTTCGCCTCGGCGACCTCATCGTCGACGACACGCCGCCACGCCTGCTCGACGGCGCGACCGTGACGCCGGCGAGCGCCCAGAAAGGCACGCGCGTCACCGTTCGGGTCGAGTTCGACGAGCCGGTGCGAGACACGCTGCGCCTCGTGGTTCAGCTGCCGTCGAGGCCCCAGGACGTGGTGACCCCCACGAGCAATCGCGCAGGAGCCGCGAGCTTCCTGGTGGCGCTCCCGCCCGACGCGGCCGATGGGGTCGCGACGCTCTCGCTCACGAGCGCCATCGACGAAGCGGGGAACGAAGCGCCCGGGCCGCTCACGCTCCCGCCGCTCACCATCGACTCGACGCCGCCCACCGCGCAGCCGCTGAGCCTCGATGGGCTGCGGTTCTCGCAGGTGGCGGGACACGACGTCGTCTCCTTCACGGTCAGCTTCGACGAGCCCGTCTCTGACGCGCGCTGGTGCTTCGCGAATCGGTGTGAGTCGCTCTCGGCGATGTCGTCGATGGTGACAGTCTCGCTCGCCGACGCCGGCTTCCCCGAAGGTCCCGCGCCGGTCGTCATCACCGGCCGCGACGCCGCGGGCAACGTGGGCACCCGCACCGAGTTCGTCACGCTCGACTACTCCGCGCCCGCGCTCGTGAGCGAGCCGACGAGCTTCATCACCCCTCGGCCCGGGTGCGCGCTCAGGAGCGTCAGCGCGCTCGGCATCGGCGCCACGCACAGCCTGTCCTTCGTGGTGAATGAGCCGCTCGCCGGGTCACCGGTCGTCAGCCTGGGTCCGCAGACCTGGCAGCCCTCGAGCGCCTTCGACGGCGGCATCACCTACACGTTCGTCAACGCGGGTACGAACGCGGGCCTCGAGGTCTCAGGCGCGGTGACCGGGCGGGTGGTGGACACGGTCGGCAACGAAGGCACCCTCACGCTCGTCCCTGCCTTCCGGGTCGATCTCTCGCCGCCGCTCCCGCTCTTCGACGCGCAGCAGTCGCTGCTCACCTACGAGCGCATTCCGTGGGGCGCCGAGCGCTCTGCCGGGCTGCCGCGCTACTCCGTCGAGGGCAGACCCGGGCTCTGGAACGCCGACGACGTGCTGGTCTTCTTCGAGGGGCCAACGACGCAGTCCTTCGTG
>JAUXRI010000333.1 GCA_030681895.1 Myxococcales bacterium | reverse complement strand
CGGCGCGAGCGGTGGTGGCTCCGTCACGGGCGGCGGCGCGAGCGGTGGTGGCTTCGTCACGGGTGGCGGCGCGACCGGCGGTGGCACCGGCGGCGGAACTCGCAGCACCACCATCACCGCCGTGCAGACCGGCCTGGTGGGGCTCGGCGAGTGCGTCAGCGTGACGGGCGTCGCGATGTCGGCTGTCTTCAGCGACCCCGACGACGCCATCATCATGGACGGCGGTGCACGCACGCCTCGTCAGGCCTTCTACCTCTCGGAGCGCGGGCTCACGATTACGGCGCCCAACTCCGGCATCGAGGTCGTCTCCACGCTCGCCGCGCCTCCGACGGCTGCAGTGGGTGACGACCTCGTGGTGGTCGGCGAGTACTTCGAGAACTTCAACAACTCGACGCTGCGCCTCACGCCCACGTGCGGCTCGGTGACACGAATCGGCGCCACCACGGTGCCGCAGCCCGCGTTCGTCTCGGTCGCAGCGGTCGGCCAGTCCGGCGGCTCACCAGGCTGTCCCGTCACAGGCTCGCCCTGGGTCGATGGAACGAGCGCCGAGGCGTACGAAGGCGTGCTCGTGCGCGTTCAGAGCGGCAGCGTGTCGGCAGGGCTCGACGGCTTCGGGCTCTTCGAGGTCTCGAGCGGCACCGACAAGTTGCAGGTGGCGAACCACTTCGGCCTCACCACCAACCCCTCCCTCGGAGGCGCCGTCACCTCCATCACCGGGTTCGGCCACTTCTCCTTCTGCCGGCGCAAGCTGCGCCCCCGCAACGACGCAGAGGTCGTCATCGCTGCGGGCGCGCTGTGCGGCGCTGGCGCGCGCACCAACCACCTCGTCATCAGCGAGGTCGCCGTCACGCCGTCGCCGGGCGAGTTCATCGAGGTGTGGAACCCGACCGCCGCCGCCATCTCGCTCACCAACGTGCGCGTCTACAACGCCACCTTCCCGGGCTCCGATGCCGGCGTCGCCTGCCAGTACCCGTTCGTCGTCAGCGGCGGCGCGTGCGGCACGGGGCCCTTCGGTGACTTCAACCTGCAGTTCCCCGCCGGCGCCACCATCGCGCCCGGCGAGTTCCAGACCATCGCCATCACCGGCGCTCCCAACTATTGCGCCTTCCACTCGTGCGTGACGCGCCCCACCTACGAGCTGGTCGGCGTCGGGCAGATCGACGACCCGCTCGTCGCCAACATGCTGGGCGACTTCGACAACCGCGCAGGCAACTTCGTCGGCGCTGACGGCGGCGGCGGGCAGGGATTCCTCACCAACGGCGGCGAAGAGGTCGTCCTCTATTCGTGGGACGGCGTGTCGTCGACGGTGCGAGACCTCGACTACGTCATCTGGGGCACCGGCACCTCGTACCGCGTCGACAAGACGACCCAGCCTGGCTACCAGCCCGACACCGCGATTGGGTTGCAGCGGCCCGCGGCAGGGACGGCCTCGGCGAGCACCTCGTGGCAGCGCGTGTGTACGAACGAGAGCGCGGAGCGGAAGACTGGCGGCAACGGCGTCACCGGCCACGACGAGACGAGTGAAGACCTCGACGTGAGCTGGGCGCTCCAGGCCCCGACGCCACGCGCCCAGACCAACGGCGCCGTGCCGTGACCGGGAGCGGGCTCGCGAGGTCTCTGCTTCGCAGCTGATCAGTCTGCGTCGGAGGAGGGCTGCTGTGCGGCGCAGACCCACCTCGAGCTGGCCCGAACCTCACGTGCTCTCTCGGGCGTCGCGCGATTTCGCCGTGCTAGCCTCACGGTCGTCCGTTCGTCTTCCCCCGGACGACCCTTCTCCCGAGTCCATCGGCGCCGAGCCCGGAACACTCCCATGCCCATGATTCGACCCACGCCGCACGTGCTTCGCAGCCTCACCGTCACGCTCGCGCTCGCCGCGGTGATGACTGGCTGTCCCCCGAAGACCGAAGGCGGCCTGCTCCTGAAGGTCGTGGTCGAAGCGCCGGTGCGCGCCGACTGCCTTCAGGTGACCATCACCGACAACGGCCGCGTGCGCTTCCGCTCCACGACGCCGCGCCTGCCGATGCAGAACGAGTACTTCGTCGGCGTCGCCCGCAGCAACTTCCCCGCCTCGCTGACGTTCCAGGCCTCGGCGTTCCAGGGCCGCTGCGCCGACGAGACCGAGTGGAAGCTGTCGTCGCGCTCGGTGGAGAAGACGCAGGCCTTCCCCGCCACGGGCGTCGAGCAGTTCGAGCTCACCATCGGCCAGCCTGACGCGACGCTCGACGGCGACCGCGACACGTACGTCGACACCGGCAAGGGCGGCACCGACTGCAACGACCTGGACGCGATGGTGAACCCCGGCGCGATGCAGGCGTGCAGCTCGAGCGTCGACACCAACTGCAACGGCAAACTCTTCTGCAACGACACCACCTGCGCGAACACCGCGGCGTGTCTGCAGCCGGCGACCGGGCTGGCCTTCGAGACGTCGCTGCCGACGCTGGTGGCGTTCGACTGCTCGGGCGCCGTCGCGGTGCAGAGCGTGGCGAATGGCATGCCCGCGGCAGTGACGAGTGACACGACCCTCACGCTCGTACCGACCGGCACCGCGTCGCCCGGCGTGGAGCTGTTCTCGGACACCTCGTGCACCACGGCGTTGGTGGGCTCGACGCTGCCGCTCCCGTTCGGCACCTCGCGCGCGACGTTCTCGTTCCGCGCGCCCACCGCGGGCGCCCTCACCCTCACCGCGAGCGCGCCGGGCCTCGGCTCGACGACGTTGAACACCGCCATCACCGACCGCCCCGTCGCCAGCCTCTCGCTCACCCCGATGGCGGTGTCGTCGCGCGCGGGGGCGTGCTCCAGCGCGGTGCAGGTCACGGCACTCGACGACCGCGGGATGCCCACCAACGTGGGGAGCGCCGGGCTCATGCTCGGCGTGGGCTACCTCCCTGCGGGGACGAACACGGTCGAGGTTTTCACCGACGCCGCCTGCACGCCGACGATGATGGGCGTCCCCCCTTTCGTCCCCGTCATCTCGGCCGGTACCTCGTCGACGCAGTTCTTCGTGAAGGGCAGCCGCGCCACGCCTGCTGGAGCGCCCATTCAGGTGGAGCTCAGCGCGCCCACGGTGAATGGCGGCATGCCTGCGAGGCTCGCGTTGACGGTCACGCCCGGAGACGCACAGCGCCTCGAGTTCACCGCCAGCGTGCTGGGCCTGCGCAACGCCGTCTGCAGTACGGCGGTGGCCGAGGTCGAGCTGCGCGACGCCAACGGCAACGTCACCACCGCCGGCCCCTCGGGCGTGACCGTCATGCTCGCGTACACGCCACCGGGCGCAGGCGGGACCCTCGAGTTCTTCAGCGCGGCAGGCTGCGCGGGCACGGCGACCGCTGCCGTCACCATTCCCGCGAACGCGTCGAGGGCCGGCGTCTACCTGCGCGCGAACGCGCCTGGCACGTACGGCGTCACCGCGACAGGGTTCGGCCTCGCGATGCCGACCACCCAGTTGCAGGTCGACGTCGCGACGATGGACCCGACCGCCCTCGTCTTTCCCAACCCCACGGCGCGGGTGTCGGTCGGCGCGGGCAGCTGCAGCGCCGGCGTTCGACTGCAGACGCGAGAGACGAACTCGACGTCGTCTCCGGTGTCGCCGGTGCCCGCGAACGTCGACGTCACGCTCAGCGCGAGCATCGCCTCGACGGCGACCTTCTTCAGTGACCCCAATTGTCTGATGGCGCTGACCAACAGTCAGCTCCGGCTGAACGCGGGCAGCAGCGAGGCGACGTTCTATTTCAGCGGCACCATCGCGCGTGACTTCACGGTGAGCGCGAGCGCGGCCACCTTGTCGACGACGACGCCGCCGCAGAACGCGCGCATCACGCCCGCGCCGACCAGCAAGCTCGTCTTCCAGCCGCCCACCACGGTGTCGGCCCTCGCCAACGACTGCACGGGCAGCTTCGGCCTGGTGGCCTTCGACACCTTCAACAACCCCACCTACGCCAACGGGCCCATCACGCCGTCGGCGACGCCGAGCGTGGCGCTGCCCGCCGGCGTGGCCTTCTCGACGACGTCAGCCTGCACCACCCTGACGATGACGGTCCCCATGGCCGACGGCGGCGTGACGTTCTTCGCGAAGGCGCAGGGCGCGCAGCAGTACACCATCTCGGCGACGGGCATCTCGTCGTCCACCACCACGTCGGCCACCTTCACCGTCGACGCTGGCGCGCCGTCGGTGTTGCGCGTGTTCGCCCAGCCTCCGGCGATGTTGGGGGCAGGTTCGTGCGCTGCGGTGCAGGTGGAGCGGTTCGATGGCTTCATGAATCTCAGCCCAGGCCCCGCGCAGGGCTTCACGGTGGCGGTGAACACGACGAACGCAGCCTCGGTGCACGGCGACCTGGCCTCGTGCACGAGCGGCGTCGCCGGCCCTGCCCTCGGGTTCCTCGCCAGAGAGACGCGCGCCACCTTCTACGTGCGCGGCAGAACGGCGAGCACGACGAGCTTCACCGTCGCGTCCGCGCCAGCCATGGTGACGACGGGCAACATGCAGGTGTTGGCGAGCGCTGCGACGTTGCTGCGCTTCGCGATGAACACCCCCGCGCCGACGTCGGCGGTCGGCGCCTGCGCGCAGGCCACCGTGGAGCGGCTCGACGTCGAAGGCAACCTCACCACCCTGCCGACCAACCTGATGGTGACGCTCACCGCGACCGGGCCCGGCAGCATGGGCGGCCTGCTGCTCGCGAGCGGTGGCGCGTGTGGCTCGACGGCGCAGACCTCGGTGGGGCTCTCGCTCGGCGTGGCGACTTCGCGAAACTTCTCGTACGAGCCTCGCGCCACGGGCCTGCTGTCGTTCGACGTGACGGGCGCGGGCCTCACGACGGCGTCGGGCTCGACGACGGTGGGTGCTGGTGCGGTGGCGCGGGTGCGCTTCGTCTCTCCTCCGACGATGGCGCAGCAGTTCGGCTCCTGCGTGCCCGTCACGCTCGAGGCGCTCGACGTCGGCAACAACCCCGTCACCAGCGCGACCAACGTGAACGTCAGCGCCTCGGCGACGGGGAGCTTCTTCACGTCGACCGATTGTTCGACCGGTATGACGTCGTCGGTGACGGTGCCAGCGAGCGGTCAGGCCACGTTCCGCTACCGCCCCGGAGCGCTCGGCGCCGTGACCCTCACCGCGACTCCGATGACGGGCATGGCCGACACGGCGATGTTCTCGGTCGTCGCAGGCGACGAGGCGATTCTGACTCGCGGCAACTTCATGGCCACGACGACGGCGGGTGGGTGCGTCGACTTCACCGTGCGCCGCGTCGACTCGGGCATGAACGACGCGGTGGGAGCGCTCCGCCCGGTGACGGTGACGCTCTCGGGGCCGGCCAGCGTGGCGTCGAACGAGGCGCAGGTGTTCACGGGCACAGGCTGCATGGGCACCGCGCTGGCGAACCCGGGGTCGGTCGACATTCCCGCCGCGATGTCGACGGCGACGTTCAGCGTGAGGGTGCGCAAGGTCGGCAGCCTGACGCTCTCGACGACGAGCTCGCCGCTGACACCCCCGACTGACACGACGACGACGGTCGTCGCCGGAGCGCTCGCCGCCATCACCTTCGTGACGACGCCGCCTGCGTCGCTGACTGCCAATACCTGCAGCCCCGTCGTGACGGTGAACGGGACGGACTCGGAAGGAAACCCCGCGGCGCTGGGCACGCAGACGCTCACGATGGCGAGCGGCCTGTTCTCGTCGGCGAGTGACTGCATGACGCCCATCGTGAATCTCGTGGCCGGCACGGCGACGACGGCGAGCTTCTACCTGCGCAACTCGGCGGCGGGGCCGGCAGTGGCGCTGACGGTCGGCGCGACGCCGTCGGCGATGCAGAACTGGGTCATCACAGGGAGCCCCGCCACCAAACTCGAGGTGACCGGCCTTGCGGCTTCGATTGGCCGCTTCGCGTGTATCGGCCCGCTGACGGTCAGAACGGTCGACGCCACTGACGTTCCGGCGACGATTCCCACCGCGCGAGTCATCGGGCTCAGCTCGACGGGCACGACGTTCTTCTTCTCGGACTCGGGGTGTACGACGGCCCTCCCGTCGAACGAGGTGACGGTCGGAGCGACGATGAGCGAGTCACCTCAGTTCTATTTCCAGGTGGTGGTGCCCGCGGCAGGCCCACAGGTGGCGGTCACGGCAACGGACACCACCGGCACGGGGCCTCTCACAGCAGGAGTCGACACGGCGTCAGTGACTGGCACCTCGGGGACCTTGAACGTGTCGGCAGCCACCTCAGACATCGAGTTCTTCGACTGCGAGCTCGTCACGGTGGAGCGTCGAACCAATGGAGGGTTGCCCTTCACCTTTGGAACGACGCCGGTCTCGGTGTCGGTCACCGCCGGCACGGGTCTGACCCTGCACGCCGTCGGCGACACGGCCTGCGCGACAGGCACGGCGACGAGTCAGGCGCTCAGCATCGGCCTCGCCTCGAGCTCAGCCCAGTTCCGCGTTCGTGGCAGGTCGGCCGCCCCAGCCAACTCGACGACCCCGGCGACGGCGACCCTCACCGCGAGCGACACGAATGCGTGGTTCTCCAACGGCGTGGCGAACGTGAACGTGCTGCCGCTGGTCCGGCGTGGCAGCTGCACGTTGGCGAGCGCGGCGAATTCAGTGAATTGTCCGTTGGGCATCGACATTCCCGTCGACCGAAACCGGACCTTCCTCATCACGCAGGCCGTCGGCTCGGCGGCGACAGCGAGTGAAGGAAACGTGCGCTGCAGACTCGTATCAACTTCGACGGTGACATGTGACCGCTCCGCGGCATCGGGTGGTGATGTCCTCGTCGAATGGCAGACCGCGAGCTGGGGTCGCGACTTCACTGCTGGAGGCGTCAGCGTTCAGCACTTCGACGGCACGACCAGCGCCTCGACCGGTCAGGTAAATCAGGCATTCACGTTCGTCTCAGGTGCGTCTCGAGCCACGTCCTTTCTGCTGTTTTCACACGGCACGACAGGGAGCGAGAACGCCGGGGACGACTTCCTGACCGGGAGACTCGAGCAAGAGAACAATGTTCGGCTCGAGTCGACAGGCAACTTCGCGACGCCTCTGAGCTGGGCCATCCAGGTGGTGAGTATCTCATCGCTCTCGTCAGTCTTCGGAAGCGTGGGTTCGACCGGGGGCGCGAGCTATCAGAGCAATGCGCTCGCCAGTCAACCGATGGCCCGGTCTGCGATTCTGGCGAGCGCTCGCGTCGCCACTGAATCGGGCAACCCCGAGGCGATGTGCAGACGCCGGGTTCGCGCGCAGTTGAGCAGCGACACCCTTGCGGCGTTCGCGAGAGCCCGGGGGGCCGGAGGGAACTGCACGAACACCAACATCCAAGACACGCGATTCATCCGCATGACCTTTCCTGTCGCGCTGGCCTCCGTCCAGACGGCTTCTCTCCAGATCTCTGGTGCCGATGCGTTCGCCGAGGGATCACTGACGGCGGTCGCGCTCGACCGGACGATCGGATTCTTCTCGGGGCAAGGCCCAGGCGGTCAGGCGTCGGGCGAGACCGACTTCGCGACTGATGACATCGTCGGGCATTCGCAAGCACGACTGACGTTCACCAACGACACGACGGTGCGCTTTACTCGTGGTGCGACCGGGAGCAGCTCGGAGTTCACGGCGTACATCATCAGCTTCCTCCCCTGAGGCACCGTTGTTCGCCGAGTAGCGCGAACGTCCGGGTGACGGGTTCGCCCGGCCCGGTTACAACCTGCGCCATTCATGAGTGACACCGCAGGCGGACTGGGACTTGGCAGCGCAGATGACTTGAAGGCCGTCGAGGCGCTCGCGAGAGCCCGCGCCGCCGTGCTCGAGCAAATCGACAAACGCGTCGTCGGCCAGAAAGAGGTCGTCGACCACCTGCTCATCGCGCTCTTCTCGCGTGGCCACTGTCTCTTCGTCGGCGTGCCGGGCCTCGCCAAGACACTGCTCATCTCGACGCTCGCCGAGGTGCTCACGCTCTCGTTCAACCGCGTGCAGTTCACCCCCGACCTGATGCCCAGCGACATCACGGGCACCGACATTCTCGAAGAAGACCGCGCCACGGGCCGGCGCGAGCTGCGCTTCATGAAGGGCCCCATCTTCGCGAACATCGTGCTCGCCGATGAGGTGAACCGCACGCCGCCGAAGACGCAGGCCGCGCTGCTCCAGGCGATGCAGGAGTACCGCGTCACCGCCTCGGGCCGCACCTGGCACCTCGACCCGCCGTTCCTCGTCTTCGCGACGCAGAACCCCATCGAGCAGGAGGGCACCTACCCGCTCCCCGAGGCGCAGCTCGACCGCTTCATGTTCTACGTCGACGTCGGCTACCCCTCGGCCGAAGAAGAAGTACGCATCGTCAAGCAGACGACGAGCGGCCAGACGGTGTCGCTCTCGAAGGTGCTCTCGCCGCAGGAAATTCTCGACCTGCAGGACCTGGTGCGCCGCGTGCCCGTGCCGGACCATGTCGTGAAGTACGCGGTCGACCTGGTGCGCGCGACGCGGCCGAAAGAGCCGGGCGCCTTCGACTTCGTGGCCCGCAACGTCGCGTGGGGCGCCGGGCCGCGCGCGAGCCAGTACCTCGTCATCGGCGCCAAGGCGCGCGCCATTCTCGCGGGCCGTTTCGCTGCGTCGGTCGATGACGTACGCGCGCTCGCGAGGCCAGTGCTCCGTCACCGCGTGCTGCCGAACTTCACCGCCGAGTCCGAGGGGCTGACGTCGGCGAAGCTCATCGACTCGATCGTCGAGCGCGTGAAGGCCTGAGGCGAGAGCCGAGATGACCGGGGCGTCTGCACGCTGCCGCGTGGAGGTGCTTCCGGTCACCGAGCCTCGATCCCGCGTCGGGCAGCTTCAGCTCCGGCGCACGTCTCTGCGAGCGACTCGGTTTTCACGGGGCCTCCTCGAGCCGATACACCGGCAACCCGTTCAGCATCGGGTTGGCGCCGTCATCTTGAAGGGCTGACCTTCCTTCGGCGACTCCTCGTACCGGCAGCGATGGAGCTCATTCGTCGTCCTCGCCATCGTCGGCGTGGCGGGCGAACTTCGCGGTCTTCGCGAGCAACTGGGCGATGGGCTTCTGCGACGGGTGTCTCTCGGGGAGCAGGCGGCCGATGGCCGTCACCACACTTCGGAGCGCGCCCGACGGTTTCCTCGCCACCAGCGCTGCGAGCGAGTCGAGCGCCGAGGCGACGTTCTTCTCGCTCCAGGTGTGCCATGGACCGAACGAGGTACCGCCACCTTCGAGGTCCTCGTCGCGAAGCGCGATGGTGAGCGGGACGATGGCGTGGGCTTCACGGACGAAGGCGCGCGTTTCGTCCTCGAAGTGGTCGAGCTGTGTGGCTGAGGCTTCCTCGGTCGTGGTGGGGCGGAAGTTCTTCAGCGTGCTCTTGCCGCGAGCCCGCTCCTTGCCGGTCGGGTAGGCGGACTGAATGTGCAGATGAATGAACTGATCGTCGTTGCCTGCATCGAGGATGCGGTTGGCTTCGCTCCAGCCGACGAGCTCTGCCAGAGGCATGGGAAGCAGCGCAGAGATGCGCTTCTTCTCCGAGGGCGTGACCGGTCGCGAAAAAACCAGGGTGAGCCCAGCCGACTCGAAGTAGCCCGCAGCTCCCTCGCCCAG
This sequence comes from Myxococcales bacterium, assembly GCA_030681895.1. Taxonomy (GTDB): domain Bacteria; phylum Myxococcota; class Myxococcia; order Myxococcales; family Myxococcaceae; genus Xiheimicrobium. Next base: position 129,962 of record JAUXRI010000333.1, on the reverse strand, counting down.
GAACGGCGCTGGGTATGACGGTGTCGAGGCGGCGGTCTTCGTCTTCGTGGTCTTGTGCTTCCTGGAGGCCATGAGGAGCAATCGCACGGGTCAGATTCGAACGGAAGTTCCCGCGAGAGACCTATTCCCAGTGCAGCTCGCCCTGCCGCGCGCGCCGCAACATGTCGTCCATCGCGTGCGAGAGCGGTGACGGCAGCTCATCGTCCTTGAAGCAGCGCACCTCGAGAATCTCGACGGGGTTCATCGGCGGCCGCGTCGGCTCCGACACCTGCGCGCTCACCACCACCGTCACCGCGTGAAAACGGGGGTCGCGGGCGGGGTCCGAGTACACGCCGAGCAGCGCGCCGGCCGAGCGCACCTCGACGCCTGCCTCCTCCATCAACTCCCGCGGCAGGCCGGCGCGCAGCGTCTCTCCCCACTCGAGGGTTCCGCCCGGCATCGCCCACTCCCCCGTGTCACCGCGGCGAATGAGCACCAGGCGCCCATCGGGCGTGCGCGCGAAGACGACGAAGCCCACGACGGGCCGCTTGAGCAGGTGCCGCAGCACCTCCTTCATCACGCCGAACAGCCCGCGAGGAATGCGCATGGGCCGAGCGCCTAGCACGCGGCCGTCAGAACGCGACGCCGGCTCTCAACGGAAGCCGTCCGTCCTCTCATGCGGCGCTGCGAAACGCTCCACCGGGCCTGACGCGCGCTCAGAACGTGACGCCCGAGACCGTGACGATGCCGCCCGCGCCGCCGTCGAGCACCCGGAAGCCGACCGTCGTCGCCCGCGCGAGCGAGACCGGGCCTTCGTCGACCTCGTCTTCGAACAACGAGAGCGCCATCAGCGTGCAGCCCAGCGTCTGCAGGCCCAGGCTCGTGGCGCCGGCGACGAAGCGGCCCTGCCAGCCAGCTTCCTGCAGGTTCGCTTCGAGCATCATCGTCGTCGCGGGCCCGAGCAGGGGAATCGTCGTCAGCGAGACGTCGAAGCGCGAGAAGACCGACGACACGGTCGCCACGTCAGCGGCCCGGTCCGTCCACGGTTGCGCGCTCACCGCCGCGAAGCCCGCTTCCCCGGCCGTGAAGAGCGCTTTTCCGAGGCTCACCGACGACGCGGCCGGCGTTGCGGTCATCACCACGGCGAGGAGGAGCGGCGTCATGGTGGGGAGCTGAGCAAGACCCGCTCCACCCGTGACGGCGCAGGGTTGCACCGCCGTCAGGCCGGTCTTTCGTGCAGGCGCTTGCACACGTGCGTCAGCGCTCGAGCTCGACCCACTGCACACCACAACCGTTGCACTTGAGCCGCGCGCCGCCGGGGAACACCAGGTCGACCCGCGCCGAAGGAATCATCCCCGGCTCCGACGGGCACGCCGGGCAGCCGCTCCCGGGCCGGCGCTCGGTGTACGCGCCCTCGAACGGCGGCAGCCGGAGCGTCTTCATCCAGTCGATGACGTGGGCCTCGCTCCACTTCACGTCGAGCTCGTTGCGGCCCTTGAGCAGCCCGTGCCTCGTCGCCAACCAGTACAGCCGCAGCCGGCGCAGCTGCTCCTCCATGCCCCGCTCCCGGAAGGCCGCGCCCAGCGTCATCACCAGCTCGAGCAGTCGTCGGTTCGGGTCCACGGAGTCACCACTGAACGCGCGTTCATACCAGACCCGAACGCACGACGTGGTGAATGATCAGCTCAAGACGTCTTTGCGCGCCGACTCGGCGACGGCCACCACGGCGGGGTGGCGCAGGCGGCGCTCGACCGAGATGGCGTAGTACGACTGCTTGAGCTCGGTGGTGCGCCCGACGACCTGCACCTCGAACTGGCGCGAGACCTCGTCCTCGATGGCCGTCGGCGACGCGAAGACGCCCCGCCCCGACGCCCCGAAGACCTTCATCAGCGCCGAGTCGTCGAACTCGCCGACCACCTTCGGCCGCACGCCCTGGCTGTCGAACCACTCGTCGAGGAGCACCCGGCTGCTGCTGCCCAGGAGCGGCATCAACATCGGCATGCCGTCGAGCGACTTCGGGAAGCCCTTCTTCAGCGGCCCGGCGAGGTTCGCGCGCGCGAAGAACGTCGTGCCACTCCCGCCGAGGTGGTGGTTGAAGGCGCGCACCTTCACGTCGTGCGGCGCCGGCTGGTCGCTGATGACGACGTCGAGCTCATGGAGCGCCAGCTTCACCAACAGCTGGCTCACGTTGCCTTCGTGCACCTCGAGCTGCAGGTCGGGCACCGCGGCGTAGGCCGGCTCGAGCAGCCGCTCGGCGACCAGCTTCGGCACCACGTCGGCGACGCCCACCGCGAAGCGCACCTGGCGGCTCATCGGCCCGCGCGTGAGCGACTCCTGGAGCTCGCGGCCGAGCCGGAAGATTTCATCGGCGTAGCGGAACGTCGTTCGGCCCACGTCGGTCATCACGAGGCGGCGGCCGGCGCGCTGAAAGAGCTTCTGCCCCAGCGCCTCTTCGAGCGTCTTCAGCTGCGTCGAGATGGTGGGCTGCGAGAGGTGCAGCTCCCGGCTGGCGTTCGCGATGGTGCCGGTGCGCGCGACGGTCCAGAAGTAGAGCAGGTGATGGTAATTGAGCCAGGCCATTGGAGATTTCTATCTCTCCACGAGGGGCGCGCCGCGCAACTGAATCTCAGCGCTACGCCTCGACCTTGAAGCGCCCGGTCGCCGCCGTCAGCGCATCGACGGACTTCTGCAGGTCGTGCGCGATGCGGGTGGTGCGGCCGGTGGCGTCGACGCCCTGCTTCACGAGGTCGGCGACGTTTCGCGCGCCAGCCACGGCCTGCTCGCTGGACTGCCGCTGTTGCCGGGTGGCGACGGCGATCTGCTGGGCTGCTTCCTTGGTGCCGCGCGACAGCTCGAGGATCTGCTGGAACGAGCTCGAAGCCTGCTCGGCGATGCGGGTGCCGCGCTCCGAGGCGTCGACGCCTTGACGGGAGCGGCTCACCGCCACCTCACCCGACTGCTGCACGCTCTCGACGATGCGGCCGATGTCTCGGGCCGACTGCGCGACGCTCTCGGCCAGCTTGCGCATCTCGGCCGCGACCACCGAGAAGCCGCGCCCCACTTCACCGGCCTTCGTGCCTTCGAGCGCGGCGTTGAGCGCGAGCAGGTCGGAGCGGTCGGCCACCTGCTTGATGACGCCGGCGATGCGCGAGACCTGCTGCAGGTCGGTGTTGAGGCGGCCGATGGCCTCGGCGACCTCCTTCGACTCGCGGCGGATGTCGACCATCGACGAGACGACCTGCGTCACGGTGGACCGCGCGTCGTCGACGGCCTGGTTGGTGCGCGCGGCCGCGCCTTCGACGGTCTCGGTGGAGCGGGTGATCATCTCGGCGGTGCGCGAGAGTTCCTCGAAGGTGGCGGCGATCTGCTGCGCGTAGGCCGACTGCTGGCTGGTGACGTGCTCCTGGTCGTTCGAGGCGGTGATGAGGCCCTTGGCGGCGTTCGAGAGGCGTGACGAGAGCGACACCATCTCGCCGACGAGCCCTTTCAGTCCCCCGACCATCTCGTTGACCGACGACGCCATCGACTGGACCTCTTGCGCGCCGCCGACCTCGACCGTCTTCATCGTGATGTCACCCGACGCCAGCTCGCGTGCGACGCGCGTCACCACGCCAAGCGGGCCGGCAATGGCGTTCGAGAGGAAGAGCGCGACCAGCAGGCCACCGGCGAGCGCGACGAACAGCACCCAGAGGCCAGCGAGCTGATTCTCACGGCGCTGCTCGGCAAAGCGGGCGAGCGAGAAGCGCAGCACCACGAGCGCTTCGGTGTCTTTGTCGGTGCCGCTGCAGCGCACGTCGAGAATGTCTCCGCGGGTCGAGCGGCACTCTCCCGGGGCCGGCAGCACGTACCGATCGGCAGGCAAATCACCCGAGATGAGCGCGGGGTCGTTCTTCGCGAGCTGCAGAGAACGCTCGCCAGCCTCGGTCTTCACCTTCGCCGGGTCGAGCAGCACGACGCCTGACTGCATGAGGTCCTTGTTCGTGCGCAGGCCCTTGAAGAGGCTCGCGAGCTCGTCGGCTTGAGCGAGGCCGTCGCTGATCAACCGGACGGTGGGCGCGGCATTGGTGGCGGCGAGCTGGGCGAGCGCGATGGACTGACTCTCGAGCGCGTCGCCGGCCTGCTGGTTGAGGCGTGAGGGGAAGTAGATGGACGCGAAGAGGGCGACGAGGACGCACGGCACCACGACGGCGATGGCGGCCTGCACCCGCAGCGACAACCTGGCCCAGAGCGAACCCATGCGCGGGAGCGTCCCATCTTTCGGGGGCTGCACAAGTCCCAAGGTGCCGGTGGTGGGCGGGCTCCGCCCTCAATGGAACGTCAGCGCTTCTCGTTTCCGTCGGGGGGCGGCGGCATCGCAGTCGCCGCGGGCTGTGCCGGGCCGGTGAGGGTCTCGAGTCGCCGCATGACCGCCGCGATGTTCGCCTGCGCGAGCGCGAGGTTCAGGCGCGTGAAGTCGATGGGCTTGGTGGCGAAGTGCGTGGCGCCGACCGCGTGCGCGTCGTCCTCGGAGTACCGGGCGGTGTACGCCGTCAGCACGATGACCGGCACGTTGGGCAGCCGGGGCATCTTCTGGGCGTAGTCAGGGAACGGCTCATGGGGCTGATCTCCCGAGCGTCGCAGTGGCAGGCCGCGCAGCAGGCGAACCAGGTCGAGGCCGTCGAGGGCCGAGCCGCGAAGCTCGATGTCCATCAGCACCGCGTGGAGACCGCGCTGGTGGAAGTCGATCAGGTCGATGGCCTCGCGATCGTTCTGGGCCCACCGCAGGCGGTACTTCGATTGAAGCCTCAGCGCCGCGATCTTGAAGGTGTCGGCGTCGTCCTCGACGTACACGACCACCGGCCTGCCGTCGGTCTCAGCCATCGGTTCCACCCCCACCTGCGTCTTACCAACCCGTACGCCCTGCGTGAAAGGGCGGCTCCCGAAACGTCCGGCGTCGCGGCCGGATTTCTGATCACCTCATCGTCGGCGGCGCGGGGTTACAGTGTGTGCATGAGCGCAGTGCCCCCACCGGGATTGACGTTGCCCGACGTCTGGTACGTGGCGGCGCGCTCGAAAACGTTACGCGCGGCGCCGCTGGCGGTGACGATTCAAGGCCGGCCGCTGGTGCTCTTCCGGGGCCGCGATGGAGTGCCCGCCGCGTTCTCCGACCGCTGCCCGCATCGCAACGTGCCGCTGTCGATGGGCACGGTGGTGAAGGGTGAGTTGCAGTGCCAGTACCACGGGTGGCGGTTCGACTCGAAGGGCGCGTGCACGGCGGTGCCGGGGCTGGTCGATGGTGAGGTGTCGCTGCGCTCCCGCTGCGCCGAGACGTTCGCGTGCGTGGAGCAGCAGGGCTTCGTGTGGGTGTACACGACGCCGAACGTCGAAGCGTCGAGCCGGCCGTTCGTGTTCCCGCACTTCGACGAGGCGCCGTACTCGAGCGTGGTGCGGGAGTTCCTCGTGGCGGCGTCGGTGCATGCCGTCGTGGAGAACACCCTCGACGTGCCGCACACGGCGTACCTGCATGGCGGCCTCTTCCGCACCGCGCAGAAGTCGAACGTCATCGACGTGGTGGTGCGGCGTCACGGCACCTTCGCGGAGGCCGAGTTCATCGGAGAGCCGGCGCCAAAGGGGCTCGTCGGGAGGCTGCTGGCTCCCGGTGGTGGCGTGACCGAGCACACCGACCGCTTCCTGCTGCCGTCCATCGCGCAGGTCGAGTACCGGCTGGGCACGAAGAGCCACCTGATGGCGACGAGCGCGCTCACGCCGGTGACGGACACCGAGACGCGGGTGTTCGTGGTGGTGACGTTCAAGCTGCCGCTGCCGGCGTGGTTGGTGAAGCCGTTCGTCGCGCCGATTGCAGGGCAGATCTTCGCGCAAGACGCAGTGATGCTGAAGAAGCAGACCGAGCAGGTGAAGCGGTTCGGCGGCGAGCGCTACACCTCGACGGAGCTCGACGTGCTGGGCCCGCAGGTGACGCGGCTGATGAAGCAGGCCGCAGCGAAAGAGGCGCCGCCGGAAGGCGTGGACGAGCACCGCCTGCGCATGAAGACGTGAGGCCGCAGCCGCTGTTCCGAGCGCCTGACATGGAGAACGAGCACCCGGTCGCCATCCAAACGGGAGACGACGCGGACCTCGAAGCTCCGTGGCCTGAAGATGAGTACGAGGCGAGCGAGACTGACGGGGAAGGTCAGCGGACGCACCGGCGCAGCACGATGTTGCCTCCTCCGTAGGCGTAGGCGAAAGGCTCCCAGCCTTCGTCCATCAGCACGGAACCAGCGGTGGAGTAGGTCGCCCTCGAGTCGACCTTGACCTCCCATTGCCGACAGGCCGGTAGAGGACCTGCTTGCACCGGTGCACTGCCGGCGTCGACGATCGTCACGTTGGTCTGGTCCGGAGGCCCGGCGTCCTGGGAGGTGACCTGCTGGGCGACGGCGCGAGTCGGGGTGAAGGCCGCTCCGCACGCATAGCCAACGAGCCCGCCTACGAAGCCGATGAAGAAGGTCGTTTTCACGTTCGCCATGTCGATGCCCTCGTTCAGCTGAGACAGAAATAAGACCAAAGCAGGAAACGGGGCGAAGGGTCGAGTGCCGAGCCGGAGTGTGTGGGCCCAGAGAGGTGGCTGCGGAGCGGGCCGAAACCGCGGGAGGAAAGAGCTCGAGACAGCAGACACGCCCGCGGGGCTGGTCGGCGCAGACGTGCTGCTGCTCGACGTCTGGCGTGCGCGGCGCGAAGACTGATCAGCTGTGTTTCCCGACTCAGTCGGCGCCGGGCCTGATTCCCGACTCACTCACCACCGGGCCGCATGCGCTTCCGCAGCGTCGACACCTCGAGGAACAACACCCGCACCCCACCGAAGTCGAGCGCGTCGTTGTCCTTCAGCGACAGCGCCGTGCCCGGCCGCAGCCGTGCGCCATTGAGCAGCGTGCCGTTGCGCGAGCCCAGGTCCTCGAGCTCAGCGCGTTTGCGCTTCCACCGGATGCACGCGTGGTGCTTGGACACCGTGCCCTCGTCGAGCATCACGTCGCAGTCGGCGGTGCGGCCGATGATGAATTCGTCCTCCTCGCGCAGCGGCGGGAGCGTCGCGACCCACAGGTCGTCGAAGTCGAGCACGCCCTTCTGCGGCCTCCCGCTCTTGAGCGGCCGCGTCGCCTTCGGGTTCACGTCGAGCGAGCCTGAAGGGCGCTCCTTCTTGAAGGGCCGCTCCACCAGCACGAACGGTCCAAGCTGCCGCTCGAACGCCACCGCGTCGAGCCGGGTCGCGAGCGCCTTCAGTTCACGAACGGTGAACATGGTTCAGTTCGCCGGAGCCGCCGACTCGACGAGCTCGTGCTTCTCGAACGTGTAGCCCTCGGGCGCCGTCAACGAGAACGCGTCGTTCGGCACCTCAGGCGAAAGCTCGATGCGGGTGAAGGTCGTCCGGCCGAGCTCCGCGCCGTTCTCGCGCTGCACGACGACCTTCGGCACGCACAGCGAGAGCTTCACGTCACAGTGCTCGGCTTCGACGACGAGCTCCGAGGTCACCCCACCAGCCTGCGTCTTCTTGCTGAGGAAGTCGCCGCCGGGAAACCGCAGCACGTACGTGACGGTGATGGGCTTGCCGGCCTCGTCGGGCGTCGAGACGACGAGCTCGAACGCCTCGGGGCCCTTCGGGTGCGCCACCTTCGTCGCCGTCACGCCCTTCGAGGGCACCAGCGGTGTTCGGTAGCCCTCAGGAACGAACGGCGAAAACTGGGTCGTCAGGAACAGCGCCGCCTTCTCGGCGGGCAGCTTCAGCTCGAAGGCCTCGAGCTTCTTCTCGGCGGGCGACAGCTTGAAGAAGCGAGTCCCATCGAACGCGAGCGTCATCGGCGTCGGCGTGAGCAGCGAGCCCTTCACGCGGTTGGGCGCGCGCGCGACGAAGGTGTGCGTGGCCGTCTGGTCGCCCTGCGTGGTGGACGCCTCGACCAGGTAGCTGGTGAGGCGCTTGTCGCGTTCCGCCAGCGCGCGGCGGGCTTCAGACGCGAGGTTCTCGGGCGCCCTGGCCGGCTCCTTCGGGCAGCCCAGGAGCAGCACGCTCAACATCAGACTCGTTCGCAGCGACACGCGACCTCCAGAAATGCCGAAGGGCCCGGTACTCCAAGCGGAGCCACCGAGCCCTTCGAGAAACAGACAGCGGACCGACTTACTTGACCGCGATGCCCATCGCCGACGAGTTCGTCACGCCGATGATGTTGCCGGCGAGCGCGAAGATGCCGTGGCGGGGGGTCGTGCCAGCGCCCTTGAGGTCAACCTTCGACGCGCCCATGGCCTTGGCCTCCGCGACGAGGAGCTTGTTGACGACCTGGTCGAGGTCCGACGTCACGATGTCGATGATGTGGAAGATGAGGGTGATGCCGATGCTGTTTGCCTGGATGACGGCAACAGCCTCGCCGCCGTTGGCGACAACTTCATTGCCCGCAACAGTGGCAGACTCGACCGACGTGCAACCAACGGCAGCGGCGAGCGACAGGGCCAGAAACGCCTTCTTCATGTGTGACTCCTCGTAGTGCGCAGAGATGCGCAAGGTGGTGGACTGCTGTGACTGCCTGCCAGGGATTCTTCCCCTCCCAGCGAGCGCGCGGACCTTATCGGCCGACGCTGACGTGTCAACGGGAGACTGGACAGTGATTGACGTTCGTCACACGAGCGCGCTGCGGTGAGTGAGCTCTCTGGACCCAGACGTCGCGATCGCCCGTGGCTGCACGTGGTGTTGTTCGTCGCCACGTTCATCAGCACGTTCGTGACGTTCTTCACGCAGTCAGGCGGAGGCGTCGAGAGCACGGCGCCGGTCGACCAGGCGTGGGGCAGTCTCTGGTTCTCGCTGTCGGTGATGTTGATTCTCACTGCGCACGAGATGGGCCACTTCCTGATGGCGCGGCACCACGGCGTCGACTCGACGTGGCCGTACTTCATTCCGCTCCCGCTCGGCTTCGGCACCATGGGCGCGGTGATTCGGCTGCGTGGCCGAATTCCGACGCGTGACGCGCTCGTCGACATCGGCGCCGCGGGGCCGTTGGGAGGCCTGCTGATCTGCGTTCCCCTCTGGTGCGCGGGCGTGTGGCTCTCGCGCGTCGCCCCGTCGCCTGACCTGCGAGACACCTTCCCTGGCCAGTTCTCGTTGTGGCACCTCGTCGGCTCGCTCTCTGACGCGACCCCGGAAGGCCACGTCGTGCAGGTGTTCGGAGACAACCTGCTCGGCGTCGCGCTGCAGTGGCTGATGAAGGGTCCCCTGCCGGTGGGCACCGACCTGTTCGCGCACCCGGTGCTCGTCGCGTCGTGGTTCGGCTTTCTGGTGACGATGCTGAACCTGCTGCCGGTCGGTCAGCTCGACGGAGGCCACCTCACCCACGCGTGGTTCGGTGCGCGGGCCGAGACGCTGGGGCGGGTGGTGGCGGCCTCGATTCTCATCGCAGCGTTGTTGTTCTCGACGTCGTGGCTGGTGTGGTTCCTGTTGGTGACGTTCGTCGTGAAGTTCAAACACCCGCCAGTCGAGGACGAGTCGGCGCCACTGTCGACGAGCCGCAAGGTGGTGTGCGCGGTGTGCTTCGTGTTGACGGTGCTGACGTTCATGCCCGCGCCGCTGCGCTTCGTCGCGATGTGATGAACGGCCGGGTTCGAGGTCGCAGGAGTAATCAGCAGGAGTGGGAGCCGCGGTCTCAGTCGCGATGATCCACATGAGCCGTTCGACCAGACGCGCCGAAGCCCATCTCGGACCGAGGGGATTCGGCGCTCGTGGCACCGCGTGTGTCACCCGCTACAGGGCTGAACCACGGGAGCCGTTTTCGGGAGCAGGTGCAGCGCCCGTGCGATGTCTTCGTTCATGCGCGTCTCGACTGCTCTGTTGATCAGCTCCGCGTTCGTCGGTTGCCATCGCGAGGCCTCGGTCACCTTCGGGCGCCGCGTCGCACCGGAGCAGGTGGAGGTCTCGTCGACGCAGCGTCTCTCGCTGCAGTTGATGGTGGGGCTCGGTGAAGACGTCGAGCCACAGACGCACGAGACCAGTACGACGCTCCGCGCGCGCGTCGAGCGAGCTGGCACGGACCAGGTGGTGCGGTGGCTCGAGCACTCAGGCGTCACCGCACTCGAAGGCCGCAGCTTCTCGGTGAGCGGAGGCACGGCCACATCGATCGAGAGTGGCGTCGCGCTCGAGCGTGAACAAGCCGCTGACACGCTGGCCATCGCGCAGGGTGTGGCTGGTCCCGATGCCGTGCAGGTGGCGCTGATGAAGAAGCCGCTGTCGATGACGGGCTCGTCGCCAGACCTCGACGCCGCCTTCGCGCAGCTCGCGCACCGAGCGTTGGGAGACAGCGCTGTCGTCGACAACGCGACGCTTCGACTCGAGAGCGCTTCGGAGACGGTCGTGACCTTCTCGGCCTCGCTCGACAGCGTGACGAACTCAGGCCCCGTGACGATGCGCACGCAACTCCACGGAACGCTCGACGTCCGCCGCACCGACACGCTGCCGCTCACGTTGACGCTCGAAGGCCCCGTCGAGGTGACGTCGACGCCCTCGGACGACGAGCCGCGCCTCTCGGGCAAAGGCACGCTGTCGCTGTCGCGACGATTGGTTCCGCTCGAGTCGGCCGACGAGTCCACCGTGGTGAGCGCCTCGGAGCGCTTGCGGGCGATGCTCTCCGAATAGTCCCGTGACGCGGCCCATCCTCGAGGTCCACTGCGACGGCTCCGGAGAAGAGCGTGTCGGCCGCCCGGGTGGGTGGGCCTTCGTCATCGTCCGAGACGGCGAGGTGCTGTGCGAGCGCGACGGCTCGGCGGGGAAAACGACCAGCCTCGTGATGGAGCTCGAAGCCGCGCGGTCAGCGCTCGACGAGGTCGTCGCGCAGCGGTGGCACTTCACGCACACGGTGGTGTTGATCAGCGATTGCCGCGTCGCGCTCGAGGTGGCTGCTGGCACGTTCACGCCGCGGCCGCCGAAGTACGCGGCGCTGTCATCAGCGTTGCGAGAGCTCGCGGTGACGAGCGGCGCCGTGACGAAGTGGGTGCGGGCTCATGCGGGCCACCGGTGGAATGAGCACGTCGACGCGAGCGCGAGGGCGTCACGACTCCGCGCCGCATCACGCGCCCGGCGACGCGAGGACTGACGGGAGCCCTGCGAGCGTTCATCAGTGCGGGAGTGGACTCCTCAGTGCTGGAGCCGGACCTCCGGAGCTACCGCCATTTTCGCGCGCATGCGGAGGCACTGTCTGGTTCCGAGCGATCGGTGTCTGAGGTCGGGAGCTACGGCACGGTGACGACGACGCCCTGACTCTCGGCGCCGCCACGATTCACCGCGCTGACAGCCCACGTGCCCGATGCCAGCGAACCGAAGCGCGCCTGCACCCCGCCGGCGACGTCGACCAACGCCCACCCCGTCGGGCCGAAGCGGTACAGCGCATAGAACCGCGCCGTCAGCGGCAGCGGGTGCGAGACGGTGAGCGAGGCGCCCTGGCGAGTCACCACCGGCGGCAGCGGTGTCATCGACGAGCCCTGACGCGGAATCGCAGGCGGCAGCGCCGGCGTCGCATAGAGCTCGGTGCGGAACAGGTCGAGCACGTCGGGGCTCGAGCGCAGGTTCGCCTCGCGGAAATGGATGCCGCCCAGCATGCCCCTGCTGCGCAGCGTGCGGGTCGCGTTCACCTGCGCGCGAATCTCGGCGACGCTCCAGCCCGGCGTGCCGAGCCGATAGAGCCCGTGGCCGGTGAAGACGTGCCTGCCTCCCATCGTGCCGTTCGCCCACCAGGTCGCGAGCGGAACGAAGGGCTGCCCTGATGACGTCGTGGGCCAGTAGAGCTGCGGCGCCACGTAGTCGACCCAGCCGTTGTTCATCCACGCCACCGCGTCGCACGAAATCGTCTCGTACGCGTCGAGGCCCACGACGCCTTGAGGGTTGTTCGGCCGCCAGATGCCGAACGGCGAGACGCCGAAGCGCACCTGCGGGTGGCTCGCCGTCACCTCGGCCATCACCTCGCGCACCAACGTGTTCACGTTGTCGCGCCGCCAATTGCTCTTCGTCAGCGTGCCGCCGCTCGAGCGGTACGACTGGAACGTCGCGTCGTCGGGGAACGGCGTGCCCGAGGCATCAGGGTACGGGTAGAAGTAGTCGTCGAAGTGCAGGCCGTCGACGTCGTAGTGCCCGAGCAGGTCTCGCACGACGTCGAGCACGTGTGCGCGCACTGCGGTGACGCCCGGGTTCATGGTCACCTTCCCGTCGTAGGTGATGGCGTGCGCCGAGAGCGTGCGGCTGACGTGGTTCGTCGCCGTCTGGCTGCCCGCTGCCGAGAGCGCACGGTACGGGTTCACCCACGCGTGCACCTCGACGCCGCGCGCGTGCGCCGCCGTGAGGAGCGCGTCGAGCGGGTCCCACGCCGGGTCGCGGCCCTGGGTGCCCGAGAGGAACCGGCTCCACGGCTCGAGGGTCGACTGGTACCAGGCGTCGGACTCGGGCCGCACCTGGAAGAAGATGGCGTTGAGGCCGGCGTTGCGCGTGCGCTCGACGAGCGCGTTCATCGCGGCGATGCCGGCGTCGGCCGAGAGCCCCTGGGGAACGTCGAGGTTGGCGACGGTCGCGACCCAGATGCCGCGCAGCTCGCGGGGATGCGAAACGGTCGCGAGCACGACGCCCGAGTCGGTCGTCACCAGCCCGGCGTCGACGGGCCCAGCGTCAGGAGTGCTCGCGTCGGGGTTTCCTGCATCGGGAAGGCCCGCATCGATGACGCCCGCGTCGGGCCTGCCACCATCGTCACCGCCGTCCAGGCCTGCAGAGCCTCCCGCGGCCGACCCACCACCCGTTCCACTCGAGCCGCCACCCGTTCCGCTGGTGACCGGCACGCAGGTGTCGAGCTGACACACCTGGTTCTGCTCACAGGTCTGGCACGACGCGCCTCGGGCTCCGCAGAAGTCGACGGAGCTGCCCGCGCGACAGGTTCCACTCGTGTCGCAACACCCAAGGCACGAGTCGGCGCAGCTCGCAGGCGGCGCAGAACACGCAGAGACTCCAGCGACGGCCGCCAACACGAGCGTGAATCGGAGAGCTGCAGTGACGGAGAACGGAACGACGCGCACGGGGAGCGGCATAGCGATGAACGCGACCCGCGAACACCCCTGCTTCGGCAGTGGCACGCGAAGGTGACGCCCGTGGCGAGTGACGCAGTCACAGGTGGACGTCGCGCAACGAACCCTCGCGGAGTGAAACGAGTGTCACGGTCGCGCGGGCGCGGTGAAGAAGCTCGCGATGCCGAGGCCGAGCTGCGCGGCTCCGAAGGCGATGGTGGGAATGCCGGGGCGCTTTCCGCACTGGTGCTGACTCGGGGCGGGCCGGTCTTCAAGCAACGCGGGAGCAGGAAAACTCCTGACTGAGCGAGGGCGAGATGCAGAGGGCGCTGGCCACGTCGGTCGCCGGGCCGCTGCTCAGGAACGTGCATTTCTCGCGAACGCGTTCTGGGCCAGCCCGCTGACGCTCATCGTGAAGCGCAGCTGGGCTTGTGCTCCCTTGCGTGCGCCCGGAGGCCGACCGGACGAGGTGCATGCCCTCCCCACGGATCAGCCCGGGGTCAGCGCCTGCTCGAGGTCGGCCACGAGGTCGTCGACGTCTTCGATGCCGACCGAGAGGCGCAGCAGGTCCTTCGGGATGGGACTGGTGGGACCTTCGACCGAGGCGCGGTGCTCCATCAGGCTCTCGACGCCACCGAGCGAGGTGGCGCGCTTGAAGACCTCGACCCGCGCGGCAACGGCGAGGGCAGCAGCTTCTCCACCTGCGACACGAAGCGAGAGCATGCCCCCGAAGCCACCCGTCATCTGCTGCGCAGCGACGCGGTGTCCTTCGAAGCGAGGCAGACCCGGGTACAGCACCTCGACGACGCGCGCGTGGCCTTCGAAGTGCCGAGCGATTCGCATCGCGCCCGCGCACGCGGTCATCACGCGGGGGTGCAGCGTTCGCATGCCGCGCTGGAGCAGCCACGCCTCGAACGGCCCGAGAATCGCGCCGCCGTCGTGACGAATGCTGATCAACGTCTGCCAGAAGTCATCGGTCGCGGCGGTGACGAGCGCTCCAGCGACGACGTCGGAGTGGCCATTCAGGTACTTCGTCGCCGAGTGCATGACGAGGTCAGCGCCGAGCTGGAGCGGCCGGGTCAGCAGCGGCGTCGCGACGGTGTTGTCGACGGCGAGGCGGGCTCCGGCGGCGTGGGCGATGGTCGCGGCGGCGGCGATGTCCGTCACCGTCCAGGTGGGGTTGGCCGGCGTCTCGACCCACAGGAGCTTCGTCGTGCCCGGCTTCACCGCCTTCGCGAGCGCGCCGACGTCGCCGGTGGGAACGAACTCGACGAGCAACCCACGCGGCGCGGCGAACTGCTGGAGCCACGTACGAAGGCCCCAGTACATCACCTCGGGCACGAGCACGTGGTCGCCCGGCTTCAGCGCGAGGAAGACGCTCGTCGCCGCCGCCATGCCTGAGGCGAAGAGCAACGAGGCCCGGCCACCCTCGAGCGCGGTGAGCAACGCCTCGGCCTGGTCGAAGGTCGGGTTGTCGGCGCGCGCGTAGCTTCGGCCCGGGCCGTACGAGGGGTCGCGCTCGTAGGTGGTGGAGACGTGAATCGGAGCGACGACGGCGCGAGTGGTGGGCTCGACCCAGCCGAGCGCTTGCGCTGCGAGGGTCGCGGGCTTCAACGTTCGTTTCGGCATGGGCTGGCGCGGCTCATCGCAGAGTCTGCGGTGAATCGGTTGCCCGTTCCGATGCGGCGCGAAACGAGTGTCACGATTGGGGCGCTTTCCGCACCGGCGCTGACTCGCGGCAGGCAGCACGGTCGCAGCGATGAGGTGACGACGCCTGAGGTCGCGCAAGGAACCGTCGCGGCGCGAAACGAGTGTCACGACTGGGGCGCTTTCCGCACCGCCGCTGACTCACGGGTGCCCGGCGGCTGCTCGACCATCGAACGTGGGAACGAGTCGAGTGCGCTCTCGGGTCAGCGTCGGGTGATGACGAGCACCGCAGCGTCGGGCGTCGTGCCCGGCTTCACCGTCGCGCGGAACGCGGACAACTCGGAGTTGATCTTCGAAGCAAAGCGCTCAGCGATGAGGCGACCTGACTCACCGCCATTGGGGCTCGTCACCATGCTGCGCTTGTTCTTCTCGGTGTAGTTCGTGCGGCCCAGCGCGTCCTTCGTGGGTGCCTCGGCGACTGCGACGCCCAGCGAGATGGGGTGGTGCTCGACGTACGAGTTGAGCGCGCCGCCGAAGACGTCGTGGCTGGTGGGCTTCTTCGCTTTGCCGCTGAAGCTCACCTCGGTCTGCGCTCCGACCTGCTTCACCGACGTCTTGATGCCCGAACCCGTGCTCTTCACCTCGACCGGAACCGGCGTCTTCGTCGACACCCGCGAGCGGCCCAGGTCGGCAGACGTCACGCTGCTCGTCCACGCGTTGAAGTATGACATCGGGTTGAACGGGTTGAAGACGAGGGGCATGGGCGAGGGCTCCGAGAAGTGGTGCGCTGTGCTGCGGACACCTACATTCTCTGACCTCCCGGAAAGAAGTTTCGTTCAATTTGTTTCCAACAGAAGAAACTGTAAATTCATGACCTTACATTCATCCAGGCGACCAGAAAATCGTGCAGCAGGCGAACTCGCGACGGCAGGTGGCGGCCCTGTGGATGGACCAGAAACAGGGGCACCTCCTCCTGGACCGAGCTGCGCAAGAGCGGCACGAGTTCCCCAGACTTCAGGCCCTCTTCGCACACGAACCCCGGCAGCATGCTGATGCCGAGCCCGGCCAGCGCCCAGTCTCGCAGCACCGTGAAGTCGTCGGCGGCGAGGCGGGCCTCGAGGCGAACGTTCCTGGGCCCGGTCGGAGTGATCAGCCGCCACGACACCGAGCCATCGATGGTGCGGTAGGCGAGACAGTCGTGGCGAGCGAGGTCGCTGACGCTGCGCGGGCGGCCGCGCGCCTCGAGATAGGCCGGGCTGGCGACGAGGCAGCGACGCGCCGTACCGATGCGGCGCGCGACCAGTGACGAGTCCGGCAGCGGCCCGGAGCGGATGGCGAGGTCGATGCGCTCCTCGACGAGGTCGACGAGGCGGGTAGTGAGGATGAGTTCCACCTGCACCCGTGGCTGCGCCTTCGCGAACTGACCCACGAGCGGCGCGATGAAGCGCTCTGCAAAATCGGGCATCGCCGTGATGCGCACGGTGCCGGCGGGCTCGACGGGCTCCACCACGCCTTCTGCCGCGTCGAGCAACCGCAGCCCTTCGTCACAGCGCTCGAGAAAGACGCGCCCTGCCTCGGTGACCGAGAGCTGCCGGCTCGTGCGAAGGAGCAGCCGTGTCTCCAGCCGCTCCTCGAGGCGCGACACCATGCGGCTCATCGTCGACTTCTGCAGACCCAGCGCCTTCGCCGCCGCGGTGAAGCCGCCGTGCCGCACCACCGCCGAGAACACCGCCAGCTCGTTGAGGTCTCGCATCGTTTCAATGGTGGAACGATTCGTTGCAGACCTCAACATTGTTGCGCTGGTGCACCGGCGGTACTTCTGGCTCGAACCCCGCAGCCCCCGGAGTCACCCATGCAAACCACCTCGACCCCCACCATCGTCGTCACCGGAGCCACCGGCCAACAAGGAGGCGCCGTCGTCAAAAGCCTTCGCCGGGCCTTTCACGTGAAGGCCATCACGCGCGACCCGAAGAAGCCCGAGGCGCAGGCGCTCACGGCGCTGGGGGTCGAGGTCGTCGCCGCCGACCTGCTCGACCGCGCCTCACTGGAGCGGGCCTTCACGGGCGCGCACGGCGTCTTCGCGCTCACCAACTTCTGGGACGGCATGGCGAGCGGCAAGCCGCTGGGCGCGGAGGGCGAGGTGAAGCAGGGCAAGAACCTGGTCGACGCCGCGAAGGCCGCGAAGGTCGCGCACCTCGTCTTCTCGTCGGTCGGCAGCGGCTACGCGTGGCCCAGCAAGGTGCCGCACGTGGTGAGCAAGCAGGAGGTCGAGCGGCACCTGCTCGACTCGAAGGTGCCCGCCACCGTGCTGCGGCCGGCCTTCTTCATGGAGAACTTCAACTCGCCCTTGATGGACTTCGGCGCGAAGGCGCGTGAGGGCCGGCTCGAGATTCCGATTCGTGCGCACCAGCGGCTGCAGTTGATTGGCGCCAGCGACATCGGCGTCTTCGCGGCCCTGGCGTTCGAGCGTCCGTCGGACTTCATCGGCGCCGCGTTCGACCTCGCGGGCGACTCGTTGACGCCCGGCGAGATGGCGGCGGTCTTCACGAAGGTGATGGGCAAGCCGGTGCAGTCGAGGGCCGACGAGAAGGCGATTCCCGCGATTCGGAAGTTCAGCGAAGAGTTCGGCGCGATGTGGGAGGCGTTCGACGCCCTCGGCGGCGACGCGTTCATTCCCGGGCTCAAGGCGCTGCACCCGGCGCTCGAGAACCTCGAGGCCTTCCTCCGCCGCACCGGTTGGGCGCGATGAGCCGTTGGGCCCGGCTGCTGGGCGGCCTCTTCGGCGCGCTGGCGGTGCTCCTCGGGGCGTTGAGTTTCACCTCGTTCGAGATTCGCAAAGAGGTCCTCATCGACACGCCGCCGGAGCGCGTCTGGGCCGTCATCGTCGACTTCCCCTCGTACGCGCAGTGGAACACGCAGCTCGCGTGGCTCGGCGGCACGGCGGGCCCGGGCGAGGTGTTGAAGCTGAAGCTCTCGGCGGAAGGGGCAGACCCGTACGAGTTCGCGCCGACGGTCAGCCACTGGGAGCCGAACGTTCGTTTCGCGTGGCTCGCGCGCACCGGGCTGCCGCGGGTCTTCGATGGCGAGCACTTCTTCGAGCTCGAGCCCGTCGCGGGCGGCAAGACGAAGCTCATCAACCGCGAGACGTACAGCGGCGTGCTGTCGATGGTGATGGAGCGTCAACCGATGATGGCGGGCGCTGCGCCGGGGTTCGAGAAGATGAACGCCGAGTACAAGGCGCGGGCAGAGAGACGCTGATCAGTCGACGACGGCGCGCTGGTACGCGGGCCTCGCCATGATGCGCTCGACGTAGGCGACGACGTTCGGCACCTCTTCGAGCGCGCCCATGCGGTTGGCCCACCAGGCCACGCTGCCGAGCACCACGTCGGCGACCGAGAAGCCCGACGGCAGCATCCACTGACGGGACACCAGCTCGGCGTTCACCACCTTCGCGGCAGTGTTCACCTTGCGCTTCGCCTCGAGCGCGAGCTCGCTCTGCGGCGTCTTCTTCTTCACCTTCTCGTCGAAATACGTGACGCAGTGGGGCTCGAGCTCGGTCATCGCGAAGAACAGCCACTGGTAGACGAGGCCGCGCTCGTAGGTGCCGACGGCTGGAATCAACTTGCCGTGCAGGTCTGCAAGCTGGAGCACCAGCGCGGCGGACTCGAAGAGGCTCCCGTCGGGCGTGTCGAGCACCGGCACGTGCTGCAGTGGGTGCCGTGAGGTGTGCTCGTCAGACCGGGTGTCTCCGGCCTTCGGGTCGAGGCGAACGAGCTGGTAGGGCACACCGAGCTCTTCGAGCAACCAGCGCGGCCGGTTGGAGCGGGTAAACGGCACGTAATAGAGCTTCATGAGCGCGGCGCTCGTAGCAGGAAATCCACCAGAGCCCCACGTCCGGAGAGGGCGTTCGCCATGGCGAAGACCCCCGTCAACCTGCCGGTCCTGAAGGTGTTTGCGCCGCTGCTGCTCATCGTCGGCGTGCTGGGCTTCGTCATGCCCGCGTCCATGGCCCTCACGAGCGGCGCCGCGCCGTACAACATCTTCCACCTCGTCTTCGGAGCCGTTGGTCTTGGCTGCGTCTTCTCGAAGCGACTCGACGCCGTGCGCTCGTTCAACATCGGCTTCGGGCTCATCGACCTCTACCAGGCCATCGCGAGCTTCGCGGACCTGTGGCCGAAGGCGGCGTTCCAGTGGAAGGCGGCTGACGATGTGCTGCACGTGGTCGTCGGGCTCGGGCTGGTGGCGGTGGGCGTGCTGGCCGATCGCGCGCTGAGCGTTCCGCAGAAGGCCTGAATCCGGTCGCCTGCAGCATCGATGACGATGGGTGATTGATACCCCAACAACTCAATCCGCATCGGAATCGATGGCCGTGCGTTGATGTCTTCATGAACGCGACGGTCTGGCAGCACCGGATTTCCAACTGGGCGTGCGGCGCGCTCACGGCGCTGGTCTCGCTCACCGTGGGGAGCGGCCTGCTCGCGCTCTATCGACTGCTCTCGGCGCACGCGCTGCTGCACTGGAGCCTGCCGCCGACCCTCACCTTCGCGCTCGCCTTCGTCGGGCTCGACCTCCTCTATTACCTGCAGCACCGCGCCGAGCACCGCTCGAAGTGGCTGTGGGCCGTTCACGAGGTGCACCACCAGTCGAACATCTGTGACGCGTCGGTCTCGCTGCGCACGTCGGCGTTCGCGCCCGTGGCGGTGTTGGCGTTGCAACTGCCGCTCGCGGTGCTCGGCCTGCCCTTCGGCGTCTACGTGGCCGCGTACGTGGCGCACACCGCGCTCGTCTTTCTGCTGCACTCGCGCACGCCGCGATGGATGGACCGGCCGGGAATGCTCTTCAACAGCCCGTACCTGCACCGCGGGCACCACTCCAACGCGCCTCACCTTCGAGGGAAGAACCTGGGCGGCGTCTTCATCGTGTGGGACCGGCTGTTCGGCACGTTCGAGCCGCAGTGCGAGGTCGATTCGTTCGGTATCGGCGGGGTGAAGACCGAGCTGAATCCACTGAAGGCGAATTGGGCACCGCTGCGGCGGCTGCTCACGCCCTGAGGGCGCGCCACAGCAGGTAGCTCGCGACCGCGCCGAGCAGGTGCCACGCGGCGTGGCCCTGCAACAGGCTCTCGGGAGCACAGACGAGCTTCTTCAAGTCGAGCACCCAGATGCCGAACGCGAGGGCCTGCACCGCCACCGCGCCGAGGAGCAACGACAGTCCCCGCGTCCTCAGCCCGCGGGTGCGCACCATCACCTCGGTCACGAGGATGCCGAGAATCGCGAGCCCGAACGCGTGTCGGCGGACCGCCGGCACCGTGACGAGCAGCACGCCCAATACGACGTTCGCCGCGAGGTAGAATTGAAGCGCGCGGGAGCGGACCGGCCGTCGCAGCGCCTCGACGTTCACCATCAACGCGAGCAACACCACCAGGTACATCGACTGCACGTCGAGCGTCTGGCCGATGAAGCTCAAGGACGCGTGGTACAGCCCGCTCGTGACGCCGACGAGGATGACGGCGAGCCCGAACGTGAGCGCCTCAGCCGACGAGAGCGCGCCGCGAACACGAGTGGAGCGCCACTCCCGCAGCATCACCAGGCCAGCGACGCAGAAGCCCAGGTTCGACCACGTGTTCGACGGCTGGCGGATCAGCCCATCACCGACCGCCTCGCAGAAACACGCGTCGGGAAGGCAGGTGGCAGGCGCGAGGTCGCTCCAGAGGCTCACTTCTTCGGCGTCGCAGGCTTCGGGCGGAGCGCCTCACCAGCCTTCGGCTTCAGGCCGGCCACCGAGAGCTCTGCGATGGGGCTCTCGGCCAACGCGTCGACCTTCTTCGGGTCGCGCGTGACGAAGGCCGTGTCTTGCGCCGACTTCGTGCCTTCGGCCTGCGCGCCCGCCGGAGGTCCGCCCCACCGTCCGTAGACGGGCTCCTTGCACTCGACCTTGCCCTTCCACGGGTACCGAATCGCGTAGCGCGCCTGGAAGTTGTTGATGCTGTCGGAGCGGCTGCCCTGCTCGAGCGCCTTGCCGTCCGTGAGGAACTCGCGGCCTCCGACGATGGGCTTCGCAGCGCGGAAGACGAGGTCTTCGCCGAGCGACGTCTTGTCGTAGCGCGCGTGCAGGCGGGTGAGGACGAATTGCTTCTCGGGCTTCCACTGGTCCTCTTCGCTCCACTTCGTCGGCGTGACGTCGGCGCCAAGCGTCGCGAAGTCGGCGGCGGCGAGCGGAGACGTCGGACACGGGTCGCAGCTGGTCGCCTGCCAGGCGTACTCGGTGATGACGGCCTTCGGGTTCTTCGCGAGCGTGCGGTCGAAGAGGCTCACGTAGAAGAACGGAAACTCGCTCTTCGCCGACGGCGCGAGGTCGATGTTCGTCGGAATGGTGACGTTGGGCAGGTTGGCCACCTCGTAGCGTTGGTTGCGCGCGAGGATGTGCACGATGAGGTCCTGCTTCTCCTTCGCGTTGATGAGACCCAGGCGCACCGGCAGCTCGAACTTCTCGGAGTCGTAGAAGAAGCGCAGCGGCGAGAGCTTCGCCATGCCCTTCTCGAAAGTGACCTTCTTCACGTTCACCTTCGCCACGAAGAACTTCTGGCCCTGCTGCACGTACGGGCGGAACAACGCCTCGGCACCTTCGGGGATCTTGTACTTGTTTTCTTTGAGCCACTGCTCGAGCGCGAGCGCGTCTTTCGCAGAGAGGATGACGACGTCGTACTCGCCGACCTCGAAGCGGGCCTCGACCTTCACGAGCCCACCCTTCTTCTTCGGCTCATCGGGAGCGCCGCCCGACTTCTGAACGGCCCCGTCCTCCTCCTCGTACTCGCGCTGGTCGACGTAGCAGGGGTCGACCTCCCAGTACTCGACGAGGCGCGGCGCCGAGAGCGTGTCGACGCGGCCAAACACGTCACGCGGCAACGTCTTCACCTGTTCCTTCTTCAGGACGACGGGCACCGGAATCACCATCGCGAAGTCTGCCGCGGGGCCCTGGTAGTTGTTCTGCATCGACAGCACGGTGCGCGTGCCCTCGCGCATGAGGACGACCTGCGTCGCGTTGTTGAAGAGCTCTGCGCCACCGCCCGCGACGTAGAAGCCGCAGAAGGCGTGCGCTGCGAACGGCGTGATGATCAGCAGTGCTGCGAGCAGGTGTTTCATCGAGACCCCCGAGGTGAGTAGCGGGCGCACCATAGCCGGAGCCGGACGCACGCCACCTGGTCTCGGTTCCAGAAGAGAGCGCCGCTACCGCGCCGCAGCGTCGGCGACGAAGGCCTCGAACGCGGCCTCGAGCTCGACGCCGTTCTTCGCGTTGAAGAGGGCGAGCACGTGGCCATACGCCTGCGGCGCGGTGAGCCGGTTCGTCTTCGAGAAGGCCGTCTCGACCTGGGTCGCCGACAAGCGCTGATTCAACCGTCCGAGCGCGCTCAGCTCGGCGGTGTGGGCCGCGGTCGAGAAGCCGTACGGGTCTGCCTCGGTGCCGTACCGGGTGAGCACCGCCGGGTTGAAGATGCCCTTCGCGAACCGGCTGCCGCCTGCTTTCAGGTACGTGTCCTGGCCGACCACCGCCGCGATGGCGAGCGACGCCTCGGGGCTCGCGACCAGCCGCGCGAGGGCGGGGTTCTTCGAGAGCGGGCCGAACGTCACGGTGGGGTCGGTGAGCGCCGCGCCGATGCGGTCCATCTCGTTGAAGACGTCGCGGTCGTAGCGGCCCTTCAGCTTCTCCCAGCTGTCCGGCAGCGTCGGCACCTTCCACACGGGCCGCGTCTTCGCCTCGTCGTGGATGAGCTTCGCCAGCGCGGCGTCGAGAGCAGCGGCCTCCATCTGACAGGTGACGTTCTCCATGAGACAGCGGGACGTGGCGAGGTGCGAGACGGTGTCGAGGGCGAGGAAGTTCTCGACGGCCACCGTGCCGGCCTTGTCGCGAAGCGTGACGAAGAGCGGGTCGGTCGTCGGCGACGAGCCAGACCCTCTCACCCAGCACGCGCCACCTGCTTGCTGCGCGGCCCAGGCGGCCTGGTAGCGCTCCTCGAGCAGGCACGCGGTGTACTTCTCGGAGCAGGCGCTCGTCGGGTCGGCGAGCCCGGCGAAGTCGCGGTTGAGCTCGGAGGAGCGGCACACCACGGCCTTCAGGTACTCGGGGCTGCTCTTCCCGTATTGGTTTTGCAGGGCCGCGAGGTCGCCACACGCGAGCTTCAGACAGCCGTACGGGTCGTCCCAGTCGAAGCACGCCGCCGAGGCCGCCGTGTCCCACGCAGTGGTGTGCTTCTGAGCGCAGAACGAGGCCTGGCAGGCGTGAATCGCGCGACTGGCGTCGAAGTGAAATTCCATGTCTGGAATCGACCAGTTCGTCTCGAGGTCTTCGACCTTCGTGGCCTGCGACGACAGCTGAGAACACACCTGCGCGACCCAGGCGTCGCTCACGCCTGCCAGACACGGTTTGGCCTCGCTGGTGACCTTGTTTCTCAGCAACGCGTGTTGGGTCTGCGTCACGCCGCCCGCGACCTGCGTGTTGAGGGCGAGACAGAGCGCCTTGTTCTGTTGGTTGATGGCGACGTTTCCCGCCTGGTAGTTCTCGTTGCACGCGCGCGTGCCACCGGTGGCGAAGTCGTAGTCGGCGAGGGTGCACACCGCGCCGCACGGCCAGCGGGAGCCGTTGACGAGGTCGATGCGGTACGCGCTGCCCGAGGCACCTCCAGCATTGTCACCGAAGTCGAGGCCCGTGCCCCAGACGAAGTCGATGAAGGCCGACGGCGGCCACTCGCTCTGCGGCGGCGGGTACTTGAAGGTGTTCATGAGGCGCAGCTGCATCGACTGCACGAGCGCAAACCGCTGGGCGTCTGGAATGAGGGGCACGTACCCACAGAAGTCCTGCCCGTAGTTGTAGACCTCGAGCTGGCTCGAGTCAGGCGCCCGCCGATACGCATCCATCGCCTGCGCCGCGAAGATGATGGTGAGCGTCTGCGCGTTGCCGCTGCCGAAGACGGGGTCACAGGAGCCCTGGTTGGCGCACTCTCCGTCGCCGATGTGGCTCGAGAACTGGTGGGTCGCCTCGTGCACCAGCACGCTCGAGCGGTCGACGGTCGAGAGGACCCAGAACCAGGGAAAATAGACACGGAGTGGGTCGTGGTTGTCGGGGTTCGCGGCGTTGGTGAACCGGTTGTCGTTGGGAACGTCGCCGGTCGCAATACAGAACGGCGCCCAGCCGTCTTCGCGTGTGTAGTATTTGATGTAGCGCGCCAACCAGTACTTGACGATGTCGCCCTCGGGCATGACCGCCCAGGGTGAGCCGCTCTGCACGAACGACGTCTGCTCGCGGTGGTACCCGAGGTAGTCGGCGAAGTAGGCGCCGTTCGCGAAGCGGCCGCTCCATGACTCGGGGTCGCACGAAGTGACGTTGCTCATCAACGCCGCCCACCGACTGCCCCAGTTCTGGCCCAGACCCATGGCGTCGATGAAGGAGTTGATGACTGGCTCACGTGACGGCAACGGTACGAGCACGCCGTTGACGGACGCGCCGCACCAGACGCCCGACATCCACACGTCGCCGGTCGTCACGGCGTCGCGCGCGCCCCAGGACGTGAAGTCATTGGCGGACGGGGGACACCAGTCGGCCCCCCACGCAGGACTCGACAGGCTCAGGACCAGCGCTCCGATGATGGCTCGGCTCATGGTCGTCTCCTCAGCGTGACTGGTACAACCGCCACTGTTCCGACTCGGGAAGCACCGCGCGCAGCTTCGACTTCGCGCGCCAGCGCGGGAGCGCGTCGAACACACCGGCGACGGCGAGACTCTTGATGCCGTCGTCGGGCTCGGCCGCCAGCGTGAGGAGCACCTCGAGGGCCGGCGCCGAGCCGTCGGCCGCGCGGCGGGTCAACGAGAACATCGCCGCCTGACGCGTCATCGCCTGAGCCGAGGGGAGCTGCAGCTCGCCTGCGTTGGTTGGCAGCGGGGTGCGCGCGCGATTGGCCAGCAGCGCGAGGCTGCGCGGGCTCTCGGTGGACGACAGCAGCCGAAGACACAGCAACTGGTGCTCCTGGTGGTCGGCCGTCACCAGCTCACACACCTGGCTGATCCGGTCGGCGCCCGCCGCACCACTGGCGACGAGCGCGGCGCGCGAGGCCCGCAGCACCCGCACCTGGTGTTGTGCCTCGGCCTCGGTCGCCGGCACCGTCTGCCAGACGGAGATCAGGTTCGCGACCTCACGGTCGAGCCCACCAGCCGCGGGGTCGAAGAGCGGCGGCGTGTCACCCGCAGGCCGGGCGATGAACTCACCGGCGTCGACGCCGGCGTCGGGTTCAGGCTCAGGGCCACAGCGACACCCCGGCGCTGCAATGAGGCGCAACACGATGCCTGCGATGACGTGTCTCATCTGAGCCTCGAAGCAGAGCGGGACAAGAACGACGGGTCGTGCAGCCGGCCTCGCAGTCACAGGGAGCAAGGCACGATCCAACCTTCTGCGCCGGGCCTCATCCGCAGCGACTGCACATCCTTCGTTCGTCGTGCTGCGACCGCACGCGTTGCGACTGCGACACGGCAGATGCTTGAGCACGAACAAGCGTCGAACCCGCTCACGCAGTGTCACGCAGCTCGCTCGACGTTCACGCTGTCGCGACCGCGACACGCCGCCCGTCAGGCCTCGCCCCACTCCGCGCGTGCCTTCCTCTCTGGCTCGCGGCGAAGGCTCCGGTGGCCCGCCGGCGCTTCAGCGCGAAGAGAGCGCGCGTTGGGCCGCGGCGACGCCGACACCTGCGTCGAAGCGATGGCCCGCAGCCGCAAGGCCCCGCTCGAGCGCACCACCGGTCTCGAGCACCGGCCTCCAGGCCATCTCGAAGCACCTCAAGGTGCTGGAGCGCGCGCCCATCGGCCCAACACGGTTGCGCGCGAGCATGTGCAGGCGAGGCGAGGCGACGTCGACAGCTGCGTCGAAGCGATGGGCCGCATGACCCCGCTCCAGCGCACCACCGGTCTCGATCACTGTGCCGCCCGTCGCCGCGCCGAAGGGCCCAAGCGGTCGCGCGCGAGGCTGGCGCGGCGAGCGCGCTGATCAGGCCGTGAGCGCGCGCTGCGCCGCGGCAACACCGACGCCTGCGTCGAAGCGGTAGCCGGAGGCCGAGAGGCCGCGCTCGAGGGCCCCGACCGTCTCGAGCACAGTGCCGCCAGTTGCGGCGCCCATGTGCCCGACGCGGAAGTACGTCGCCTTGAGCGCCGGGTGAAGCCCGCCAGCGATGTTCACGCCCTGCGCGGCGACGTGCTTCACCAGCGATGCATCGACACCGGCTGGGTACTTGAGCGCCGACAGCGTGTGCGCCGTCACCTCGGGGCGATGGGTGAGTGACACGAGACCCAACGCGCTCCACGCCGCGCGCGCGGCACGGGCGAGGGTCTGATGACGCGCGATGCGTACCGGCATCGTCTCGGCGACCAGCTCTCCCAGGCTCACCTCGAGCGCCATGATGAGGTTCACCGCAGGTGTGGCGAAGTACGACGGCGTGCCTGCCTCGTAGGCCTGCTGAATCGGCAGCCACTGCGCGAAGTCGAGGTACATCGCGGCGACGGGCTTCGTGCGTGCCTTCCACGCTTCCATCGCGCGCGGGCTCGCGAGCAGCACGGCCAGCCCCGGAGGCGCGCCGAGCGCTTTCTGACTCGCGGTGAACGCCACGTCGACGCCCCAGGCGTCCATCTCGAGCGCTTCACCTCCGACGCTGCAGACGCCGTCCACCACCACCAGCGCGCCGTACTTCTTCGCGAGGGCGGCGAGCTCCTTCACCGGCGCGAGCACCGCCGTCGAGGTGTCGACGTGCGTGACGGTCATCAGCTTGAACGAGGTGCTCGAGAGCGCACGCTCCACGTCGCCGAGCGACGCGACGTCACCGGGCTCGGCCTTCACGTGCGTCACCTGCGCGCCGTGCAGCTCGAGCATCGTGGCGATGCGGTCCGAGAAGTAGCCGGTGTTCACCACCAGCGCCTTGTCACCGGGCTGGATCAGGTTCGCGACCGACATCTCCATCGCGAGCGTGCCGGAGCCCGAGACGATGAACGGCTGCGCGCCCGGCGCGACGAACACCTCACGCAGCCGCTTCAACGCGCGCGAAAACGACTGCATGAAGACGGGGTCGAGGTGTCCACGCTGAGGCTCCGACAACGCGCGGAGCACGTCAGACGACAGGCCGATCGGCCCCGGAATCATCAGCAGGTTCGGAGTGGACATGCGCTGGTGTTACTGCGCCGAGCGCTCGACGGCAGTGGGAGAAATTCGAGCCCAGATGTCAGCTGGATTTGCGTTCCTTCTCAGAACCCAAGACCGACCTCGGCCGACGATTCCATACATCGTCTCCACGGAGGTCGTCATGCCCGGTCCCATCACCCTGCCCCGCCCTGTTTCCCCAGTGATTCCAGACGTTCCCGTGGCTTTGACCGCAACGGTTCGTGAGGCGGAGCGGCTGCTGAAACGGGCCGGCTTCAGCCCGGGAACGGTGGATGGGAAGGCCTCGCCGGCGCTGGCGAAGGCGCTCCAGGAGTTCCAGGCGGCGTGGGGTCTGCCGACGTCCGGAGCGCCCGACGCGCGCACGATGGCGAAGCTGCGCCACACCGGCGAGCGCATCGCCGACCACCGCAAAGAGAGGGACGGCTTCGTGTCGGTCGGCCAGAAGTCCGACGGCATCAAGACCATCGAGCGTCGGCTGCAGACCCTCGGCTACGACGTGGGCAAGGCCGACGGCATCTACTCGCGCGAGACCGCGGCGGCGGTGAAGGCTTTCAAGGCTGATCAGCCCGACATTCGAAACGGCACTGGCGCGATCGCCGAACACGGCCGAGAGATTCTTCGCGATGAAGTCCGCGCGCTCGCGCACGACCCCGAGCGTCGCCGCCTCGACCCGACGAAGGCGCAGCGTCACCTCGACGTGCGGACCGCGAAGGCCGCGATGGCGCAGCACGCGAATGGAGAGAAGGGCTTCGGTGAAGGCGCGAAGGGTCCCTCGGTCGAGAACGTGCAGAAACACCTGCGCGCGGCGGGCTTCGACCCTCAGCACACCAACGGCGTCTTCGATGAGCGCACGGCCGGCGCGCTGAAGGCGTTCCAGCGGCACTCGGGCCTCGAGCCCAGCGGCCGCGTCGACGCGCAGACGTGGAAGCGCCTCAAGACGTCGTTCATTCTTTCGAGCCAGGCGGCTGCTCCGGCGCAGGCACGCGGAGAACACAGCGCCGAGGTGAAGCAGAGCGAGAAGCTGCTCAAGAAGCTCGGCTTCAACCCGGGCAAGGTCGACGGCGTGTTCGACGCGCGCACCGAGAAGGCCGTGAAGGCGTACGAGAAGAAGCACCACCTCGAGCGCAACGGAGAAATCGGCACCAACCAGCTGAAGCAGATGAAGAAGCTCGCCGCGAAGGCCGGCGGCATTCAGGTGACGAACGAGATGCGCCGGCTGGTCGCGAACGGCAAGTCGGTCGCGCTGTCGATGGGCGGCTACAGCGGCCAGGGGCTCTGCGCGACGGGCGTGAGCCGGGCCATCGAGCGCACCATGGGCTTCCACGTCTGGGGAAATGGCAACCAGATCGACAACAACCTGCCGCGCGCGCACTTCCGTCAGGTGAACCTGTCGCTGGCCGAGGCGCTGAAGATTCCCGGCCTGGTGCTGACGTGGGAGCGCACCTCGAGCGCGCTCGGTCAGAAGTACGGCCACACCGCCATCACCACCGGCGACGGCCGCTCGTCGACGAGCGACTTCATCGAGCGCAACACGCTGGGCGCGTATGGCCGCTCGGGGCTGAAGGTCTTCGTGCCGCTGGCGTGAGACACTGCCGCGCATGAGCGGGAGTTCTCGAGCCGAACGAAAGCTGAGCCGCTGCACTGTGACGATGGACGCCGGCATCAGCATCTCGTGGGCGCCTGATGAGAACGGCTCCATCGAGCACGGCATGGAGCGGCACCGGCGTGAGGAGGACGAGTTCCGCAGGCGCATCGACGCCGCGACGCCCGCCATCGAGGTGGTGCTCGACGAGCTCGAGAGCAGCGGCCACACGTTCCTTGCGCCCACCGACGCGACGTTCGAACAGCACGCCCAGCGTGGATCCGCCGGCGTCATGCCGCAGGTCGAGGTCGCGCTCGCCTGCACACCGCGGCTCGGGAAGGACGCGCTGAAGTCGCTCACCCAGAGAATCACGACGTTGATCAGCGAAGTCCCCGAAGCGCCGAAGGAGCCGCGGCGACGTCCTCCTGTCGTCGTCACGCCGCCACGCGTTCCGAAACGATGGTGGAAGTTCTGGTGACGCGCGGGCGACGACCCGGAGCGCATCGAGTCTGAAAAAAAACACATCCAATGTCGAAATCTTCAGACTCGATTGTCGAAGGACCCGGTCGACGACGGATTCCGCTCATGAGTCACTTTGCGCGAGCCCGCGCGCACGGAGTGGACCGGGGCGGGTGGCAGACCGGCATCTGTCACCGAGAAAGACCGGACTTTCGCGGCCACTCTGGTCAAGTGCGCGCCATGCGCGACCTTCGACTTCCCTGCTTCGTCGTCGCCGTCTGCCTCAGTTGTTCGCCCGCGATGATGCCCAACACCTGCCCAGCCCCGACCGGCGCGGGCACGATGCACGGGGCCAGTCTGTCGACGGCCGAGACGTGGACGGCCGCGACGAGCCCTCACGTGTTGCCCTTCGACACGAGCATCTCGGCCGCCATCACGCTCGAACCCTGCGCGGTGGTGACGCTCGCGGCTGACAAGACCGTCACGGTGAACGCGGGCGGCTCCATCATCGCCAACGGCACCGCCACTCAGCCCGTCGTCATCAAGAACGCCGACGGGGCGCAGAAGTGGGCGTCGATTCGTCTCATCGGCGGCACCGCGCGCTTCAGCTACGCGACGCTCGAGAATGGCGGCGCTCCGCTCAACACGGTGGTCGACCTCCCGGGCGCGCTCGACGTTCGCAGCGCCAACGCCGCGACGCTGACGGCTCCGGACCCGGTGCTCTTCGTCGACCACCTGACGGTGAAGGGCTCGGGCAGTCAGGGCGTGCGGCTGCAGAACGGTGGTGGCTTCAGCGCTGACTCCACGTCGCTCACCATCACGGGCTCGGCTGGCCACGCCGTCACCAGCGACGCGAACCTCGTCGGCACGCTGCCGACCGGCGACTACACGGGCAACACGCAGGACGACATCCTGCTCATGGACAACCCGGGCATCCGCTGGGACATGACGCTGAAGGAGCGCGGCGTTCCGTATCTCTCGGGCGGCATCAACCAGGCCGGCGTCACAGCCGTTGGCGCCGTCGGCGCGGGGACGGTCGCAGTGCTGACCATCGAGCCGGGCGTGCGCTGGAAGTTCAAGAAGAGCACCGGCCACCTGAGCGTCGACCCGGGCGGCACGCCGTCACGCGGAGTGCTCATCGCGCGCGGCACGGCTGCGAAGCCCATCGTCTTCACCTCGGCCGACGCGGCGCCCGCGGCCGGAGACTGGCTCGGCATCTGGCTGGGTGGTGATGACCCGCGCAACGCGCTCGACCACGTACGCATCGAGTTCGCGGGGAAGCTGCAGAGTTCAGGCAGCAACTCGTGCCAGTCGGTGATGAACGGCACCACCACCAACGGTGGCGCGGTGCGCGTGTACCACGTGCCTCCCTCGAGCCTCGTCACCAACTCCGAGTTCGTCGACAGCGCGACCAACGCCATCGACCGTGGCTGGCGAGACGACAACAAGCCCAGCTTCCTCGCGGGCAACACCTTCACGCGCATCGCACAGTGCAAAGAGACGCACCCTCGCGACACCAACGGCGCCTGCCCGATGCCGCCGCTGCCGTGTCCGTGAGCTGACAGGTAGAGTGCTCGCCGTGCTCGACCTCCGCTTCGTCACTCGTGGGTTGCCGCTGCTCGTGTCGCTCAGCGCCGGCCTCTCGTTCGCTGCCGACCCCTGTCCCGCCACGTCGAAGGACCCGAAGCACGCGACCGGTCCCTGCGAGAAGAAACCCGCGACGGCGTGCATCGAGGCCGGAGACGCGCTCGTCGCGACGTGTCGAAGCACAGCGCTCGAGCGGTACCAGCAGGCGTGTGACCGCGACGCGCTCCGCGGCTGCTCGAAGCTCGCCTTCCGTCTCGTCGAGAACAGCCGTGACGCCGCCGTCGTCAAGCGGGCCATCGGGCTCTTCACCAAGGCGTGCGACGGAGGAGACGTGCTCGGCTGCTCCAACCTCGCCTCGTTCTATTGGGACGGCGAAGGCGTCGTGAAGGACGCGAAGAAGTCGGCGCAGCTGTCGCAGAAGGCGTGTGACGGGGGTGATGCGTTCGCGTGCGGAACGTTGGGCAGTCTGTGGGCGCAGGGCGAGCTGGGCGCGAAGGACGTCGAGAAGGCGGCCGCGTTGTTCAAGCGCGCGTGCGACGGTGGCTCGGCGTCAGGCTGCAACCAGCTCGGCAACGCGACGGCTGCGGGCCTCGGCGTCGTGAAGAGCCTCGAGCAGGCGATGACGTTGTGGACGAAGGCGTGCAAGGGCGGCAACGGCGCGGCGTGTACCAACGCGGGCCGTTTCTTGCGCAAGCAAGGTGACGACCGCACCGCCGACAAGGCCTTCGCGCGCGCGTGCCGGCTTGGTGATGACGACGGCTGCAAAGAGAAGGGCCTCGCGCCGCCCGAGGAGTGACGTCAGCTGCTACAGCCGCGCGAGGGCGAGCACCGTCTTCCAGTTCCGCACCGTGCTGACCGTCTTCAGCTGCGAGTCGAACCACGCGTTGCTGAGCTTCGTGCGGGCGACGCCGTTGGGAAGATGAAGAAACACGTCACCACCTCGCACCACGAAGCGGTCACCTGGTGAACGGTTCGGATCGAGCGCCTTCACCTGCGCGGGCATGGGCGCATCGGCGAGAAACACCACGTGCGCATGCTCGACGTCATCGAACGGGTTCGAAGCGACGACTCCATCGAGCGCGTCGCCGGAGCGCACCACCATCGGCACGTCGAAGCCGAACTTCGTCTCGATGGCGCTGCGCACGCGCTCGACGATGGCTGGAGCCGTCTTCGCGTCGAACACGACATTCCCGCTCTGAAGGTACGTCTGCACGTTCATCGCGCCGGCCTTCGTGAAGAGGGCAACGAGGTCCTTCATCGGCAGCATGCGCTTGCCGCCGACGTTGATGCCCCGCAGGAGTGCCACGAACGAAGTCATCACCGGACGGTACCCCGAGCACTGTCGCGTTGTGGGCTGGCTTGAGGTTTGTTCCGCCGCATGACGCGCACGCTCCTCGCCACGTTGACGCTCTTCGCTGCCGGCTGCGCCACCATGCCGCTGTACCCGTCACGCCCTTCCGCTTCGACGAGCGCGCCGCCGGCCGAGCCGCTGCCGGCCAAGCTCGTCGTGCACATCACCGCGACGGCCGACGGCCTCAAGCAAGCCCTCGACACGCGCGTCCCGTCGAGCGGCGAGACGAGCTTCGACTTTCGAGGCCCACGCGCGGTGAAGTGGAGCCGGAGTCCCTTCACCCTGCGCTTCGCTGATCAGCGCGTCGAGCTCAAGACCGAGCTATCCCTCGACGTCGAGCTGCCGATGCTGGGCAAGATGGTGGTGCCCGTCTCGGTCGCCGTCAGCGGAGAGCCCGTCATCACCAGCGACTGGAAGGCGCGGCTGCAGGGCGCGAAGACGAAGGTGGAGTCGAAGGACCTTCGGTTGCGCACCGCCCAGGGCATGGCCAGTGTGCTGGAGCGCGCCCAGGAGGCCATCGACGGCGCCATCGAGCAGTTCTCGTGGGACCTCTCGCCGCAGGTGAAGACGGCGTACGAGAAGATCTCCGCGCCGATGAAGCTGCCGCTCGGCACTGCCGACGGCTGCGCGACGTTGAAGGTGACGTCCATCGAGGCGGGCCCGACCGTGCTCGCCGGTGGTTTCGAGAAGGACCTCGCGTTCGTGGTGGCGCCGTCGGTGTCGCTCCCGTGCAGCACCGAGGTGGCGCAGACCGAAGCGCCGCGCCTGGCGAACGTCGCGACGCTGCCGTCGGGTCCCTTCAGCGTCGTGGTGCCCATCGCCGCCCGCTACGAAGAGCTCGCCAAAGCCATGTCGCTCGCCTTCACCGACGGGAAGCTCTTCTTCTCGAAGTCGTACCCCGAGCTCTTCCTGTCGGACCCCGAGGTGTTCGCGTCACAGCAGGACCAGTTGGTGGTGAAGCTGCATCTCGCCGGGCCCATCAAGGCCGCGGGCCTCTCGGCGACCCTCGACGGAGACCTCTACTTCGCGGGCCACCCTGTCGTGGTGGACAACGAGCTGCGCATTCCCGACCTCGAGCCCACGGTGCAGACGAGCAGCTTCCTGCTGGGCCTGAAGGCGAGCCTCGACGCGAACGGCATTCGGGACCAGGCGAGGCAGGCGCTCAAGCTCGACCTCGCGGAGCGGTTCCACACCGTGCGCACGAAGCTCTCCAACGACGTCGGCTTCGAGGGCGGCTGCGTGAAGATGAACGTCGCCAAAATCGAAGTAAGCGGCGTGTACCCGCACGCGTCGTACCTGCGCGTGTACGTGACGACGACGGCGCAGGCGAGCGTGTACCTGCCATGTCCGTCGGCGCCGGGTGTGGCCGCTCGCGAGACTGGCGCCCGCTGACCACCAGCGCCTGAACTCCAAACGAGCTGTCGCTGACGCGTCGAGGTGCTCCCCGCTCACGTCGCAGAAGACCTGCTCTCCCTCACGAGCGCGCACCTGAGCCCACCCTGCGTGTAGAGAGTCGACATGCGAAGCGCTCGGGCAGTGTGGCTGCTTGCGGTGGTTCCCTTCCTCGCGGCTGCGGCCGACGGCGAGAAGGTGGGGCCTCCCGACCTCTTCACGTTCGCTTCGGGCGCGTTGCCGCTGGCCTTCGGCGTGACGGGCCAGGCAACGCCCATCGGCTTCGAGCAGGCGCTCGACCTCATCGATGGCAACACCGTGAAGGCTTCGGTGCTGACGCAGGCAGCCCCTGATGCTGGGGCGTGGTTCCTCTACGAGCTGCCAGCGCCGACGACGTTCACGCGCCTGGCGGTACCTGAGGTGCACGAGACGCCCAGCGCCTTTCAGACGTTCTTCCGTGAGGTGGTGGTGGCGGGCTCGTCAGTCGGCCCGGACGCTGGCTTCGAGGTGTTGGGGCGCGCCACGTTGTCGGCCCACGGCAAGAAGGGTCTCGAGACGTCGTTGACGCTCACGCCTGAACAACCTGCGGTGCGATGGGTCAGGGTCGAGCTCTCGGGTGGCCTCGACGTCAGAGAGGCGAAGTCGACGTTCCACTTCAGCGAGTTGGTCGGTGAAGGGACACAGGCCGAGGCGCCGCGCGCAGAGGGCTTCAACGGAGGGTATCGTCTGAAGAATGACTCGCTCGACCTGCAGCAAGACGGCCCGGTGGTGACGGGGTGCTTCGACGGCGAAGGAACGCTGCACGGCACGGTGTCAGGGCCCATGCTCCGCGCGCGTGGTGTCGCGACGCGCACGAAGGTCGTGAGCCTGTGGGTGCTGCAGCGCACCGTCGCTGGGGTGCTGCGCGGCGTGCGCAGCACCAACGGCGCACCCTTCAGAGTGGTTGAGCTGTCATCGGCGACGCTGGGCCCCAAGGAGAAGTGCCCCGCGCCGCCGGCGAAGAAGGTGTCGTGCGGCGCGGTGCTGCACGGCGTTCGTTTCGGGTACGACACCGCGAAGGTCCTGCCCGACTCGGAGCCACTGCTGGAGCGGCTCGCGGCCGGGCTGAGGGACGACGGCTCTCCGAAGGCCATCATCGAAGGGCACACCTCCAGCGAAGGCGCGGAGCAGTACAACCTCGAACTGTCGCGGCGGCGGGCCGAGGCGGTGGTGGCCGAGTTGGTGAAGCGCGGCCTCGACGCGAAGCAGTTGACGGCGGTGGGTCGCGGCGAAGCGACGCCGCTCGCCTCGAACGCCGACGAGGTGGGGCGCAGTCTCAACCGGCGTGTCGAGGTGCGCTGCGAGAGGTGAGACGGATGAATGTCTCCAGAATCGAAGTGAGGGGCGTGTACCCGCACGCCTCGTACCTGCGCGTGTCCGCGACCACGACGGCGCAAGCGAGCGTGCACCTGCCCTGTCCGTCGGTGCCCGGGGGCGCCGCGAGATGAGCGACGAGCTTCCACCGTCGATGGGCAAGGTCGCGCTGAGGGCCCTCGAGGCGCACGGCGTTCTGCGCCTGCGCGACGCTGCTGCGCTGACGAAGGACGAGCTGCGCGGCATGCACGGCGTCGGTCCCAAGGCGATTCGGGTGCTGACCGAAGCGCTCGCGGAGCAGGGGCTGGGCTTGAAGGTGGCGCGAAAACAGAAGTGAGCTCGCGCAAAGAGAGTTCCCGACGCTGCAACCTGTCGGGCTTCACTGCTGTCTGAGGGTCGCCATGCTCCCACTCTTGCTCAGCGCACTCGTCTCGGGCCCCGAGCTCGAGCACTGCGAACTCGTCGGCCTGTTCTTCACTTCCGAGCGTGAGGGGCTCATCGTCGATGCGTGCGGTTCTGAGTTCGTCACCGACGACGGTGGGGCGAGCTGGGCGAAACGGTTCATGTCGCTGCCGCTTGGGTCAGACAGGGCCAGGCTCACCACGAGCGCCTTCTTGTTTGATGGCAGCTTCCTGCTCGCAGGCTCCTCCGGCTGGCAGGTGGTTCGGAGCACGACCAACGGCGAGACCTGGAAGACCCTTCGGACGACGAGCGGCCAGTGGGTCTACTCGATGTCCCACCGCGGCCCGTTCGTGTGGACGTGTGGCTCGGACGGACTGATTCTCGGCAGCGCCGATTCCGGGCAGACGTGGAAGACGACGAAGTCGAGCGCGACCGACGGCGACAATCGGTGCATCTCGCTCTCATTCCTCGATGGGCAGCGGGGCTGGGTCGCGGGCTGGTACGGCGTCGTCTTCGAGACCGACGACGGTGGCGAGAGCTGGACGAAGCTGAGACTGCCGTCGCCGTTCGGCAGCACGGAGTCGCGCGTGCGCACCATCGACGCCGTGCTCCGGTTCGACACGCGCATCGGCTGGGTGACGGGCCATGGTGGCTCGTTCCGCACCCTCGACGGAGGCGAGACGTGGCAGCCGTACGAGGCCGACGCCAAGACGACTGCTGTCGCGCTCGCTGATGGCCGCCGACTGCTCGTCACCGAGCGGTCCGCGCGGAAAGGGCCCGCGGGGTGGGAGCCCGTGCTCCGCATCACGCCCGTCGCGCGTGGCACGTCGTCAGCGTGGCTCGATGGCCGGTCGGTGGTCATCGAGGAAGTGGGCGCGCGCCGCATCGGCCGCCTGACAGGCCCTGCAAGCAATGACCGACCACGAGAGGCAACCGTGCGCACCCCGTTCGGGACGACGAAGACTGCCGTTGGCCAGAGACAGGGGTTCATCTCGGAGGACGACGGGCGCTCGTGGCGTGAGCTGAGCGCGCTCCCGGGAGACGAGGTGTTCGAAGAGCTGGCGTTCTTGAATCAACGAACTGCCATCGCCCGGGCCGCCAGCGGCGCGCTGTTTCGCTCTGAAGACGAAGGCGCGCACTGGAAGCAGAGCGTCAACCTCGAGCTCGACGCGTCCGACCTGGCGACCGCGAAGGGCGCCTCGGCCGATGCCGCGCTCGCGTGTCTGAAGAACCCGAGTGGCTCACTCACCCTCGAGTTCGGTGTGCACGGGTGTTTCGGCGGAAGCGCGAACTCGCTCGAGCTGACGTGGACTCCCGCTGGGGCCGAGGCGAGCCTGAAGGACGACCACGGTCGCGCTGATCAGCCGGCGCTCGGCCTCGATGCCCTGACCGCGAGACAACGGCTGACGGCACTGCGTGAACGCGCGCTGCGCCCCGAGCGTCCGTCGTCGTGCATCTCGACCAACCAGTACGTGGTCTCGCTCGAGGTGAGCTGTGCGCTCGGAACGGAGAAGCGCAAACACACGCTCGAGCTCACCTCGAATGACTGCGGCCAGCGCGGAGGCGTCTCTGCAGACGACAGCTACTCACGCGCCATCGGCGTCCACGACTGGGCGGCCGCGTTCCTGCCAGCCCGTTCGATGAAGTGACGGTTCCTCAGCGGGCGCGAGTCGTGTATCCCGCGCGCATGAAGTTTCCGCTCATGCCCGTCGTGGTCGTCGTGGTCTTCGCCGTCGGTTTCTTCTCTGGCCGCATGTCGGCGCCCGTCCCTGCGACGGCGACGGCGACGAGCGCTCCGGTGACTGCGCCGCCCATGATGCCGCCGCCAGTCGCGCCTTCCGCTCCGGGTGACGACGCGACCGTGACGGGCGTCGTCGCCGAGGTCCTCCAGGTGCCGAACTACACGTACCTTCGCCTCTCGACGCAGGCTGGTGACGAGTGGGCCGCCGTGTCGACGACCAACGCCATCACCGCGGGGCAGAACGTCACGGTGCGGGTCTCGACGCGCATGCAGAGCTTCGCGAGCAAGTCGCTCGGCCGCACCTTCGACAGCATCATCTTCGGAGAGCTCGGCGCTGGTGGCGCCGCCGCAGCCGGTCCCGGCCCCGTGAACGAAGGCGCCGCGCTGCCCGCTGGCCACCCACCCGTCGGAGCCACCGGCGCCGCCCCTCAGGACACGGTCGCCAAAGCCCTCGACGCCACCCGCGCCGCCGAGCCCGCGCTCTCGATGCGCGTCGCCGACGTCTTCTCGGAGCGCCAGATGCTCCAGGGCCGCGTCGTGAAGGTCTCGGGCACCGTCAGCCGAGCCACCGCCATCGCGGGCGTGCACTACGGCCACCTGAAGGACGGGAGCGGCACCACCGCCTCGCAGAACGACGACCTCGTCGTCATCAGCACCCAGCCGTTGACGGTTGATCAACGCGTGTCGCTCCAGGGCACCGTCGTGCTCGACAAAGAAAGCGGCATGGGCACGAAGTGGCCCGTCGCGCTCGACCGCGCCACCGTCGCGCCCTGACGAGTCCGGGCCGGTGGAGGCTCTGGCCTCTTCCCGTCTGGAGCTCAGATGATTCCACTGGCCCTTCGCCGCCTCGGGCCTTCCAACGGCGTCACGACCCTGACGCGTTGGCGACGTGACGCGAGCAACCCGTCGACGTCACAGGCGACCCTGCCGGGCGCGACGAATGCAACGTGCCCGCGGAATGAGCGGCTCTCGACCAGGCGTCGACCAGATGATCAGCATGGGCTTCTTCGGGAAGCTGCGCCTCGCCCTCACCGCGATGGTGGCGCTCTCGAAGAACATCGTCGACCCGTGGGCCCAGCAGGCGTTTCAGTGGGCGATGGACGGCTGGGGCATCAGGCGCATCACCCGCCGCGCGCACCACACGCCCGAAGGTCGCCGGCTGCTCACCGAGCGCCCCATCCTCCGGCTCGACCCCGCGGCCCTCGCCACGCTGCCCGAAGGCACGCTGGGCCGCTTCCTCGCAGACTGGTTCCGCACGTGGAGCATCGCGCCCTTCGCGCCGCGTCGAACGCCTGACGGCGCGCTCGAGTACTTCGTCGACCGGCTCTTCTTCACGCACGACGTGTGGCACGCGCTGGTCGGCCTCGGCACGGACCTGCGCAACGAGCTGCGCTTCCTCGGCGTGCTGCTCTCGCAGTACCACTCGGGCTCGGCGGTGCTGGCGCTTGCGTTTGGCTGGTTCAAGGTGCCAGCGCAGTACGGGTGGAAGGCCTTCTTCGTGGTGCCGCTCGAGGTGTGGCGCTTCTACCGCTGGGGCCAGACCTGCAAAGAGCTCTGCTTCGTGCCGTGGGAGGCGTACCTCGACCAACCGCTCGAGCACCTGCGCGCCGACTTCCTGGCGAGCGACCGTCCCCGAATCGGCGAGTGGCAGAGCTGGCCCACCGCCCGCATCGCCCTGCCGCCGCTGTTGACGACGCCAGGCCCGCTGGACGACGGGCTCACCGCCTCCTGAAGCGCGACGACGACGGAATGAGAGGCTAGAGAGCGCGCCATGCGCTTCCTCGTCGCCGGTCTCGTGCTCATCGTCGTCGGCATCGGCCTCACCGAGTACACGCGGCGGCACCCGTCTGAAGACAAAAAGGCGGGCGTCGACAAGGCGAAGAAGGTGAAGAACGCGCCGACGGCGCCGCCGACGATGACGGCGCTCGTCGAGACGGTCTCGCCCGCTCCCGATGCCGCCGCGCCTGCCGACAGCTTCGACCTCGCGGGCCTGCTGACCTCGACGGGCGACGTGACGCCGGGCTTCTCGCCGCTGCTGCGTGGGGCCGTGAAGGCGCGTGAGCTCCACGGCACTGCGGATGGCGCGGTGATGGTGCTCGAGAAGAGTGGCTCCACGGCGCTGGTTCGAATTCCTGCGTCGGGCGCGCCGACGGTGCTCACGGTCCGCACCACCGCCATCTCGACGGTCAGCGTCGACCCGAAGGACAACCGACTGGTGTGGGGCGAAGGCGGCACCGTGAAGTCGATGCCGGTGGCCGGTGGCGAGGTGAAGACGCACATCGCCTTCACGCGCGCGCTGGTGACGTCGGTCGCCTCGCACGGCGACATCATCGTCGCGGCGCTGGTGCCTCGTGATGGTGACCCGTTCGCGGCCGACCCGAACGGCGCCGTGGTGAGCATCGATGACGGCGAGGCGAAGCTCATCGCGACCGAGCAGATTCGCCCGCGCGAGGTGCTCTACGACGGCAAAGACGAGGCCTTCTTCGTGGCCGGCTATCCCTCAGGCCTGACGCGCGTCGCGCTCGATGGCTCGTTCACCGCCCGCATCGCCGAGCGCGCCGATGGACCCGTCGCGCTCGAGCCTGGCGCCATCACGTACCGTTTCCCGCAGGCCAGCAGCCCCGAGCTCAAGCGTGGTGGCCGCAGCGGTGGCTCGATGAAGACGGTCGCGCGCGTCGACGTGGAGTGGCTCGCCGTGCAGAACGGCGTGGTTCGCTACACGACGACCGGCATCGCGCCGCGGCTGTTCGAGTCGAAGCCAGACGACGAAGCCGGGGTCGAGCTCGCCGCCATCAAGGGCGTCGTGAAGGGTCTGGCGTGGGCGGGCGAGAAGATGTGGCTGCTCACGGCCGATGACGACGGCGTGGTGACGCTGCAGGTGAAGTAGCGTTCGCGCATGCGACTGCTCGAGGCGACCTTTGCCGAGAAGGTGAGCCGCGACGCACTCACGGCCTCCGCATGGGGCCGGCAGCTGTCGACGGAGCAGTTCCTCGCGAGAGAAGCAGCGCTCCGCAGTCACCCGTTCGCGAAGGCGTCGATGCGCACGTGGCTGTGGTGCGCCGAGTCCATTCTCTCGTCGTGTGAGACGTTCGAGGTCGCTGCGTCGCGCGGCACGACGTCGGGGCGGGCCTTCATCGTCGCCTCGGTGTTCACCGAGCCTGCACTGCGTGGGAAGGGCCACGCGGTCGCGATGTTGAACGCGCTCGTGAAGCGGCTCTCGACGCCTGACGCGTTGGCCGTGGTGCTGTTCTCGGAGGTCGGGCCGACCATCTACGAGCGCGCTGGCTTCGTCGGTCAGCCGGGCGTCGACCTCGTCTTCCCGGCACGCGCGGAAGCCTCGCCATCGGCCGTGCGATGGACGACGGCCATCGAGGCGCCTCCCCATCGAGGCGATCCGCGCGCCGTCACGCTCGTGCTCTCGGCGCAGCACTGCGACTGGCACGTCGAGCGGGAGCGCTTCTACGCCGCGGCGCTCCACCGCCCTGCCCCGCCCGCGCACGTCGCCAGGCTGAACGCGTCGTCGCTCGCCGTCGCGGCGTCGTTTCAGCGCAATGAGCTGCATGTGTTGTGGACGGAGTTTCACGACGACGCCGATGGGCTCGCGCTCCTCGAGGCGTGCGCGGAGTTGGCGCAGCGCTGCGGGCTTCCGTCCGTCCGAGTGTGGGAAGCTCGAGCGATGCCAACCCCAGCGGGAGCGACGCGCGTCGAACGAAACGACGAGTTGCCGATGCTGTGCCCGCTCGACGGCGGCGCCGCCCTCTGGGCGAACGTCACGCAGGGGCTCTGGGCATGATGCGCGCGGTCCGCTTCCATCGTTTTGGCGGGCCCGAGGTCTTGCAGGTCGAGCGCGTGCCGAAGCCGACCGTCACGCCAGGCCACGCGCTCGTCGACGTCGTCGCGGCCGGAGTGAACTTCGCCGACACCGAGCGGCGCCGTGGGCTGTACCTCGCTGCAGAGCCGCTCCCCGCCATCACCGGCTTCGAAGGCGCTGGCGTGGTGAGCGCGGTCGGCTCGACCTTCGACGCGGCGTGGGTCGGCAAACGTGTCGCGTTCGTCAGCCCCGCGAGCACGGCCGATTGCTGCCTCGTTCACGTCTCGCGCCTCATTCATCTGCCCGACACGTTGTCGATGGTCGAGGGCGCCGCGTTTCCCGTGCAGGGCCTCTCTGCGTGGCACGTGCTGCACACGATGGCGTCCGTGCGCGCAGGTGAAACGGTCTGCGTGACGGCCGCAGCGGGTGGCGTGGGGCAAGCGGCGATTCAGCTCGCACGTGCGGCGGGAGCGACCGTCATCGGCATCGTGTCCTCCGAGGCGAAACGAAAGGTGGCGCTGGAGCGCGGCGCACACGAAGTGTTCGTCGGCTTCACGGCGGAGGCGCTGATCAGCCGCGTCGACGTGCTGCTCGACTCCGTAGGCCGCGACGCGTTCGAGTTTGGCTTTCAGGTGCTGAAACCGTACGGCCGGTGGGTCTGCTTCGGAGACGCGAGTGGCCCGGCGCCGGCGTTTCCGTCGCAGCGCCTGCTGGAGCGCTCGCTGAAGGTCTGTGGCTGGTGGCTGAGAACCCCGATGGCTCCAGACGTGTGGGCGCATGGCGTCTCGGCGGTCGTCGACGCGCTCGTTCAGAAGAAGGTCGTCATCGACGTGCACCCGTCGCCGATGTCGGGTCTCGCCGACGTGCACCGCGCGCTCGAGTCCCGCGCGTCGATGGGCAAACACGTCGTGCAGGTCGGGTGACGTTCGCCTGCGCGTCGCGGCAGCCCCTCGTGCCGGCGCCCTCAACCAGCGCCTGAACTCCGAGCGGAACTTCTCCGTCGTCGGCCGGCGCTGACCTGGACGTGTAGCTGCAGCAGCGCGGTGCTAGGCAATCGCCATGCGCGTCGTCACCGCACTCCTCACGCTCGGGTTGATCAGCTGCTCTCCCGTCGCGCCCGAGCGTTTCCGCTTCACGCAACTGCCTCAAAGCCTCGAACTGGGCGTCGCCAGCTTCTCGCTGCAGACGACGTCAGGAGACGTCTACGTCTCCACCTTCACCGGGAAGTGGCTCCGCCTGAAGAAGGGCGCCACCACCTGGGAGGTCGTCACCGAGCCCGGCCTCACGAGCGCGCTGCCGGACT
This sequence comes from Myxococcales bacterium, assembly GCA_030681895.1. Classification (GTDB taxonomy): domain Bacteria; phylum Myxococcota; class Myxococcia; order Myxococcales; family Myxococcaceae; genus Xiheimicrobium. The sequence goes on along the minus strand of JAUXRI010000333.1, from coordinate 88,119 downwards.
TTCAGCAGGGCAAGGCGCTGGGGCTCTCGACGACCATGGGCGGCTACGCCATCGAGACCGCGACGGGCTTCGCGCTGCTCGACCCACCGGTGAACGTGCCGCCGGGGACTCCACTCGGCCGCGACAAGGACGGCACCTTCTGGGCGATGAGCGCGTCGGCCACGCACGTGCTGCTCTCGAAGTGGGACCCGGGCGCGCGCGTGTGGGCGACCGACAACCTGCCGTACCCGCTGCTCCCTGCAGGCACGCCGACGGGCTTCACCTCGACCGGCCGACTCTTCTTGCGCCCGCACGACAAGGGCCTCTTCGAAGCCGACCGCGACACGAAGACGGTGGTGGAGCGCGTGCCCTGCACCCACCCGATGTTCCGCCCCTCACACTCCGACTATCGCGCCTGCCAGGAAGACACGACGCTGCTCGGCGACGTCGACGGCTCGTTGCTCATCGCGAACCCGAACCGCGAGGTGTGGCGGCTCTCGGTCGGGGCGACGGAGCCTGTGCTCGTGGTGAAGAGCGACCTCGCCGGCATCACGCGCCCCAACCCCGAGGGCCTCTCGTTCATCGGCATTCCGCAGGTGCACCTCGACGCGAAGCGACGGCTCTGGCTCGTCTACCGCTGGGGCCTGAACACCGGCACCGACGTCGTGCACCTGCACGTCGCCGACACCACCGCCGCCCAGCCCGTCACGTGGGTGAAGCTCCGTGACGACCTCGAGCGGAACATGCGCGCGTACGGAGTGGGGCCGACGCCGGTGTTGTCGACGGGTTCGCTCGACCAGGGGCTGAACGTCATTCGCATCGACGAGTGAAGCGCCTCTGCTTCGTGTAACAGGCGCGCATGCGTCTCTTCGTCATCGCCGCGTTGGGCCTCGTCTCGTGCCGCGAGCGTTCGCCGTCGTCGTCCTTCGATGCCAGCTCGCTCCCGCCGAAGGTCGTGCACGTACTCGTCACAGGCCCAGCGGAGGGATGGTTCGTGCGAGAGGGTCCGCGCCTCGTCGAGCAGTGGCGCACTCAGCAGAGCTGGCCCAACGCGCTGGTGTTGATGACGGGGGTCTCGCCGTCTCTCGACGTGCTGCCGGCGCTGTTCGATGGCGCTCCGACGGCGGCGATGATGACGGCGGCGAACGTGGCGGCGTTCGCGGCCGGTCCGCGCGACGTCGACTTCGGGACGGACTCGCTCGTGACGCTGCGCAACACCAGCGGCGCGATGCTGCTGCTGACGAACGTGCGGCCGACGAGTGAAGCGCCACCACTCCTGGCGCCGCCGACCTTCGCGATGTTCGAGCGCAGCGGCGTGCGCATCGGCGTGCTCGGCGTGTCGAGCCTCACGAAAGCGGACGGGCCGTTCGACGCGGTGCCGCTCGAAGGCGCGCTGCAGACGACGGTCGAGACCGCGAAATCGCAGGGCGCGCAGCTCATCGTCGCGATGGTGAATGGGTGCTCGACGGCCGTTCGTTCCACGCTCGAGGCCCACCGCGACTGGCCCATCGACCTGGTGGTGGCGTCGCCGTGTGAAGGCACCAGCGATGGGCGCATCGGCACCACCACGCTGCTGCACGTGAAGAGTGGACAGTACGTGTCGCTCCGCGCGGAGTTCGGGAGCGTTCGGTCGCTCGCGGCGAAGGTCGTCGAGGTCGCCACCACTGGCGCTGAAGAGCCGGGCGCCGCGAAGGTGCGTGACGCGTGGGTGAAGCGGCTCGAGGAGGAACGGGCGAAGACGGTCGCCGTCTTGTCGAAAGCGCCGGAGCCGGAAGAGGCTGCGCTGCTCATCGCGACGGCGCTCAAAGTGACGGCGAAGGTCGACGCAGGGCTGTTCGTCACCAAGCGCTTGAAGGCCCCGCTGCCGAAGGGCGTGCTCAGCCGCGGCGCCGTGCTCGACGCGTTGCCGTCCTTCGAGCGGGTGTTCCTCGTCGATGTTCCGGGCGAGGTGTTGACCAAGCTCGTCTCACACCCCGACGCGTTCCTCTCGTTGCCCGCGAAGGTCGACCCGAACGGCGCGTACGTGCTGGCGATGACGGAAGAGCTGTACCGCACGGGCATCGGCCTCGACGCCGTCGACGCGAACCCGGTGGACTCGGACCTGCTCCTGCCGCCGGCAGTCATTCGCTGGCTCGAGGCGCAGGGGAGTGACGAGCAGAAGCCGCTCGACGTGCCGAAGCCTCCGAAGCGCAGACGGTAGAATCAGGCCGTCAGTGATGTTTGGCGCTCGTGTGCGAACGCCCCCGAAATCGAAGTCGGTCCGGCGGGCCAGCTCGTCGAGGTCGCAGCGGCGTAGCTCTCGAGCGGTGAAGCAATGAAGGCAGGCGAGGGTGCGCGCTCCAGGCACGAGGGCACGAGAACTCAGCAGTCAGGGGCGGGAGAGCGCGCGCTTCAACCCGGCAGCCGCGCGGTCGCCGATGCGCTTGAAGGCGATGCCGAGCAGCGGGTCCATCACGCCGAGCACGCCGTTGAGGGTCAGCACCGCGTCGTACGTCACGAGCGCTCCGGTGCCCGCAGGCTCGACGCGAATCTCGTCGACCGAGGTGAGGAAGCGCGTCTTCGCCAACATGCGCAAGAGCCTCGGGGCCTCGCACGCCGTCACCTCGTAGCGCATGACCGTCTTCCCGGGCGCCACGGTGAGCTCGTACGCCGAGCCAGCGGCGCCATCGCCGGCGACGCGCACGGACCTGCTGATGCCGGGGTCCCACTCCGCGAAGTGCCGAACGTCGGACATGAAGGCGAAGGCTTCTGCGGGCGAGAGGGACGTGGAGACCGTCGTGGCGTAGCGAGGCATGTGAGGGGGTAACGGCAACGACGACGACCCGCTCGTCTGTCGCGGCACCGTCCAGATGGGTCGCCAAAGCGGTCCGTAAACGGATCGGTTATGCTCCTTCCCATGCGAGCACTGGAAGTCGGTCGTGACATCCTCCCCATCGGCGAGTTCAAGGCCCACGCCTCGAAGACCGTGCGTGGGCTCAAGCATCGCCGCAGCCCGCTGGTCATCACCCAGAATGGGCGACCCGCCGCGGTGTTGCTGGCGCCCGCTGACTTCGACCGGCTGATGGCGCGAGATCGGTTCCTGGCTGCCGTGGAGGAGGGGCTCGCAGACGTGGAGGCCGGTCGCGTCGTCTCAGATGAAGAATTGGATCGCGACCTCGACCGCGAGCTTCAGCGCGCCCGGCGCCGATGAAGCTCTTCTGGTCGAATCGAGCCCGCGCTGATCTGTTGGCGATCTTCCGATACATCGCCGACGACGACCCGGTTGCTGCGACGGCGTGGGTGAAGAAACTGCGACTGCGCGCCGCTGCCGCCGCCCGCTCGCCAGGCATCGGCCGGTGGCTGCCCGAACGCCTCGACCGGCGCGACCTCAGAGAGGTCATCTTCAAGGGCTATCGAATCGTCTACACCGTCGCGCAGGGCAAGCTGATCGTGCTGACGGTCTTCGAGGGCCACCGAAGGTTGCCAGCAGACCTTTGAGCTGAGACGACGATCAGGTCACGCGGCATTCGACGGAGTACGTTCTCAACGTGCCTCGCAAGTCGCTCCGGTTGGTGCAGCTCCCCGTTCCCCCACCAGCAGCGTTCGCGGCGACTGGAAACGTTCCGCTCGCTGCCGGTTGTCTCGGCGTCGCGGCGCAGGTGCACGGCTTTTCGGACCGCGTCTCCGTCGAGGTCGTCGCGCCGTCACTCACCGACAGCCTTGGAGACACCGAGCTCGCCGAGCGCATCGCCGCCGACGAGCCCGATGTGCTCGGTCTCTCGCTCTACCTCTGGAACGTCGAGCGCAGCCTGCACCTCGCGCGTGAAGTGAAGAAGCGCTCGCCGCACACGCAAATATGGGTCGGTGGTCCCGAGGTCAGCACCGACAACACGTGGCTCCAGCAGCAGACCGGCTACGACCTCGCGGTCGCTGGTGAAGGTGAAGAGACGCTCGTCGAGCTGTTGGAGCACTCCCTCGCTGGTCGCGAGCTCGCCGGTCTCTCTGGCGTGTCGGTGCGCACGGCCACCGGCCTCACGCCGTTCGGTCCGAAGCGCGCGGCGAAGTTCCCACTCTCGCAGTACCCCTCGCCGTACCTCGCGGGCCTCGTCCCCGTGGAGCCGCAGCGCTCCGTGTACGTCGAGGGCGCGCGGGGCTGCCGCTCGAAGTGCACGTTCTGTTTCTACCCGAAGGCCGAGAGTGGGCTGCGGCTGCTCGACCCGTCGCAGGTCGAAGCGCTCGTCTCTGGACTGCGTGAGCACGGCGCGAAGGAGCTCTCGTTCCTCGACCCGACGTTCAATCACCGGCCCGACTTCGAAGCGGTGCTCGAGGCGTTGATCCGCGCGAACCCGAAGCGCGAAATGTCCTTCTTCGCCGAGGTGCGGCCCGAAGGCCTGAGCGCGAAGCACGCCGCGATGCTGGCCCAGGCCGGCTTCACGAAGTTGGAGATTGGCCTGCAGTCGGTGAGCGCGAAGACGCTCAAGCGCGTGAAGCGTGGCGGCAACCCGGCGATGGTGGCGGCGGCGGCGAAGTTGATGCGCAGCGAAGGCCTCGACCTGCTGCTCGACCTCATCGTGGGCCTGCCAGGCGACACGGCTGACGACGTCGCGCGCGGCGTCGACTACCTCGAGAAGCACCAACTCGGAGCGTTCGCGCAGGTCTTCGCGTTGTTCGTGCTCCCCGGCACGGCGATGCGAGACACCGCCCTCGACGACGGCCTCGTCTTCGAGCCCGAGCCGCCGTACCGCATCATTCGCACCGCCACGATGGATGAGCAGGCCATCGCCGATGCGCTCGCCTCTGCGGAAGAACGATTGGGCCGGCGGCTCGACGAGCGCCCGCGTCCACACCTCGTCGAGCGCGGCACGGCGCGTGACGTCTTCCACCTCGACCTCGACGGAGCAGGGAATAATCAGCGTCGCGACGCCGCCCGCCCTGGAGGTCAACACGTCGCCTTGTGGCTCGAAGCCGATGACCTCTTCTCGAAGCGCCAGGCCGTGCTCGACGCCATCGGCGCGCGGCAGACCGACGACCCGTACGCGACGCTCGACGTGGTGCTGGTGCCCACGCAGCCGTTCCCGCTCGACCTGCTCGACGCCGTCGCCGCGAAGCTCGACTCGGGCACGCAGAGCTACGCGACGCGCGCGCTCAAGCACCGCAGCGGCGACGCCGTGCATCGCATCACCGTGGTGTTGAAGGCGACGACGCAGGTGCCTCACGACTGGGTCGAAGCGGTGATGGAGCAGGTGCAGGTGTTTCGAGATCAGCCCCTCACGCGCGCCCTCGCCGACGCGAGCGAACTTGGCGACACGCTCCCGTCAGCGCGCATCGTCGGGCCGGTGGACACGACCCGGCTTCCTCAGCTCGAGGCCGACGTCGACCCGGAGTGCGTCATCTTCGCCGACCGCGAGCTCGAGACGCGGTGGCAGCGCACGGTGCTCGGCTACGGAGATGCGGGCTCGTGAGCACGGCGTCGCCGCGACGACTGCTCCTGCCGTTCCTCGTGGTCGCATTCCTCGCTGTCAGCACGTGCGTGGTCGGCGTGGGCTGGGCGGTGTTGCACACGGACCGCTGGCCGAAGTGGGACGATGACGCCCTGAGTCCTGCCGAAGCCGCCAGTGTCTTCGACGTCGCGCTGCCACCGACGACGCTGGCCTGGCGCAGCCGAACGCACGGTGGGCTCCAGACCTGGAGCTTCGAGGTGCTCACCCGGCTTCATCCTGAAGACAGGCCCTGGCTCCTCGGAACGAACCGGCTGACGCCCTCACACATCGCGGTTGGCGAGCTCAACGAGGACGTCCAGCGCGAGATCCAGAGGGTCGGCGCGCCACGTGGCCAACCCCGCCTGATTCGCTTCGAGCTCCCGCAACAAGACACCCTGGAGCGTTGGCTGGTGCTCATCGAGTACGACGACCAACTCTGGGTGTGGCTCGACTCGATGGACCTCGAGCGCGGCTGAGGCGCTCCGTCACTCGTCGTTCTGCCTCACTCGGATTGTGCGCGTACCCTCTTTGCCTTCCCGAAGGTCCGGTCCCATTTGGCCTGCTGGGCGTCGTAGGACTTCGGGCCACTGCGAGCGACGCCAGCCCGCTCGAGCGGGTCGAAGGCGACGCCCTTCCACTGCGACTCGGGGCGAGCCGAGGGCTGGACGGGGTTGGCCGCGTCCGCGTCAGTCGACCACGCTGGCTTACCGTACAGGCCCTCGCGAAGCCGCGGCGCCAGGCCCTCGGCCATGTTCCGGAACTCAGCGCCGTGGCCTCCAGCGGCCACGCGGTTCTCATCACCACCCCTGCTCTGAATGAGGAGGCCGTAGTGCTTCAACAGGTCCTCCGGCTCGAGCTCCGTGGTGCTGAACACGTCGAAGAGCTGTCCGACGTCGGGGAGAAACCGCTGGTACCCGAGCGCCTTCAGCCCTTCGTAGGTCGCCTTGATCCTCGGGTCCGCCAGCAACGCTGCATTGACCTGCTCGCTGTACTGCGCGGTCGCCCGGCTTCCCGCTGCCTGCTTCTCCAATTCACTTCGAGTGAAGGCATCACCACCACGGACGACGAAGCGGTTGAGCGCCTCACGCGTCGGCGCGGCGGTGGCGGGCGACGTCGTGGGTCGTGGAATCTGCGCCTGCTGCAGCTGCGCGGCGATGTTCGTCCCAGGTACCAGGCGCATCGGCGGCGTCGCGGCGGGCTGGGTGAAGGGCTGCACCTGCGCGGCGGGCTGCGAGGCGAACGACGTCTGCCCGTCGTCGTCGTTCCAGCTCGTCCTCCTCGCGTGCTGCATGTCGAGGGCAAGCATGCGGTCGGCCACTTCAGGCGGGTTGTTCGCGTACAGGCGCTCGGCGAGCCCGACGTTGATGCCGTCGATGTCCCAGTGGCGGCGGTCATCGGTGCCGTAGTCCATGCGGAATGGGCCAGTCGTCGGGAGCGAGGTGTTCGCGACCTGCCCGGGCCCCGAGTAGCCGAGCGCCTGAAGCCGGCCCTGGATGAACGAGGCGCCCTGCTCCGTCGACATCTGCGCGGGGTTGAGCGGCTGGCGTTCGCCGTTGGTGATGTTGAGCACCGTCGCCGTCGTCGGCCGGTCGAGCTGCGCGAGCGTCGGCGCGTACGGCGTGGGCGCGTTGCGTGGAGCCGACGCTTCGAAGGTGCTGACGCCGAACTGGCTCGACGGAGCGGCCGGCGTCGACGGCGTCGCAGTGGGCGACGACGGAGCAGGGGCGGTCACTTCACGAATCGGAGTGGCGGCGGGGCTGCGGTTGACGACGAACATTTTCAGTTCCTCCGGCGTGTGGGCTCGCGGAGGAGATGCGGGCTGCGCGAAAGGTGTGCACGGACACGCGGTGGCACCGGCTGACACGCCCGCCCGTGTGTCAGCAGGCCAGACAAGCGAGCCATGTCGGGCGGTTACGACTCTCGCCTTGGCCTCTTCCACACGACGAGCGTCCCCAACCTGCAGCCCTTCCTCGCGCTGGGGTACCTCATCAAGACGTGATCAATCGGGCTCCGCGCCCGCCTTCCGCAGCAGCACGACGAGCACCGCGTAGACGCCGAACATCCACATCGGCATCGCGAAGGCGAGGTCGAGCCGGTGGGCTCCACGGAGCGCGGCCTCTGACGCGAAGACGCTGACGACTCTGTCTTTCGCGCCGGGCTCGATGGGAACGCCAGCCTCGACGAGCTGCTTCGTCGAGCGCTCGATGACGGCCTCGCACAGCTCAGGACTGCGCCCGAGCCACGCGTCGAGCGACAGGGCGAACGGGCCATCGGCGCTGCCTTCGGTGCCGCAGAAGAACCCGACGACGCGCCCATCAACCTCGGCGAGCGGCACGGCGGTCTGGTTCACCTGTCGCGTGCCCTTGCCCGAGCTCACCGTCCTCGAGAGCGAGGCTTTCAGCTTCCACCGGTGGTGCAGCGCGGGCACCTGCATCGCCACCACGCCAGACTCGGGCGTCCACGCGGCCAGGCTCGGGAGCGACACCACCTCGGCGCGGCTCACCACGAAGGCGTGATGGCTCTCGATGGCTGCGCCGATGGCTGCGATGAGGCCGAACAACCCGGCCGCCAGCCCAGCGCCTCCGATTCGGCCCACCGCCCACGGCGCGCCCACCAACAACATCGCCGTCGCGCACACGCCCATCGAGACGAGCGGGCTCCACAGGCCCAGCAGCCCACCGATGAGCCAGCCGGCGATGATGAGAACCAGCGCCGTTCCGAGCGCGCGCCATGCCCATCGCCACGGAGTCACGCACCCGACTCTAGCCGCGCTTCAGCGAACGACGACGCGCTTCCGGACCGCGACACGCCCTTCGACGTGTTTCGCCTCGTCGAACTCGAAGGCGCCGCCGGCCGAGTCGCCCAGTGACGGAGAAGGCCGTTCAGGGCGATCGTCGGCAGGTCCCGCTCTCGCAGGTCAGGTCGGTCATGCAGGGGCGAACGACGTCTTGAGAGGAGCCGGGGAGTTGGCAGCTCCCACCCTCGGAGATCCACTCTGAACCGGCGACCCAGGGCCGATAGCCGAGCAGCAACCGCTCGCTACTGGCGGTGCAGTAGCCCGATGAACCATTGACGTACACAGCCGTTCGAAAGCATGTCAGCGGAAACTTGCAGCCGCAGTCCGTGGTCGCCTTCGCTGCGCAATTACAAGTCTGTCCCTCATTTCCACTACAAGAATTCCGGTGACAAACCGTCTCGAACGGGCAGTGCAAGTCTGTCTCGCACGAGGCCCTCGCGTCGGCAACCTGGCATCGACGGTCGCCCCCGAGACCAGGGCGTGGAACCTCGCAGATGGTCGACTCGCATGCTTCATGAACGGCACAGCTGGCGCTCGTCTTGAGCTTTCCGGCAAAGGCACGGAGACAAGCTGCAGGCAGGGTTCTTCGCGGATGGGAGAACTCAGGTCGCAGGTCATCACAACTCTGATTGGCGAGAGCCTGAAGACAGGCGTCCCCTTCACTCGCGACGAAACTGGTGTGGCCGGCTCCAAGAGCAGCCTGGAGCTCGCTCGGCTTGCAGTCCGCGATCCGTCGGGCAATACACGTGGACCGCAGACGGGGGTCGACCATTCCGCAGCGAACGTCACGATCACACTGAGCGCTCGCAGAGTTCGAGCACCAATCCCCCCCTGAGCAGGCCTCGACCATGACGAGAACGAGCATGACAATTGAGCTCTTGATACAATTCATGGTCGTAAGGTCGTAAGGTGGACAAGAAAGAGCACTTGAGAGACTGGCTTAGACTTCTGGTCATCGTCGCCTGTGCGTGTCAACCCCAGGCCCAGGTGCCCCCAGAACCGCCCTCAGATCCAGTCTGCGTGACTGAGTTCTCGACCGTTGGTCGCCCATTCAACAGCATCGCAGGCGTCGTCACCGTGCTCAGCGTTTCCGCGAGCGGCTCTGCCCAGTGCGACGACGGACTGCACGAAATCGAGTCGGCAAGAGCTGAAGTGTTCGACGAAGCTGGAAACCCCATCTCACTCTTTCACAATGCAGACTTTGATGGACTTCCCAGCCGCGTCGCATCCACAACCGTTGCATTCGCGCCACCTCCCGGAGTTGTGGTCATTCGAATCACGACGAACCTGGGTGTCATGGAGAGGAGAGGATTCGCGTACCACGGCTATTGGCCAACGAGCTGGGAAAGCCTTCCAAGGTGTTTCCCTCTCGAGTTGCCTGATGGTGGTGTCTATTGTCGAGGAAACGGTGCGACCGCGCTCACTGATTCCCTGGCCTGGGAATTCTCGGGGCGCAGCGTCGAGGCCCGCAGAATCGATGATGAGTCTCGAGACGCATCATTCGTTCATCGGGATGTCTTCTCCGATGCAATTGAGCCCGTGTTCGCCACTCGTGGCTCTCGGCTCGTCGTCGCGGCACCTGATGCACTCTTCGTATTCGACGAAGACGCTGGGGTTCGGCAGCTCCCGCTTCAGGCCAGAATCCAGGCACTCCGATTTCGGGATGACACGACGCTCTTCGCCGCGCGAGGGCAGCTGACCGAGGTCATCAGTCTCGAGGCTCCGTTCTCGCTGTCGAGCCAACCCGGAGAGGCTGCCGAGGTGCTGGCAAGCGACGAGGGCTTCTGGCGTGTGGACCGCAGCCGCAGGGTGCTCTCGATCGAGCTGCCCGATGGCGGCCGGCTTGAGGGCAAGGCCCCAAACGACGACCTCGGTCTTGGGCCAAACGGTTTCGGACGAGTGCCCTTCTTCAGGCTGGGGTTGCACGGCGACTCGCCCTTGATCGGCGTGGCGCGCTTGACCCGCACTGGCGAGGTTCGTGTTGACGCCATTCCGCTTCGGCGAAATTCAGACCCGACGTGGCTCTCCACGAGGTGGTTGTATGCTTCGTCTTCTGATGGCGTCGTGCGGGTGCCTCGCACGATGGAGTGACCGCGTAGGGACTGAATTCGCTCCCTTGCGGAGCCAGTGATGAGTTTCACGCCACCCGCCACGGAGTCACGCACCCGACTCTCGCCGCGCTTCAGCGAACGATGACGCCCTTCCAGAACGCGACGCGACCCTCGACGTGCTTCGCCTCGGCCTTCGCCTGCGGGTAGTACCAGGCAGCGTCTTTGTTCACCGCGGCGCCCACCACCACGTCGTAGTAGCTCGCGGTGCCCTTCCAGCCGCAGACGGTGTGCGTGTCGCTCGGCTTGAAGTGCTCCTGCTTCAGCGAGCTCGCCGGGAAGTAGGCGTTGCCCTCTTCCGTCACGATGTCGTCCGACTCGGCGAGCACCACGCCATTCCACTCTGCCTTCTTCATGAAGTGACTCCCGAAGTTCCAACGCGAAAGAGGGTGTGCGCGAACGCCCAGTGCGGGTCGACCCACTGCGCCTGGGTGACGAAGCCGGCGTCGTGGCCCCAGCCGTCGAGCTCGTCGGTGCGGAAGCGGTGGCTCGACTCGGTCCACAACGACTCGCCGTGCGCGAAGTGAAAGACGTCTCCCGTCGCGCCGAGCGTCACCTCGAGCGGGCGCGTGGCGACGAGGTGCATCTCGATGCGGCGATGCACCGTGCTCCAGCGCGCCTCGTGGTGGAAGGCGGAGACGTCGAAGTTCGCCGACAGCTCGCGGTTGAGCCGCACCAGCAGGTTCTTGTTGAAGGCGGCCGTCACGCCACACGCATCGTCGTACGCGGGGATGAGCTGCGCCGCCGGCTTGTCGAGGTCGGTGGCCAGCAGCAGCGCGTCACCTTCGCGGAGCATTCGTCGAATCGCGAACAGAACCCCCTGCGCCTCGGCGCGGTCGAAGTTCGACAGGTTGCTGCCGAGGAACAACACCAGCAGCGGAACCCCCGGCCGGCGCGCGGCGACGACGTCATTGAGGCCGTCGAGGTAGCGGCCCTTCACCGTCGACACCGAGACGTGGGGCACCTGCTCGACCGTGCGCGCGCAGTCGCGCAGCGCCGCCTCGGACACGTCGATGGCCGAGAAGCGCACCGCACGGCCCGCGGCAAACCGCTCCAGGAACAGCTTCGCCTTTCGTCCCGCGCCTGGCCCGAGTTCGACGACATCGGCGGTGGGGAGCAGCGCTCCGACGTCGCCGGCTTTGCTCTCGAGCAGCCGCAGGTCGGCCCGCGTCACCTCGTACTCGGGCAACAACGTGATGGCCTCGAACAACGCCGAGCCGAGGTCGTCGTAGAGCAGCGCCGCCGGCAGCGTCTTGGGAGACGCGCTCAACCCTGCGCGCACGGCCGCCGCCAGCACTGGCGACGCTTCGACCGCACGCGGCTGGCGTCGTCGCTCCTGAAGTCCTGGACGCAGCGGCACCACTTTCGAGGTCTTCATGGGCCCTTGCCTTCGTACACGCAGCGGAACTTCGAGAAGACGTGAGGGTAGTGCGGCTGAAACCAGTTGCGGAACGAGCGACGCAGGAACGTCGTGTCGGTGAACGCGCTCGCGCCCTTCATCACGAAGTGCCGGCCGTCGAAGAAGTTCGCCGAGTAGCCCTGGTAGAACGGCAGCGGCTCGAAGCCCTTGAACGGCGCGAAGAGCGTCGAGGTCCACTCCCAGCCGTTGCCGACGAGCTCTTCCACGCCGAAGGCGCTGCGGCTCTCTGGCGTCGAGCCGATGGGGAGCGGGTCGACCGTCGAGAACCCGAACGTACCGTGCACGCCAGGCACCGCGGGGTGACCGCCCCATGGAGACGTGCGCTCACCACCTTCGTGCATGCCGAGCGCGGCGCGATGCCACTCGGGCTCCGTCATCAGGCGCGCGCCCTTCCACGCGGCGTACGCGCTCGCTTCGGCGTGACTCACCGAGGCCGGCCACGACGACGGCAACGGCACCTCGGCGAACATCGTGCGGGTCCACCAGCCGTCGGGGCGCTTCGTCCACGCGCGCGGGTGTGTGCGCTGCTCGGTCGCGAGCCACTTCCATGACTCGTCGCTCCACAGCGCGCGCGTCTGGTACCCGCCCGCCTCGACGAAGCGCGCGAAGTCACCACTGCTGACAGGAAACCGGTCGATGCGGAACGCGCGCACGTCGACGCGGTGCTCTTCGTATTCGTTGTCCCAGCCCAGGTGCGGCGCGCGGGAGCGCTGGAGCCCGAGCGTCGCGACCCCGGCCGGAATGGAGACGAGCGTGGGTTCGACGGCAGGCCCGGTGATTCGCGTCGGCGCTGGGCCCGGGTGCAGCTTCTCGAGAGGAAGCCGATGAAACAGGTACGCGAGCGTCTCGGCGTGCATCAGCCGGTGTTCGATGGCGAGGTGTGCCGCCCAGCCCTCGGAGAGCCAGCCATTCATCGGCCCGCGCTCGAGGTCGGCGTCGAGGTCGGCGCGCACCAGCTTCGTCCACGCCTTGATGTCCGCGACGGCGGGCCAGTCGTCAGGCGTGTCGCGCGGCAGTTGACCGTCGATGGGGTCGATGCCGAACGCGAAGAGCCGCTCGAAGTGCTGGTTCCGCGACGCGTGGCCGACCGCCTCGCGACTGATCAGGTTCCAGTCGAAGGCCTCGAGGTGGCCGAGATAGAAGATGAGCCGATGCCGTTCGGCGATGGGACGCTCGAGCAGCGCTTCGGGCTTGAGCCACTCGAAGAGCGCATCAGTGCGCTGCCGCGCGGCGCGCAACCTCGAGACGAGTTCCTGGCGCTGCGTCATACGGCCACTCTACGCGCGTCGCCGGTTCCTCGTTTCCGGTTCGACTGGAATGCCCCAGACTGATCGGAGTACGCGCCTATCCATGCGAGTTCAGGCCCTGCTCCTGGTGGTGATGACGGTCGCGTGTGGGCCTGCGCCGACAGTCGTCATCAAGACGACGCCGACCGAGTGTCTGCACGACGTCGACTGCGAGTTCCTGATGTTCGCGGCGCACCGCGGGCAGTGTGGTGACGACACGGAGCCCGAGAACAGCGTCGCGTCGTATCTGGCGTGTGCCCGCGCCGGAGCGCCGATGGTGGAGGTCGACACCCGCGTCACGAAGGACGGCGTGGTGGTGCTGCACCACGACAGCGACGTGCTCCGCGTGACGGACTTCGAGGCGCGCTTCGGCACGACGAAGTCAGCGAAGGTGGCCGACCTCACGGTGGCCGAATTCCAGAGCCTGCGCATGAAGGACGCGCGCTGTCAGGGCGCCGACGCCGACCTCACGCGCTGCCGGGGCGCGACGCTCGACGAGCTGCTCGACGCGACGGCCGAGCTCGGGCTCACCTTCTTCATCGACTACAAAGCCGGCGACCTCGCGGCGTTCATCGCTGACGTGAAGACGAAGCCCGGCGCCGACCGGCGCATGCTGTTCTTCGACTCGAACCTGGACGTGCTGACGCGTATTCACGCCGAGCTGCCGCAGATGGCGCTGATGCCGCGCGTGCAATCGGCCGACGAAGCGCGGCAGCTGGTCGCGACGACGACGCTGCCCGTCACGTGGATTCATGGAGACCCCGACTACGTGAAGGCGCTCGCGCCCGAGCTGAAGACGAAGGGCATTCGGCTGTACTCGAACGTGTGGTTGCTCGACGCCGAGTTCATCGCGGTCATCACCGGCTCCGAGGCGGAAAAGCAGGCCGCGTGGGACAAGCGCGTGAAGCCGCAGCTCGAGGGCTTGAGGGGCGACGGGCTCTCTGGCGCGGGCTCGGAGTGGTCGGCGCGAATGATCCGCGGCCTGTACCCGCTCGGCTGGGGCATCACCCGGTCGGAGCTTCGCCCGCGTTGACCCGTCAGGAGCGCGCGTCGAACGCCCACCCCGGCGTCGTCACGACTCACGAGCGACGACCCGTGCCTCGCGAGGGTGGCACCGAGTTCTCGACCTCGACTCGGGAACGAGCGAGGTAGCGTGCCTTCATGCCGACGTGGATGGCCCTGACGGGCGTGTTGCCGGCCCTGGCGTTGATGACGCTCGTCGACCTCGCCGACGCGAAGCGGCCAGAGCCCCACTGGCAGGTGCGAAAGCTGGCGCTGCTCGGAGCCCTCGCCGTCATCCCGGTGTTCTTCCTGCAGACCTGGCTCGCGAAGCTCGTCACGTTCTCTGGACCCAGCGCGGCGTTCTTCGACAGCTTCGTCTCGGCAGCGCTCATCGAAGAAGGCGCCAAGGCGCTGGTGTTGTGGTTCGGCGTCTGGCGGCACCCGGCGTTCGACGAGCGGCTCGACGGCATCGTCTACGCGACGCGTGCAGGCCTCGGCTTCGCGCTCGTCGAGAACGTGCTCGCGCTGTCGAGCACCGACACCACGTTCGGCTTCCTGGGCACCTTCGTCTTGCGCGCGTTCTTCGCCGTCCCCGTGCACGCCATCGCCGCGGGCTTCATCGGTGACTTCGCCGCGCGCCGCCGCTTCGACGGCACCGGACCCGGCCTCCTGGGAGGGCTCGTCGTCGCAGTGCTCCTGCACGGGCTCTACGACACCGCGCTGTCACTGGCGCAGCTCTCGACGGTCTCCATCGAAATGAAGGGTGCGCTCGCGCTGGTGCCGCTCTTCGTCGTGGGCGTGGGCTTCTTCGTGTTGCGAGCGAGGGCGACCGAGGCGTTGAGGCGTGATGACGAAGCGCATGCGCATGCCGGGCGACGGGTGCAGCACGCCGAGGCCGGGTACGTGCTCCGATGACCCACCAGCGGGGCTCGGCTGACCCGTTGGGTGTCACGCGGATGCGACGCACCTGATGCGCACGCCGCCCCGGAGTGTGCTTTAGAGAAGGGGTGGGGGCCGGGAGTCTGAATGTCGTCGCCTGAAGGTTCATTCGAGCTGCACGTGCACGAGCGCGAGCGCGTCATCGAGGTGAAGTACCCTCGAAAGCTCACCAGCGAATCGCTCGAGCACTACTCCGCTGAGCTGAAGCTCGCGGTCGGTCGGCTCAACTCCACCTGGCGCTGTCTCGTCGACCAGACCAACCTCGACGTCATCCCTCCGCACCTCACCGACCTCATCACCGAGATGAACCGCTGGGCCATCGCGCACGGGCTCGTCGGCGCCGCGCGCGTCGTGCGGAAGACGGCCGTGGGCGAGCTGCAGTCGAAGCGGATTCTGCGTGAGAGCGGACTGGGAGAGACGGCTCACGTGTACTTCGACCGCGCCGAGGCATGGCAGCAGCTCGTCGGTCACGGCTGAGCCTCGCGCTCGCTGGAGTTCCGTTCTCGTCCATGTGAAGCAGCGCCGCGTGCGACTTCTCTCGTGCTGCCTGCTCGTGTTCCTCGGCTGCCGCGCGCCCAGCTCGGCGCCCCGCCTCACCCCGCTCGACTTCGACGCGTTGCCCGGCCCGAAGGTCTTCAGCGCCGAGGCGACGCTCGCCGAACGGTGGATGGGCCCGCTCAAGGCCAGTCACGACGCCGGACAGAAGGGCTCGTTCAGGGGCGTCGGAGACGTCGACCTCGCCTATCTGATCCACCGCGTCGCGACGCCGAAGGCGGCCGTGGTGTTGATCACCGGGCGCACCGAGCCGGTTCGAAAGTACGCCGAGCTCATCGACGACCTGAACCGCGCGGGGTACTCGACCTACGCCCTCGACCATCGTGGCCAGGGCGCGTCGGGCCGCATGCTCCCCAACCCGCAGAAGGGCTACGTCGCCAGCTTCGACGACTACGTCACCGACCTGCACACCTTCGTCACGACCGTGGTGAAGCCCGACACCACCACGAAGGTGTTCCTCCTCGCGCACTCGATGGGCGGCGCAGTGGCGCTGCTCGCGGTCGATGCCTGGCCTGACGACTTCGCCGCGGTGGTGACGACGTCGCCGATGCTCGACATCAACACCGGCGCGTTCCCTGCGCCCATCGCCAGCACCCTCGGCGCCGCGGAGTGTGGAGCGAGCGACGGCAGCGCCTACGCCATCGGCTCGGGCGACTTCAAAGAAGAGGTCGACTTCTCGAAGAGCACCGTCACGAAGAGCCTCGCGCGCTTCGACTGGAAGCGGCAGCTGTTCACCGAGTCTCCCGAGCTGCGGGTCGGCGGGCTGACCTAGCGTTGGTTGTGCGAGTCCCTCACCGCGTCGTCCAACGCAGAACAACTGGGCCGCTACTCGTCGACGCCGACGTTGATCATCCAGGCGGGCCAGGACTCGGTGGTGAACCCGGGAGGCCAGAACCGCTACTGCGCGGCAGCCCCGCGGTGTCAGCTGACGCGCCTCGAGCAGGCGCACCACGAGAGCTACGCCGAGGTCGACGAGGTGCGGAACGTGGCGGTCGAGCGCACGCTGAAGTTCTTCGATGCGCAGGTGACGCCGTGAACGCGCTCCTGGTGTCGATGCTGCTCTCGCAAACGGCCGTGGCTGTTCAACCCGACTCAGCCGGCGCCGAGCCTGTTCGACCCGCACCTCCATCGACCGTCGGCCCCGGCTTCCGGCTGCACGTCGGCGCGCAGGTCGGCCTGCCCATCCTCCTCGGCGTCGGCGCGACCGCGACCTTCTTCGTCGCCAATCGTCCCCGCTTCGACGTCGACGCGTGGTGGGAGCCGTCTGGCTTCCTGCAGTCGTACTCGGCCGGCGCTGCGTGGCGCCCGTTCGACCGGTTCTTCTTCGTCGGCGCGCGCGTGCGGTTGATGCAATTCCAACCGCCGTGGACGAAGGGCTTCAACGGCGCCAATGACAATCATCTGGGGCTGGGTCTCGAGACCGGCGTCCGGCTGCGCGTGGGCCCGTCTGACAAGGGCCTCATCTCCATCGCGCTGGGCTGTACGGTCCTTCCCACCCAGTCCGTCAACCTGCAGTGGCTGCTCGGGTTGACCGCCGGCTTCTCGTGGGGCGTCTGGGAGCGCTGAGTCGAACCTCAGGCCGCGACGCCCAGCCCGTTCGGCTTCACCGCAGGCAGCAACACCCACAGTGGCTCTTGCACCGTGTCGGCGCCGAAGTTTCGCAGCCGCTCGAGGAAGCCGGGCGTCACCTCGTAGCCGCGCGCCACCAACAGCGCGCCCGTGGCCAACCGCACGTCACGCGCGAACACCATCGCCGGGCGCAACGCCGCGAGCTTCACCTCTCGCAGCTCGGCCCGCGGGCCGTTCGCGCCGCCTCGCACCTTCTCGAGCGCGCGCACCACCACCGGGTCGTACCGGGCTCCGCGCGAGCGCAGCAGGCCGACACACGTCGACGCCTCCTCACCCTGAGCCTCGAGCGCGTCCATGTCGGCGGCGACCTTCAGCACCTGTGCACCGAGGTCGGCGACGGTGCGCTCACTGACGGGCACCTCGACCCGCGGGAGTTTCGGCGGCGCCGCAGCGCCAATGAGCATCTCTCGAACCACCTCGAGCCTCGGGATGTTCGCGAGCAACTGGTCGGTCACCTCGGCGGCGCGTTTCATCATGCGCGTGTCGTCGTCGGTCAACGGTTGCCCGGTGCGCAGCCGCTCGACGGTGTCGACGGGCAACGTGATGGAGCCCAGCTCTGACAACATCGCCGCGACCTCGACCTGCCAGCGGTCTTTCATGCCCACCGCGGTGCTCAGCTCACCAGCCAGCTGCTTGATGCGGGTCGCCCGGCCGAACGACGCAGGGTTCGTCAACGACAGCACGTCGACCAACATCTTGATGCTGCCGTGGAGCGTCTGCTCGAGCAGCACGCGCTCGGCCGTCACCAGTCGATGTTGCTCGGCGGCGGCCTCGAGCGCGGCGAGCAGCGCCGGCGGCGGGCACGGCTTGTTCAAGAAGCGGAAGATCTGACCCTCGTTCACCGCTGCGATGGCCGACTCGAGGTCGGCCTGGCCGGTGAGCAGCAGCCGCACGGTGTCGGGCCAGCCGACGCGCACCTTCGAGAGCAGCGTCGCACCATCCATTCCCGGCATGCGCATGTCAGACATCACCACCGCGACGCCCGGCTCGCGCGCCAGCACCTCGAGCGCCGCCGCACCGCTGGTCGCCGTCAGCACCTCGAAGCGCCGACGCAGGTTCATCTTCATGCCCTCGAGCACGATGGGCTCGTCGTCGACGCACAACAGCTTCGGGTTGGTCTTCATGCAGCCTCTTTCTGATGGGCCTCGGCGGCGAGGGCCTGCCAGCGAGACAACCGCTCGAGCAGGCCAGCCCTTCGAAGGAACGCGAGGTCGACCTCGCCTCCGCCCGGTTGCGCCAGCGCTCCGGCGACGTGAACGGCAGCGAGGACGAGCGGGTCTGCGCCGACGAGGACGCCGGGCTCGTGATGGTGGGTGATGGCCTCGACGATGCTCAGGGGCAGGCCCCACACGGCGGCGAGGTAGCCACCGACGGCGGCGTGCGTCGCGCCGAACAGCTCGAGCTCGAGGGCGACGAGCGCCTCGCCGGTCGGGCCGCCAGATGCGTAGGCCCGCTTGGCGCGGTCGGGCTGGGCCTGGCGCAACACCAGCTTGCCGAAGTCCTGGAGCATCGCCGCCGTGAAGGCCTCATCGGCGCGAGGCGAGCCCTTCAAGAAGGCGCGCGCCAGGTGCGCCGTGGCGAGCGAGTGGCGCTGCACCTCGGCCGCCGACAACGACGAAAAGAGCGAGGCAGAGAGCGCGTACGCGCGCAGCAGCTCGACGCCCAGGTACCGCACGGCCTCTTTCGTCGACGCGATGGGGCGGCCTGCTCCGAACGCCACCGAGTTCACCAGCTGCAACACCTTGAGGCTCATCGCGGGGTCGGTTTCGACGAGGCTCGCCACCGCGTCGAGGCCGCTCGAAGGGTCTGCCATCACGTGCTGCAGGTCCCAATAGAGGTCTGGCGGCGAGGGCAGGTTGTCGAGCGAGCCCACCACGGCGCGCAGTTGCTCGTTCTTCAGCAGCGCCGCGAGCGAGAAGGTTCGACTCAGCACCCCCTCGATGGTGCCGGCGTCACACGGCTTGCTGAGGAACTGGTGGGCCACGGGGAGCGCCCGCGCGAGCGACTCCCGGTCGGCGTGCCCCGAGAGCACCACCCTCACGGTCGTCGGCCACTTCGCCTTCACCCGGGTGAGCAGCTGGGCGCCATCGAAGCCGGGCATGCGCATGTCGGTGACGATGACGTCGAAGGGCTTCGCCTCGAGCAGCGAGAGCGCCGTCGTCGCGCCGAGGGCAAAGTGCAGCCCCCACACGTGGCGCTGTCGACGCAGCAGGTTCTCCAGGCCATCGAGCACCGCCTGCTCGTCGTCGACGAAGAGGACCTGGTTCATGCGGCCCTCGTTCTTTCGCCCGCGAGCCCGGGGCAGGGAATTCGAATGAAGAACGTCGTGCCGACGCCTGGCGTGACGTCGAAGGTGAGCGTGCCCTGGTGCTTCTCGACGACGACGCTGCGCGCGATGGCGAGGCCCTGCCCGGTGCCGCGGCCGACCTCTTTCGTGGTGAAGAAGGGCTCGAACACCTTCGCGCGAATGGCTTCGGGAATGCCGCCGCCCGTGTCCGAAATCGAGACTTCGACCTGCCCGTCGAGCGCGCGCGTCTTCACCGCGATGAGCCCTCTGTCGCTGGTGCCCTTCACCCGGTCGCCGATGGCATGGGCGGCGTTCACGATGATGTTGAGGAAGACCTGGTTGAGCTCGCTGAGGTGACACGTCACGGGCGGCAGGGCCTCGAAGTCGGTCTGCACGTCGGCGACGTACTTCACCTCGTTTCGCGCCATGACCAGCGTCGACTCGAGCGCGCGCCTGAGGTCGGCCGGCGCCTTCTCCTTCTTGTCGGGGTGGGCGAACTCCTTCATCGAGCGCACCAGCGTCGTCACACGGTCGAGGCCTTCGACGGAGCGCTCGAGCGCGCGGGGCACGTTCTCGAGCAGGTAGTCGAGGTCGGCGTCGGCTTCGGCCTTCGTCACCTGCGCGACCAGCTCAGGGGTGGGCTGCCCGTCGTTGGCGGCCTGGTGGAGCGACTGGTGCGCGGCGATGAGGGGCAGCAGGTCGGAGAAGGCGTCGGAGATGAAGTGAATGCTGTCGCTGACGAACTGAATGGGCGTGTTCAGCTCGTGCGCGATGCCCGAGGCCAGCCGACCCACCGACTCGAGCTTCTGAGCCTGGTTGAGCTCCGAGAGCATGAGGCGCTGCTGGGTGACGTCGAGCATGATGCCCTTGAGCTCGGTCGACTGCGGGCCGTGCGTGCCGATGATGGAGCGCACCCACACCCAGCTGCCATCGTCGTGCAGCAGCCTGACTTCCATCTCGACGACACCGGCGCCGCGTTGGGCGCTCGCGAAGGCAGCCAGGACGCTGCGGAGGTCGTCGGGGTGCAGGCGCTCCTTCAAGAAGGTCGGTCGCAGCCAGGCGGCAGGGTCGCACCCGAGCAGCGTGCCTGCGTACGCGCCCACTTCGAGGAGCGTGTGGGTGGCGATATCGAGGCGCCACGGCACGGTGCGGGTCGTCACCATCAACGAGCGGTGCTCCTCGCGGCTGGCCACCAGGTCGGCCGTGCGCTCGAACACCTTGGCCTCGAACGTCTCGTTGGCGTGCTCCATCAGGGCGCGGCTGCGAGCGACCCGGTGCAGCTCCCGAACGCCGTCTCGCACGAGCAGGAAGAGCACCACGTTCTCGAAGACGACCCACCACGCGTGCTCGAGAAAACGCCACCACTCGGGGTTGGTGATGCCGAAGACGGACTCGGGCCAGGTGAGGCTGCGCACGAGGTGCTCCGAGGCGACCACGAGCGTGGCCGTCAGCAGCACCTTCCAGTCGCGGTAGAAGGCGATGAAGGCGAGCGAGCCGAACACGTGGAAGTGCGTCTCGAGGCGGCCGCCCGTGAGGTGAATCAGCAGCGCCGACCAGCCCATCTGCGCAACCGCCATCGCGTGACGAGTCACCACCCAGCCCGGGCGGGTGACCGAGAGGATGATGGTGGGCACACTCAGCAGGCCGCCGAGCACCAGCGCAGTCCACAGGTGGGCATGCGTGGTGTGCACCTTTCCCTGCCAGGCTTGCGGCGACAGGGTGGCGGCGATGACGAGCCCGGCGATCCACTGAATCGCCATGAGCCAGCCGAGCAGCCGACTCTGGCGAACGTAGACGTCGTCGAGCCCGGCGGCGAAGAGCGCTTCAGTGCGTCGCATCGTGGCGTCGGGCGTCACCAGTCAGCTCCAGGCTCGTCGAGCTCGCAGCCGAAGACGGGCGTGCTCGCGGCGACGAGCGCAGGGTTCTCGAGAATGGCCGCCAGTCGTCGCCGGCCCGGGTTGTCGCCGCCATGCCCACGTGAAGGCGTGATGCCTCCGCTGAAGCGCAGCCTGCCGTCGGCGCCGTACAGCACGACATGGCCAGAGGTGAGCGCGCCGAAGCGGTGCGCCTCGAGGCGGCCGGGGTCTTCCGCGAGCTCCACGCCGGGAATCGAGGCGGCGCTCCCGCGAAACCCTGACACCTTCCACTCGGGGCCATCGTCGGGCGAGGCGAACGCGACGACGGGCTTCACCTTGCCCAACGCAGAAGACAGCGCCACGCGCAGCTCAGCGAGACTCGCGGCCGTGCACGGACACTTCGGGTGCGTGAACATCACCAGCGTCGGCACCTCGGTCGACAACGAGAGCGTGCTTTGCGCGGGCCACAGCGCCGGCGTCGACGCGCTCGGGCCAGGCGTGGCTTTGTACCTCGTCAGCTGCACCAGCCAGATCGCCGCGCTGATCAACACGAGGATCAGCCCCGCCACGATGGCCGCGTCACGCTGACGACTCGATCGGGTGTGTGACACGACGGTGGCCAGAGCACGGCCCGTGCCGCGCGAAAGCACGGCTCAATATCAGTCGGTTGACCCTCTCTCGGAAGGTCGGGCCTGACGGCATCGGTCTCTCGCGACCCGTGGCGCGCCTCGCAACCCATCGAAGCCCCTCACGGCGCATCGGGCATGCCCGATGCTTAGGACGTCTCCAGGCCATTTGCAGTTGGGGGTCATGATGAAGATTACGAGCGTCTTCGAGAGCGAACACCTTCGCATCGGCACTGCTGGCTCTCTCTTCATCGTCGTCTACGCCGGGCCGACGTCCGCGGAGGAGATCGCCATCGTCGACCGCGAAGAAGGCCGGTTCATCGAGCAGCGCGGGAAGATCAGCCTGTTGTCAGTCGTGGTGCAGTCAGGCGGCACCATCGACCGCATCTCCGAAGAGGTGCGCGCGGCGGCCCTCGAGATGGTGAAGAAGTACCAGCATCACGTCACCGCTGATGCGGTCGTGGTGCCTGCGCGCGGCATTCTCGCAGCCATCATTCGCACCTTCATGGTGGGCTTCTCGCTCGTCTCGCGCAGGCCCTACCCCAACAAGGTATTCGGCCAGCTCAACGAGGCCATCGCCTGGCTCAAGCAGGTGCCGGGGCAGGACCAGACGTTCGCCGACTCGACATCCGACGACTCGTCCGTGCACACCTTCACGAGTTGAAAGACGCTCGACGACGACGGCCCAACTGAACGAGCACCCAGGCGAGCTGCCCGTTACCTGATCATCCGGTCCTGCCGCTCGTCGCGGCGGCCGAACGAGGGGGCTCGATGCCAGGACTGCACGCGGTGCGTACCCCGGCAGTCCCCGAACGCTCGATGAAGCGGGCGCTCCTCGTCGAAGACGCCGAACAGACCCCCTCGTTGCTGCAGACGTTGCTGGAGGAACACGGCTGGCAGGTGACGTCAGCCGACAACGGGGCAGAGGCGTTGGACAAGGCGCGTCACGAGCTGCCCGACCTCGTCATCTCAGACCTGGTCATGCCGGTGATGGACGGCCTGATGTTGCTCCGCCGGTGGCGCGCGGACGAGCGCCTCTCGCTCGTGCCTTTCATCATCTGTACGGCGACCTTCACCGACGCCGAAGACGAGCGGCTGGCGCTGTCGCTGGGAGCCGACGCGTTTCTGATCAAGCCGACGACGCCAGACGACTTCATCTCGAAGCTCGACGCAGCGCTGAGCCGCGTCGCGACGGGTGCCCCGAGGCCACCAACCGCGGCCGGCGACGAATCTGAAGCCGGCATGAAGCTCTACAATCAGGGGCTGGTCCGAAAGCTCGAGGCGAAGTCGCACCAGCTCAGAGCGGCCTATCAGGCGCTTCGGGTCGAACACGCCGAGCTGCGCATGAAAGACCGTGCCATCGCGGCCCTGTCTCAAGGCATTGCCATCACCGACGCGCACGCGGGCGACAACCCCATCGTCTACGCGAGCCCCAGCTTCGAGAAGCTGACGGGCTACGCCGCCTCGGAGCTCATCGGTCGAAACTGTCGACTCCTGCAGGGCCCGCTCACCGACGCGGGCTCGGTCACCAGAATTCGCGAGGCCATCGCGGCCGGTCGAGCGTGCACGGTCGAGCTGCTCAACTACCGCAAAGACGGCGCCCCATTCTGGAACAGCATGACCATCTCACCGGTGCTCGACGAGCAGGGCCGACTCACGCACTTCGTCGGCGTGCAGACCGACGTCACCGAGCGCCGCAACCTCGAACAGGAGCTCAGGCAGAGCCAGAAGATGGAAGTCGCGGGACAGCTCGCGGCCGGCATCGCGCACGACTTCAACAACCTGCTGTCGGTCATTCTCAGTTACTCCATCTACGTCTCCGACGAGCTCGACCCGAAGAGCCCGCTGCGTGAAGAGCTCGACGAGGTGCGAAAAGCCGGAGAGCGCGCCGCCGCCCTCGTTCGCCAGTTGATGGCCTTCAGTCGCCGCCAGCGGCTCCAGCCCGAGGTGCTCGACCTGGCGTACGTGGTGCGTGACATGGAGAAGATGCTGCGTCGACTCGTCGGCGCGCAGATCGACCTGTCGCTCCTCGCTGCCTCACCCGGGGGCTCCATCGAGGCCGACCCGACCCAGGTGGAGCAGGTCGTGATGAACCTCGCAGTCAACGCGCGTGACGCGATGACTGGCTCCGGCATGCTGACGGTCGAGGTGTCGAACGTCGAGCTCGACGCGACGTACGCCGCGAGCCACGCCGACGTGCTCCCGGGCCCCTACGTCATGCTCGCCGTCAGCGACACCGGCATGGGCATGAGCCCGTCGACGCTGGAGCACATCTTCGAGCCCTTCTTCACCACCAAAGAGAAGGGCAAGGGCACCGGGCTCGGCCTCGCGACGGTCTTCGGCATCGTCAAGCAGACGCGCGCACACCTCTGGGTGACCAGCGAACCGGGCCGGGGCACCACCTTCAAGGTCTACTTCCCGCGCGTCGACCAGGCGGCCACCACAGCCCAGCCAGCCGCAGCGCCGCCCGTCAGCCTGCGCGGCACCGAGACGATTCTTCTCGTCGAAGACGATGACCAGGTTCGCGTGATGGAAGCGCAACTGCTCCGGCGTCAGGGCTACACCGTGCTCGACGCGCACAACGGCGGTGAAGCGTTTCTCATCGCCGAGCGGTATGGAAACGACATCGAGCTGCTCGTGACCGACGTGGTGCTCCCACGCATGAGCGGTCACCAGCTCGCAGAGCGGATGCGCCACCAGCGCCCGCTGATGAAGGTGCTGTTCACCTCGGGCTACACCGAAGACGCGGTCGCTCAACAAGCCACCCTCGAGAGCGGCGCACACTTTCTGCAGAAACCCCTCACGGCCAGCACGTTGTTGAGGCGGGTTCGTGAAGTGCTTGGCTGAGCCGTCAGCCGCGCTCGCTGCGCAACACCATCACCTCTTCGAACTCGCCACGCCGCTGCACGAGGCGCAGGGCGCCCTGTTCGACCTCTCGGACGAAGAACTCGCCGTAGTCGCGCACGGGCCCTGACGCATAGACGGTGATGTCCTTCTGTCTGGCGAGCGCGCCGAGGGTCGCGGCCACCGACGACGCCACCTCGCCGCGGAACGGGAAGTACAAATAGAAGACGGTGCCGGCCGAGAGGTCGACGTCACGCACGTCGGCGCGCTGGAACGCCACGTTCTGCAGACCCAGCGCGATGGCAGACCCGTTCGCCTCGTCGACGGCGCTCTCGACCAGCTCGACCCCCTGCACCGTCGTCTCGCTGCTCGCCGCGACGGTGAGCGCCAGCTTGCCGCTGCCTGAGCCGAGGTCGAACACCACGTCGGAGCGCCCCGGCGCGGCGACCGAGAGGAAGTCAGACACGCGCGAAGCCCGCGAGGCGAGGTTCACGTTGGCGAGCGGCGCGCTGGAAGAGACGAACGAGAGGCGCGAGGTGAGGAAGAGCGCGTCGAGGTAGTCGTCGGCGGGCGTGCCATCCCGGGCGACGTGGGCGACGAAGCCGAGGGCCTCCCAATGCGCGCGGAACGCCGAGGGGGACCGGGCTCCACCACGAATCGAAGCGAGCTCGAGCGCCGTCGCCAGCGAGAGGGCCTGACGAACGAGACCTTCGCGCGACAGAAACGAGCTCCACTGCACCGAGACGCCCGGCGTCGCGGCGACGTCTTGCGCCAACAACTCGGGCTGCACGTTGTCGCGTACGAACCGCAGGCCTTCGCTGAGGTGCCACAGCGCGCCGAGCGAGAGCGGCTCGAGCGCGATCGGCAGCTCGAGCGCCGCCACGTGGGAGAGCCACCAGGGTGTCGGCACGCGGCGACTGTAGCCCCAGTCGGGCCTGCTTCACGTCGGCACTGTCGATGGGCGAGGGTTGGCTCCGCTTCCCGTCGAGGGCGGGAGTGTGCGATGCGGCCGTCGTGTTGCTCGCGCTCCTCCTCGCTGCCAGCCCG
The DNA here is from genome assembly GCA_030681895.1 of Myxococcales bacterium. Classification (GTDB taxonomy): domain Bacteria; phylum Myxococcota; class Myxococcia; order Myxococcales; family Myxococcaceae; genus Xiheimicrobium. The sequence goes on along the minus strand of JAUXRI010000333.1, from coordinate 62,285 downwards.
GCTCAGTGGCTGGGCCCGAAACCTCCCGCCACCGTCACGCGCGTCATCACCATCGCGCCCTCGTTGACCGAGACGGTGCTGGCCCTGGGCGCGCAGGACGTGCTGGTCGGCGTCAGCCGCTTCGACGAGGCGCCCGAGGTGAAGGCGCTGCCGCGCGTGGGAGGTTTCGTCGACCCGTCCATCGAGACGGTGCTGACGCTGAAGCCGCAGCTCGTCGTGGTGCAGAAGTCTCCCGGCAACCAGAAGCCCATCGAGAAGCTGGCCTCGCTCGGCGTGACGGTGCTCGCGCTGCCGCTGACGACCCTCGCCGATGCCAGCGAAGCGATGCGCATTCTCGGCGCGGTGCTGAAGAAGGACGCGCGCGCGGCGGAGCTGATTGGCGAGCTCGAAGCCGCCCGCGCGAAGGAGCGGGCGCTCACGCCAAAGGGCGCTGCACCGTCAGTCCTCTTCATCTACGGCTTCTCGCCGCTGGTGGTGGCCGGGCCCGGCAGCTTCGCCGATGAGCTGCTGCGTGACTGCGGCGTGCAGAACGTCGCGACACGCGCGGCGACGGCGTACCCGGTGTGGTCGCGAGAGCAGCTCGTCGCGAGCCCGCCACAGGTGGTGGTCGATGCGTCGGACACTGGCGATGGCCGCGAGTCCGTGAAGGCGCTCACGCCGAAGAGCCGGTGGGTCGCGCTCGCGAACAAGGACCTGCTGCACCCCGGCCCTGCCCTCGCGCGGGCGCTGGGCCCGTTGTGTGCGTCGCTGCGTGCCGCTCCGTAGGCAGCGGTCCACCGGGGTGCGGCCTCGTGTTCGTCGCTCCGAGCAGCGCAGGAGCCAGTCGCTCAGCTGACGCTGCGGGGCACGTCTCGGAAGATGCGGTTGGCTTCGTCCAACGTCACCCCGCCCTGCGCTGCATGCGCTCCATGGTGAGGCTGTTGCGCTCGAAGGTGCCGCCGCTCTGGCGCTCGTCGCTCGCGATGAACAGCGGCGGGTCGTTCGTCTCGGCCCAGGATGCGGTTCGCGAGCGTTCACGAACTCACGAATTCATCGACGGCCCCCTCGCCGATTCGCTCGCGAGCGCTCACGACTCGTCGAACTGATCTGCACCTCGTCGGTCGTGAACTCATCACGGATCCGCCGGCCCCTCATCGAGTCTGAAAAGAAGCACATTCAATGTCGCGCGTTTCAGACTCGTTTCGTCGGGGCAGAGCCACCACACAGAACGCGTGAAGAATCCCGGCGGCGTGGCAGTCTGCGCCTTCGCCTTTTCCCGGAGCCCCCGCATGCTCGCCATCGCCCTCACGCTCGTCGTCAGCCAGGCAGGAAACGCACCGCCCTTGCCTCAACGGACCGCGACGGCGCAACCCGCGCAGCAGGTGCCGCCCCCACCGCCGCCGCCGCCGGTCAACAAAGGCCCTGACACCGGGTGGAGCGCGCCACCGCTTCCGGCGCCGCCACCGCCTCCACAGAGCGGGACGGCACGTGGTGCACCACCAGCGACCAGCCTGGTGCGCGTGAAGTGCCCCTCGGACTGCTCGACGCGCGTGGGCGGCGGAGTCGGTCGCCGCATGAACTCGCAGTTGTGGGAGTTCTCCGACGTGCCCGCCGGCAAGACGCGCTTCGACATCGAGGGCTTCGCCTCCATCAACATCGCGTCCGGGTACCTCGACATTCCGGCGTCGAGCGAGGTCGAGGTCATCGTCTCGAAGAGCCGGCTGGCGCTGGGCTCGGTCACGCCACGCGCGGCGCCGCAGCTCACGAAGAACGGCGCTCTCTCGACGGCGCCGAGCATGTTCCGGCTCAACTGCCAGAAACCCTGCACGGTGAGCGTCGATGGCGCGCGGCGAACGGGCGAGAACCAGACCGGCCAGCTCACCATCGGCAACGTCGCGCCCGGCACGCGGCAGGTCTACGTGAAGTTCTTCGGCGGCTCGGCGCAGACGTCGGTCGAAGTGGCGCCCGACACCGAGGTGTTCCTCTTCGCGCAGGAGTCGTCACTGCGCGTCACCAACACCAGGCCGCTGCACTGATGCGCATCGAGCGTCGCGCTGGCCCTGGCTCTCTCGAGACGTACGTGTTGTCGGGCGACGGCGCCGAGGTGCGGCTGGTGCCTGGCCGTGGAGGGCTCGTCACGCACTGGAGCGTCGGCGGAGAGGCGCTCCTCTTCCTCGACGAGGCGACGCTGGTCGACGTCAGCCGCAACGTGCGCGGTGGCATTCCGCTCCTCTTTCCGAACGCGGGGCCGCTGCCTGCCGAGGGTGTGGAGTTCGCCGGCCGAAGAATCAGCCAGCCACAGCACGGCCTCGCACGGCTCGCGGCGTGGGAGGTCGTCGACGCGGTGGGCGACGACGACACGGCGCGCATCTCGATGCGGCTGCGCTCGAGCGACGCGACGCGCGTGGGGTTTCCGTTCGACTTCGAGAGCGAGCTCGCGGTGTCGCTGAGTGACGGCCGGTTGTTGCTCGAGTGGCGCTTCACGAACACCGGCGACGTGCCGATGCCGCTGCACGCGGGCACCCACCCGTACTTCACGGTGCCGGTCGCGCAGAAGGCGAAGGCGCAGGTGCCGTCGAAGGCGACGCGGCTCAAGGAACGTCGGAGCGGAGAGGTCCGACCTGCGAGCCCCGTGCACTTCGGTGAAGGAGAAGTCGACGTCGCCCTGCTCGACCACGGCCCAGCCGCGACGCTGCTCCGCGGAGACGGCAGCCGCATCGAGCTCAACTCGACCCCGCAGCTCTCGACGCTGGTGTTGTGGACGCTGCCTGATCAGCCCTTCATCTGCGTCGAGCCGTGGACGGCGCCAGGCGGGGCGCTGGCCTCTGGCGAAGGACTCAGCTCGGTCGCGCCGGGCGCCTCCGAAGCGCTCGCCATCGAGTTCCACTTCGTGCGCTGACGCGACGCTGCACGCCATTCCAGCGCGGCGAGGCCCGCACGAGGTTGGTGCCCGAAGACCCTGGCTTCAATTGCTGGCGCAGCGCTGGTGTCGCACTTCGGTGCTCCGGCGCTCCGTGGCATGACGCGGGTCGAACTCGGGGACACCGTGACGGCAGAGGAGCGCGCGTACACGTATTCGCCGGACGACGACTGACGGCGGACCGGTCCAGGCGCCCACCACGGCAGGTCCCGGGCGCGCCTCAACTCGCGCGCAGCACCGTCACCGCGCACATCGCTTCGTCGAACGCGATGAGGCCACCGGCGTTGTGCGTGAGGCCCACGTGACAGTCCTGCACCTGCCGGCCGCTGCACTCTCCGCGGAGCTGCTGCGTCACCTCGTGAATCATCGCGAGCCCTGACGCCGCGAGCGGGTGGCCCTTCGACTCGAGTCCGCCCGAGGTGTTGATGGGCCGCTCGCCCTCGAGGCTGGTGGCGCCCGACTCGGCGTACGCGCCACCCGAGCCCTCGGCGCAGAAGCCCAGGTCCTCCATCGCGGCGATCTCGGCGAACGCCGTCGCGTCGTGCAGCTCGGCGACGTCCACGGCTCCGGGAGCGAGCTGCGCGAGCCTGAACGCCTTCGTCGCCGCGAACTTCGTCACCGACGGCGCATCAGGACGCTCGCGGGTTCCATTCACCAGCACGGTGGCGGCCACGGACACCTTCCGGCGTGTCGCAGGCGCGTGACGCGAGAGGAATTCGCTCGAGCACACCAACACCGCAGCCGCGCCGTCGCTGATGGGCGCACACATCGCGCGCGTGAAGGGCGCCAGCACCGTCTTGTCGGCCAGCACCTCGTCGATGGACATCACCTGCTGGTACTGCGCGTTCGGGTTCTTCGCGCCGTTGGCGTGGTTCTTCGACGAGACGGCGGCGAGCTGACGCGGCGTCGTGCCGTAGCGCTTCATGTGCCACGCGGCGTTGAGCGCGGTGGCGTCGAGAATGGTGATGCGGTCGGGCCGCGGCTCGAAGGTCGTGCCACAGAGCGGCGCGGAGTCCCGGTACAGCGTCCTCCATGTCTCGGGCCGCAGCTGATCGAGCCCGCCCTCGAAGAGCTCGAGCATCTTCGCCGGCGCCGAAGGAATGAACGTCTTCTCGACGCCGATGGCGAGCGCGAGCTCGACGTGCCCTGACGCCACCGCCATCCACGCGCCGTGAAACGCCACCGTGCCCGTCGCGCAGCCCGCCTCGACGTTGGTGATGGGCGTCTGCGGCGTCAGCCGGCCTTCTCTGATCAACGGCAGCAGCGCGACCTGCCCGCGAATGTTCGACTGCCCGAAGAGGTGCATCGCGCAGTTGCCGAAGTGGATGCTCCCGATGGGCGAGCCGTCGTCGAGGCCGCCGTCTTTCAGGACCGCGAGCACCGCCTCACGCGTGAGGTCGAGGTGCGTCTTGTCGGGCCAGCGCTTGAACGGCGTGGTGGCGGAGGCGAGGACGTGGACGTCGCGCATGCCGCGAAACCCACTCCGTCAGGTGCGTCGTGTCCAGCGTCGAAGGGTCAGCATGAGCGCGAGCGCGGCGAGGCTGAAGGAGCCCGGCGCGTCGGTGCAGCCACACGCCGGGATGAAGGTCAGCGCGGGCCCTCCGTCTGCGTCACCACCGTCGGGGCCTGCGTCAGGAAGAGGCCCTGCATCGAGCGCTGCGCCTGCGTCGGAGGGGTCGACTGCGCCTGCATCGGCAGGACCGCCCGCGTCGACGACCCCTGCATCGACTCCAGCATCGACGACCCCTGCGTCGCCATCGACGGCGCCGCCATCAGTCCCGGGGCAATTTCCCAGCACTTCACACAACGAAAACTCGAAGACGGCTCCGGTACCACCTTCCGCGCCCGGAGCGCCCACCACGAGCCGCGCGGTGGTTCCGACGCCGCGAAACGCGAGCGCCTTGCCAAAGGCGGCAGTGGCCCCGAGGCCGACCGGCGTAGGCACGGTGATGCAGCGATACAGGTCGCCACTGAGCCCGACGGCGACGGTGTTGGTGTCAGGGTTGCTGAGCGCGACGTCGTCGATGAGGTCGCTGTCGAAGTCGCCGGCCGCGACGACTGTGCCGACGCCTGCATCAGGCGCGCAGGAGACGGTCCTTCTCAGGTCCCAGCTCGTCGTCCGAGGAGCTCCTGGATTCTGCGGCACGATGCCGACCGCGCGGCTCATCATGGGTTGCCCCAACACGAGCCCGAAGGAAGTGCCACCATCGGCGCCGGGCAGCGTGGCCAGCTCGATGGCAGTGACGCCCGGCCAGAGGCCCACCAGCGGACTGAGCGAGGGGGTGAGGGTGTCGATGATCATCGGACTCGGCGCTCCTGGCGCCGCGGCAAACACGTAGTTCGTCGTTCCAATGAAGCGCCCGAGCGCGACATCGGCGCCAAGCCCGATGCCTGCGTCCGGACGAAGTGCAGCCCTGAACACCTGGACCGAGCTCGACACCTGCCAGACCAGCACGCCACCGGTGCAGGTCCCGTTGAGGCACCTCTCGAGCGGAGTGCCGACGGCGACGAGCAGACCCCCGCTGGTCGTCGCGAGCGCGATCGAGGCCTCGATCAGGTTGAACGTGCCCGCATCGGTGAGGGGAGGCAGGTTGGTGAAGACGATGGCGCCCGCGTCGGGCGCGACGGTCGCGACGTTGGTGGTGACGCAGGCCACCGCGCTTCCTGCTCCCGAGAAGCCCAGCGGCAGCTCGCTCGTGTTCGAATAGATGCTGTTGCGACCGGGAGCCCCGGTGTTGAGGCCTGCGCAGCTCGCCAGCGACGTTCCGTAGCGCGCGCCGGGAGACGCCCCGACGGTCCGGGTGACGGCGTCGAGCCGCGTTGCGACGGGTGGCGCGGCGACCTCGGCGTCACACGCCACCACCAGCAGACCCATCGCCAGCGTCAGTCTCACAACGACGCGAGCGCCTCGGCCCGCTCGTCCACGAAGCGTTGCGCGACGCCGGTCTGCACCGCGCGTGAGCTCGACGAGAAGTACGCGAGCTCGCCGTTGCGGTCTCGTCGGCCGCGCTCGTCGTAGACCGCGTTGATGAGGTCGGCGTCGGAGAGCTGACTGAGGTCGCGACCCGCGAGCGCGCGCGTGAAGACACCGACGGCGCCGGCGGGCCCATGCTGCACCGAGCTGCTCCACAGCACGTCACTCACGACCTTGCTGCGTTGCGACAGGTCGAGCCCGGGCAGCCGTGACTCGAGCTGACGGCGCGACACCTCGAAGTACCGCGCGCCGACGAACGCGTGTTGCGCCGCGAGGAACTCGTCTGGCCGCTGCGCCGCGACTGCTCTCCACGCATTCGAGAACGCCGTGCTGCCGGGTGAGAGGCCAGCAAAGGCACGGCCGAGCGCAGGCTCGGTGCGCTGGAGCCACGCCGAGAACGCGCGCGCCGAGCCGGGGTTGGTGGCGAACTGGTACGCGCCGTAGCTGACGCCGCCGGGGTCTCCGCGACCGCTCGACACCGTGCCGGGGTTGCCGTTCGATTCGTAGCGCGCCGACAGCGTGCCGAGGCCGCGGATGTCGGTCGGGCCTCCAGGAGGTGGTGGCGGTGGGCGTGGGCCGAAGTCGATGTTCCCCGGAGGCACCCAGGTCGACGGCGGCTCCGGTGGCTCGACGTCGTCATCGAACCCGTCGGGGATGTGGAGCGTCTTCCCTTCCGCGATGCGGTCGGGGTCTTCGATGCCATTGACGCGCGCGAGACGCTCGACGGTGGTGTCGAACTTCTTCGCGAGGGCCGACAAGGTGTCGCCGCGCTGAATCCGGTAGTCCACGAACGCTCAGTCTCCTACTGCGCGAACATGCGAATGCCCGTCGCCGCGGCGAACGACAGCCGGTGCGCCTCGTTCCAGTCGGGGTGACGAACGACGACGTGGCCATCGGAGAGCAGCGTGTTCTTCCAGTTGCGCCGCTGCGTGCCGGGGCGGAAGAGCGCCTCTTCCACGCACCACGGGCCGGCCTCTTTCAACCAGCTCCCCAGGCCCTCGATGCGGGTGACGCGGCCCTGCCCGAAGGCGCGCTTGAAGACGATGCCGACGTTGTACTTGCGCGGCACGTTCGCCTCGAAGCTGCGCCACGTCGCCACGCGCGCCCACTCGCGAAACAGGTCGATGTCGCTCGTGTAGTTCATCTGGTCGACGAGGTGCGCGCCGCCGGGCCGGCAGCCGATTTCGCCGAACACCGCTTCACCGCGAGGCGTGAGGAACCACTCCATGTGCGTGAAGCCGTCGCCCATGCCGAGCGCCTTGAGCACGTTGCGACCGAGCTCGACGCCGGGCTTGAGCCGCGCCTGGTACATGTCGCGCACGGTGATGATGACGGGCGAAATCCACTCGTTGCTGCGCGCCTCGATGGGCTTGGGCAGGTATGACGCGATGTTCTCGTAGGCCGGCTTGCCGTCGATGCACACGGTGTCGAAGGTGAACTCTTCGCCGGTGATGTATTCCTCACACGACACCTCTTGCACGTGACGCACCTTCTGGAGCGTCGTCTCGAGCTCCTTCGCGTCAGTCACCTTGTACGTGTCTGCGCTGCCAGCGCCGGCGATGGGCTTCACCACGAGCGGGTAGCCAATCTCGTCGGCCGCCTCGCGGATTTCGCGCTCCGAGGTGCAGCGCTTCGACTTCGGCACGCGCAGACCGGCGGCGCGCACGCGCTCCTTCATCAACTGCTTGTCGCGAAACCCACGCACCACGTCGGCGCTCATGCCCGGCATGCCCCAGCGCTCCCGCATCTTCGCGGCGAGGATGACGAGGGGCTCCCAGTTGGCCAGCACGCGGTCGACCGGCACGCCCTTGAGCCACGCCGTCGCGCGGTTGATGACGTCTTCTTCATCCATGATGCGCGGCACCTGCAGGTAGTCGTGCAGGTACGGCTTGAGCTCGCGCGGCAACCCTTCACGCGGCGTATCGGCGATGCCGTAGACCTTCGCGCCGACCTCCGCGAGGCCACGGGTGTACTGAATCATCTCGGGAGGAAACGTCGGGGCGAGGAAGACGACGCGCATGGGGAGCGGAAAGTACCAGACCCGCCTCTGCGTCCTGCGCGCGAAGTCGCTCGCCTCAACAGGCCTCGATGTCAGGCTGCTTGACGGTTCTCACTCACGAACTGAGAAGACAAATACCTGAAATTCATGACGAAACTCATGAAGGCGGACGCCGACAACAGCAGTGTCTTCCACACACTCTCTCACTTCGCCGCACCGGAGCCACCCATGAGCAGCGTCAAGGTCGCCGACTTCATCCGTTCCTCCGCTTCGTACATTCGCGCCAACGTCGCCAAGGCCAACAAGGACGGCAACACGTACCTGACGAAGGCCGAGGCGAAGTCGCTGGCGAAGGACCTGAAGGACAACTTCGAGAACCACCGCTGGGGCGCGCAGGACAACGGCTCGGTGACGGCGTCGAAGTTCGTCAACCGCTTCACGGACTACGTGGCGGTGATGGCGAAGCGCGCTGACGCGAACGGCGACGGCTTCATCAGCAAGACCGAAGCGAAGAAGCTGCCGACGGACCTGCAGGACAACTTCAAGAACTACTCGCTGTACCGCTGAGCTCACTGACGGTTGGTGGCTCGCGCGACCCGGACACTCCGATGAGGAGGTCCGGGTCGTCGTCGTTTTGCGGTCTAGGCTGCGCCGATGCTCGCTGGCGTCGCCGCAGTGGTGGTCTTCTTGCTGACTGGCGGGCTCATCGCTGGCTACGGCCTGCACCACGCACTCAAGCGGCGTCGGATTCGGCAGTGGCCGCGCGCCCAGGGCACGGTGCTCGAGTCGCGGCTCATGTCGGGCACCTCGCGCGGACAGGACGAAGACGGCGAGTCGTACGAGTCGGCCTGGTACGAGCTTCGGATTCAATACGCCTACCACGTGAACGGCGTGAGACACGTCGGCACCGCGTACGCGCCACAGCCGTACCGCACCGGCTCCAAGAAGGCCGCCAATGCGATGGTGAAGAAGTACGGCGAGGGCACCGTGGTCGACGTGCTCTACGACGCGGCTGATCCGAAGACGGCGTACCTCGCGAGCCCGATCGGCGCCGGAGCCGTCATCCTGATCATCTTCGGCTCCGTCTTCCTCGTCGCAGCGCTCGGCACCGTGGCTATCATCGTCGCCAGCGCCTGAGCCCGGCAGACGGCCGCTGGAGAAGGAGACGCTCCCGGCCGACGAAGCGAGATAGGAGGTCTCGATGATCCCCGAGGGCATGACCCGACACGTCGAGGGTGAGAACACCGTGCTCACCTGGAAGGGCTCGGTCGGCGGCGGTCTGGGCGATTGGGTGATTGGCTCTGGCCTGCTGATGTTCGCAGCGATGGTGGCCTTCTCGAAGAGGGGGGCCGGCGAGGGTGTCTGGATCTTCCCGTTGCTGGCCGTGTCGGGCTTCCTGGTCGGAGTGTGGTTGCTCCATCGTGGCGCGGTGCGGGTCGTCGGTCGTTCCACGATGATCATCAACTCGACCTCAGCGACCGCGGGGAGCGCGCCCATCCCGACCGTGAAGCGCATCCTCGGCGCGACCAGCGGCTTGAAGGTCGCGGTGAAGACCGAGCGCTTCAAGAGCAGGTCCGGGCTGACGATTCGTTTCAAGCACCACCTGGTGTTGCTGAAGCGTGAGCGCGAGCACTCGGTCCTGGTCAGCGACCTTCCCAGCGCGGAGCATGCCCGCTTCATTCGGGCAGAGATCATTCAGGTCATGCCCGAGGTCGGGTAGGGCCACGCGAGCGAGGCCTTCAACCCAGCCTTCACAGGGAGGGAAGAGCGAAGCGCTTCAGACGAGCTGGCTGACGTGAGGCCCTGTGGCGCCGCTCACCGCGCGCTCGCAGCTACGACTGCCGCGGTCGACGGCCTTCGCCGCTCGGCGCCCGGTGTGCGCCCCGTCCAGCCCCGATAGGCGCGCACGAAGGTGCCGACGTCTGAGTAGCCAAGCCTGAAGGCCACCTCGGCGAGCGGCAGCGTCTCGTCGGCCAGCAACTGACGCGACAGGCCTCGCCGCACCTGCTCCAGCTCGCGCGCGAACCGGGTGCCGAGCGCGTCGAGGCGGCGCTGCAGCGTGCGGCCGCTCATGTGCAACGAGCGCGCGGTCTCTTCGAGGTCGGGCTCTCCGTGCTCGAGGGTGGCCAGCAGCAGGGAGCGCAGCACGTCGAGCAACCCGTCACTGCGCGGGAGGGCGTCGAGCTCGCGCTCCGCCTGCGCCGTCAGCACCGCGCCGAGCGCAGGGTCGGCTTCCCGTGGCACCGCGTCGAGCAGCGCGGTCTCGAACGAGAAGCCCCGCGACGCGGCGCCGTACTCGAGCGGCACCTCGACCGCTCCGACGCGCAGCACCGACGGAGCCTCTGGCCACTTCGCGACGCTGAGCCACGCCCGCGATGGAACGAAGGCCGCGTCGAGCAGCACGCGCGGCACCGCCAGCAACAGGCCCAGTGAGAACTCGTCGTATTCGCGGCCGAGGCCATGCGGAAGTCCGAGCAGCTGCTCCGAGACCCGCGTGAAGCCCGGCCGGTCTGCGTCGACGACCAACCTGGCCCACGGCGCGACGAGCCGGCCGTAGCGGCCCAGCCTCGCGAAGGCCTCACGCAGCGACGGCGCCGTGCGCAGCGCGAACTCGAAGAGCCCGAACGCACCGCGCGGAGCCCGTCGCGCTGCAGAGAAGCCGATGGACGGGTCGTTCGACGCCGCTGCGCACGCGCTGCCGAACTCGACGAGCGCGGCAGGCGAGAGGCTCGCGGTGGGGAAGCGCTCCACGTCGACGGGCAGGCCGAAGCGCTCGCGGAGCTGCTCGACGTCGCCGCCACGCTCCCTCACGTGCCGCAGGAACGCGGGCACGCAGCGCGAGCTGATCAGCGCGGGGCTCGTCGGTGACTGCAGGAGAACGGACATCGGGTTCTGCGAAATGCAGCGCATGTGCCAGTGGCGTCCAAAGCTCATCCTTCTGGCGCCGCGTGCTGACGACGCTCGCAAAGCCGCTGGTACACGCCGCTGCGTTCCCTCTGCGTCTGGAGTCGCTCATGAAGCTGCAACCTCGAGTTCTCACCTGGTGCGCGCTCGCCATCCTCGCCGTCGCGTGCGAACGCCCTGACCCGGCCGGCACTCCCAACCCGATGGACGGGCAGCCGCCCGACTCGACGCCCGACGCCAGCACGACGCCGGTGCCCGACGCCGGCACGACGACACCTCCGCCCGACGCTGGCACGACGGTGGAGCCTCCGACCGGCGCTCCGTGGCCTGCGCTCGGTGAGGTCGCGCTGAAGAGTCATGGTGGCCAGTACGTCGTCGCCGAAGGTGGGGGTGGCGGGCTCGTCAACGCGAACCGGGCGAGCGTCGGCGCGTGGGAGACGTTCACGCTGGAGGCCGAGACGAGCCCCCTGGCGCACGGCGGACGCGTTCACCTCAAGAGCCACGGCGGTCCGTACCTGCTGGCCGCAGCTGGTGGTGGTGGCGCACTGCTCGCGACGGGAACGAGCCCCGGTGCGTGGGCGACCTTCCGCGTGAATCGTGTCGCTGGCGCGGGCGCGGTGAGGGCCGGTGACGAGGTGTCGTTCGAGACGGTCGACGGGCACTTCGTGGTGGCGGAGCTGGGAGGCGGCGATGTGGTGCGCGCCGACCGCACCAGCGCCGGGCCGTGGGAGACGTTTCGCCTCGAGGCGGTGTCGAGCGGCGTGCTCCCGACGGGCGTCACCGCGCGTCACGGCAAGGTGCGTGGCCAGGGCCGCGCGTTCGCCGACGACGATGGGGCCTTCAACGCGCTCGGCGCGACGTGGATGTCTGCGCTGTGGATGTACCGGAATGACCGGCCGCGCTGCGAGCGCTGGCTCGACGCGATGTCGAAGAACGGCTTCCACTACTTCCGCGCGCTCGGCGTCGTGGGAGACGTCACCGCGCCCGACTATTGGGACGGCCGTGAGCTCGACTGGCGCGCCCCCGGCTACGCCGCCGACCTCGCTGGCCTGACCGACCTCGCCTTCGACCGCTACGGCCTGCGCGTGCAGTGGACGCTCATCGGCGACGGGCAGAAGAACATTCCCGTCGAGGCCGACCGCTACGCGCTCGTCGACACCTTCCTCGCCATGTCCCGGGGCCGCGAGCACAAGCTCTTCGCCTTCGAGGTGGCCAACGAGGCCTGGCAGAACGGCTTCGCCGGTGACGCCGGCCGCACGCAGCTGCGCGCGCTCAGCCGATACATGAAGGACCGGACCGACGTGTTGGTCGCCGCGAGCGCACCCGACGGCTACGAGCAGGAGACGGTCGAGGGGCTCTACGGCGGCGGCGTGGCCGACTTCGCGACGGTGCACTTCGACCGCGACTGCACGAAGACCGAGGGCTCGTGGCGGCCGGTGCGGCAGCCGTGGGAGTGGCGGTACTACACGGGCGTGCCGGAGCTGGCGTCGAACAACGAGCCCATCGGGCCCGGGGCGTCGGTGGCGAGCGAGAACGACCCCGAGAAGCTCGTCGCGGGCGCGCTGGTGTCGTGGGTCTCTGGCGTCGGGGCGTACGTCTTTCACACGAGCTCTGGCGTGCGGGGTGACACCGACCTGATGAACGAGCCCGGGTTCACGTCCTTCAAAGCGCTCGCGAGCGTCGTGCCGGCCGGCGTCGCCGCCTGGACGCAGAAGAACGCGCACTGGGCAGACGCACCGTTCAAGCCGTACGCGCGGGAGTCGAATGGCACGCTGGTGCCCAACGCGATGTGGCCCGACAGCGGCGGCACCGGCGCGGTGCGCGTGTACGGCGTGGTGCAGGGCACCGACTTCGTCATCTTCCCCTTCGGCATCAAAGACCGGCTGACGCTCGAGCCGCGTGTCGCAGTGGAGTTCGACGTCATCAACCCGGTCACGGGCCAGGTGCTCCGCCACGAGTCCCTGCCGGCGGGCCAACAGTTCGAGCTCACCGGCGGCGTGCAGTTCATCCTCAAGGGGCGCACCCGGTAGGCGGGGAGTTGACGCGGAGTTAACCAAGCGCCTAAACCTCCTGCTCAACGCACGGAGGCTCCATGGACGCGTCAGAGACCAGGCAGCGAATCCTCGAGGCGGCAGACGGGCTATTCGGTGAGCTGGGCTTCGACGTGACGACGACCCGCGACATCGCGGAGCGCTCGGGCGTCAACAAGGCGCTCATTCACTACCACTTCGGCACCAAGGACGACCTGCTCGAGGCGTTGCTCGACGGGTACTACGGGGCGCTCGGCGAGGCGCTGCAGGCGTCGCTGGCAAAGCACGAGACGGACCTCACGACGCAGGTCGAGGCGCTGCTCGACACCTACGCGGACTTCCTGGGCGAGCACCACGCCTTCACCCGCATCGTGCAGCGGGAGATCACCAGCGGCCGGCACGTCGAGCGCATCGTCGAGCGCACCCTGCCGATGTTTCAGCTCGGGGTGACGTGGCTGGGCGAGGTGCTGAAGAAGGCGCCGCGCGACTTCGACGCGGTGAACCTGCTCACCACCGTCTACGGCATGGTCGTCTCGTGGTTCACCTACGGCGAGGTGCTGCGCCGCCTCACTGGGAAGGACCCGTTCTCGCCCGCCGCGCTCGCTGCCCGAAAGCGCCACGTGCGCAAGGTGGCCGGGCTGCTCCTCGCCGAAGTCGAAGGGAGGCGCTGAGTCATGCAGCTCGAACGCGCCGTCGTCCCGCCGTCCCTTCCGTTCGCAGCGTCAGGCACCAGGCGCGCGCTCCACCCGAAGAACGCCGCGATGAAGGAGCGGCTGCTCACCGCCGAACACTGGCTGTGCATCGAGCGCGCGCGCTTCGTCACCGAGGTGTGGAGAGAACAGGAAGGCCTGCACCCGTCGCTGCTGGCGGCGAAGGCCCTCGCGAACGTCTTCGAGAAGATGACGGTGCGACTCGAGCCTGAGGAGCTGCTCGTCGGCAATCGCGCCTCGAAGCCCATCGCACCGCCGCTGGCGCCAGAGCGCGGCGACTTCACGTTCGTCTTCCAGCACCTCCTCGAAGAGCTCGAGCGCTTCGGCTACCGCATCACGCCGGAGGACCGCCGGGAGCTCCTCGACGACCTCATCCCCTGGTGGAGCGGCCGCACGGTGCGCGACGCGAAGGTGGCAGCGCTCCAGGCGCACGGCCTCGACAGCCCGCCGAACACGTCACCCCGGGAGCTCGTTCGCAAGCTGCGCGCCTTCGGGCTCCGCACGCTCGCGCGAGTCCTCACGCCGAGAGGTGGAACGAAGGGGCTCGTGAAGCGGCTGCCACGACTGCTGCGGGCCATCAGCGCGGGTGCCAGCGACACCGTGAAGGGCCGCGGCCGGTGCACCGACACGCAGGCGCACATCGTCCCGGGCCACAAGAACGTGCTCGCGCTCGGCTTCTCGGGCATCGCGGCGCAGACGAAGGCGCGGCTCGAGCGCGCCAGCACCGACGACGAGCGCGCCTTCCTCGAGGCGGTGCTCCTCACCTGCGACGCGATGCGCAGCTTCTCGGCACGCTTCGCTGCGCTCGCGCGTGCGCAGGCCGACGGCCCCGTCACCATGGAGCGCCGCGTTGAGTTGCTCGAGCTCGCGACGACGTGCGAGCGGGTGCCGTGGCTGCCGCCGCGCTCCTTCGCCGAGGCGCTGCAGTCGCTCTGGTTCGTCCAGAACGCGGCCATCATCAGCTACGGCGCGGGGAGCGGCATCACGCCCGGCCGCGTCGACCAGCTCCTCTTCCCCTTCTACGAGGCCGACCTCTCGCGCGGCGCCATCACGCCGGAGCACGCGCTGCGGCTGTTGGAAGAGTTCGTCATCAAGCTCAACGACAACGTCGTCATCTGGCCGAACCTCGGCGGCGTCGAGTTGAACCACCTGGGCTCCGACGTCGAGAACATCACCATCGGCGGCGTGGACGCGTTGGGCCACGACGCTACCAACGCGCTCTCGTGGCTCTTCATCGAGGCGGTGGAGAACACCAGCCTGGCCACCACGGCGTCGTTTCGCGTCTCGGTGAAGAGCCCGCCCGAGTACGTGCGCCGCGTCGTCGAGCTGCACCGCCGCACCAACTCGCCTGCCTTCCTCGGTGACGAGACGGCCATCGCGACGCTGATGAACGACGGCTACCCGCTCGAGGCGGCGCGCGACTACTGCCTCGTCGGCTGCGTTGAGCCGAGCGGCAACGGCGACACCTTCGGCGCGACGGGCGGCACCAAGGTGTACTTCCCCACCGCGCTCGACCTCGTCTTCAACCGCGGGCGCACGACTTTCTTCGGCAACCAGGACGGCCCCGACACCGGCGACCCGCGCGACTTCCGCTCGTTCGATGAGCTGCTCGAGGCCTTCTTCCAGCAACTGGGCGTCATGGTGGCGAACGTGACCGAAGCGACGCGGCTGCGTGACGGCATCTGGGCCGCGCGTTTTCACAACCCGCTCATCAGCTGCACCATCGACGGCTGCATCGAGAGCGCACGGGACATGACGCGGGGTGGAGCGCGCTACAACTTCGGCGCGGTGGGTGGCGGCGGGCTCGGCACCATCATCGACTCGCTGGCCACCGTGCGCGCGCTCGTCTTCGAGCAGGGCTCCCTGACGATGGACGAACTGCTCGCCGCGCTGCGATGCAACTTCCGCGGGCACGAGGCGCTGCGGCAGAGGCTGCTGGCGGGTCCACGCTTCGGCGTCGATGACCGGCACGTCGACGCGCTCGCCGTGCTGGTGGTGGCGCGCTTCTGCGAGTTGGTGCGTGCCCAGCCGACGGTGACGGGAGGCCACTTCAAGGCGAGCCTCATCTCGTACGGGCTGAACGTGTACGAGGGCGCGCTCGAGCCCGCGACGCCCGACGGCCGCTTCGCCGGAGCCCCGCTGTCGAACAGCATGTCGCCCAGCAACGGCGCCGAGACGAAGGGGCCGACGGCGGCGCTCAACTCCCTCTCGCGTATCGACCAGACGCGCATCGGCTACGGCAACTCGCTCAACATGCGGCTGCCCATCGGGCTGCTCGGCTCCGAGAAGGGCGTCGACGCCGTCGTTGGGCTGGTGCGCGCGTACTTCGCGAAGGGTGGGTTCCACGTGCAGTTCAACGCGGCCGACGCGGCGACGCTGCGGGCCGCGCAGGAGCGGCCGGGCGACTTCAAGGACCTCATCGTGCGCGTCTCGGGCTACTCGGCGTACTTCACGCGGCTGGGACGCTGCATTCAGGAGGACCTCATCGCGCGCGTGGAGCTGTCGCCATGAAGGGGCGCGTCTTCGACCTGCAGCGCTGTTGCGTGCACGACGGCCCGGGCATTCGCACCACGGTGTTCCTCGCTGGCTGTCCGCTGCGGTGTGCGTGGTGCCACAACCCCGAGGCGTTCTCCGGTGACACTGCGCGTTCGATCGAGTCGCGCGAGGTGCTGAACGAGGTGCTCGAGGACCGCGCGTTCTACGAGGCGACCGGCGGAGGGCTGACGGTGTCGGGTGGCGAGCCGTTGCTGCAGCCGGCGTTCGTGCGAGAGCTCCTCACGCTCGCGCGCGCAGCAGGCCTTCACACCTGCGTGCAGACCTCGGGCGCAGTGGATGAAGGCTCGCTCCTCGCAGTGCTCGACGTCGTCGACCTGCTGCAGTTCGACCTGAAGCACGCCGACCCGGCCCGGCACGAAGTCCTCACCGGCAAGAAGAACGAGCGCATCTTCTCGAACGCTGCGCTGGCCGCCGCGCGCGCGAAGCAGGTGGATTTCCGGGTGCCCATCGTGCCCGGTCTCACCGATGAGCCCGAGAGCCTCGAGCGCACCGCGGCGTTCGTACGCAGCCTCGGCACGCGAGCTCTCCATCTCGTGCCCTACCAGCGCACCTATCTCGGCAAGTACGCGCGGCTGGGGCTCGAGGCACGCTGCGCGAACGTGGCGCCGCCGACGGACGAGGCGCTGGTGGCGCATCGAGCGCTGCTGAGTCGTCACGGCGTCGACGCCGTCGTCGTGGCGTGAAACCGCGCTTCAGCGAACCGCGCGCTCGATGGTGACGCCGTGCACCGACATCGCACCCGAGCCGTTCGTCACCACGCGGAACTCGAGCACGCGCACCCCTGCACCAACACGACACAGACCACCCATGCTCGCGTCAGCATCGTCGGCACCGTTCCGAACGCTCAGACGAGCCGCAGCTGCGACGGACTGCGGCCCGGCATCGGCGCCACCGGCTCGACCACCACCGACGGCGGAATCGCGTTCAACCGGCCGGCCGCGGCGCTCCCGCTCAAGAAGGCGGCCTCGATGCGCGCGCCCAGACACCAGTCACCACAAGCGATGAGCCGCCCCGAGGTGTGCATCACACAGTCTTCTCCCAGCGGCTTCGTGGCCAGCGCGTACCGCCACCGATGCGCCTTCGCGAAGACCGGCTCGGTTCGCATCGCGCCGGTGGTGACGAAGAACGCCTCGACCAGCTGCGGGAGCACCTCCTCTACCGACGCGTCGACGTGCGCCTGGCTCCAGTCAGCCGACGCGTGGAGCACCCAGCGCTCCCCTTCTTTCCGGTCGGGCTTCGACGAGTCACGTGCCAGCCACCCGAGCGGTCCGACGTTCACGAAGGCCGCGTCGAAGTCGACCGAGAGCGGCGTGGAGAACGCGAGCATCGCCGCCCACGTCGGCCCCATCGTCGCTTCACGAATCCTCGAGGCCATCGCGAAGTCGATGGGGTCGATGAGCGTCGCGGCCTGCGGTGACGGCACCGCCACCACCACCGCGTCGTACTCACCCATCGGAGCGCCCTCTTCTCCCGTCAGCCCGAAGCGCTCGTCACGCCGCACCACCGCGTCGACGCGCGTGCCGTAGCGAACGTCGATGCCCTCGAGCATGCGCTCCAGCAACGCGCTCATGCCCGGCGTCGCCACCAACCGAAGCGTGGGCTTGCCTTCCGGAACCGCCTCGAGCTCGACGCGTGGCTTCGGAGTCCCCAGCACGGCGAGCTTCGGCTTCCACTCCGCGACGATGCGCTCCTGCCACCACGAGCGGGCGAACCGGGCGAAGCGCTCGTCTTTCACCGTGAAGAACTGCGCGCCGTGGTCGAAGGACAGCTCGCCTTCACGTCGCGTCGAGACCCGCCCACCCGGCCCGCGGCCTTTGTCGAACACGGTGACGCTGTGGCCCTGGTCTCTCAGCGCACGCGCACAGGCCGCACCAGCGACGCCGCCGCCCACGACGGCGACGGCGAGCGGCTGCCCTCGTGACGGCCCATGCATGCGGCGCTCGTACTCCGCGACGTCGAAGCGCTTCGCCTGCGCGTCGAGGTCTCGCGCGCGCACGGTGCCGAAGAACTTCGTCTCAGGCGTGAACTGCCGATCGAGCCCACCCAGGCACCACAGAATGCCGCCGTACGAGCCGGGGTCGCGGCCATCGAGCGCGAAGCGGTGGTTCAAGTCGATGAGCAGCGCGAGCGCCTCTTTCGCCGTTCGCGTCCACGGAATGAGCGCCTTCCCCCACGTCATGCGCACGTTGTTGTGCAGCTCTCCGTGCGTGAGGAGCGAGCGCTGCGCCGCGTCCCACAACGCGTGGCCTGTCTGCCCGCGCGAGAGTTGCTCCCACGACGGCAGGAACTCACGCCCATCACGCTCGTGCTGCTGGAGCGTCGCTCTCGCCCAGGCCGGCAAGACGTCGACGCTCTCGTGGTCGGGGTGATGCCAGCAGAAGCGCCACGACAGCTCACGCCACGTCAGCAGCTCATCGAGGAACTTCTCGGACGAGTCGGTGCGATGGGCCGCGCAGTCACGCGCCACGCGGAATGGAGAGAGGTGGCCGAAGTGCAGGTACGCCGAGATGCGGCTGTTGGCGTCGCGCAGCGGGTCGTTCCGGTCGGCCTCGTAGCGATGGAGCGTCGTCTCGAAAAAGCGCGTCCACCTGACGAGGCCGGCGCCACCACCCTTCGTGTGATGCACCGGCCCGATGGCGTGGTCGATGTCGCAGCCCGCGACGAGCGTCGAGACGTCGACGCCCGCGAGGTCGAGCGAGTCGAACTCCGGCACGAAGGGAAGATGTGACGGCTCCACGTCGACCCACGCGGCCGTCAGCCTCGTCTTCCACAGCGGCTCGGCGACTTTGCGGAACGAGAACGCGCGGTCTTGAGGACGGGGGAACGCCCACAGCGGCGCGATGCACGAGGCATCGACTCTCCACAGCGGCGCGACCTTCGCGACCTCGTCGTCCCACTTCAGCAGCGGCTGCACCGGCATGAAGTCGGTCACCACCAGCGCGGCGTCTTTCGCCAGCTCCAACAGATGCGGCCGGCGGTCGCTCGCGCGCTGCAAATGAAACACCGAGCCGATGCCGCGGGCCTTCAAGTCACGCTGCAGGTCCCGCGCGCCCTCGAGGATGAAGGTGTGAATGCGGTCCGAGGCGTAGCGGTAGCGCTCCGACAGCGCGTGGTAGACGAAGCACGGCACGCCGAGCGACTTCGCCATCGTCAGCGCGACGTCGAGCGCAGGGTTCTCGGTCGCGCGCGCGGCAATTCGAGTCCAGTACACGACGTATCGGCCTGCCCGTGGTGGCGGCGCCTTCGGTTCGACACGCTCGGCGAGGTGCGGAGGCAACGACATGCGACGGTGGAGATAGCAGCCTGCCGAACGGCTCGCCGTCAGTTCTCGAAGTGCGGCTCGGCCACCTGAAAGCCATCGAAGAGGTTCCCCAGCTGCGCCGGCACGGTCGAGTTCGCCTCGAGGTAGAGCGTTCGGCCGGTGAGCCCGCTCACGTCGTACGACACCTCGGTCCACGCGCTGCAGAGGCTGAAGTGGTCGACCTTGCACGCGTGTGATGGCTCGACGCCGGCGAGCACGGTCGCGCTGCCGGGTTGCGTCGAGGCCGCCACCTTCGCCGTCGCGCCGTACGGGGCCTGCTGGCTCGTCGACAGTGACTGAACCCACAGCGTCAACCGCCTCGCCGTGGGCGGCACCACCTCACGCCGCCAGATGGATGCGCCGTTCGACACCTGCATCAACGGGCCAGCCGCGGGCGGCGCATCGGCTGCGACTGGCTTCGGTTTCCCGCGCTCCTCGAACGAGGTCGACTGCCAGCCACCACCAACGACGTCTTCCACCTTCACTTGCGGCGCCGAGGGCACCGTGAGCGCCACCTGGCCATGGCTGACGTCTCCGGCCAGCGTCAGGCGCGCTCCGGGCAACATCAACTCGTTCGCGCGAACGCGGAAGACGTTCGTGAAGGGCGTCGAGGTCGCCAGCACTGAGACGGTGATGGGGGTTCCGTTCTGCAGCACCGTGAGGTTCGTGAGGTCTGACGACGAGACGGGTTGTTCGACTCGAACCTCGAGCTCATCGAAGGGGCGCAAGGCGCCGTTGGGGCGCACCGACCTCAGCTGAACGTTCGCGCCGCCAGGCTCTCTGGTGAGCAGCAGCGTGCCGGTGAAGGTCGTCTGGTCGAGCACGTCACCAGCGAAGGTGGACACCGAGCCGCGAACCGTCACCGCGCCACCGCCGACGGTCGCCACGACGTTCTCGACTTCAATCGAAACGCCGGTCTGCGCCAGCCGGAGGTTCTCGAGCGCCGTCGCGCCCAGCGCCAGCGGCCGCACCGTCACCGGCTGGGTCATTCCATCGAAGCGGCGGGCCGAGGTGAACGCAGTCTGGCTCGTTCCCAGTGGCTCGGAGCCAACGATGGTGAAGTCGACCTGCGCCGGAATCTCGATGTTGAGAAGGCCCTTTTTCGCCGGGCTCACCGTCAGCCGCCCTCGAAGGTGCAGCGCTCCTTCCGCAACATTCTGAGGCTCGAGCAGGTCGCCGCGACCACAACCGGTCGAGATCACACCGAGGAGGATGAGGAGCGTTCGCATGCCGCGGCGTTTTGCAAGTCAGGCGCCACGCAGCGGCTTCGGAACCGGCGACTTCGTGGTGGAGTCTGGCCACATGCTCCTCGCGCTCGTATTGACTGCAGCTCCAGCGCCTTGCCTCGCGATGAAGCCAGAGCCCTGTCTCGTCGCGTGCGAGAAAGGAGAGAGCAATACGTGTCTGTCGCTCCAGGTGCTGGTGCAGGACGGGCTGCTCCCGGCGACGCACCACGCCCGGCTCTTCGCTGCGGTGCATGCCCTCTGCGAGAACCGCAAGAAGGAGCAGTGCTTCGCCGAGGCGTTGCTCCACCTCGGTGGCGTCGGCACGCCGCGCGACCCGGCAAAGGCAGCACAGCTCTTCTCCGATGGCTGCGATGCCAACCACCCGCCCTCGTGCACCAACCTGGCGGTCCGGTACATGAAGGGCGAGGGCGTGGAGAAAGACGAGTCGACGGCGCGGCGCTTGATGCTGCACGCCTGCGAGCAGGAGCCGGAAACGTGCCTCAACGCGAGCTGGGCCATCGGAGCGGGCATCGGCGGAGCGCCTGACGCCAAAGCCGCCATCGCGCTGCTCGAGAAGACGTGCGTCACCTGGCCGGGCGCCTGCGGCCGACTCGCGAACGACTTGCTGAGCGACGTGTGGACGCGGAAGGACCCCGAGCGCGCGATGAACGTGGCGAAGGGCGGGTGCGCGCGCGGCGACGGCCACTCGTGCGAGCTGGTGGGGAAGATGCTCTCGGGTGCAGTCCCGGGCAAAGAGAACCCTGCCGTCGCGCTCGCCTCGTTCGAGAAGGCCTGCACGCTCGGCAGACCGATGAGCTGCTTCAACGCGAGCGTCTTCGTGGCGGATGGTTCCGCGGGTAAATCCAACCTGGTCAGGAGCGCCGAGTTCGCCATGCTCGCCTGCGACCTCGGCAATCAGCTCGGCTGCCACAACAGCGCGCTCAAGCAGCTCGAAGGCCGGGGCACGAAGAAGAACCCCTCGGCCGCGCGCGCGCTGCTGGCCCGCTCGTGCGACGCCGGTGGCATGGAGAGCTGCTTCACCCTCGGCGGACTGCTCGTGAAGGGCCTGGGCGGGAAGGTCGACAGACCCGCCGCCATCCTCCTCTTCAAGAAGGCCTGCGCAGGCGGCTTCGACAGGGGCTGTACGGCCGAGCGGCAAGTCGACCGCTGACGGCGGGAACCCTCGAATTCATGGTGGAGTCTGCTCGCCCATGCTCCTCGCGCTCCTCCTGGCCGC
This sequence comes from Myxococcales bacterium, assembly GCA_030681895.1. Classification (GTDB taxonomy): domain Bacteria; phylum Myxococcota; class Myxococcia; order Myxococcales; family Myxococcaceae; genus Xiheimicrobium. The sequence goes on along the minus strand of JAUXRI010000333.1, from coordinate 40,449 downwards.
TGCTCCCGCTCCCGTCGAGCTGCACGTGTTGTCGGCCGGGCTGCTCGCGCCCGAGACGAAGCAGCCCGTCGGCGCGATGGATGACGTCTTCGTCACGCCGGTGAAGTGGGTGTCGCCGACGCTCTTCAAGGCGCGTCACGAGAGCTCGACGGTGGAGCTCGAGGCCTTGCTCGACCTCTCACGCGAGGGCACCTTCCTCGAGGCCATCGCGTCACGCGACGTCGCGCTCTCGGGCACGGGCCAGTGGCTGGTGGTGCTCAAGCGGGGCGCGAAGGTGCCGCTGCTCGGGCGGCTCGCCGATGGCCTGCGGGTCGGCTTCCTGCCGCAGCACCTCATGGTGACGAGCGTCGCCACGGTGCCCGATGAGGGCCGGCAGGTGCCTCCCGCCACCGGCCCCGCCGAGACGTGCGTCGTACGCGCGATGTACGCGAGGCCCGAGGCTGGCGCGGCGAAATGGGAAACGCCGTCGGTCGCGTGGACGATGCACCGCGGCCCCTCCTCGAAGACCGGCTGGGCGCAGGCGTGGGCAGACGGGCAGGTCACCATCGTTCACGGCTTCGTTCGAGACAGTGATGTCGAGTGCGACGTCGGCTCTGGCGGAGGGCTCGGGTTGAGCGGCGTCGGCGGCGGCTCCGGAGACGGCTTCGTCGTCGCCGAAGAAGCGACGCTCCCAGCGGGGACGACGTTGTTCACCTCGGCCCGCGATGCAAAACCGTTCGCGACGCTCCGCGCGCCCATTCGCGCCCTGCGCCTCGGGGACGGCACGTGGCGCACCGACCCCATCAAGAGTGGCACGGGGTGGGTGCGCTTCAGCACCGTGGTGCTCGCGAAGGGCGCGGTGGTGACCACGAAGAAGGCGCAGACGCATGGCATCGGCAGCTCCGTCATGCACCAGCCGGACTGGCCTCACCTTCGGCCATGAAGGCGCTGGTCAGGTCGAGCGAACCCGCGAGAGCTCGCACACTTCACGGTCGCGGGTTGCAGAGCTCGTAGACACCGATACCCGCTGTCCCCAGCATGATCAGCTGATTCTGCTGAACGCAGAGCGCCCCGACGAGAGCACGCTCGAAGGGAGCCCCGCCCGGGAGGGTCACCTGGCCTCCGAAGTCACCGTTCGCGGAGTAGGTGTGGAGCACGCCGAAGAGACCGGCGACGAGCCACTCCGGGCCGAGGGCCGCGACGCCGATATCGCGGTCGTGGATGTTCCACGTCTTGAAGAGCCGGCTGGTGCGAGGCACGGGGTCGAGCGTCACGCGGTAGACCTCTCCGTTGCCGGTTGAGACGATCAGCGACTGCCCGTCAGTCTCGAGATCAGACGGCCCGAGGAAGGAGGGGCTCCCGATGACGCGGCCAGTCGCTCCGGTCGCGACGTCGACCTCCACGAGCTTGTTGCGATTGCCCGAGACCGAGAGCCAGACGGAGTTGCCTTCGGTGGTGAGTCCATAGACGCCAGTCCCTCCCGTCTCGATCAACCCCGTGTAGGTGTGGTCGAACGAGATGCCTCCGTCGACGGTGTTGTAGCGAACGAGTCGGTGTGTCTGACCGTTGTGACCTCCGTTGACGAGCCAGAGGTCGTCGCCCGCGCAGGCCACGCCGGTCGGGTCTGGAATCGGAGAGGCCAGCACGTAGAGCGGTCGCGCGACCCACGAGGTGCCGTCGGTCGCCGGGCAGGTCGAGCTGCCTCCGCCAGAATGGCCGCCTCCAGCTGCACCCGCCTGACCGCCTCCAGCGCTGGAGTCTTCGAAGAGGAGTGCGTCGCGTTGTTCGCGCGCGGAGAAGCAGCCTGTCATCACCAGAACGAGCAGAAAACCTCGAGGCACGGTGTGTCTCCAGCGTCACCGCGGCCAGGCGACGAATACGAAGCGCAGGCTAACCCGACTTCTGGGGTGAGGCGCGCGCGAACTCAGCGCACGCGACTCGCGCATACTCGACCCGCTGCGTCTTGCGTTCCGAGTCGTCGGAGCTGACGGCACGCGTGGGCTGATCACCCCATGACGCTCCGGTCGGGGGGCTCACTTTTCACGTGTCAGCGACCTTTGGTGTAGAACCCTTTGCATGTGGGGGCGTTCGACACGGCGCAGCACCGGCCTTGGACTCATGGTCCTTGCGCTGAGCGCGTCCGCCTCCGTTCCTCCCGGCTCGGTGACGGTGTTGAGCAAGACGCTCGGGTACGACGAGGGGCTCGCAGCGCGCCTGGTGCGTGAGCCCGTGCCGGTGCTCGCGTTCGGCTTCGACTGCGCCGCCTGGCCCGCAGGCACCCGCATCGCCAACCACGCCACGCGCTGTGAAGCCGCGACGATGCGCGCGGGGTTGATGCGAGAGGCCGCGTCGAACGGCGCCGTCGTGCTGCTCGGCGACGTCGAGAGCGCTCCCGGCATGGAGGTGGTGGCGCAGGCCCGCGAGGCCCAGGTTCCCGTCTTCGCGTTGAGCGCGACCTTCGCGACGACTGACGTGTTGTTGGCCGTCGACGGCAGCAAGACCTTCATCGGAGAGCAGGCCTCGAAGCGCCTGGGCGCCCGGTTTGGCAGCGCGGTGTTGCGGCTGGCCACCATCGTGCGTGCCGAGGGCGACGACGAGCAGCCGACGGTGCGCGAAATTCCTCAAGGTGGCGACTACCCGGAAGAGGCGCGGCAGTCAGACATCGAAGGCGTGGTGAAGCTCAACCTCACCGTCGACACCGAGGGCCGCGTCACCGACGTCCGAGTCGTCAAAGGCCTCGGCTATGGCCTCGACGAAGAGGCCGCGCGCCGGGCGAAGCGCATTCGGTTCCTGCCGGGCAGGCGCGCTGGCAAGCCTGCCGTCACGACGACCGACTTCAACATGCGGTTCGCGCTGACCGACGAGTGAGTCAGGCTTCCATGTACTGGACGCGCACGGTGTCGATGACGTGCTTGAGCACCTTCTTCACCACCTCGGTGTCCGGGTCGCGCACGACGACGTACCCATCACCTTCGTAGCTGTCGCTCTTCATCGCGCCGACGGTCGGGAGCTTCGCCTCGACGATGTACTTGCCAACGGCCTCGTGCGTCTCGCGAATGCCGGTGACGTGCGCCACGCGGCCGCGCCCCATGCCGCGGAGGAACGCGGAGCCGACGGCGTATTTGCGCTCCGTCTTCCCTTCGAAGACGCCATCGACGACGGCGCGCGCCCACGCCCGGTAGATGTCGAAGTCGTGCGCGAGGCCAGTCATCAAACTGATGTTGGCGCCGGGAGGCCGCTGCGCAATCTCACCGATGGCGAGGCTGCCGTCGGGGCGCTGGAACCACTCCATGTGCGTCATGCCGTCGCGAAGGCCGAGCGCTTCGATGGCGCCCCAGCCGATGCGGCGCGCGCCGTCGTACTCGTGGCCCGAGATGTCGCGCGGCAACACGCAGCACCACTGAATCCACGGGTTCTCGATGGCCTCGAGGCAGGTCGGCAAATAGTGCGAAATGGAGTGCAGCTTCACGTCGCCGCCGACGGTCAGCGTCTCGAACGAGAACTCGCGGCCGCGCAGGAATTCTTCGGCGAGCGTCTCGTGGCCGTGCCCGACGCCGAGGCTGTTCGCCGTCGACAGCAGCTGGCCCATGTTGCGAATGCGGAACGTCGACTTCGCGCCCATGCCCTGGACGGGCTTGAGCACCATCGGGAAGCCGACGCGTTCGGCGAACGCCCTCGCGTCGTGGAGTGTGCGGAGAATCGCGTTGCGCGCCACCGGCAGGCCGGCCTTCGCGAGCGCGGCCTTCATCTGGGACTTGTCGCGGAACAGCTCCGCCACGCGCGGGCCGGTGCCGTCGACGCCGAAGAAGGCGCGCACCTCGGCGAGCTGCACCATGGCCGCCTCGAGGATGCCGACGATGCGGTACGGCTGCCCATAGCGGCGCTTGAGCTCACCGACGCCCTCGATGATGGACTTCGTGTCGAGCGGGTTGTCGATGCGCACGATGTCGTCGTACGCGCGCAGGTCGTCGCCTGAGGGTGGCGTGTGGACGACACCCAGCAGACGCACGTCGGAGAGCTTCGAGACGGCGCGCACGAAGCGTTGGGTGACGTCGGCGGGGAACGGCGCGTAGAAGATGATGTTTCGAGGCACGGTCGTGAATGTACCCCGCGCGCCGATTCGCTCAGCGCTCTTTCACACCGCTCACCGCTCGGGGAGCTCGAACGTGCATGGCCCATTCACGGTGATGCGCCGTCTGCCCTCGGAGGGAACCCGCTCGAAGGTCGGTGAATCGGCTCCCGCGATGGCGAGCTGAAGCCGCCCGCCTGCGGGGAGCTCGGCCGCGAGCGCACGAAGTGAGATGGCGACCCGTCCACCTGACACGCGCTGCACACCTTCGGTGAGGAGGGTCATCGAGCCATCGGCGCCGACCTCTTCCAGGTACAGGTGGAGCGCAGCGAACGGCCCATCGAGCGCCACGTCACACGTCACTCGAGGCGCGCCGAAGAAGCGCAGCGGGGCCGTGCGTGGTGGCTGCGGCGCGCGGAGCAGGCCCTTCGTTTTGCGGCGGTCTTCGTACACGACGCTCTGGGCCATGCCCGTCATCCATCGGTTCTTCACGCCGGTCGACGCCGTGAAGTCGACGTCGAGTGTGGCGGGCTCGAAGGAGAACACGTGCGCGACGTCGTGGGTCTGCGGCCAGTCGGCACCCGACTCCCATCGTTCTGCGCCAGCGACCCAGTAGCGCCGCAGCGGTGGTGATGTCGTGTCGGTCTTCAGGTGCTGATCAAAGAAGGCGACGACCTGCTCGAGCTCGACGGTCGCGTTCTTCGTGCCGCCGAAGGGGCTCGCCGTGCCGTGGCCCTCGTGCTCCCACGGACCGATGACGGCCTCGTGGAGTGGCATCATCCGGCTCGCGCGCAGCACCGCGTCGGCCGTCGCGCCGTCCCACCAACTGCCCCACAACGACACCACCGCCGTCGTCTTCGCGAGCGCTGGCCGTGACGAGGGGCCGAGCGATGAGGCCGGTGGACCTGCGACGCCGAACGGATCAGCCGGGTCCCTCACGTTCTTCACTGCGTCGGCGACGTCGGCCACCACGCGACGCTCCTCGAGCGCATGCAACGTCACACCTTCCGCATCACCGTCGACAGGATGAACGCCGTCGATGAGCCAGCGCGCGCTCGAGGGGAACAGCTCCGGCGCCTGTCCGCGGTCGAGCGCCTTCACGCTGCGGCCCCACGCGTCGGGGAACGACAGGTTGCGAACACCACCGGGCGCGAGCAGCTCGTCGACGAGGTCCCACTCGAGGTCTCGTGCGAGCACCGCCTTGAGCGCCGGATGGGTCGTGCCTGCGGTGAGCAACGCGGTCGTGCCTTCGTACGAGAGGCCAGTGGCGCCGACGCGACCGTTGCAGAAGGGCTGCTTCGAGACCCAGTCGATGAGCGCTTCCCCGTCCTTCGCTTCCTGTTCACTGAAGGGCTGCGGCCAGGTGCCTTCGGACGCTCCGGTGCCCCGCACGTCGGCGACGACCACGCCGTAGCCTGCGCGGATCAGAGCCTCGACGATGGGCTCGCGTGGCCCCTTCGGGACGTGGCCGACGTTCTCAGGCACCCGCAACGCGAAGCTGCGCCAGTACCGCGTCTGGATCAGCACCACCGGCAATGTGCCCGTGTCGGCTTCGGGAAGAATGACGTCGACCGCGAGCTTCGTTCCGTCGGCCATCGTGACGGTGGGCCGGGTGACGCGTGCCTTCGGTGAGTCATCGAGTGCGCCGAGCACCACGACGAGCAACACGAGCGCGACCGGGACGACTCCGACGACGACGACCGCCCGCTTCATGTGCCTCACTACGCCTGGAGGGTGCACGCGATTGCGAATCAGCGCGTGATCCGATGCCCTCGGCGGTCAAAGACGAGCGCGAGGGTGCGGTCGGGAGCGTCTCCTTCGAGCAGCACGTCGGCGGCGTAGGCCTTCGCCTCGGCGAGCGTGGGCGCGTCGTGAAACGTGGTGCGGCCCGCGATGTCGACGACGACACGAAAACCAGCGCGCGGAATCGGCGCCTGTCTCAAGGTCAACGCCAGCAGCGGCGCCGGTGCGCGGAGCGCGAGGAAGGACTGCACTGCCTTGCGCCAGGCAGGGTCGAGCATCACGTCGTTGTGGCCGCGGCCGGCAATGAGCTCCATCGTGGCCGTGGGACACGCCTCACCGAGCCGCTCGGCATCGCGCACTGGAATGAGCGTGTCGTCACGTCCGTGCAGGAGCAACGTCGGCACGTCGACGAGTCTGGCTTTCGGAATCGGGTCGAGCGCGCTGCGCTCCATCGCGGTGAGTGACGAGGGCTGCACGCCGCGCCTTCGGGCGAACGCGTCGACGTCACTGAAGCCGCTGTCGATGATCAGCCCCGAGACGGAAGCGAGGCGGGTCTGCGCGAGGTGCCACGCGGCGGCGCTCCCGAGCGAGCGGCCCATCACCAGCGGCGCGAGCGGCGACAACGACTCCACCGCGTCGAACACCGCGACAGCGTCGTCGAACAACCGCTGCATCGTGGGCGTGCCGGTGCTCTGGCCGTAGCCGCGGTAGTCACAGACGGCGAACTGCACCGACGGCGTGAAGCGTGGCGCGAAGTCGTCCCAGTCGGAGACCGTCTCTCCGTTGCCGTGGAAGAAGAGGAGCATCGGCGCGGTCGGCGCCCCGTGGAGTCGCACGTGAATCGACGCACCTTCGACTTCGACCATCAGGTCGCGCGCGTCGACGGGCGGATCAGACGTATCGGCGCGAGGGAAGAACAACGAGCCGACGAGGTCTTCGCGCGTCAACAGACTCATGGGCGTGAGTCTTGGTCAGCGGTGCGGTCGGAGCCAGCGCAGAAGCACCAGACGTGGCAACGTCACGGCATGAACACTCCGGTCGTGACGGCGCTCTTCTCGCTGCTCGTCATTCCCCTCAACGCCGGCGTCTTCTTCGCGATGGTGAGCTCGAATCCGTCGGAGCTCGACCTCTGGCAGGGCCTCTTCTTCCTGTTCGCGTCGGTGCAGTTCGGGCTCGGCGTCGCAGCCGTGGTGACGGGCGTGAAGGCGCGACGGGCGAATGGTGGCGGTCGCGTGTGGCCCATCGTCGTTGGAGTCCTCGGTGCGCTCGCGGCTCCGGTCGGCGCGGTGCTCGCCTGGGTCGCGCTCGCCATCGGCGGCGCGAGTGCGTGAAGTGGTGCGGCTGCCCGAACGGGTTTCCGCGGCCAAACGTCGCGTCCCATCGAGAGGGCTACCACCTCGTGTGGAAGCTCCGACGCACTCATGCCATCACCACCCTCATGACCTTCGCTCGTGCGGGAACTGCGCTGCTGCTCCTGCTCACCACCAGCTGCCGCCCCTCGTCACCCGCAGCGCTGACCGCGTCTGAGGTCTACGCGCGGCTCTCCCCTTCCATCGCGTACCTCTCGGCCGGGCTCTCGGGCGGGAGCGGCGTCTTGCTCGACGGCCGTATGGTGCTGACCAACGCGCACGTGGTGTGGCCGCACGAGCAGGTGCGCGTGACGTTCTCGCCGAGCCTCGAGTTCGTCGACGTGCCGGTGAAGGCCATCGACGTCGACGCAGACCTCGCGCTGGTCGGCCCGCTCCCCGCGTCCCTCGAGCGGCCGCCCCTGCGCATCGTCTCGCCCGACGACCAGCGTATCGGCAACGAGGTGTTCCTCATCGGCTACCCGGGCGAGGTCGAGAAGTTCCCCGCTCCGGCCATCACCCGCGGCGTCATCTCGCGGCTGCGTGAGGCGCGGTTCGAGAACCTCACCTTCCTGCAGAGCGACGCCACCATCGTCGGTGGCCAGAGCGGCGGCGCGCTGGTGTCGTCGACGGGAGATGTCATCGGCATCTCGGGCCTCATCGGCATCGAACGGTTCGCGCTCGCGTTGTCAGGCGCCGACGTGCTGACGCGGCTCCAGGGCATCTCGACGTCCCCGTCACCGCTCGCGCGCAGTCTGCCTGCAGCGAAGCCCGGCGCTCGCCACACCGTCACGTTCGAGCCCGCGCGGTCGCAAGGCGCGTGGTTCTTTCAAGCAGCCGACGGCGACAAGGTGCACCTCACGAGCGAAGAGGCCGAGCTGAGCGTCTCGGACTGCGACCTGGCTCCGGCCGAGCTCGTCGACGTCGACACCTGGCTCTTCGGCGTGACGTGCCCGCAAGTCGTGGTCGCGAACGTCAGCGCCGGGCCCACCGCCTCCATCGAAGGCGACCGAGACCTCACGCCCTTCGTCGACCCCGATGACGCGCGCGTCATCACCATCGGAGAAGACCTGCACGGCGTCATCGATTTTCCTGGCGACGAAGACCGCTACGTCCTGCCGCTCGAGGCGGGCCAGCGCGTCTACCTTCGGGTGGACGGCGTGCTCGACGCGTTGTGCTCGGTGCTGGACGAAGAGGGCGTCGACGAGCTCATCGGCGCGCGCGTCGCGGAAGGTGGTCTCGGCATGTCGGCCGACCTCACCTTCGAGGCGCCGCGGAAGGGCCGCTTCGTCGTCAGCGTGGCCGAGGCAGACCCCGAAGGGCCGGCCGGGTACCAGCTGCGCGTGTCGCTCGCAGCTCCAGAGCACCGCCCCACCCGAAAGCCGCTCTCGCCCGACGCTGGCCTGCCACGCCGCCGTTGAGCTCCCGGACTTCAGGGTGTTGAGCGCGGCTGAACCCTTCGGTGGCCCGCGGCGTTCTCATCGCCTCAGGTGATCAGCCAGCTCTTCGACATCCTGGAGCGCGCCTTCGAGAGCGCTCGGCACCGGCGTGTGCTCGCCGTGGGATTGGTGGGTGCCTTCGTGCTCTCGCTCGGCGTCATCGAGCTGGCGCGCGTCGGCCTGCTGGGTGAGCGCTTCGCCGCCGCGCTGCCACGCAGTCACTTTCACGCCATCGAGCTCGCCTTCACCCTGCTGCTTGCCTACGAGGTGACGGGCCTGGTGTTCGCGCTCGCGAAGTCGGTCGCGAACGCCGCCGGAAAGCAGTTCGAGATCTTCTCGCTCATCCTGCTCCGCCACGCCTTCGAGCCCTTCGGCGGCCTCGACGAGCCGGTGCGTTGGGACCAGGCACGTGAGGCGGTGTGGCCGATGCTCTCGTACGCGGTGGGCGCGTTGCTCATCTTCGTCGGCCTCGGCATCTATTACGCCTCGCAGAAGCACCGGCCGCTCTCGGAGGACGCGGGCGACCGGGCGAGCTTCATCAAGGCCAAGAAGCTCATCGCGCTGGTGCTCCTGGCGGTGTTGATGCTGCTCGCGGCACGGAGCGCGCTGGGGCTCGTCACGACGTGGCACGCGGCGCCGTTCTTCGAGCCCTTCTACACGGTGCTCATCTTCGCCGACGTGCTCGTGGTGCTCATCTCGCTTCGGTACAGCGCCAGCTACCACGTGGTGTTTCGCAACTCGGGCCTGGCGGTGGCGACGGTGCTGTTGCGGGTCGCGCTCTCGGCGCCGCCGCCGTGGGTGTCCATCGTCGGAGTCGCCGCGACGGCGTTCGTGCTCGGGCTCTCGGCTGCGTACCATCGCTTCGCGCCGGTGCTGGACACGCACGAGCCCGGCTGATTCGAGCAACTCCAGAGGCTCGCCGGCCGCGTGACCGTGAGCGCCCGGCGGCGTCGGCAGCTCAGCCGAGAGGCCAGCGATGGATGAGCCACGGCTGATCAGCGCGAGCGGTCACGTTCCCCGTCGAGGTACTGGCGGGTGAGGTCTTCCATCGTCGCGCCCTCGCGCGGTGAGAACGTCTCGCCCGTCGGCGTGGTGGCGAGGATTCGGTCGGACCGAAATACGCGCACGTCGCCCCGCAGGCGGCACCACGCGGGCATCAACCAGAAGCTGCCCGTACGCACGAGACCGAGGGGCTCGACGTCACGCTCCGTCGTGTCTTGCCGGCGCACACCCGCGTACGTGAGCGTCAGAACCCAGCGATGGTGCACGGCATCGAGGATGGTGGAGAGCGGCCCCCTCTCGTCACGCTCCGGCACGCGCACCGTCACGTCTTGCCGTTTCACGCGCGCCATCGCCTCGGGTGCGAGCGCACCTTCCAGCTTGAGCCGCGCCGACGCGAGGTGCTTCGCGAGCCCTACGTCGGCGTCCCGGAGCAACAACCGCGTCGCCATCACCAACGCCTCGGCCTCTTCTGGCGTCACGGCGAGGGGCTTGAGGTGCGCGCCGCTCGAGAGGTGGTAGCCGTCGCCAGGCGTGCCGATGATGGGGAAGCCCGCCTCCTCGAGCGCCGCGATGTCGCGGTAGATGGTGCGCACGCTGACGCCGAACTGCTCCGCGGCGTCCTCTGCGCGCATGCGCCGGCGAGAGGAGAAGAGGAGCGCCAGGCTCAGCAGTCGGGGAAGACGCGCCACGCAGGGCTCAGTGGAGCAACGTGTCGACGAGCGCGCGGGAGGCGTCGACGTCTGGCAGGCCGAGCGTGCGACGCATCGCTTCGGGAACCGGCGACGAGGCCAATCCAAGCAGCGCCTGTTCACGCGCTTCCGAGAGCCGGCGGCGCTCGGCGACGGTGAGCCTCGTGCGCAGCGTGGCGTCGAGTGACTCCGAGAACCGGGCGTGCGCGAGCTCGTCAGAGGCGACGCCGTGCATCACCGCGCGAACGTGCGCGTCTTCCGCGTGCGCGGCCTGGAGGACGTTGACGTGCGCTCCGAAACGTTCTCGCCCACAGCCTTCGGCGGCGTTGTCGAGCGCGACCTCGAAGAGGCTGCGCACCGGCGTCTGCGTGATGGCGTTGGCGCGCGGGGCAGCGCCGAACGACAGGGCCAGTCCGGTGAGCGCCCGGGCATGTCGAACCTCGTCACGCGCTGCGCCGAGCGCGCCCTGGGCGAACGAGGAGAGTCCGTGGGCGTCGAGCTCGTCAGCGAGGTGAAGGAACGCCGCCACCGCTGCGCCTTCGAGCTCTCCCATGCGCGCCAGCCACGACGCCGCGGTGCCGTCGACGCCCGAGAGCGTCTGAAGCCCGGGAGGCGCGCGGCCACCGATGCACTGCACGGTGCATCGCACCTCGGTCGCGGACTCGACGGAGCACAGCTCGAGTCCCCGGCACGCCGGCGCGCAGACTCCAGCATCGAGTTGAAGGCCTCGCGAGAACCCCGCGAGGGAGCCACCATCGAGGGTCGCGACGTACGTGCAGTCTCCTCCACCGCATGAACAGCCCTGCACGAGAGAGCCCGCGGCCGCGCCAACCAGCACCAACGTTCGTCGAGTCATGGACACGATGTTCTCACGAAAGAGACCGAACTCGTCAGCTCCACGGCGTGCAGAGCTCGACGAGCGCACCATCGAGGTCTCTCACGTACGCCACCACCTGGCCCCACGGCTTGGTGACGGGCGCGACCAGCGGCGTTGCTCCGGCCTTCACGGCGCGGTCGAACGCGGCCTTCACGTCCACGACGATGAGCATCATCTCGGCAGCCGCCGGAGCCTCGGTGGGGCGCGATGGGCGCGGCGCGAGCGGGAGCATCGTCTCGACGAAGGACTCCTTGCTGAACGCGAGCGGCACCGCGCCCTTCATCTGCACGTAGACATCACCTGGCGCGCGGCTCGCGGTCTCGAGCCCGAAGGCCTTCTCGTAGAACGCGACCTTCGCGGTGACGTCGGGCGTGTAGAGAATGACGCCGCCGAGCGTGAGCGGCGTCTGCTTCGTCCCCAGCCGCGCGAGCGTGTCGACCGACTGCTGGACGTGCATGTTCGCGCCGAGCTGATCCGCGCCGGGGCCGTCGATGCTCACCCGGTGCGTCACCTTCGTGCCGCCAGTCAACCGCTCGAGCGTGTGGGTGAAGCGCACCGTCATCGGCCCCACTTTCGTCTCGTCGCTGAACGACACGTTCGGCGTCACCTCGGTCAGCACGAAGTCGAGCGTCGGCTTGCCATGCAGCGTCAAGGTGCCGCGCGCGCCGATGACGAACGCGCCATCGAGCGTGACGTTCGACACGGCCTCGTCCCACGTCTTCCATCGGCTGACGTCGGCGTACTGCGGCCACAGCGTCTCTGGCGTGGCGGTGGAGATGGCACTGAAGTCTTTCTGGAACATGGAGGCCTCGGGCGTTTGTTGCTCCGGGAGTGGAGCAGACGCCACCATCGCTCCGGGCGATGTCAGAACCTGTCAGGAGCCGCGCTGACGTTGGTACGGTCGCTTGCACATGCACCGCGCCCTGCTCGTGCTGACGACCCTCGCCCTCGGCACAGGCTGCCGCTCGTGCGCGCCAGGCGTCACCACGATCGGGCCCGCCGAGCTTCGCGTCGACTCGATGATGGTCGAGTTCCCTGCGACGTACGTCGGCCAGACGGCGACGGCGCCCCTCTCCATCTCGAACATCGGAGGCCAGGCCGCGACCGTCACGTGGAGCGTCGACGCACCGTTCGATGTCACTCCGAGTGAGCTGACCGTCGGTGCACGTGACTCGTCTCCGCTCGAGCTCCGGTTCGCGCCGACGGCCGTGGGTCGCTTCGAGTCGGTGCTGTCAGGCGCGGGGCTCGAGGTGACGCTCCGAGGCGAGGGGCTCGCGATTCCCCAGTGCTTGGCGGGCGCGTGCGAGGTGGCGTCGTTCGACGTCACGACGCAGGCCTGTCGCGCCAGCCGTGAGCCCGACGGTGCCGCGTGCCTCGACGTCTGTGTGCTCGCGGGGCAGTGCCGCGCCGGAAGCTGTGTCGGCCAGGCCCGCGACTGCTCGGATGGTGACGCCTGCACGCTCGATGGGTGCGGCGCCACGGGCTGCACCCACCCGCCCGTGGTGTGTCCGGCGCCGAGCAACCCGTGCCGTGTCGCCGCGTGCGAGTCGAGCCGCGGCTGCGCGGAAGAAGACGCTCCCGACGGCACGCTCTGCGGCCCCGATGTCTGTACTGCCGTCGATGTACAGGTCTGTGTGTCGGGCACGTGCTCCACGCGACGCAGACCCGACACCGGGCGATGTCAGAACACGTGGGTGTCGCTCTCGCTGACGGCGCGAGGTGGACACGACGCGGTGTGGGACGAGGCGAGGCAGCGCGTGCTGGTGTTCGGCGGGCATGATGGCGCGCCGCTATTCGCAGACACCTGGGAGTGGGACGGCTCGAGCTGGACGCAGCGTTTCCCCGCGCAGTCACCGCCACCGACGACGGGCCACCGACTGGCGTACGACGCCGTGAGACGGCGCGCGGTGCTGTTCGGCGGCGCTCGTGCCGGAGTGCGGGCCAACGAGCTGGCCACCGACACCTGGGAATGGGACGGCACCACGTGGCTGACTCGCGCGACACCGGTGGCTCCACCGCCGCGCCACAGCGCCGCCATGGTGTACGACGCCGCCCGCCGCAAGACAGTGCTCTTCGGTGGGCAGAGCGAGAGCACGGTGCTCGGCGACACCTGGGAATGGGACGGCCTGCAGTGGGTCGAGCGCACGGGCGCGGGGCCTCCAGCGCGAAGCCGTCACGCCATGGCGTACGACTCGAGACGCCAACGCGTGGTGCTGTACGGCGGCTACGCCACGAGCGTCGCTTCGCTCCTGTCAGATGTCTGGGAATGGGACGGCGCTGCGTGGACTCAGCGGCCAACGAGTGGCGGCCCCGGCCCCCGCGCCGAGTTCGGCCTCGCATTCGATGCCGACACGGCTCGAGTCACCCTCACCGGCGGGTACTCGAACGGCTCGACCTACCCCCGTGAGACGTGGGACTGGGATGGCTCGAGCTGGTCGCTGCGGGCAGGCGCGAACCTTCCGCGGCTCGAGCTCGACCCGCGGCTGTTGTGGGACGCAACGCGGCGCCGCCTCACGGTCGTCGCCTCGCTCGAGACGCTCGCGCTCACCGGGTCCCAATGGGCTGCGTTCAAGCCGCCGTACCGCCAGAGCGGCAGCGTCGCGTTCGACTCCCGGCGCGGCGTGCTGGTGCTCTTCGGCGGCCACATCGTCGCAGGGAGCGGCATCACGAACGAGACGTGGGAGTGGAACGGCTCGATCTGGCAGCTTCGGACCCCAGCGACCTCACCGCCGGTGCGGTACGGCGCCGGTCTCGCCTTCGATGCGCAACGCCAGCGCGTCGTCCTCTTCGGCGGGAGCACGAAGTTGAACCAGGCCGGCGGCGTGATGGGTGACGACTTCGACGACACCTGGGAATGGGACGGCACGACGTGGGTCGAGCGCCAGCTCACCGGTCCCCGGCCCGCGGCTGGCAGAGCGACTGGCCGGCTCGTCTTTCACTCCGCTGATCAACGCATCCTCCTCGTCGGCATGGACGGCCGGTGGACGCTCGAGCCCTCGGGCTGGCAACAGGTGAGCGCGACGCCGCAGCCCGCCGAGTCCGCATTTTACGACGGCGCGGACCGTGGCCTCGTCTCGTTGACGCGCTCGGGCCCGACGCTCACCCGATGGCTCCTCGCCAACGGCACCTGGACGCAACGCACCTTCGCCATAGGCCCGCAGGAACCGCGCAACCGCCCCTTCAGCGGCGTCTTCGATGCCTTGCGCAGCACGACGGTGACGTTCGGTGTGGATGCCCTCGGCGCCGTCTCGACGTGGGAGTTCGACGGTACGTCGTGGCTCGAACGACAGCCGCGTGAAACGTCGCGGCAGAACGGCTCGCTCGTCTTCGACTCGAGCCGCCAGAAGGTCATGCTGCACGACGACGTCGACACGTGGGTCTATCTGCCCTGATCAGGGCACGTAGATCATCCGCCCGTTGTTGTACTGATAGCGCAGGCTGGCCCAGCTCTGCGGGCTGACCGGCGAGGTGTTGCCGGTGACGGGGTCGCGGCGGAAATCGAGGGGCCCCGTGCGCCCCTGCCGCTCGAGTTGTTCACGCACGTCGGCGAGGCCGTGCTCCGAGCCTGCGAGCACCCGGATGTGGTGCACACCGGCAGCCGCGGCGGCGCCGATGAGCGTCCTCATCGGACCATCGGCACGGCTCAGTCGCAGCGCCATGTCGGCGGCCGTCGTCGTGAGCGACGTGCGGTCCGACGCCTGCACGATGCGTTGCAGCTGTTCGGTCGCCGCCGCGCGATTTCCTGCCACGTTCACGTCGACGAGGTTGACCTGGCCCAGCCGTGCCTCGCGCCGCTCGCGCAGCGCCTCCGACAACGCGTTCACGCCGTTGGAGTGCACCGACACGTTCGTGGTGACGCCGGCGTCGCGGTTGAAGTCGAGCAGCTGGCGAAGCGTCTCCTGCTGCTGCCGATTGGCCGACGCGACGAACGCGTTGGCGGCATTGTTGGGGTTGTCGAGCATGGGCCCGACCTGCCGGCCCGAGAGCCGGCTCAGCTCGGCGCGCGTCGCTTCGAGGTCTGCTGCGCTTCGTGCTCCACCCGTCGGCCCCGAGATGCCAGCGAGGCCGACGTTCATGCGGCCGGTCGCGAGCGCGTCGGCGAGCACGGTGTCTCCGTTCGGGCCGAGGCGCGAGGCGAGCTCTCGCACCCGGGTCGACGCGGTGTTCTCATCGATGCCCAACCGCTGGGCGAGCTGCTGCGCCGCGAAGGTGTGGTGGTGTTCGGCCGACGGCAGCGATGCCGTGCGCCCATCGGGAAACCGGTAGAGGCGGCTCCCGTCGTCGAAGACCTGCGTCGAGGGCTCGGCAGCGTTGGCGGAGCCGGGCGCGGCGCCCGCGGGGCCTGCCTCGAACTCGTCGCGAGGTGCCGCGACTCCAGCGGAAGGCTCGGCGGCTTCGGGCCCCTCCATATTCGGAAGGGGCTGCGGCACCTGCACGGTCTGGCCTCGAGTGCGTCCGACATTCATGAAGAGGTATCGGCCGGCGGTTGATCCTCGTTCACCGAGAATCCTGTCAGGCCGCTCACCAGAAACAGCCCTGCACGGTTCTCGCGCTCGCTGCATCGCCGCGCCCTGGCGCTGGTTCACCCGGGAATCCTGTCAGCCCGCTCACCAGAAACAGCCCTGCACGGTTTTCGCGCTCGCTGCATCGCCCTCTTTCGGGGCTGGAACTTCATCGGCGCGGCGTGGGTTTCACCGCCCATGACGCGAGCGCTCCTGCTGCTGTGCCTCACTGGCTGTGCCCACGCCCCGCGAGCGACGAAGACTCCAGCGCCCGGCGCGCCGACGCTCACGGTGGTGACGTACAACGTGAACTTCGGCCTCGCTGGAGACGCGACGACGCTGCAGACGCTCACCAGCACCGACGCCGACCTCGTGTTGCTGCAGGAGACGACGCCCGAATGGGAAGCCGTCGTGCGCGCGCGCGTGACGACGACGTGGCCGTACCAGACGTGGCACCACAGTGGCGGCGCTGGAGGCCTCGCGGTGTTGTCGAAGCGGCCCTTCGAGGTGAAGGCGGTGCTGGCGAACCCGGGGCGTTGGTTTCCGGCGCTCCACGTCGTGGCGAAGACGGCGCTCGGAGACGTGCAAGCGCTCGTGGTGCACTTGCGGCCCCCGGTCGACGACGCGGGCAGCTTCGTGAGCGGCTACTTCACGACGGGCCCCGCGCGAAAAGCCGAGGTCGACGCGTTTGCCGCCGCGCTCGTGCCCGGCCTGCCCACGCTCGTCGTGGGCGACTTCAACGAAGGCACCAGCGGACCGGCGGTGCAGTCCCTCGAGGCCCGCGGGCTGCGCAGCGTGCTGCCTGAGTTCCACCCCGACGCGAAGACGTGGGGCTGGGACGTGGGCTCGCTCCATCTCTCGGCGCAGCTCGACCACATCACCTATGGCGTCGGGCTCGAGCCGCTCGACGCGCGGGTGTTGCCGGGAGGCCGGTCTGATCATCAACCCGTCATCGCGTCTTTCACGCACGACGCGCTGCCGACGGTGCGGGCTCCAGCGCCTCGTGGAGGCTCGCTCTCGATGTCGCTGCGCTGACGACGCGCGCGGTGCATCTCACCCCACGCGGGTCGCTTGCACCCCTGCCGCGACGTGTGGCTGGAAGGCACGCCACCCGCTAAGAGATCAGCATGTCCGTCGCATGGCTGAGCCGGTGGACAGCATGGTGGATGCCGGAGGTGACGGACCCCGAGCTCCGCGCCCGCGCTCGCTTCGCCATTCAAGCCTGGTTCATCGCCTGGCCGATGGCAGTGCTGTGGATAGGCGTTTCTGCGGCGGCGGGAATCTGGGGCCAGGTGGCGCTCAACGGCCTCATGGTCGTCATGGGCCCCATCGCGCTGCTGGGCATGCGCCGAACGAAGCGCCTGACCCCCTGGACGCAGTTGACGCTGAGCGCCGCGCTGCTGATGTACGGCCCGGGCGTTCTCACCCAGACCCCCATCGACGAGACCGGCCTCTTCTTCTCCGTCATCGTCCCGCTGGTCGCCGGCCTCATCCTCGGCGGAAGGAGCGCAGCGCGCTGGGCCGCATTGACGGCCGCGGTCGCAGTGGCTGCGTTGCTCCTCGGGCACGCGGGCTACAGCCTGCCGGCGACCGACCCCGCGCCGTTGGTCTCGAAGTCGCTCAACATCGTCAGCGCCCTGGCGATGACGGCGCTCTTCGCCGGGCGATTCTATGCGGTGCGGCGCGAGATGCTCGACCAGGCCGAAGCGGCCAATCGCGCCAAGAGCCTGTTCCTCGCGTCCATCAGTCATGAGATTCGAACGCCGATGAACGGCGTGCTGGGCATGACCGAGGTGATGCTCACCGAAGCGAAGGACCCGCAGACCCGCGAGCAGCTCGAGGTCATTCAGCGCAGCGGGAAGCTGCTGGTGACGTTGATCGACAACCTCCTCGACGTCACCAAGCTGGAAGCGCAGCGGCTCACGCTGGAGCAGGCCGACTTCGAGCTGACCCCGTTGATGCGCGACGTGGAGCGCCTCTTCGCCCCGCGCGCGAACGAGACCGGCGTCTCCTTCGAGGTGAGCCTCGCCGACGGCTGCCCCGCGGTCGTGCACGGCGACGCGATGCGGCTGCGCCAGGTGTTGCTGAACCTGGTGAGCAACGCGCTCAAGTTCACCAGTCAGGGTCGGGTCGCGGTGCGGGTGCAGCGCTCCGAGGGCGGCCTCTCGTTCAGCGTCGAAGACACGGGCATCGGCATCGCGCCGCAGGTGCTCTCTCGCCTGTTCTCGGTCTTCGAGCAGGCCGACGCCTCGACGACACGGCGCTTCGGCGGCACGGGCCTGGGCCTGGCGCTCTCGCGGCAGTTGGTGACGTTGATGGGAGGCCAGCTGCAAGTGGAGTCGGAAGAGGGCCGCGGCTCACGCTTCCACTTCACGGTGCCGCTGCGCGAGGTGCTGCCGCTCGCTCCGGTGGTGCGCCTCTCGACGGACGACATGCCACGCGTGCTGGTGGTCGACGACAACCCCATCAACCTGCGCATCGCGACCAGCCTGGTGCGCAAGGCGGGCTTCGAGGTCGACGGGGTGGCCACGGGCCGCGAGGCGCTGACCGCCGCGAGCACCACCACCTACGTCGCGGTGCTGATGGACTGTCACATGCCCGAGATGGACGGCTTCGAGACGACGGAGAAGATCCGCGCGCTGCCGACGCCCTTCGGCCGGGTGCCCATCATCGCGTTGACGGCGTCGACCAGCGACGAAGACGTGGTGGCCTGTCACCGCTCGGGCATGAACGAGGTGCTGGCCAAGCCCGTCTCGCTCGAGACGTTGCAGCGGGTGTTGCCCAGAGCGGCTTGAAACGCCGAAGTCAGAAGGCGCTCCCGAGCAGAATCCCACCCCTCCACCCCAGCTGGGTGCCGAGCTGCGGGTCGATGGGCAGTACCCGAACGAGCCCTTCGAGCGAGAGGCCGACGAAGAGCGGCCCGAAGACCTTCAACTCCAGGGAGCTCTGAGCACCCATCTCGAGCGCCGCGCGAGTCCGGTCCGAGACGAGCACCATGGGCCGACCGAGCAGCCCGAAGCCGAACCGCAGCGGGCCCAGCTCGAGGCGCGCGCCGACGGCGGTCTGCAGTCCGACGAGAGATTCGGGCGCCCCGGCGAGCGCTCCGGCGCCGAAGGTCGCGCCAACCGACACCCACAGGACGTCGGCCTGCCACCGCACCCACAGGCCCGGGCCCGCCATCGGTTTGACCGTCGACGCGGGGCTGCTGGTGAGACCGAGCTCGACCGCGAAGCTCCAGGCTCGCGGCGCCTTCCCCTTTCGCGCAAACGCCGAGGCTGGCTCGGTCGAGAAGTCGGCGTCACCAAGCGAGGTGAGGCTTTCGCGTGGAAGGGAGAGCTCGGCGAGCTGAGTCCCGTCGGCGGTGGTTCGCCGAATGAGGTAGCGACCCGGCGGCAGCGCGAGCCGAAGCGGTGCTCCAGCGCTCTTCTGAAGCTCGAGGAACACCGACGACGTGTCCTGGCCAAGCACCACGAAGCGCCCCTCGAGCGGCGAGGCGAGGTCGACGGCGCTCGAGGCCCGGCGCGGCTCTGTCAGCACGAGGTCGCCGCTCCCAGCGAGTTCGAACTCGTACGACGGGTGCTGCGACGCCACCGCCACCGTCTCTGCATACGCGTAGGCGTACGCTTCGTTGAGGGTGACGCGACCGTCGCGGCTCGAGTCGGCCCGCCCACGAAGCCCCGCGAGCCAGTGATGGGTGAAGAGCGAACTCGTGAGCGAGTCCCATTCCTGTGCGGCTTCCGCGGGGCCGCTCGAGCTGATCACCACGGTGCCCCTCGTGACGCTGCTGCCGAGGCTCACCACGGGTGACGCACGCCGGCCGCCTTTGGCCCGAACGAGGGCTCCGCTCGAACAGGCATCGACGACGAGGAGCCGCACGCTGGCTGGCAGGGCCGTCACCGCGTCGCGCAACGACGACAACGACAGCTCACCCTCGCCCAGATGCAGCACGCCCGACGCCGCATGCGACGAGACGTAGACGATGACCATCACCTCGCGCTGCTCGGCGCGAAGTGCGCTGACCTTCGCGGCGAGTCGGGAGAGCGCGGCTTCGACGTCGGCCGCCGACCGCCCGACCACCAGCTCCGCATCGGCGTCTTTCACGGCCCCGAGCTCGACGAAGAGGTCCCTGACACGCCGGGCGTCGGTCTCGGCGTACCGCAGCGGCGCGTCGTCGAGCTGGCCCAGGTCGTTGCCGACGGAGAGCACCAGACGCACGGGGGCCGACTGCGCGACACACGCCACCAGGCAGGTCACGAGCACGGCCCGCGTCGTCATCTCCTGGACCTCGTGAGCTCGACGACGTCCACCTGACAGCCGGGGTGTTCGACCTTCGGCGGCGACGTCGTCACCTCGGCCGGCAGCCTCAGCTCGTCGAGGGAGAGCGCTCGTTCGCACCACAGCGACACCAGCCACTCGGGCGACGACGTCTCATCGAGCGTCACCCCGTCTGGCAACACCGTGCGGCCGACAGGCACTGGCACTGAGGCGCGGCCACCGAACGGCGCGAACGCGGTCACGGGCTTTCCCGCTTCCAGGTCGAGCACCAGCAGGTGACCTGGGTGCTGGGTCTCGACGATGAAGGACAGGCGGTCACCGGCCTTCACCGGCGCGCCCGGCCCCAGCAACACCTCACCGTTGAGGAGCGCCGAGAACGCCCTGCCCTTCACGCGCACCTCGTCGGGCTTCTGAGTGAGCACCACCGCCACGAGGGCCGCAGCGAGTGGAACACCCAGGGCGGGCCACCATCGGCTCCAGAGGGATGGAGGTCTGGCGGCGCGCACGCGCTCGACGACCACCGCGGGGGGACGTCGCTGCGTGAAGGCCCTCGCCTCGGTCTTCATCGTCAGCACCGTGGCCGCGCACTCCGGGCACTGTGCGACGTGGTCCGCACCGGCGACAGCCTCGCCGACGGACAGGCGCTCGAGGTCGATGCGTCGCAGGTGTTCTCGAGTCTGGGTCGTCATCTGCCACCCGCTTCCTGCCACCGCGCTTTGAACTCCACGTCGAAGGCCTCGAGCTTCTTGCCGACCGTGCGCCGCGAGTAACCGCACTCGTGCGCAATCTCGTCTTGAGTCAGCCCATCGACGTGGTGGAGCAGGCCCATCTCACACGTCACCTCGTCGACCTGTCGGAGCACCATCGTCAAGAGCGCGCGCCGGTCCGGGTCCGCGTCGACGTGCGCCTCTTCGTCGCCCAGGCGTTTGCGCTCGACCATGCGTCGGTTGCGCAGCCGGTCGAAGCAGCAGTTCGTCGCGATTCGGTAGAGCCAGATGAGCGTCGAGCGCTCGGGAATCGGGCTTCGATGGGCGCGGACGAAGACGTCGTGCATGGCGTCCTCGGCGTCGGCGGGATGCGCGAGCAACCGCTGACACCGCAGAAAGATGAGGTGGCCGTACTGCTCGTAGAGCGCGGCGAGCGACGCGTCATTCATGCGCGCTCCGTTCCTCGAGGCCGGCCCTGCGTGCGTACCGGCATGTCAGCGGGCGAGGGCCAGCGGCTCGTTGACTTCGAGCAGCATCGACTTCACGCCCTCGAGCAGCACCCGCTCGAACTCCGGTACCGCGTCGCCAGCGAACTTCGCGGTCTTCTCGTTCCCGCTGTACCCGCTGTAGTCGCCTCTCCACACCGAACTGAGACGTCGGATCGCGACTGGCACGCGGTCGGTGCGCCGACGAAGTGTCAGGGTCGCCGTGTACTCGCCGCGAACGCCACCGATGTCGGCGAGGAGCGCGACGAAGACCGCGACAGGCAGCGCAGCGAGCGCCCCGAACGGTGCACCCACCAACGCTGCCGTGGCCGGGTCGGACCCAGGCTGTCTGGTGGCCGCGCCAACGCCGGCGCCGACGCCAGCGCCCGCCACGATGACGCCGGCCTCGAGCCCGAGCCCGAGCGCGAACCCTTTGCCGAGGCCATGGAGCTCGCGGGCACCCAACTCCACTTCGAGTTGGTAGAGCGCTGGGCCGGCGACGGCGCCCAGTCCCTTCTGGGACAGGAGGGTCGAGGTGATGCGCTCGGTCAGTTGGCTGCGAAGCCGTTCGGCATCGATGTTCGTCGCGGCGGCGGTTCCCCACTGACCACCGGACCCCACCTCGACCCGGGTGGTGACCTCTCCCAGTCGCCAGGTCTGCCCGGCCAGCGACTCAGGCAGGAGGGGCGCGACGACCGTCTCGTTCGGCAAGATGAGGTACCGCTGCTGCGCCGTGCACCCCGTCAGGGCGAGGAAAATGACGACTGACCATCGAGGCATGGGCGCTCCCGTTCGTTCCGCTTTCCTCCCTTAAACGAATGAGGCGGTGGAATTTGGGAACTTGTTGCGGCGAAGCCGCCCAGAAAGAAAACGGCGCCGGCAACCTCGGAGGGCCACCGGCGCCACATGAGCTTCAAATCACCAACGCTTTACGGAGCGCCGCCGGTACCGCCGCCCTTCTTGCGATTGAAGACGGCGGGCTCCTTCGGGTTGCTCGTCAGGTACGTCACGATGTCGCGCAGGTCGCTGTCGGGCAGCCGCGTGATGGTCCACGGCGGCATCTGCTTGTTGTGGTGGCCCTCGAGACGGCGCACGCGACGCACCACCCAGTCAGGCTCGTACAGGCCGGGCGCCCACACCGGGCCGACGCGGCCGTCGAGGTGGCACGTCATGCAGTACTTGTCGGCGAGCGCTTTCCCTTTGGCGGGGTCTCCAGCCGTCGGGTCGCGCAGCAGCGTCTCCATCGAGCGGTAGTTGTTCGCCACGTAGTCGAGCGGCGGCGCCGAGTCGGGGCTGATGGCGTCGATGAAGGCCTGCACGTCGCTCTCCTGCGACGCCTCGAGCCCTGCGCCCTTCATGAACTGCTTCTGGCAGATGGTGGCCGCCGCGCCGGAGCTCTTCGTGAAGCCACCCCAGAACTGCGGGCGCTGGCCGGCGTTGTAGAGCGTGTTGGCCGCGCGAATGTGGTTGTCCTTGAGGAGCAACCCGGTGCGCTCGTCGCTCTTCGCGTGACAGTGGAAGCACGTCATCTTGTTGCCGGGGCCGCCCGTCTCTGGCGCGTGGAAGAGGCGCTCGCCGCGGGCCTTCGGCTCGTCGCCCTTGAAGAGGAACGTGTAGACGAGCGTCGCCTTCGGCTTGCGCGGCGGCTTCGGCTTGGCCTTCGGCGCGGGCGGCAGCACCTGCGCGACGGTGGGCTCGGGCACCTTCACCTCGGGAGCCGCAGCCACCTTCGGGTCGGCCGCCTTCGGGGCCTGCTTCGGCACGAAGGCCACCTCGAACGACACCTCGGCGGTGTCGCCGAGCTTGAGGAACAGGCGCTTGGGGCGCGAGATGTTGTAGTCGGCGAACGGAACCGAGAACGAGCCGCTGGCCACCAGCCGGGCCTCGGAGTCGAGCTTCACCTTGAGCGGCATGCTGACGGCGCGTCGCACGCCGTGCACCTCGAAGCTGCCAGTGGCGACCGCGTTGGCCGTCGCGCCCACCGCGAGCGCCGCCGGAGCCGCCTGCGTGATGCTGTCGATGGCGAGGATGGCGTAGGGGAACCGCTTCGTCTCGAGGAACTCCTCGCGCATGTCCTCGTCGCGCTGGTCGATGCCCGTCTTGAGCGTCGAGAGGTCGACCGCGAAGACGCCCTTCCCGCCGCCCCAGGCCTTCGAGTCGACGGTGAAGTTGCCCGACATCGCGCGCGTCTCGCCGTTGACGTCATCGAGTGGGCCTTCGATGGTGAAGCGCACGAAGCCGCGCGGCTTCGGAGCGACCGTCCACACCGCGGGCTGAGCGAACGTCGCAAGAGACGCGAGGCCGACCACTGCAACGAGCAGGCGAGTCATCACGGCTCCTCCACGATGGCGGGACGCATGGGGCCGAGCACGCTGAGCAGCTCGTTCTTCTCGGCGGCAGGCACCTTGAACTTGTCCAGCGTGGCGACGAGGTGTCCGACGAGCGTGTCGAACTGCGCGCCCGTGACGCCGAGGCCCGCGTGCGCCGTCGTCATGTCGCGGCCGGAGTACGTGCACGGGCCGCCCGAGCCGACGCACACCAACTCGATGAGGCGCTGACGAACGCGGGGCACGTGCGCCACGGCGAAGCCGGCGTTGATGGTGGTGTCCTGCGAGACGCGCCCGAGGAAGTCGTCGATGACGGCCTCGATGGCGGGCTTGCCGCCGAGGCGCTCGAACAAGGGCTTCTTCGGCGCGTCCTTCGCGTCAGCCTTCGCTCCGGCAGCAGGCGCGGGGTCGGTGGATTTCGTCTCGGCGGTCTTCGTCGTCGCACAACCGACGAGACACGCCACGAGCAGCGGCAACAGTCGCATGCAGAATTCCTTCAAGACTGCGAGGGGGAGGGAGAGGACTTGATCAGAACGTACCGCTGACCGCGAGCCCATTCGTGCCCATGGGGACGATGGCCATCGTGGCCGACTCACCGCCGACGAACCAGAGCACCGCGCCACCGGCCACGAGCGCGCCACCACCGATGAAGAGGGCGTTGGCGATGACCCCGTTCTGAATGGCCGCCTGGTCGCGCGCGTAGAGCGAGGCCTGCGTCGCCGAGCCCGTCATGAGCGCGTCTTTGATGGCGGCGCGCTCAGAGTTGTAGGTGACGCCGAAGTACGCGCCGACGCCGACGGCGATGACGCCCGCGCCGAGCAGGGCGTAGCCGATGGGGCGGAGCGGCGACGAGGCCGGCTCCGTGACCGCTGCCACGACCGGCTCCGGCTTCGGCTGCGGCGTCATCACCGGGTCGGCCTTCGGAGCGTCAGGCTTCTTCTCGACGACGGCCACCGGCGCCGGAGCGGTGTTCTTGATGGGCTTGAGCGCCGAGCCGAGGAAAGCGACCTGGCTGTTCTTGTCGTCTTGCGTCTCGGCCCACCACTCGATGACGTCAGCATCGACGTCGAGCGAGGCAGCGCCGTTGGTGACGGTGCCAGGCGTCGGCTTCCACGAGCCGCCGTCGGCCTTCACGTAGAACTTCACGACCTTCACCAGCTTGAGCGGGTCGTTCTTCACGGCGAACGAAATCTGCTTCACGCGGCCGCTCGACGTGCCGGGGTCGAGCGCGACGAGCTCGAGCGCACCGTTGGTCTTCGCCCACTCGATGGCGGCGGCGATGGGTTTGCCCACCGGGCCTGAGTACTTCCCGGCGAGCTCGCGCTTCGGGTCGAGGCAGAGCACCGAGCGGAACGACAGCTCGGCAGCGTCGGCCTTGTTGGTCTGCGCGAGCGCGAGGCCCTTGCTCTCGAGGAGGGTCAGGTAGCTGTCCCGGTCGAGGCCACCCTTCTTCTCGGCTGCGTCGAGTGACTTGAGCGCGTCGGCGTACTTGCGCTGTGCGAGCTGCGCCTGCGCTTTCTCGAGGTCAGGGTTTTTCTGCGCGAGCGCCGCGAAGGACGAAAGCGAGAGGAGGAGAAGAAGGGTGCGCATGAATTACATGCCTCCGTCGAAGAAGGTGCCAGGGAAGGTGATGGGCGCGTCGTCAGGCAGTGTGAGGAATTGAGCTGCCGGCCGAGGCAGCGCCGTACGCGTCGTGTCGCTGTTGACGATGTCGCGAGCGAACTGGGTGAACTGCATCGCAGCCATGCCGCCTGCAGCGCCGCCAGCCATGCCGCCTGCAGCGCCGCCAGCCATGCCGCCTGCAGCACCGCCAGCCATGCCGCCTGCAGCACCGCCAGCCATGCCGCCTGCTGCACCACCAGCCATGCCGCCTGCTGCACCGCCAGCGGAGCCTCCGCCAGCCATACCGCCTGCAGCACCACCGGCCGAGCCTCCGCCAGCCATGCCGCCTGCAGTTCCACCACCCATGCCGCCTGCTGCACCACCAGCGGAGCCGCCGCCAGTCATGCCGCCTGCGGTTCCACCACCTGCAGCGCCACCTGCGCGACCACCCGCCGCACCGCCGCCCGTTCCGCCATCAGGCGGAGAGACGAGAGGGTCGCACGAGCAGCCGGAGGCGATGCCCGTCATCAGGGCAGCCGCTCCAACCATGTTCCGAAGTGAGTTCATGACGTCGTTCCGTTCTCGTTCGTGAAGGAAGGCGACATCAGGAGCCCGGGTTCGGGGCCTTCAGGTACGGGAACACGGAGTCGAACTGGCTCGCGTCCTGGAGCACGGCGTCGTGGAACGGAAAGGCGCCAGCGGGGGCGTCGTTGCCGCTCATCAAGATGCCTTCGACGACGCGCAGCGCGATGTCGACGACGTCGTCGCCGGGGCGGCGGCCGTTGGGGAAGCCCGTCGGGTCGCAGCCAGGCGCACTCGGGTTGAGCGACGGCCCTGCGGTCGGCGAGCGGCCGGTGAAGCAGCCGAGCGCGCCGAGGTTGTTCTGCATCCCAGCCGGCCGGGGCGCGAACGGACCCGACGAGGCGGTATTGAGGCGCAGCATCTCGGCCAGCACGGTGCCCGCGTTCGGCAGCTGGTTGACGTTGAGCGGAATGGTGGTGTCGTTCACGCCGGTGAGGAACGCAGCGACGAGGTCGCCACGGTCGTTCTTCGGAGCCTGAACGCCGAAGAGCACCTGGAGCAGAATCGGCAGCGTGGGGCGCAGCACGTACGGCGCGAAGTTCGCGGCGTCGTCCTTGGGCTCCGACGAGTTGAACTTGTCCTTGTCGGGCACACCGATGACGACCTCGTTCACGAGCGGGCTGCCGAGGCGAGAGACCTGGGTCCACGCGCCACCTTCACGCGCCGGCACCGTGTAGGTCGCCGTCGGGTTGATGACGCGCGCCTGGCGAACGCTGGCCGTCGTCCAGCCACCGATGACGCCGTTGCCGCCGGCCGCAGCCTGCAGACACGTCGCCGGGACTTCGAGGGCGATGGTGGTGACGTTCTTGTTGGCGATGGTGTTGGCCACGACGTTGCGGCAGCTGTTCGGCGAAATCTGCACCATGTTGACGACGCACGGAGTCGCCTCACTGGTGATCAGCCCGGCCGGTGCGTTGACGAGGTCGAAGATGGTGCCGAGGTTCACCGCGAAGCCTTCAGCGCGCTGGCCGACGAACATCTTGCCCGGCATGGCGCAGCCCGGAATCGTGATGTCGTAGATGTGAGCGCGCGCGTAGTTCGCGTACGAGTTCGCAGGGAAGGTCTTCGAGCCGATGTTGTCGAGCGGCTTGGCGAACTCCATCGCGCCACCGTTCGCGTTGACGACGGGCTGCGAGGTGCCGGTGCGGCGATTCCCGCGCACCACGTTCACCGTGTACGTCTCGCGCTGCCCCTGGAAGCCAGAGGGCGCGGCGACGAAGCCACCGTCAGGCAGGCCGATGGTGCCGGCGTTGATCAACGAAATCGCGACGGGAGCGCCACCGTCAGCCAGCGCGCCGAAGCCGCCGTCAGGCAACGTCGAGAGCGCGACGCCGGTGCCGTTGAGCAGCGTGTTTCGGAAGCGGAACTGGAAGGTGATGTCTTCGGCCGCGTCGCCCGTGTTGTCGATGTGGATTTCGTACAGGGCTTCGGGGTCCATCGAGAAATAGTTGGGCCCACCGTACGCGTCCTGCAGCGGTTGGTAGTTCGCGATGAGGCTGACGTTGGTCGCGCGGCCGGTCTCGTAGCTGTTGAAGAGGTAGAAGTCGGTGCCGTCGACCTTCGGGTTTCGTGTAATGAACGGCGCCTCGCGATGACTCGACGCGAACGCCGGTGAAGACGAAATCGCCACTACGGACACAACCATCGCTGCCAGCAACCGCTGCATGAAAGGCCTCCCGGTGTACTTGAACTACCGCGCTCCGTTTGTCGGGCACTTGTGGATTGCACTTTTTGCGCTTCCTCTGATGAACGCGTGTCAGTGCAAGCGGGGCGTCGACGCTGCGGAGCAACGAAATCGTGACCTTGCGGTACTTTCGGTGCCGGCGGGAGGGTTGATGGAGCAGCTCGCAGCCGAGAAGGCCTCTCGGCAACGAGATGGGGACACCATCGCGATCGAAGCGGTGATTCAGAAGTCTGGAGTCACCTTCGATGCGCCACAGCAGACCCTGGGCCGGGCGGTGCTCGCGCTGTACTGCGGCATGGCGACGTCACCTGATGGCTTCACCATCACGCACTGCGAGTACCCTTCGCTGGAGCAGGCGGGGCGCGGCGCGGCAGAAATCAGAGCCATTCGCGGCGCGACGTCGGGGTGGAGCTTCAAGGCCCGCAAGAAGTCGACGCTCGAGGTGGTGGCGCGCTCCGACGCGAAGAAAGAGAGCGTCGACGCGGTGCTCTCGGCCTTCGACGCGCTCTGACGACGAAATCCAGCGGACCTCGCGTTTCGAAGGGCGCCCCGGTGCAGCGAACGACGTGGCTGGCATTGATGGGCACGCTCCTGGTGACGGGGGTGTTGCTGCTGTTGCCGAAGCCGTCGACGGGGCGGGCCTTCACACCGGGCTCGCCAGACGAAGTGCTGCAGAAGGTCACGGAGCGCGTCGCGCGTGACGCCGGGCTCTCGGAAGCCGACGCGGCCGACGTCGCGAAGCGCCTCATCGCCGAGTCGCGCAAACGTGGTGGAGATCCGCGGCTCCTCGGACAGGCGCAAGCCGTGCTCGCGCCGTGGTGGAACGAGCCCGCGCCGGCCGCGCCCGTTCGTTTGATGCGCGCCACCATCAAGCAGAGCCTGCACGACTTCGACGGCGCGCTGACCGACCTCGACGTGCTGGCCGAGAATCCCCTCGACGTGCAGGCGCAGCTGACTCGCGCGACGGTGCTGACGGTGTTGGCGAGGTACGAGGACGCAGAGCCGCAATGTCTGGCATTGCGGGGGCGGACCGACGAGGCGGTGGCGGCGGCGTGTCTGGCGCCGTTGCTGGCGCTGCGAGGTCGAGCGCCCGAGGCCGTGAAGCTGCTCGGCGCGGCGCTGCTTCAGGTGCCGAAGAAGGCGCCACTGCGAGGGTGGCTGCTCTCGATTCTCGGCGAAGTGCTGACCTGGAGCGGGAAACTCGAAGACGCAGTGCTCATTCTTCGCGACGCGCTCGCGGAGGACGACACCGACACGTACTCGCGGCTGCTGTTGGCCTCGACGTTGACCGAGCTCGCGCGGCCGGCCGAAGCGGTGGCGTTGTTCGCGTCGCGCCCGGAGCTGAACGACGCGGAGCTGCTCGAGGCAGTGTTGTCGGCACGGGCGGCGCACACGAAGGACGCGGCGGAGCGTGAGGCCGTGCTCGCCGAAAACGTAGAGGCCAGCCGGCGCCGAGGCGACGTGGTGCATCGTCGCGAAGAGTCCCGCTACGCGCTGCGCATCGAAGGTGACGTGCCTCGCGCCCTCGCGCTCGCGGTCGCGAACATCGCGGTGCAGAAGGAGCCGGCCGACGTGCGTGTGTTGCTCGAGGCGGCGCTGGCGGCGAAGGACCGGGCGGCGGCGGCTCCGGCGCTCGAGTGGATGAAGAAGACCGGCTTCGCAGACCCGCGCTTCGTCTCGCTCGCCGGCGCCGTGGAGTCGCTCCCGTGAAGCCGACCGGCAAGGCGTGGCTGTCGCTCACGCTCGTGTTGATCAGCTCCGCGGCCTTCGCGCACAAGGGCTCCGATGCGTACTGGGTGCTCTCTGCCGAGAAGTCGACCCTGCGCGGCCAGCTCGACCTGTCCCTTCGCGACCTCGACGCGGCGCACGGCCTCGACGGCAACGGCGACGGCGCCATCACGTGGAGCGAGCTCTCCTCCCGCGACGCGTCGCTGCAGACCTGGGTGCGCACGGGGCTCTCCGTCTCGCAAGGCTCGCAGCCCTGCCCGCTCGAGCTCGGCGCGCTCGCCGTCATCCGACACTCCGACGGCGCGTACGCGACGTGGCCAGTGACGGTGCGTTGCCCCGCTGAGGTCACCAGCGTCTCGGCGAGCTACCGGCTGCTCTTCGACGTCGACGCGCAGCACCGCGGGCTGCTGCGTGCTGGAGCCGGCGAGTGGGTCGCCTTCTCCGCAGCCGACACGACGCGCACGCTCGACCTCACGCCGCCGCCGCGCTCGCGACAGCTGGGCACCGCGTTCTTCGAGGGGCTGCACCACATCTCCATCGGGTGGGACCACCTCTGTTTCCTCTTCGCGCTGCTGTTGCCCTCAGTCCTCCGCCGCGACGGGCGCGCGTGGGTCGCGAAAGAGACGCTGCGCGGCACGCTCGTCGAGGTGACGCAGGTGGTGACGGCCTTCACGCTCGCGCACTCCATCACCCTCGCGCTGGCGGCCTTCGGCGTGCTCGCACCCAACCCGGCCTTCGTCGAAGTCGCCATCGCCGTCTCCGTGGTGCTCGCCGCGCTCAACACCGTCTTCCCGGTAGTGACCGAGGGCCGGTGGACGCTGGCGTTCGGCCTCGGGCTCCTCCACGGCTTCGGCTTCGTCTCGGCGCTGGCCGACCTCGGGGCCTCAGGCGGCGCGCTGTGGGCCTCGCTGCTGGGCTTCAACCTCGGCGTCGAGGCCGGCCAGCTCTCCATCGTCGCGTGTTTCGTGCCGCTCGCCTTCCTCGTGCGCACGCGCCGCTGGTACGCGCGGGGCCTGGTTCCCATGGGAGGCATGGTGCTGGTGCTCCTCGCCGCCTGGTGGACGGTCGAGCGTGTCACCTCGTTGTGATGCCATCGTTTTGCGCCACAGGGACGCGACTTGCCTCGAGTCGTTGTGAAAAACCCCGGCTCAGGCCTGTGGAAAACCATGTGGGCTTGTGGAGAACGCCTCCGTGAGCCCCAACGGACGCTGTGGGAAACCAGTGGCACTGGACCTGGGCACTGTCCGCGTCATTTTGCGAGCGCACGCACTCACAGCAATGTTCCGCGAGCGTTCCACGCAAAACCCACGAGGCCTCGAGGGCCGCTGTTCCACAGGCCGCCGGAAGTCGCCTAAGCGCATGGCTTCGTTCGGTCTTCTCTTTCGTTGTTGATCAGAAAAGTACCGTTTCGTAAGAGCCTCGCCCTTCTGGGTCCGCGTCGTTTTCGGGTGAGGGGTTTCTTCTTTGTCAGCTTTCGTCGAAAAGGCCGAGTCGACGGTAACCGCCCGCAATCTCTGGGAATCTGCGCTCGATGTCTTGAGGCGCGATGGCCAGAGCTTCGTGGTGACCCAGCTCCAGCAGCTGTTGCCGCTTCGGTACGAAGACGGCTCGCTGACGATGGGCGTGGATGATCTGTTTTTCCGCGATTGGGTCGAAGACCACTTCGGCCACCTGCTCGTGACGGCCGTGGAGCGCGCCTCAGGCCGCACCGCGAAGCTGGCCTGGGAAAAGATTGAACGGGCGCAGGCGCGCGCGAGTTTGCCGTCAGCACCCCCAGTCAATCAATTGCGGCACACGGTGCGCCTCAACGACAAGTTCACCTTCGAGAGCTACGTCGTCAGCGAGGCGAACCAGCTGCCCGCGGCCGCCGCGCACGCCGTCGCCGAGAACCCCGGCCGCGCCTACAACCCGCTCTTCATCTACGGCGAGACGGGCCTGGGGAAGACGCACCTGCTCCACGCCATCGCGAACCGGGTGCTCGCGCGCAACCCACACTTCCGCGTGACGTACCTGTCGAGCGAAGAGTTCACCAACCAGTACATCGAGTCGGTGCGCGACCAGCGCATGCCCGAGTTCCGCCGGCGCTTCCGCGACGAGTGCGATGTGCTGCTCATCGACGACATCCAATTCCTGGGCAAGAAGCAGGAGACGCAGAACGAGTTCTTCTACACGTTCAATGCGTTGCATCAGCTCGGCAAGGCTGTGGTGATGACGAGCGACACGGTGCCGAGCGAGATCCCCGGCCTCGAGGAGCGCCTGCGCAGCCGCTTCGCGATGGGACTCATCACCGACGTGCACGAGCCGACGTTCGAGGCGCGCGTCGCGATTCTGAAGAAGAAGGCGACGCAAGACGGCATCGGCATCACCGACAAGGTGGCGCACTTCATCGCGCGCGTGGTGGTGAACAACGTGCGAGAGCTCGAGGGTGCGCTCATTCGTGTCATCGCCGTGCATGCGCTCACCGGCCAGCCGCTCACCGAAGAGCTCTGCGCCACGGTGCTGGGCGACATGATGCCCGAGAAGGTGACGCTCGACGCCGAGATGATTCAGAAAGAGGTCGCGCGCTTCTACAAGCTGAACGTCGACGACCTGCGCGGAGAGCGGCGCATGAAGCCCGTCGCGCACGCCCGTCAGGTGGCGATGTACCTGGTGCGCACGCTGACGACGTCGTCGCTCCCCGAGATTGGGAAGAAGTTCAACAAGGACCACTCGACGGTGCTGGCCAGCGTGCGAAAGATTGAGAATGCCCGCGGCAATGACTCACAGCTGCAGCTGGACCTCGGAGAGTTGACGAAGAAGCTCGTCCCGCCGGTCTGACCGTCATGAGCGCGCCGAACCCGAAGGTCGACTGGTTCTTCGAGAAGGCCACGCCGTGGAAGGCCGAGTACGCGAAGCTGAGGTCGATTCTGCTTTCGTGCCCGGTCGAGGAGGCGCTGAAGTGGGGCGTGCCCGCGTACCTGCACCGGGACAAGAACATCGTCCTGATCCACGGCTTCAAGGACTACTGCGCGGTGTTGTTCACCAAGGGTGTGCTGCTCGCGGACCCGAAGGGCGTGCTGATTCAGCAGACACCGAACGTGCAGTCGGCGCGGCAGGTGCGGTTCACCAGTGTCGCGCAGGTTACGAAGCTGGCCCCCACGCTGAAGGCCTTCGTGAAGCAGGCCATCGCGCTCGAGCAGGCTGGCGTGAAGGTGAAGCTCAAGAAGGTCGAAGAATACGACGTGCCGGCCGAGCTCCAGGCGCGGTTGGAGGATGACGCTGCGTTGAATGACGCGTTCGAGGCGCTGACGCCGGGCCGACAGCGGGGCTATTTGTATTTCATTGGGCAGGCCAAACAGTCGACGACGCGGGCGGCGCGGGTCGAGAAGTCGATTCCGCGGATCATGGCTGGAAAAGGCTTCGACGACTGACAGCGTTGTCGGAGCAGTTCCGGAGGTCCAGCCGTGACGCTCACCGACGTGATGCGGACCATGCCTTGGGGGCTTCACGACGCGTATCTCGTGAAGATCGGCATCGACTACGAGGCGCGCGCCGTTGACGTCGACGTCAGGCTCAAGATGGCTGCCGACCAGACATCCGATCAGCTCGCCCGGCTGCACTTCGCTGGAATGGAGTACTTCGCGGGCTTGCCTCCGGACGCGCCGCACGAGCAACCTGATGCGCTGCCCTGGATCGACCAACTCCACGAGACTTCGCCACAGTTCGATGAGCTTCGAGCGAAACACCCGCCCGTTCCCGAAGGGTGCTTCTTCGCCGCCTTCTACACACGCGAGTCGTGGCAGTACTTCACCATCTGCGCGCGCGACGTCACGCTGACCTGGCTCGAAGCAGAGCCCGTCCCAGTCAAACACCACAAACCCTGAGCCCAGGGCACGTCGCGCCACTCGGGCGTCTTGCCGAACGTCGCCTTCACGAACCGGCACAGCGGCAGAATCGACAGCTTCTCGCTGTCAACGAATCTGGGGCTGGGACTTCGAGGGTGCCGCCGCTACGAAGTGCCACGTGTACCCTGTTCTCTTTCGAGTCGGCGAGGTCGCCATCTACTCCTACGGGGTGATGATGATCGCCGCGCTGGGAGCGGGCTTCGTTGCCGTCCTCCTCGCAGCGATGCGGCTGCGCTACTCCGTCGCGGCCGCAGCCGTGATGGGGTGCCTCATCCCTGTCCCGATGCTCCTGGGCGCGAAGGTCGGCTGGTGGCTGATCAACTCAGAGCAGATCAGTCGTCAGACTGGCTGGATGAGCGGCGGGCTGTCGCTGACGCCGGGCCTGCTGGCGGCGCTGGCGTGTGCGGCGCTGGTGACCCTCGCTTTCAAGCAGCCACTGGGCGCGAGCCTCGACGTGGCGGTCATCGGATTGGCCAGTGCGGTGAGCGTCGGGCGCTTCGGCTGTTTCCTCGCCGGGTGCTGCTTCGGAAGGCCGACCGAGCTGCCGTGGGGTCTCGTCCTTCCCGAGTCGGGGCTGATGCCTGAGGCGTTCCACGGCGCTCGGCTCCACCCCACGCAGCTCTACCTGCTGGGAGCCTTTGCGTTGCTCGCGGCGGGCGTGTCGTGGCGAGGCCTGCGTCGTCGCTTCGCGGGAGAGCTGACCCTCGTCGCCGTCGCGACCTACGGCGTCGTCTCGGTGTTCGACCCGTTCGTCCGCTACTCCGAAACAGAGCCCTCCGTTGGCTCGCGCATCGGCTGGGCCGCGGTGGTCGTCATCGCCATCACGCTCATCGTGGTGCTGGCTCGTCGCCCGAGCCTCGTCACCGCTGCTCGACCACTTTGAGCGCGGCGCTGGCGATGGCGGCGGCGAACGCGTCGTGCGTGTCTGCGTCGTGCCAGCGCGCCACCTCGAGGGGGTCGAGCGCGTGGTGGGTCTCGACGATGACGACCGGCGCCACCGAGGTCGCGCGTAAGAAGTACACCCGCTGTTTCATCGGCCGCGCGTCGACGAAACACGCGGGCGCGGCGTCAGTCTTGTACAGGCTCCCGTAGTCGTCACCGGAGTACGGAAGGAACCCGGCCTCACGCAGCGCTTCACTCACCGCGCGGCCCCACGTCTCACGCGCGCGCACGACGGAGCGGGCACCCTCTTCGCTCCACAACACCGAGAACCCCGGGTCGCTGCGATTCGCGAAGCACACGCCGCCGTCCGGGTGGGTCTCGATGGGCCAGGCATCGGCGCGCGCGTCCGTGTGCAGGCTGACGACGAGGTGCGGCTTGAAGCGCTCGATGGCGGCGATGCGCGCCGGGTACTTCGTTCCTTCTTCCGTCGTGCGCGTCTCGAGCACCGTGAAGCCGAACCGGCGGAGCCGTCGAGACAGCTCCATCGCCTCGACGAGCGTCTCGTCGGCCTCGCGTTGACAGTGGCAGCCCCAGTTGCCGGTGTTGCCTGGCGCTCCGTGGCCAGCGTCGACGGCGATACGAATGCGCGAGGCGAGCGGAGGCAGCCGCAGCACGTGCAGCTGCGTGTCGGGCGCAGGCCACGGCGCGGTCGAGAGCAACAGAGCCAGGAGGGTCGTCACGGCAGCACTGAGACAGCACACCCCGGGCCAGCGTTCCAACCACGGACGCGTCGAGAGAGGGGAGGCACGGCGCCGCGGCTCGTGGGACGCCTCCTTCGTCGTCGGACGCGCCTCAGAGGCCGCACAGCGGCTGATCAGCCACAGCATCGCTCAACGCTTCGAAGCAGTCGGGGCTGCACGAGAATCAACGCGACAGCGCGGCGTGAAGCAGCGCCGCGATGGAACCGCCTCTCCCTCCCGCGGTCAGCTCCCCGACTGGCCAAGCGCCGCGAGCGCGTCACGCTGCTCCGAGCGGAAGCGGTTGGCGACACCGGCCTGCACGTCAGCCGAGCTGCGCGTGAAGTAGTACAGCTCTCCACCCTGCGTGCGCTTGCCGCGCTCCTGGTACACCGCGCGAATGATGTCGGCGTCGCTCATCTGCGCCACGTCTCGGCCCTGAAGCGCGCGCCCGAAGATGGTGCCGGCGCCTTCCTGGCCGTGCTGCACCCCGACGCTCCACAACACGTCGTTGAGCGCGCGGCTGCGCTGACTGAAGTCGAGGCCCGGCACGGCCCGCTCGGCGTTGCGCTTCGCGGGCTCATAGAAGCGGCTCGCGATGTAGTCGTGCTGCGCCGCCTGGAACGCCTCGCGGTGCTGACCTGCAATCTCCCGCCACGCGCTCGAGAACTCCGGCGTGCCGGGGTTCAACCCCGCGAGCGGCCGGCCGATGTCGGGGTGCGTGCGCTGCAGCCAATCGGAGAACGAACGCGCCGAGCCGGTGTTCGTCGCGAACTGGTAGCTGCCGTAGCTGACGCCACCGCGGTCGCCGCGGCCCGACGACACCATGCCGGGGTCTCCGTTCGACTCGTAGCGGGACGACAGCGAACCGAGCTGAGAGACATCGGTCGAGCCACCCGTGCCAGTCGGCCGCGGCGCACCGTCCGTCGGAGGTGTGGTGCCGGTGGGGCGCGTCTCACCAGCCGGCGTCGGGTTGCCGCCGCTGAAGGTGCGCAGCTGGCCCGTGGTGTTGTACGTCTTGCCGCCGCTCTCGCCGACGAGGCGACCGCCCTGCTCGCGCATGCGGAACTCGCGCCCGTTCGCGGGGTCGACGCCCACGTAGACGCTGTTGCCCTGCGCATCACGCTCGCGCCGCGTGATGGTGACCCAGTGGTCGGTGCCGTTCGCGCCGCCGTTGCTGCCGGCTTTGTAGTCGACGCCAGCCACCACCGGCCGCCCCTGGTCGAGGTTGCGATTGATGGTGTCCATGCTCCACGCAGGGCTGTTCGCGGTGAGGCCCTGCGAGCGCGCGGCAACATCCCAGTTGAGGCCGTTGCCCGAGTAGCCGCCATTGGCATCAAGGTAACGGTCGAGCTCGCCGGGGTTCACCGTGTTGCCCGAGATGCGGCTGATGGCCATCGCTGTCGCCGTCATCGCGCAGCCAGCACGGCCGACCGACGAGCCCGTGCCCAGCGCTCTCGAGCCCCACTCCGCGTCGCCCTGGCGGAACATCGGCGTGCCGTCGCTGGTGGTGGGGTGCGTGCGGCCGTTGCCATCGACGGCAGGGCCGGTCGGGCTCGGGGTGCGGCGGTCTGGGTCGACGGGCCGGTCTTCACCGTTCGGCGCCTCGGCAGGCCGGTTGGTGTCGAAGCCATCGGGCACCTTCAGCGATGCGCCCGCAAAAATCTTGTCGGGGTCGGCGATGTTGTTGGCCTGCGCGAGCTTCTCCACCGTGGTGTTGAACTTCTTCGCCAGGGCCGAGAGGGTGTCGCCACGCTGAATCCGGTAGTCCATGCCTGCATTGTCCATGAGTTGGCGCGGCTGAATACCCGGAGGATCAGCAATCTCTTTGACATGGGTGTGACGGTGAACGCCGAAGACCTACAGCTGCACGCCAAGCGGCTGAAACGACCCGAACGCAGCGAACGGAGCGCCGGCTGCACGTCTGACGGGCGCTGCTGATCGGTCAGGCCGACAGCGCACGATGCCGATGGCGCATGGCACCACTTCGATGGCGTCGAAGTGATGGACTCGAGCGGGACGTCACGCAACGGCTGGGTTCTCCCCGGCGCGGAGCTCTGCGGGATGCGGTTTCGGAAGGTCGTCTCGCGCACCCTCCTTGCATCGACAGCCGACACGCGCCGCCGTCGGCCGTGCAGTTTCTCGGACATCGGAGCGATTTTCATGGGCACGACTCGCGGGCACACGCCCATTCACACCATCGCCATGCTGGGCAACCACCTGCCCCGGCACTGCGGCATCGCCACCTTCACGACCGACCTCATGACGGCCATCGAGCGCGAGGCGCCGACCGTCGAGTCTTTCGTGGTGGCGATGAACGACCCGGGCGCGCGTCACGCGTACCCCCCGCGCGTACGCTTCGAGGTGCCGCAGGGTGACATCGAGGCCTACCGGCGCGCGGCCGACTTCATCAATGTGAAGGGGGCCGACATCCTCTCCGTGCAGCACGAGTACGGCATCTTCGGAGGGCCCGCCGGCGCGAACGTGCTGGAGCTGTTGCGCGCGCTGCGCATGCCCATCGTCACCACGCTGCACACGGTGCTCGCGGCGCCCGATGCGCGGCAACGCGCGGTGCTCGAGGCCCTCGTCGGGCTCTCGGAGCGCGTGGTGGTGATGAGCGCCGACGCGGCTGCGCTGCTCCAGTCGGTGCACGGCATCGACCCGTCGAAAATCGACGTCATTCCCCACGGCATTCCGGTGGTGCCGACCCGCGGCAAGGCCGTGCTGGGCGCCGAAGACCGGCACGTGATTCTCACCTTCGGGCTGCTTTCTCCGGACAAGGGCATCGAGCACGTCATCGACGCGATGCCCGCCATTCTGCGCGAGCACCCCAACACCGACTACATCGTGCTCGGCGCGACACACCCGCACGTCAGGCAGCACCACGGCGAGACGTACCGGCTGATGCTCCAGGCGCGCGCGGAGCGGCTGGGCGTCGACGCGAACGTGCTGTTCCACAACCGCTTCGTCAGCCACGAGGAGCTGGTGGAGTTCCTCGGCGCGGCCGACCTCTACATCACGCCGTACCAGAACGAGGCGCAGAGCACCTCGGGCACGCTGGCGTACGCGGTGGGCAGCGGCAAGGCCGTCATCTCGACGCCGTACCGCTACGCCCAGGAGCTGCTCGCCGAGGGGCGCGGCATTCTCGTGCCGTGGCGAGACTCGGGGGCCATCGCCAAGGAAGTCATCGGGCTGCTCGATGCGCCAGAGCGGCGCGCCGAGCTGCAACAACGCGCGGCGGACTTCGGGCGCACCATGGGGTGGCCCATCGTCGCGCGGCGGTACCTCGAGGCCTTCGAGCACGCCCGCGTCAGCCATGAGGAGCGCGTGAGCGCAGGGCGGTCGGCTCGTACGCGCGCGAGACGGGTCGCCGAGCTGCCTGCCGTCAACCTGTCGCACGTGCGCCTGATGACCGACGACACCGGCATTCTGCAGCACGCGCTCTTCGACGTGCCGCGCCTGCACGACGGCTACTGCGTCGACGACAACGCGCGCGCGCTGCTGCTTCTGACGCTGGTGGAAGAGGCCGGCACCGAGGCGCCCGAGCTCGTGCGGGCGCTGGCCACGCGGTACCTGGCCTTCGTCGCCACCGCGTTCGACGACGAGGCGGGGCGCTTCAAGAACTTCCTCTCGTGGGGGCGCCAGTGGCGCGCCGAGCCGGCGTCCGATGACAGCCTGGGGCGAACGCTCTGGGCGCTGGGGACGGTGGTGGGCCGCTCGAAGGACCCGGGGCGGCGCGGCGCGAGCGACACCCTCTTTCAGAACGCGCTCGCGGCGGTGCCCACCCTCTCGAGCCCGAGGGCCGTCGCGTACGTGCTCCTGGGCTTCGACGAACACAGCCGCGCCTTCCCTCACGACGCCAAAGTCCGAGAGCTCCGCGCGACGCTCGGCGCGCGCCTGCTGGAGGGCTTTCGCTTCTCGAGCCGGCCGGAGTGGCAATGGTTCGAAGACCGCCTGACGTACTGCAACGCGCGCCTGCCACAGGCGCTGCTGGTGGCGGCCGTGCGGCTGGCAGACCCGGAGCTGATGCGGGTGGCGTTGAACTCGCTCGAGTGGCTCGTCGACGAGCACATGGCGCTCGATGGCACCTTCTCGCCGGTCGGCACGAATGGCTACTCCGCCCATGAAGGCGCGCGCGCGACGTTCGACCAGCAGCCCGTCGAGGCGTGCGCGATGGTGTCGGCCTGCCTCGAAGCGCACCGCGTGACGGGGGCCGAGCGCTGGCTGGAGCACGCGCGCTGGGCCTTCCACTGGTTCCTCGGCCAGAACGTACGCCAGGCGCAGGTGTACGACGCGCGGACGGGAGGGTGCCGCGACGGCCTGCACAGCGACCGGCTCAACGAGAACCAGGGCGCCGAGTCGACGTTGTCCTTCCTGATGGCGTTGAGCGAGCTGCGGGCGGCTGACCGGGTGACCGTCAGCGGCGGGCCGACGGCCGTTGCGCTGCCGAGGGCCCTTCACGTCGTGCAACAGCCGTTGACCGTGAGCGCGTCATCATGAGCGCGCACGGCTACCCGGTGTTGTTCGAGCGCTACGCGAAGAATCCGATTCTCACGGCTGCCGACTGGCCCTACCCCGCGCACACCGTCTTCAACGCGGCGGCGACGGTGCTGCGAGATGGCACGACGTTGCTGCTGTGCCGCGTGGAGGACCGTCGTGGCCACTCGCACTTCTGCGCCGCGCGCTCGGTGAATGGCGTCGACGGGTGGGTCATCGACGAGAAGCCCACGCTGGTGCCACAGCCAGGCCTGCACCCCGAGGAGCTGTGGGGCATCGAGGACCCGCGCATCACCTGGGTCGAGGAGCTGCAGCGCTACGTCATCGCGTACACGGCCTTCAGCCCAGGCGGGCCTGGCGTGGCGGTCGCGACGACGACCGACTTCAAGCAGTTCGAGCGCTACGGCCTGGTGATGCAGCCGGACGACAAAGACGCGGCGCTCCTGCCTCGTCGCATCGACGGCAACTTCGCGCTCATTCACCGGCCCGTGACCGACCTCGGCGCGCACATCTGGGTGTCGTTCTCTCCGGACCTGCGCAACTGGGGCAATCACAAGATGATGCTCAAGGCGCGCAAGGGCTCGTGGTGGGACGCGAACAAGGTGGGGTTGTCGCCGCCACTCATCGAGACGCCGCGAGGGTGGCTGATGCTGTACCACGGGGTGCGGCACACGGCGGCAGGCAGCCTGTACCGGCTGGGCCTCGCGCTCTTCAAACTCGACGACCCGACGGTGTGTCTGCTGCGCGGTGACGAGTGGGTCTTCGGCCCCGAGACGGACTACGAGCGCAATGGCGACGTCGGCTACGTCGCGTTCCCCTGCGGCACCACGCTCGCGAAAGATGGCGACACCATTCACATGTATTACGGCGCCGCCGACACCTGCCTCGCGTTGGCGACGGGCAGCATGAAGGCGTGCCTGGCGTGGCTCGACGTGAACGGCAAGCCGTGCCCCTGAACGGGTGCGCTCGCTCTGACGCTGCTCACATCGCCTAACATTCAAGGTCCACCTCCAGGCAACCGGCACAGCGGCTCCTAGTGTTGGCGTCATGCGAGCTTCGTTGATGGCGTTGGGCGTGGCAGTCGTCCTTCTTTCGTGCAGCGGAAGCGTTCCTCGAGACTCCTGCTCGCCCGCGAACTGTGATGGCTGCTGCGACTCGAAGAGGGCGTGCTCGGCGGGAGTTCTCGACTCCGAATGCGGAACGCGTGGCGTGGCGTGCCGAGCATGCAGTGCGGGACAGAGATGTGTGTCCGGGAGTTGCTTCGCGGGCTTTGCAGCAGCCGGCGGCGGCGCAGCAGGCGGCGGCGGCGCATCTGGCGGCGGCCTCGCATCAGGCGGCGGCGGCGCATCTGGCGGCGGCCTCGCATCAGGCGGCGGCCTCGCATCAGGCGGCGGCCTCGCATCAGGTGGCGGC
>JAUXRI010000325.1 GCA_030681895.1 Myxococcales bacterium | reverse complement strand
CGCAGGTAGTCGGCCACGGGCTTGTCGACGCGGTACCAGCCACGCTCCTCATGGAACTTGATGCCCGCGTAGGTGAACCGCCGCAGCACGCAGCCGCGGCGGGGATCGAACGACTTGAGTCGGACCAGCATCGTCTCCATGGAGTGCCTCACAGCTGGATGTTGATGAGCTTCGCGACGCCGGGCTCCTCGGCGAACTTCGCGTCGAAGCGCAGCGTCGCCACTACGCGCAGCACGCCGGCCGACACGTCGCGGAACGACTCGAGGCGAATCTGCCGCCAGATGCCGACGTGCACGTTCTTCGGGTTGCACAGCAGCGCGACGGTGCGGTTGTTCGCCGCCCCGAGGTTTTCCGGGAAGAGCGGCACCGGCTTCACCGGCACGCCCGAGTACAGCGCCGGCGTGTCCTCTTCGATGAAGCGGTCGCCGCCGACGGTCGCGCGGTCGGCGAGCGTGTTCCGGTAGTCGAGCTCGGCGTCGACGCTCGTGAGGAAGGCCATCTGCTTCTTGTCGCGCAGGTACTCGCTCGGGAGCGACTTGAGCATGTCGCGCAGGAGGTTCTTGTTGATGGCCACACCTGCGGCGTCGACGACGTGGCTCGTCGCCTGCTTGAGCAGCCCGTCCATCGTCGCGAGGAACGGGTCGGCGGAGGCGGTGTCGCCGTTGAGGATGACCTCCTCCATGTCGCGGCCAGCGGCCTCGGCGATCATCTCGAGGATGGTCTGGCGCAGCTCGCCGCGCTCGATGTTGTCCTCGAGTACCTCGTCGGAGAGGTGGACCTCGGCCTTGAACAGCCGCGCGTCGAGCTCGAGGAAGCTGAGGTCGGGGCGTGCGCGGTCGGCGACGGCCAGCGCGGTCGCCTCCTGACCCGGCCGGAGGATGCGGCTGCCGAACTTGATCTTCGACAGCTGGTGCTTGGGCGACGCCATCGGGACGACGGTGGCGAGCTGCATCAGCACCGACTGCTTAATGAGCAGCCGCATGAACTTCTGGGCCTGGGCGGGAAGGAGAATGCCTCCGCCGGCCGTGAGATCAGCGAGCGCGAGGTCGGCCTTCTCGAGCAGCGTGCGATTCGAGGTGTAGCTCATGGTGCGTTCCTTCCCGGGTCAGGGCTCGTGGAAAGAGACCGCCTTGTCGACGTTCTCCCGGTCCATGGGCTTGTTGAGGTCCATCGGCCAGCCGACATCCTCGGGCTGGGACTTCGTGAGGGGCTCCGCGGGCGCGGCGCTGTTGGGCAGCCCGAACTGCTTCTCGACGCGACCGAGGCGCTGGGCCTGGGCCGTCACGGACTCGGAGAGCGCCTTGAAGGACTCGGTCAGCTTCGCGAGGCCCTCGGTGACAGGTGCGAGGTCGACCTTCTTGGTGTCGTCCTCTTTCGGCGCCTCCTCCTCAGCGTCTTCCTTCGGCGCAGGCTTCTTGCCCCGACGGAGCCGCGCCGCAGCCGCCTTCGCCGCGCTGAGGTTCTCGGCGATGGACTTGGTCTTCTCGGTCTCGTCACCGTCCTCGGCTTCGGAGAGGCCTGCCTGGGTGAGGAGCTGCTCGCCAGTGCTGCGCAGCTGCTCGGCCAACGCGGTGATGCGCGGGTCGGAGTCGTCGTCGCCCAACAATTCGACGATGTCCGTCAGGCTCTCGAGGGCCGCGAGCGCCATGCCCAACGGGGAGTCATCAGGCACGTCGGTCTTCTTCGTCTCTTCGGTGTCCATGGAGTCCCTCTTCACGATGAGAAAGCGGCGCAGGTTCGCGGCACGGTCGACGAGGGAGACCTCCTCGACGACCATGTCCACGAGCCGGTGCACGCCGTCGGTAGGGTCAGGCATTGCTGGTACAGAGCGCGTCAACGGCGGGTTCGGGGACGTGCGATTCGCTTCAGCCGTAATGTCTGCCGGACATGGTCGAACTTCTTGCCGTTGCGTCTGAGGCCCTGAACACGACGTTCGCCCTGTTCGCCCGGAAGCTCATCCTCAGCGGAGAAGTGATCGCCGTCATCTGCATGGTGGGGTGGCGGCTCGAAGCAAGACTGGGCATCCGACTCTGGCCACAACGCAGGCTGGGGCTGGCGCTCTTCAGCGATTTGGTCGCGGCAGGGTCAACGATTGCGGTCGTGCTCTTCGTTGCATTCGTTCGCGACTACGCCGACATCGGATCGCAACAGGAATTGATGCGCTACTCGGGACAGTGCCTGACGGTCCTTGCTGCCATCACGCTCCTCGCTGCAGGCCTTGACCGGTTCCGAAACCTGTCGGGCTGCTTCGAGCTGTTCGCGACGCTGGTCAGCACCATCGTCGCGCTCGTGTTCCTCAACAGCCTTGTCAGTGCGTGGCGCGGGCCCCTCGACAAGATTGGCGCTGCCTTCGTGCGAGCTGGGGCGGAGCGCCCATTTCATGGGTTGGCGACGATTCTCTTCGTCGGACTTGTCGTTACCTCAGTCGTGCGTTTCCTCCTGGCGCGAGGCCGCTCCGTAGCTGTCGGCGCCTGGGACGTGTTCGTCGTTTTCGCGCTCGTCGCCCTGAGTCAGGGATTCCTCGCGTTCCGAGGCGTGAGCGCCCTTTTCATTCTCGCGGCTGCGAGCGCAGTCGCGTGGATCACAGGTTGGCGCGTGCGTATTGCATTCAGGCAAGGGCGCTTCCGTGTTCTCTTCGCGCGCGTCTCGCGGGCGCCAAACACGCAAAGCTCCGAAGTCAGCGCGTTGGGCCTGGATCGACTGGGGCCGTCGCCGCATCGTTCCGTGGTACCGCTTCCGGAACTCGGCGGGCAGAGCCTCCGATCGAGAAGCCCGTGAGCTCGCCGGTCTTCACCTTCTCCCAGAGCTCATCTCCTAGGACCCGAACCGCCAGGAGCCAGGTGCCCTTGCGAACAGGCGTGTCGCCGAGGGTGAAGTCAGTCGGCGCGAGGAAGTTCTCGAGCACCTTCACCTCGTCGTTGACCCGCAGCCGGTGCATCAGGCCGAGGCCGCCGAACTCCTCCATGAACCGGTGTGCTGCCTCGCGGATCTCGTCGGCCGAGTA
Source organism: Myxococcales bacterium (assembly GCA_030681895.1). GTDB lineage: Bacteria > Myxococcota > Myxococcia > Myxococcales > Myxococcaceae > Xiheimicrobium. Next base: position 534 of record JAUXRI010000325.1, on the reverse strand, counting down.
GATGTCTCCCTGCGCGTCGACGACCTCAGGCTCGAGGACGATGCCCAGCACATACCGCTCGTCGCTCGGGTCGGTGCCCTTGATGAGCTTCGTCGGCTTGTCGAACTCCGACTCGTCCGGCGCGCAGAGCCAGTCGTCGATCGCCTTCGTAGTCGGCTCGTAGTTCGCGACGAGGAGCTGCGTCAGCACCGACGGCCCTCCGACCCCGCGCATCGAGCCGATACTCCGCGGCGTGCGGATGCGCTTCACCCAGAAGTCGGACTCCTTCACCATCGCGGGGAACTTCCCGCGGATGCCGTAGGTGATGAGGAAGCGGCCCTTGAGCGTCGTGAGGAGCTTGAAGAAGCGCTCCTCGTCGAAGTCCGACTCGCCGACGTCGACGTTGTACCCAGGGTACGGCGGGTCGAGGAAGAACGCGGTGTCCTTCGAGTCGTACTTGCGGACGACCTTCTCGTAGTCGCCGCCGTAGACCTTCACCTTCTTCAGGCGCGGCGCGAACTCCTCGATGCGCTTGATGGTCTTCGCTTCGACGCC
>JAUXRI010000319.1 GCA_030681895.1 Myxococcales bacterium | reverse complement strand
CGACGTCGACGCGCTGGTGTGGTTCGACTTCGTGCACACCGACGAGCCGTGGGCGCAGGTGCCGGCGGTGGCGCCGGAACGATTGCTCCCGAGCCGCTGTGGCCTCTTCTCGGAGTTCCCGTCACGAGTTCAGCCAGCGCTCAACTGACGCCGACAGAGATAAGGAGGGCCCCATGACGACGCTCCGCATCGAAGGTGATGGCTCGTACCAGCCCACGACCGAAGACCCGCCGTTCGCCCGCATCGGCGGCGTCGAGGGCGTCACCGCGCTGGTGGAGTCGTTCTACGACGCGATGGAGCAGCACGAGCCCGAGCTGACGGCGCTCCATCGGTGCGACGCGCCCGGGAAAGTGAGTCGCGCCTCCCGCGACCACTTCGCCTCGTTCCTCGTCTACTGGCTGGGCGGGCCGCAGACGTACCTCGAGACCCGCGGTCACCCTCGCCTGCGCATGCGGCATGGACAGGTGGCCGTCACCGTTGCGATGCGTGACGCGTGGCTGCGCTCGATGAAGCGCGCGATGGATGAGAAGAACATCAGCGGTGGCGTGCGGGCCTACCTCGACCATCGCTTCGCCGACGTCGCCGAGTTCCTGCGCAACGTCGAGGGCTGACGGGCGTTCAGCGCTCGGCCCGGATGTTCCACCCGACGAGCACCCACCGGCTGCGGTGCACGTTGATGACGCTCACCGACGCGGTCTCGTTGAAGAGCGCAGCGGCCGTCGACGAAGGCAGGCCGAGCAGCCGTGACGTCAACACGCGGCTGAGGTGCCCGTGCGTGAAGGCCACCACCGCGCGCCCAGCGGCCTCGCGCACCAGCGTCTGCGAGAACGCGTCACACCGCGCCGCGAATTGATCAGGCCGCTCCCCGCCGGGGCAGCCCATCGTGAACAGGTCCCACCCCGGGTGCCTGCCGAAGATCTCGCTGGTCTTGAGGCCCTCGTAGTCGCCGTAGTCGAGCTCCATCAGCGCGTCGTCGACTCGCGCCTCGATGGACGGCAACGCGAGCGCGGCGGTCTGCTTCGCCCGCTGGAGCGGACTGGTGAATACGATGGGCGTGGCCCCACCGAGCAGTCCTTCGATGACGGGCTTCACCGCAGTGGCCTGCTCCACGCCGAGCGCCGTCAGCGGCAGGTCGGTGCGACCGGTGTGACGCCCTGACACCGACCACTCGGTCGCGCCGTGGCGGACCAGCAACACCAGCGAAGGGAGCGCAGGAGCAGTCGTGGAAGGCACGCGCGAAGTCTACCGGCTCTGCCCCACGAGTCAGCCCGCGTCGTCACGCAGGGCGTCCGTCCACCCGGTGCTGAGCTGGCTGCGCACCAACCAGTGCAGGTCGCCAGCGCTCGAACTCGAGAGCACGCCCTGGCTGCGAAGCTGAGCCACCGCAGCGTCGACGACGGTCGCGCGGGCCGACGCGAGCCACCGCGTCACCGTCACCCGATGCGTACCGTACGTCTGCGCGAGCTGCGCGCTCGAGACGCCATCGAGAAAGTAGAGCCGCAGCAGGTTGCGCTCCTTCGGGCTGAGCTTCGTGAACGCGACGCGGAGCGCCTCGGTGAACTGCGCCGCCGTCTCGGCCTTCACCAGCGCGAGCTCGGGAGACGCCGACGACGCCTGCAGCTGCCCGAGCGCGTCGTCGTCGTCCTCTCCTTCGGTGCGGTGGCGGCCCTCGAAGCTCATCAAGTTGAGGCCGAGCCGCATGGCGGTCGCGCGCAGCCACTTCTTGAGGCTCCCGCGGCCCGCGTACTCGGCCAACTTCGGGTCTGGAGGGGCGAGCACCCGCTGACGGACCTGCTGAGCGAGCTCGTCGGCGAACGACGGCCCGGCCCTCAGGTGCTGCGCCGCGTGCTTCGACTCGGAGACGATGAACGCGTCGACCGCGCGAAGGGCCGCTGGCTCGTGGTTCAACGCCGCGCTGGCGAGCAACAGCTCGAACGAGAGGCCGTCGAGCGCCGCGCTGCCGCGCACGGCTCGGCCAAGCGTCGCGCCACAGACGTTCTCGGAGAACGTCACCGCAGGGTGCGCCGCCCTCGCCGCCTCGACGACGGCCTGGAGTTGACGCTCGAGCCCTTCCTTCGCTCGCCAGGTCGCCGGCGCGTCGACTTCACGAAGGAACGCCTCGAGCAGCATGGGCGGAGTGTAGCGCGACCCGCCGCCGGACCAACGCCAACCCTCCGCACGGGCGTCGGCGAGAATGGGTCGAGCAGGCGCTGCTGCTCCTCGGTCGTCGGCGATGAAACTCTGATCGGCGACAAAGCCACCGACGGTCGCAGCGATGGCGAGCGCCACGCCGGCACGCCTCCAGTCCATGACGCGGAAGCGGACGTGAACGAGCGCCGCCGAGACGCGCTACCGCCGCGTGCTCGCGTTGACGAGCGAGCACCCGCCGGCACGTTCGACCCAAGGAAGGACCCGGCGCTGTGATATTTCACGTCATTTGACTTTTGCTCTGCGCACCGAAATACACGGAACGTGGCCCCTCCGAGCTCCGCCAACCGAATCGCGCTCGCCCTTCTCGGCGCGGCCCGTGGGCGTTCGCTCTCGGCACCGATGTTCGTGGGCGCGGCCGAGATTCTCGGCGTGTCGGGCAACGCGATGCGGGTCGCCCTGTCCCGCCTCTCGGCGAGCGGAGACCTCGTGATGGAGGAGCGTGGCCGCTACGCCCTGGCCCCATCCAGGCGTGGCGCGGTCGCCCACGTGCGCACGTACCGCACCGGCTTCGCAGCGCGCGTCCCGTGGAGCGGCGGCTTCGTCGGCGTGCTGACGGCCGAGCTGCCTCGAAAGAACGCAGCGCTGGTGAATCGCCGGCAGCGCGCGCTCGAGCTCTCGGGGTTCCGCGAGTTCCGCCACGGGCTCTGGGTGCGCCCCGACAATCTCCAGGGAGGCCGAGCGGCCGTCGCTGCGCATCTGGCGAGGCTTGGGCTCGATGACGACGCCGAGGTCCTCGAGGTGCGCTTCGATGCCGCGCAGCTGAAGAAGGTCGAGAAGGCGTGGGCCGTGCCGCGCGACGCGACGCGGGCCAACGCGCTCACCCGCCGCGTGCAGCGCCTCGTCTCAGCCATGGCGAAGCGACCCATTCGCACCGTCGCGGCGCAGAGCTTCTGGTTGGGAGACGAGGTGCTTCGCTTCCTCGCGCGCGATCCGCTCCTCCCCGCCAGCATCGCCGACGCCGAGCCACGACGACGCCTCGCCGACGCGATGGGCACGCTCGACGAGCGTGGGTACGCAGCCTGGCAATCACTGCTCGAGGAGCTGGCACGATGAGACGCACCGCGACGACGTGGTTCTCGACCGACGAAATCCGCGCGCTGATGACGCCCAGTGCGTGGCAGGGCGCGCGCTCCGTCGTCACGACGTGGGGCCTCATCGCGGCTGCTTTTGCACTGCTCGCCGCCTTTCCGCGCAACCCCGCGGCCTGGCTCGTGACGCTCGTCATCCTCGGAGGCCGTCAGCTCGCCCTCGCCATTCTCATGCACGAGTGTTCGCACCAGTCACTCTTCCCTGGCGCGACGGCCAATCAGCTCGTCGGCACCTGGCTGTGCGCGGCGCCGGTCTGGCAGCGTCTCGGCGACTACCGCACGCATCACGTGAAGCACCACGGCCGCACCTCGATGGAGGACGACCCCGACCTCGCCCTCTCGTCCGCGTACCCCACGAGCCGCTGGGGCCTCGCGCGGAAGTTCGTTCGTGACGTGACAGGCATCGCGTTTCTGCGCCGGGTGGCTGCGCTTCTCCTGATGGACGGGGGCCTGCTCAGCTACACCGCGTCGACCGGAGCCAGATGGGTCTCGCCCAGGCCCTCCGTCGGCCAGATGGTGAAGTCACTGGTGAGGAACTTCGGGCCCGTCTTCCTCACGAACTCCATCCTCGCGTTGACGCTCGCGCTGCTGGGCCACGCGTGGCTCTTCGGCGTCTGGGTGCTCGCCTGGGCGACGACGTTCAGCCTCTTCGTGCGCATCCGCTCCATCGCGGAGCACGGCATGACGGAGCGCTCGATGGACCCACTGAAGAACACCCGCACCACGCAGGCCACGTGGCTCGCCCGCCTCACGGTGGCGCCGCATCACGTGAACTTCCACCTCGAGCACCACCTGCTACCGACGGTGCCGCACTACCGGCTGCCGGCGATGCACCAGCTCCTCGTCGAGCGCGGAGCGTGGGCCGAGGCGACGAAGGCTGACGGCTATCTTGACGTGCTGCGCCTGGCGTCGACGCCGGTCTGACGAGACGTCATCGCTGCGCTACGGTGCGCGCCCGTGTCGACGACGTGCCCTGCCGAAGACGTGCTGGTGCAGTTCGCCGAAGGGCGGCTCGACGCCTCGACCCGGAGCGCCATCGACTCGCACGTCGACACCTGTCGCTCCTGCCGGCTGATCCTCGCGGGGTTGTCTTCGAAAGGCGGCGCCACCAGCACGGCGGGCGTCGATTCCACCCTCGCCTCTCCGGGGAGCGGCCCGAAGACCCAGGCAGGTGAGCGGCTCCGGCCCGGCGCGACCTTGTCCCGCTACTCGGTCGTCGGTTTCCTCGGCGCTGGCGCGATGGGCGAGGTGTACCTCGCGACCGACCCTGCGCTTGGCCGACGCGTCGCCCTGAAGGTCCTCCGAGTCGCAGAAGGAAGAGACTCTCCCGAGCTGCGCGCGCGGCTGGTGCGTGAAGCGCAGGCGATGGGCCGCCTCTCTCACCCGAACGTCGTCGGCGTGTACGAGGTCGGTGACGAAGCCGAGCAGGTCTTCATCGCGATGGAGTTCGTCGACGGCGACTCGCTGCGGCGCTGGCTGAACGAGCCGCGTGAGTGGCAGGCCGTGCTCCGGGTGTACCTCGAGGCGGGCAAGGGGCTGGCGGCGGCGCATGCGCGTGGCCTCGTGCACCGCGACTTCAAGCCAGACAACGTGCTGGTCGACTCCGAGGGCCGTGTGCGCGTGAGCGACTTCGGCCTCGCCGCGGACGTCGATGATGCCTTCGCCGCGTCGACCGCTCCGCTCGATGGCACTGCCAACGTCCGCCTCACGCAGACCGGCGCTCTCGTCGGAACGCCCGCGTACATGGCGCCCGAGATGTTGCAGCGTCGGAGCACCTCGGCGGCCAGCGACCAGTTCGCGTTCTGCGTCGCCGTCGTCGAGGGGCTCACCGGGAAACGCCCGATGGATGGCGCGACGTTGCCAGCGCTGATGCGGGCCCGGCTCGCGGGCCCGGTGCTCGAGGAGCGCGGCGTGGTGCCGTCCGAGGTGTGGCGCGCGCTGAAGCGTGGCCTCGACGTCGACCCGGCGCGGCGTTTCGCCTCGATGGACGAGCTGCTCGCGGCGCTCTCACGCCCACTCGAGCCACGCCGGCGCTGGCCGCTCGTCGCCGCCGCCGTGCTGACCGTGAGCGCGCTGAGCGTCGCTGGCGTTGCGTGGAGACAGCGTGCGCCGTCGTGCGAGGTGCCGCCCTCGGCGCTCGCGAGCATCTGGGACGAGGCGCAGCGAGCCCGCGTCCAGCAGGCCATGCTCGCCTCGACGGTGCCGTTCGCGAAGACGACCGCCGCGCGCGTGAGTCAGGCGCTCGACGCACACGCCACTCAGTGGGCGCTCGCGCGACGTGCGGCGTGTGAAGCGACGTGGGTCGAGCGCACGCAATCGGAGCAACTCCTCGACCTGCGCATGCGGTGCCTCGACCGCTCCAGAGACGAGCTGGGCGCCGTCGTGGCGTTCTTCGCGCAGGCCGACGACGCGACGATGACGTCGGCCACCAGCGTGCTCTCGTCACTCCGGCCACTCGAGTGGTGTGCCGATGCGCGGCTCCTGTCCTCGTCAGTCGCGCCGCCGACGCCAGCGCAGTCAGCAGCCGTGACGGCGGTGCGTGAGACGCTCGCGCGAACCCAGGTCCTCATCGCTGCGCGCCCCAAAGCGGCCGTGGAGGCGCTGACGCCGCTCGCAGAAACGGCGAAGGCCACCGCGTACGCCCCCGTGCACGCCGAGGTGTTGGCCGACCTCGCCGAAGCACATCTCGCCAACAGCGACGCCAAGCAGGCCGAGGCGAGCGCGCGTGAAGCCATCACGGTCGCCGACGCGGTGGGTGACGACGTCGACCGAGCCCGGGCGCTGCTCACGCTCATCGACGCTGTCGGTCCCGAGCAGGCGCGATGGGCCGAGGGCATGGCCGTGGTGAAAGACGCGCGCGCCGTCGTCACCCGGCTCGGCAACGACCCCGGTCTCGAGTCCCTGCTCGAGCTGAGACAGGGCAAGCTGCACTACACGCAATCGCAGTACGCCGAGGCGCTGCTCCACTACGAGAAGGCGCTCGCGCTGCGAGAGGCCCGGTTCGGAAGGGACGACGCGCAGGTGGCCGAGGTGCTGCAGTTGTTGGCCATCTGCACTGGCTCGCTGGGCAAGCTCGAAGCGGCGAAGGTCCTGTACGAGCGCACGCTCCAGATTCGCGAGGCGACCCTGGGCCCCGAGCACCCCGAGGTCGCGGCGACGTTGAACACGCTCGGCATCGACGCCTCGGATCGCGGCGACTTCGATGGAGCCCTCGCCCTCTATCAGCGCGCGCTCGACATACGCGTGAAGGCGCTGGGCCCCACCCACTCGCGCGTCGCGCACGTGCTGAACAACATGGCCGGCGCCTACCTCTCGAAGGGTGAGCCCGAGCGTGCGGTGACGACCATCGCGCGCTCCATCGAGATCGCGGAGACGTCGCTCGGCGCGGAGCACCCCTCACTCGCCGAGCCGTTGTCGCTGGCGTGTGAGGCGCACGCGACGCTGGGGCATGAGACCGAGGCGACCGCAGCGTGCGCTCGAGCGCTTGCCATCACCCTGAAGACGCGCTCACCGACGCACGTGCGCGTGGGCCTGGTGCACCTCTCGTGGGGTGAAGCGCTGCTGAAGCTCGCGAAGCCGGCCGATGCGCTCCCGCACTTCAAGGACGCACGGGCGCCCATCGCCGCGCGCGTCGGGCCAGGTGACATGTACTTTCTTCAGCTCGAGGCCGCCGAGGCCGAGGCGCTGCTCGCGGTGAAACGGCCACGCGAGGGCCTCGCGAACGTCTCGCGGGCGCTCGAAGGCATGAAGCTCAACGAGCCCGTCAGTCCCGACATCATCGGCCGCGTGCTGGTGGTGGCCGCGCAGACGACGTGGGACGCAGGGAAGAAGGCCGAGGCCGAGCCACTGACCGAGCGCGCCCTCGAGTACCTGCGCTCGAAACCGACGCTGACGAAGGCGAAGACGTCGTTCGAGGCGTGGGTCGCGCGACGGCGCTGACGAGGCTTGCCGCCGTCGAACACGACTGAGACGCTCGTGCGCATGCGCTCCCTCGTGCTGGTCGTCGTGCTGCTGAGCGGCTCCATCGCGACGGCCCAGGTGTCATGGCGCGGTGACTTCGAGACCGGCAACACCTCGCAGTTCAACTACCTCCTGAACCCCACCATCATGGGCCGCACGTACACGAGCGTCGTGCAGGACGTCGTGGCGGGCGGTCGCTACGCCGCGCGCATCGAACTGCACGACGACGCGCGCTGGTCCAACGGGCTGAGGCGCGTCGAGGTGCAACATTCGCCACAGGCGAGCCGGACGGCGGCGGGCGCGACGCTCTTCTTCGCCTGGAGCTTCCGCGTGCCCCAGGCGCTGCCCACCTCGCCAGAGCAGACCATCGGCTACTTCGAATCGAACACGAGCTACCAGCAGCTCATGGCCTTCGCGGTCATCGGCACCGACCTTCGCTTCAGCACCAACCGGCCGACGTGGCGCGCGCACTGGACCGGCCGCGGCGTGGTGACGCCGAACGTGTGGCATCGCGTTGCGGTGCGGGTGCTCTGGTCTACCGACCCGCAGGTGGGAACGGTCGACGTCTGGTTCGACGGCGCCCAGGTCGTCACGGGTGCTCGCGCGGCGACGCTCGCCGATACGAACTCAGCGTTCGTCCAGCTGGGCCTGCTGCGCGGGAACATGAACTTCACCGATGTGCCCGTCATCTATCTCGACGAAGCGCTCGAGGGCTCGAGCCTCGCGGCCGTGCAGGGCCTGGGGCTCGATGGTGGCGTGACGATGCCGGTCGACGCGGGAGCACCGGTGATGGACGCGGGCGTTGCGCGCGACGGAGGCGTTCCCGACGCAGGAACTCCGGACTCCGGCGCGCTCGCCGAGGTCGACGCTGGCCTTCCATTCGACGCTGGCTCGCTGGTCGACGCAGGGACGACGATGACGATGGATGCGGGCCTCACCGCCGACGGTGGCGCGCTCCCCGTCGACGCCCAGCTGCCCCCCGGCTGCTCGTGTGGCCTGACGCGTGGCGAGCTCTCGTTCGTGCTGCTCGCGCTCGTCGGGCTGCGCGTCAGGCGACGCTGACGTCACGGGCAGTTGGTGGGCGTGCCTCCGTTGGCCGGTTGGCGAAGGTAGAGGACGCTGTTGAGCAGCGTCCCGTTGACCGCGTTCACGCCGTTCTGCACGTAATGCCCTCCCGAGCGGTCCCACTGCGCGTTCCAGAACGCAGTGCCTGAGACCAGCCGATAGGTGAACGAGAACCCGATGGTGCGCGTCTGCTCGGGCCAGCTCGTGCCCGTCGCCGAGCGAATCGTCGTCGCAGGGTTCAGGTTGTAGAACTCGCGGAAGGACCACGTGCCGCCGTTGTTCAGCCGCAGCCGCGCGATGCGGGTGTTGACGCCGTCGGTGTAGGTCGCCTCCCAGCACGAGTACGTGAAGCCGGAGTCGGTGTTGACGTACGCCTCGAGCGCCCGGTTCGAAAGCGTCACCGTGGTGAGCCCCGCGGGTTGGCTGAGCGTCGTCGGGCCCCACGACTCGTGCTGCAGATCGTTGCAGGTGGTGTTGTCCGTCACGCCGCCGTTGAGGACCCGCCAGGTGTGCGTCTGGTTCGGCGTGACGGGGAACTCGGCGTACGTGCCCGGCGCATAGCCGAAGCACATGTTGCTCGCGTTCCTGGCGGGCATTCGTTCGACGCCGTCGATGACCGCAGAGACCAGCGGGAAGCTGGTGCCGTTGTTGATGCGGAACGTCGTCGTGGAACAGAGGCTCGGCTGGCCACTGCAGACGTAGCCCAGCGAGATGGCGCAGCCGACGCAGCCATCGGTCGTGATGACGTTGCCGTCGTCGCACGCCTCTCCGCTCTGGACGATGCCGTTGCCGCAGACCGCCACCGTTCCGCCAGCGCTGCCGCCAGCCACGGCACCGCCAGCGGTGCCTCCGGCACGCCCTCCTGCGGTCCCACCACCGGCTGTAGACCCGCCAGCAGTCCCGCCACCCGCGACGCCACCACCCGCGACGCCACCGCCCGCGACGCCGCCACCCGCGATGCCGCCACCCGCGATGCCGCCACCTGCGATGCCACCACCAGCAACGCCGCCACCCGCGATGCCGCCACCCGCGATGCCGCCACCTGCGATGCCGCCACCTGCGATGCCACCACCGGCAACGCCGCCGGCCTCACCGCCTCCCCCGACGCCACCTGCTGTCGATCCGCCCGCAGTCGCGCCACCAGCCGCGCCGCCGCCCGTCACTCCGCCAGCGGAGCCACCGCCGGCGACGGAGCCACCGGCCGCTCCACCGCCCGAGGCGGCTCGGCACTGACCGCCAACGCACGTGTCGCCACCGGAGCAGAAGTTCGTACAGCTGCCGCAGAAGCCTGGATCGGTCTGCACGTCACGACACACGCCGCCGCACAGCCGCAGCGCGCCCGAACACGCGGCACCACCACCGCTGCTCCCGCCGGCGCGTGCTCCACCACCGCTCATTCCACCGCCGACCGGAGCACCGCCGTCGCTCTCGTCAGGTGGTGGCCCGCACGCGACGAAGCCGACGAAGACGCTGCACACCAGGGCGGAACGAGTCATTCGGCTGACGCTAGGGACGCCGACGGAGCGACGTCCGTAGTCATCGAGCCGAGCCGAACTGTTCATTCACGGTCGACACTCGCTCCCTGCGTACGGGCACGGACGGACGAACTCGCGGCAGTCGAGCAGTGGCCGCGACGTTTCGCCTCGGCGCGCACGGGCACGTCGCAGCTCGGCAGTCGAGCAAAGGCTGCCCGACCTCGTTCGACGAGCGCCTCCCAGAATCCTGCAGGACCTGCATCGGCGCACACGACGACGCAAACCACGCGTCCCGTCGACGACGGCGAGGCCGACGGACCGGGCATGGCGATTGCTGTCTTTGAACCTCAGCCTCCGCGTGAAGAAAGGGACCCGTCATGGCGCGCGCGAACCGTGTGTCTCTGCTGGCGCTCTTGCTCCTCGGCTGCCCTGGCCCGGAGCTGCCTCCCAGCTGCATCGAGGGGCAGGCCTGCACGCCGGCCACTCCTGAGGCGTGCAGGGACTACGCGACGACCTGCACGGCCGACGTCTCGAACTGCGTCGAGAAGAGCACCCTCGCCGATGGCGCCTCGTGCGGCGTCGGCGTCGTGTGCTCGGCCGGCGCGTGTATCGCTGCGTGTGAAGACGACGCGGTGTGTACGCCGACCGTCGCGGCGCCGTGCAAGGTGCATCGGCTCACCTGCAACCCGAGCCACACCGCAGGAACCTGCGCCGCTACCGGCAACGCGCCCGAGGGCACCGTCTGCGGAGCTGGGCTGGCGTGCGCTGCCGGTGAGTGCGTCACGGTGTCGCCCGTGCTGCACAGCATCTCGGGAGTCATCTCGGGCGCGCTGGTCGCGAACGTTCAGCTCACGCTCTCCGGGGCGGCCTCTGCGATCAGCTCGTCTCAGGCGAACGGCAGCTACTCGTTCGCAGGGCTCGCCGATGGTTCGTACACCGTGACGCCAGCGGCCACGGGCGCCACGTTCTCTCCGACGTCGGCCACGGTGGCGCTCGCAGGCGCCGACGCCACGGCGAGCTTCACGTCATCGCTCGCGCAGCTCACGCTCTTCTCAGTGCCCGGCTGGCCGTCGGCCATCATCACGGGCGGCGACGGCAACCTCTGGGTGAGCGACACGTCGGGCTACTCGAACAAGATTCTCAGGCTCACTCCCGCTGGCGTGGCGACGGTCTTCACCATCCCCGCGACCGACACGGTGGGCATCGCGCAGCTCGCGCCTTTTCCTGGCGGCATCGTCTTCACCGAGGCCAGAGCGGGAAAGGTCGGCGTGATGAGGCATGACGGCACGCACCACGAATGGCCAAAGTCGAAAGCGTGGGTGAACCCCGTGGGCATCGTCGCCGATGCCGCGGGCTACCTCTGGGTCTCCGAGCCGAACCCCGGCAACTTCCCTGCGGAGCGGATGGACCGCGTGGCCCGCTACAGCAACTGGGCGAGCCCAACCCTCAGCGCGACGGTCGACGACTACGCGATGCGCTTCGGTGGCTACGCGCCTGGCCTGATGGCCTTGTCGGTCGGCCTCGCAAACGAGCGCGTCTACTTCACCATCGGCGGCCGAGGCGCCGTCGGGTGGATCGAGCAGACCGGCCAGGCGTCCCTCAAGGAGTGGGACCTGACCGGCTTCACGAAAGACATCGTCGCCGGCCCGAACGCGTCGATGTGGTTCACCGAGCCGTTCTCCATCGGCGCCATCACCCACGGCACCGCGCTCACTGCGGTCGTCACGCACTACCCCATTCCCTCCGTGAACCCGGAGCCCGACGGCATCACCATCGGCGCCGACGGGAACGTGTGGTTCGCCGAGACGCGGGCGGGAAAGCTGGGGCGCCTCAATCCCGCGACTGGGGTGATGACCGAGTACCCGCTGCCTGGAGCGCACCCCATCAAGCTCACCAGAGGGCCCGATGGGAACCTGTGGTTCACGACGCAGGAACACCAGGTCGGGCGGTTCATCCCCCCTTGAGCGACGGGTCAGTCGTGGTCGACGACGGCGCGGTTGGTGCCCTCGAGCTGATCGAGCGTGCACGACGTCTCGTCCTTGTCGTCCCGCGTGCGCACGAAGACCGGCTGAAACAGCTGCAGCTCGTCGGTCGCGTAGAGATAGCGGACCTCGGCGACGATGCGTTCTCCGCGGGCCAGCGCGTCGTCGAGCGCGACGCGTGACTCATTCGTCGTGCCGCTGAACACCTTCCCGACATCACGCAGCCTGCCGCCCTCGTACACCTGCATGCGGTACGCGTTGCCCGCGTTCTCGACGAGCAGCACCTCGGCCGCGTTGACGAACTTGCACTTGAGCTGCGTGCCACCCGACGCCGGCCGGCCTGCATTCCACGGCGCGCGCTTCTGCTTGAAGACGATGCCCTCGGCGCGTTGCTGCTGCAGCCGCTCATAGAGGGAGCGCTTGGCCTTCGTCGTCCACGCGGTCTCGAGCACGCGGGCCGGTTCCGACAGCCCCGGCTCGAGCTCATCCGTCAGCCGCGCGAACCGTTGCTCGTACGGCTCCGACGAGACGTCCTGCCCTGCGAACTCGAGCACGTCGAAGAGCCAGTAGATGGTCTCGCCGCCGTGCTTCATCACCTCGCCGTCGACGACAGTGCCGTTCGGCAGATGAATGAGCCCGTGCAGGATGTCGTTTGCGAGCGCCGTCTTCTGGCCAGAGCGGTTCGTCGGCAGCACCTCGCCATCGATGACGTGACAGAGCACGCGCGTGCCATCGAGCTTCTGCTGCGCGACGACGCCGTCATCACCCAGCAGCGCGTCGACGTCGTTCGGGTCGACCGGGTTGAGCAACTGCGCGACGCGGCCCACACGTTTGCGAACGCCGGTGGCGCGACTCCCCGAGCCTTCGCCTTCTGGCGGCGCGACCTCCGCAGGCTTCGTCGAGTCCGTCATCGCCTCGTAGCCCTTGTTCAGCTTCTCGCGCGTCAACCGCTCGAGCGTCGCCTGGGCCTTCGCCAGCGGAACTTTGAGCGCCTTCTTGCCTTGCTGGAGCGTGCTCCCGCGCCGGCCCCACTGCACCACGACGTCGAAGGTCCCCGCGCCCGCAGGCACGATGCGCGCGAAGTAGACCTTGTCGGAGTTGCCTTCCTGGAAGAACAGCTTCACTTCTGGGTGGAGCACGCCGCGAGTCTACCCGCCGAAGTGCCTGATCCGACGCCACGAACGGGAAATGGTGCATCGGCCTGGCGCTCCCGGTGTCCCCGTCGAGCACCGCGCAAAATCGCCGGGGCCCGAGACGTCGAGTCGGTGAAGAGGAGCGGACATGCGTGCAGCAGCGGTCGTCGCGGTGATGCTGGTTCTGGCCTCGGGCTGTGGCTCGGGCGCGCGCGAATGCAACGCACGAACGTGCTGGGGCTGCTGTACGAGCTCGGGGGAGTGCACGGCTGGAGCGGCGTCGAACGCGTGCGGCTCGCTCGGCGCGCAGTGCCGGGACTGCACGCAGCAGAACCTCTCGTGTTCGGTCGGCGCATGCACGGCGCTGTCGAACCCGGGCGGCTTCGGCGCTGGCGTGACTGGCAGTGGCGGCGGGTTCTCGGGAACGGGTGGCGGCGGCCTCGCAACGGGCGGCGGCCTCGCAACGGGTGGTGGCCTCGCAACGGGTGGTGGCCTCGCAACGGGTGGTGGCCTCGCAACGGGTGGTGGCCTCGCAACGGGTGGTGGCCTCGCAACGGGTGGTGGCCTCGCAACGGGTGGCGGCCTCGCAATG
>JAUXRI010000317.1 GCA_030681895.1 Myxococcales bacterium | reverse complement strand
TCCGTCAGCCGGCCCCGCGTCGACCACCACGCCTGCGTCTTCGGGCACCCCAGCGTCCACCGGCGGCATCACCACAGGGGAACACCCCGACAACGCCCACCACGAGACGACCAGTCCGCACCACGCTCGCACCACGCTGTCTCCTTCACCCGTTCCGCCACGAAAAACGGTCACGTTCCTGTCGTTTCGTCGCCAGATCACCCTACACTGCCCACTCTCAGCCAGGGCCGATTCACCTTCCCGGACAGCCTCTCATGACGTCCTCCATTCGCTTCGTCGTTCTCGCCGGCGCGCTCGCCGGCCTCTCGTTGTCTGGCTGCTCGCGGACGACTGTCTTCTTCTGCGGCACGCCGGAAGACCCACCCTGCCCGACGGGCTTCGTCTGCGTGGCCAACCGCTGCGTCGTCGACCCCAACCCGCAGCCGTGCGCCACCGGCACCACCCGCTGCAACGGCCAGTGCGTGAACACCACGAGCGACGCCGCGAACTGTGGCGCCTGTGGCACCGCCTGTCCTTCCGGTCAGGCGTGTCAGGCCAGCATGTGCCGCGCCGGCTGTACCGGAGGCCTCACCAACTGCAACGGCACCTGCGTCAACGCGCAGACCGACAAGGCGAACTGCGGCGCGTGCGGGACGGCGTGTAGCGGCCTCGAGCAGTGCGCGACGGGACGATGCCAGTGCAGCGCGCCGTTGACCCAGTGCGCGAACGGCGCGTGCGTGAACACCGAGTCTGACGGAGCGAACTGCGGCAGCTGCGGCAACCGGTGCACCACCGGGCTGCTCTGCCAGTCGGGCCGCTGCGTCGCGACGTGTACGCCAGGCCTCGCGCAGTGCGGCACCGCCTGCGTCAACGTCTCGAGCGACCGCTTCAACTGCGGCGCGTGCGGCGTCACCTGCAACACCGGAGAGTCGTGCACCAACGGCCGCTGCGTCACCGCGTGCGGCGCGGGCGAGGCCGTCTGCAACGGCGTCTGCACCAAGGTGCTCGAGGACCCGCGGAACTGTGGAGCCTGTGGAACGGACTGCGGCGTGTCGGGCATCTGCCAGGCCGGTCGCTGCGCAGTCGCCTGTCTGCCCAACCAGCAACTGTGCAGTGGCGCGTGCACCGACACCACCAGCGACCGCGGCAACTGCGGCACGTGTGGCAATGCGTGCGGCCCCAATGAGCTCTGCCGCGCCAGTCGGTGCGTCCCCGGGAGCTGTGGCCGGCCGCTCGTGCTCTGCGGCCCGTCGTGCGTCGATACCCAATCTGACCCCAGCAACTGCGGTGCGTGCGGCAACTCGTGCGGCGCGGGTGGGTTCTGCATCGGCGGCTCCTGCCGGATGATGTGCGGCCCCGGCCAGACGAGCTGCAACGGCGTCTGCGTCAGCCTCGACTCGAACCCGCAGAACTGTGGCGCGTGCGGCGTGCAGTGCGCCGTCGGGAGCGCCTGCGTCGGCGGCATGTGCGGCGGCGTCTGCACCGCGCCTCGCCAGACGTGCTTCGGCTTCTGCATCGACACCTCGAGCGACAACCAGAACTGCGGCGCCTGCGGCAACCGCTGCGCCGCGAGCGCTCAATGCCGCGGAGGCATGTGCACGCCGATTCCGTGCCCGGTGCCTGGCCAGACCAACTGCAATGGCACGTGCACCAACACCTCCATCGACACGCTCAACTGCGGCGCCTGCAACAACGTGTGCACGCGCAGCCAGCAGTGCACCGCCGGCGCCTGCGTTCCGCTCAGCTGCCCGAGCCCCAACCAGATTCGCTGCAACGGCATCTGCGTCGACCGCACCACCGACGCCGCCAACTGCGGTGCCTGTGGGAACCAGTGTGGAGCGGGCCAGTTCTGCCTCAACGCCACCTGCGTCACGCCCGGCTGCCCCAACGGCCAGCTGCGCTGCAACGGAATCTGCGTCGACCAGTTCAACGACCCGCGCAACTGCGGCGCCTGCAACGTGACGTGCGCCGTGGGGAACCAGTGCGTGATGGGCACCTGCCTGCCCAGCCCGTGTCCCGTCGGCCAGATTCGCTGCAACAACGTCTGCGTCAACCCGCTCACCGACGGCACCAACTGCGGCTTCTGCAACAACGCGTGCGGGGTCGGCCAGTTCTGCGGCATGGGCACCTGTTCCTGCACGCCGGGCCAGACATCGTGCACCGACGCGACGGGCGTGCGGCGCTGCACGAACACCTCGACCGACAACAACAACTGCGGCTCCTGCAACACCGTCTGCGGTCCCGGCACCACCTGTCAGAACGGCTCTTGCGCCTGCCCCTCGGGCCAGACGCTCTGCAACGGCCGCTGCATCAACACGCAGACCGACAACACGAACTGCGGCACCTGCGGCAACGCGTGCGGCGCGGGCTCGACCTGTCAGGCCGGCGTCTGCCAGTGCGCGCCCGGAACGGTTCGCTGCGGCAACACGTGCGTCAACACCCAGACCGACGTCACCAACTGCGGCATGTGCGGCGTCGGCTGCGCGGCCGGAGCCTCGTGTGTCGGCGGCGGCTGCGCGTGTCCGCCCGGTGGCCAGGTCTGCAACGGCGCCTGCGTGAACACGCAGACCGACAACACGAACTGCGGCACCTGCGGCACCTCGTGTGGCCTCGGCGCCTGCGTCAACGGCACTTGCACCTGCGCGCCCGGCCAGACGCTCTGCAACGGCACGTGCACCACCACCTCCACCGACCCGAACAACTGCGGCATGTGCGGGACGTCGTGTGGCGCCACCGGCATCTGCTCGAATGGAACGTGCCAGGCCTCGTGCCCGACCGGCTTCATTCGCTGCGGCAGTCTGTGTGTGAACCCGCAGACCGACCCGGGCAACTGCACGTCGTGCGGAAACACGTGTGGCGGTGGCCAGTGCGTCGCTGGCTCCTGCACCTGCGCGGCTGGCTTCACGCGGTGTGGCAACCAGTGTGTCCGCCTCCAGACCGACCTGAACAACTGCGGTGCGTGCGGCCGGGCGTGTGGCGTGAACCAGGCCTGCCAGTTCGGCAACTGCGTCACCATGTGCGCGGGCTTCCTCACCAACTGCAGCGGCTCGTGCACCAACACCGGCTTCGACGTGAACAACTGCGGCTCGTGCGGCAACGCGTGCGGCGCCGGAGCGCAGGGCTGCACCCAGGGCCAGTGTCAGTGCAACGCGGCGCAGGGCTTCGTTCGCTGCGGCAACCGCTGCGTGCGCACCGCGATTGACGGCGCGAACTGTGGCTCGTGCGGCAACGTCTGCGGCGCCGGTCAGGCCTGCAGCAACGGCGTCTGCACGATGATGTGCCCCAGCGGCCAGTCGGCGTGCCCGTCGACGCCCGGAGGCCCGGCCAACACCTGCGTCAACCTGCAGACGAGCACCACGAGCTGCGGCGCCTGCGGTCGGGCGTGCGGCAACGGCGAGCAGTGCGTCGGTGGCATCTGCTACTGCACGGCGGGCCGCGCGGTCTGCAACGGCGTGTGCATCGACGTGCAGGCCAACCAGCAGAACTGCGGCAGCTGCGGCAACCAGTGCCAGGCCGGCCGGGTCTGCGCCGCCGGGACGTGTCAGTGCCCGTTCGGCCTCACGGCGTGCGGCAACCAGTGCGTCGCGACCTCGACCGACCCACGCAACTGTGGGGCGTGTGGCAACTCGTGCGGCACGGGCGCCCTCAACGGCTGCGTCAACGGCGCCTGCGTCTGCGCTGCGGGCCTCACGCGCTGCAACAACACCTGCATCGACACCCGCTTCGACGAGAACAACTGCGGCATGTGCGGCACCGTCTGCCCGGGCAACCAGCAGTGCAGCAACAGCATGTGCGCGCCTCCGTGAGTGAAGCTCCACACCTGCGGCCCGTCTGCAGGTGACCTGCGCGGAGGTTCGTCCATGAAGTCACT
Source organism: Myxococcales bacterium (assembly GCA_030681895.1). Taxonomy (GTDB): domain Bacteria; phylum Myxococcota; class Myxococcia; order Myxococcales; family Myxococcaceae; genus Xiheimicrobium. Next base: position 23,093 of record JAUXRI010000317.1, on the reverse strand, counting down.
CGTCTTCGTCGCTGCGCTGATGATGCTCGGAGCCGCCGAGCCGCTCGGCTCCATCCGCTACCGCGCGGTGACGCTCGACCCGGGCCAGCGCCGCATGTTCCGGGTGGCTCAGCTCGAGAAGGTCACCGCCTCGTCGGGCCGCTGCGTCGAAGAGGGCATGGACGTCGACGAGCCCGAGACGTTCTGGCTCGAGGCCTCGTGCAGCGGCGTGCGCACCACCTTCGCGTGGAAGAAGGGCGGCACCCGCGTGCACGTGCTGGCGTGCGCAGAAGACACCAGGCGGACTCCGGCGCTCGTCAAATTGCGCCAGAAGCTGCAGGGCGAGCTCAAGGCCTACAAGGCCATGACGGCGTGCGTGCGTGGTGGCCGCGTCGAGCTGTGGGGCTGGGCTGTGACGGCGCAGGAGCGGGACTTCGCCTCAGGCCTCGCGAAGAAACACGGGCTCGACCAGGTCGACAGTCACGTCGAGCTGCTCAGCGAAGACGAGCTGTAGCGCATCTCCAATTCTCCCCAGTCGAGCTTCGAGCCCAGGCGCGCCAGTACGGCGTAGAGGCCGAACCGCAGCCTCAGCAGGAACATCGCGTGCCGTGGCAGCCCCAGCTTCGCGAGCGCGAGTTTGTCGGCCACCAGGCGCTGCAGGTCGACCGGGCCATCGGGCGGCATCACGCTCGGCCCGCGCACCAACATCGGCTGGAAGAAGGTGCGCGTGAAGCGCTCGAGGAGCTCGCGCTGCTCCTTCGTGCGTGCGTTGAAGCCGAAACGACGGGCGGCATCCTCGAGGCCAGCGCCATCACCGCGTCGCAACGCCGCGACGAGGTCGGCCAGCGCGCGGGTGATGGGCGCGGGGAAGACGCGCACGCAGCCGAAGTCGTAGAGCACGACGCGCCCGGCTCGAAACGCGAAGTTGCCAGGGTGTGGGTCAGCGTGCAGCCGACCGAGCGCGTAGAGCCCACCGACCGAGGCACGAAAGAGCGCCTCGCCTGCGCGGTCGCGCTCCGTCTGCGTCGGGTGTCGCTCGAGGAACGTGTCGAGGCTGTCGCCCGGCTCCCAGCGCGTCGTGAGCACTGTGGCCGTCGACCAGCCGTCGATGACGGAGGGGATGATGAGCGTCGGGTCCGAGGCGAGCCAGGTGCCGAACGCGCGCTGATGGTCGGCCTCACGCGCGAAGTCGCACTCCGCCAGCATCACCTCTCGCACCTCGTCCACGGCCTCACGTGCGCTCGCCGCTGCGCCCAACAGCATCGTGTCGGCCAGCCCTACGCCACCACGCACGCTCGCGAAGTCGGCTTCGAACGCCGTGACGATGCCCTCGTGGCGTACCTTCACCGCGACGTCTCCCGCTTCTGGCAACGTGGCCCGGTACACCTGGCCGATGCTGGCCACCGCGAAGGGGGCCGGCTCCATCGCCGCGCGCAGAATCGCCGCCCGGTCGCCGAAGGCCGCGTCGAGGGTTCGCGCGACCGCCTCGGCTGGACTCGCCGGGGCCTTCGTCTGCAGCACCGACAGCAACGCGCGCGCCTCGGGCGCCAGGTTCGGGTCGACGTAGGACAGGATCTGCCCGAGCTTCATGCCGAGCCCTTTGAGCTCGCCCAGACGTGAGGTGAGCGCCGAGAGCCGCTCGACGTTCACCGAACGGCCGCCGCGCAGCACCGTCGTGGCGAGGCCGAGCGCCGCGCGGCCAGACGAGAAGAACCGCCCGACGCGCGACGTCGACAGCGTTGCCTCGCGGCCGAGGAGCGCGTGGCCGAGCCGGGTGGAGTCGTCGGACATGTGGCCTCTGGAGTTCGTTGAAGTGAGAGTCACTCTCAGCTTGATAGTCACTCTCGCTTTGGGGCACAACCCCGGCTCATGGGTCTTCGTGATGACAAGCGGTTGGCGGCGATGCGGCGAGTGCAGGAGGTCGCGCTCGAGCTGTTCGAGGCCCGTGGCTTCGACGACGTCTCGGTGGAAGAGGTGGCGGTAAGCGCGGGGCTCGGCGCCGCGTCGGTGTACCGGCACTTCGGCACCAAGGAGCGGCTCGTGCTCTGGGACGAGTACGACCCGATGCTCTTCGAGGCCATTGCGGAGCGGCTCGCGGCGACGCCACCGTTCGAGGCGATGGTCGACGCGGTCTGTGATGCCCTCGGCACGTTCTACGCGCGCGACAAGACGAGGGTGCTGCGGCGCACGAACCTCGCCTGGAAGACGCCGGCGCTGAGGGCGCAGGCACTCAGCGACCTGAACGCCTTGCGTGAAGGCCTGGTCGACGTGCTCGCGCGCGCGCTCCCCGATCGCCTCGAGCGTGAGCTGCACGCGTCGGTGTTCGTCGCCATGCTCGACCGCTGCATCGATGCGTGGCGTCGCGACCGGGCCCGCACACCGCTGGTCACGCTCATCCGCAAGGCGGCGCGGGTCGTCGCGAAGCTCGGCTGAAGCATCACGCTCGACCGCTGCATCGACGCGTGGCGCCGCGACCGGGCCCGCACGCCGCTCGTCACGCTCATCCGCAAGGCCGCGCGGGTCGTCGCGAAGCTCGGCTGAAGCACGACGGGGCGAGCTAGGCTCCGTGCGCATGGAGGGACTGCTCGAGCTCGTCTACCCGCCGGCGTGCGTCGCCTGTGACGAGGTGCTGCCGGGCGCCGGCTTCTTCTGTGAGGAGTGCGAGGCGCTGGTGCTCGAGACGCCGTCGCCGCACTGCCGCACCTGCTCCGAGCCGGGCGCGTTCCCCTCGGCGCGCTGCCCACGCTGCGAGAGCAGGCCTCCACCCTTCACGCTCGCGTACGCACCGCTCGAGCACGATGGCGCGGTGGCGAAGGCAATTCACCGCTTCAAGTACGAGCAGCGCCCCGACCTCGCGCGGCCGCTGGCGTCACTGCTCGCGACGATGGCGAAGGCGTACTTCCGTGACGTGCCCGGCGCGCTGGTGCCGCTGCCGCTCCATACCGGCCGGTTTCGAGAGCGTGGGTACGATCAGGCCACGCTCCTCGGCGTCGAGCTCGGCGCCGTGTTGAAGCGGCCCGTTCACGATGCGTGGCTCGAGCGCCGGCGCGCGACCGAGCGCCAGGTCGGGCTGTCTGAAGATGCGCGTGACGCGAACGTGCGCGGCGCGTTCTGGGCCTCACCCGACGTGAAGGGACAGGAAGTCGTCCTGGTCGACGACGTCTATACGACGGGCTCCACTGCGGCCGAGGCGACGCGAACCCTGAAGGCTGCGGGAGCAACGCGCGTCTTCATCGTCACGCTCGCGCGGGCGCGGCGCGAACTCCTTTGAGCGCATCGGGCCATCGCTTCGCTGCGACGACGCGCCATCGATGACCTGCGTCGCGTGACGTCTCTCGAAGCCCTCGACTGTGCTGCGCACAAGGCGGCACCAGCAGCGTCGTTCGGTTCCGGCTTCAGGTTGCACGCGTAGTCTTGGCGGTACGTCACGAGGAAGCAGAGGCGCGCGCCAGCCGACTTGCTCGACAGTGCTTCGCCGCTCAGGCGCGGATCCCGAGCCCGTCGGCTATGCGCCGCGCCAGCAGGTGGTGCATGGCGTGCCCCGTCACCGCGAAGACGCGGGCACCGTGCCGACGCGCTCTTCCCGGGCCGATCGCTCACCTCCGCTGGTTCCACGCGAGAGTGGTGCGGCTACTTCACCGGCACCGGTGCGTCGGTGGCGAGGTCGAGCACTTCGCCCTGGCTCCGCTCGAGACACACCGACCGCTTCACCGGCTCCTGACGCCCCGACTCCGCGGCCACGAACGAAGTCACCACGACGCAGCCCGCAGCGATGTCGCTGACGCGCGCGTTGGGGCCGAGGCGAGTGCCCTTACGCGCAAAGTAGCCGGTGCCGGACTTGTCCTCGAACATCGCGACGGGCGAGGCGGTGCTCCCCACGACGCCGACGAGCCGCACGTTGTCGACGCCGAGGCGGCAGAGCGTCGAGTCACACGAACTCCCCCGGTCGACGATGAGCGACTTCGTCTGATTCTCGAACGGGTCGCGGCCGAACTTCGGGCGCTGCGCAAGCGTGACGGACGCAACGAGACACAGCGAGGCGGCGAGCACGGTGCGCATGAGGGCCTCCAACGAGAGAAGCGCCAGTGTATTCCGCTCGAACCGGCGTTGGCATCGGTGCGAGCCGGGCATACGCAGCACCACATGGCGACGACCGATCTGCAGGCGCCCTTGAGTGTTCCACGCGGCATGGTGAACCGGCTGCTCGACTCCATCGCGGAGTCCGGGCCGTGGGGGCCGCTGCTCTCGGAGCTCACCTTCCTCGCGCTGGTTCTCTTCGTGAGCGCCATCGCGTGGTGGATCGCGGGTGGCCCCGTGATGCGGGCGTTGGCGCGGTGGGTCGGCGCTCCTCAGGAGTCGCTGAGGCCGATTCGCACCGGCGTGCGGGTGCTGTTGGTGTTGGTCGCGCTCGGAACGGCGGTCAGTCACTTCACCGCGCTCGACCTCTTCACCATCATCGCCGGCACCTTCGCCCTCGTCGCCACCGGCTTCGTCGCGTTGTGGAGCACGCTCTCGAACATCCTCTGCACCGTGCTCATCCTGGTGACGCGGCCGTTCCGGGTGGGCGACGAGATCTCCTTCCCGCCCGACGCGCTCGAAGGCCAGGTCATCGACCTGTCTTTCTTCTTCACGACGCTCAAGACGCACGACGGCCGCTTCGTCAACGTGCCGAACACGACGTTCTTTCAGCGCATCATGGTGCGGCGCCAGACGAACGTCGGCCGGGACCTCGGTGAGCAGCTCGCCCAGCCCTACGCGGCAGACCTCGACGCTCCGATGGGAGCGCCGACGCCGCCCGCGAAGACGTGACGCCCTTCAGGGGAAGGTGGTGACCGTCACCGGCACGTTCGAGTCGACCGCCAGGCCATCGCCGAGCTCACCGGCCTGGCCGCTGCCCCAGCACCGCAGGCTGCCGTTCGTCCGCCGCACGCAGGTGTGGCTCGAGCCAGAAGCAATCGACGCGGGCGTCGTGAGGTTCGAGACGTTGACCGCGACGTTCGAGGAGAACCCGAAGCCCATGCCGTTGCCGAGCTCGTAGTTGAAGTTCGTGCCCCAGCACTTCGCGACGCCGCTGTGAATGGCGCACGAGAAGCTGTAGCCGACCGAGATGGCGGTGACGCCCGAGGTGAGGCCGGTCACCTGCTCCGGCGTGATGCTCTCGACGAGCGTGCCGCCCATGCTGTTGCCGAGCTGACCGTCGCCGTTCTTTCCCCAGCATCGAGCGCTGCCGCTCACGATGGCGCAGGTGTGGTTCCCGCCCGCCGCGATGGCGGTGACGCCCGAGGTCAGGCCGACGGGAATCACGGGGACGTCGGAGGCGCTGTTCGAGTTGTTGCCCAGCTCGCCATACGCGTTGCCGCCCCAGCAGCGCGCGGCCCCACTGACGACGGCGCAGGTGTGCTCGAGGCCAGCAGAGATGGCAGTCGCTCCGGTGACGCCCATCACGTTCACCGGCACGCTCGATTGGTTGCGCGCCATGTTGCCGAGCTGGCCGACGTCACCCTTGCCCCAGCAGCGCACCGCGCCGTTGGCGACGATGGCGCAGGTGTGGAGCGCTCCGGCAGAGACCGCCGTCGCGCCGCTCGTGATGCCCGTGACGGCGACCGGCACGTTCGACGGTGGCGCGCCGGGAATGCCCATCGTGACGTTGTTGCCGAGCTGGCCCCACGAGTTGTCACCCCAGCAGCGAACGCCGCCCGAGACGATGGCGCAGGTGGTGTCGGCAGATGAGGAGAGGGCCGTCGCACCAGAGGTGATGGAGGGCAGGGCGACGGGCGTCGTGTAGATGGTCGAGTTGATCGACGCTCCGGTGCCGAGCTGGCCGTACTCATTTGCGCCCCAGCACCAGGCCGCGCCACCAGTGGTGAGCGCACAGGTGTGGAGTCGGCCGGCAGCCACCACGCTCGCGCTCAAGGTCGCTGTCCCGCCGGCTGCTGAGCCACCTGCTGCGGAACCACCTGCTGCAGACCCACCGGCTGCCGAACCACCGGCTGCCGAACCACCGGCTGCGGAACCACCGGCTGCGGAACCACCAGCTGCCGAGCCACCTGCTGCGGAACCACCGGCTGCGGAACCACCTGCTGCGGAGCCACCAGCTGCGGAGCCACCTGCTGCGGAACCACCTGCTGCGGAACCACCTGCTGCGGAACCACCGGCCCGCCCGCCCGCACTGCCGCCTGCCGAGCCCCCCGCTGACCCGCCCGCTCGACCGCCCGCCGCACCGCCAGCGCTGCCTCCAGCCGCAGATCCACCAGCTGCTGATCCGCCCGCAGCGCTTCCACCAGCTGCTGATCCGCCCGCAGCACTGCCACCAGCCGCGGATCCGCCCGCAGCACTGCCACCAGCAGCTGATCCGCCCGCAGCACTGCCACCAGCCGCCGATCCACCCGCAGCACTCCCACCAGCCGCGGAGCCACCCGCAGCACTCCCACCAGCCGCGGAGCCGCCCGCTGCACTCCCACCAGCCGCCGAGCCGCCCGCTGCGCTCCCACCGCCAACGCCCGCTGTTCCGCCGGCGCGACCGCCTCCCGTGCTTCCAGCATCAGGAACTGGCTCCGATGGACCGCAAGCACTGAGAACGACGACGAGTGAGGCAACGAGATGAAGGCGCATGATCATGAGGGGTCGCACCTTAGCGAATGTCGCACCGAAGTCCGTTCGCTGGCCGACCCGGGGCGACGGTGACCCCATCACCAGGGGCTGATCCGCCGCAGATTCCTGTTACTCATTTCGGGTGAGCAATCGCCGCGGCGCCGTACGCATCAGGGCGAGTCTGCGCTTCACGTTCGCGTGGGGAGAAGACTGCTTCGAGCTGTATCGAACCCTCGACGTCAGCGCGGGCGGCGCGCGCGTCGTTCATCACGTCGTCGGCAGTCCACGACCTCCCGTCGGCACGGAAGGGGAGTGCGCGTTCGTGCTCGATGGCTTCGAGGTGCGAACGAAGGCGCTCGTCGTTCGAGACCTTCGAGACGGCTACGCGGTCCGGTTCCGCGCGCTCTCTCAGGCGAACGAGCGCCGGATCGTCGCGTGGATCTTCCGGCAAGAAGCGCTCGTGTTGATTCGCCGCATTCCTGCCTGAGCTCAGCTGGCATCAGCCCACGGCACGTCACGCTCCGGCGGCGGCGGCTTCGGCTCGACGCGAACCAGCTTTGGAGCGCGGGGCTTTCGGTGACGGAGCGCGAACACGACGGCAGACGTCACGGCGCTCACGGCGGCAACGGTCAGCAGGCGGCGAACGGTGGGCATGTGGCAACGCTCAGCACCTCGCGTGCCGCAGCATGGTCTGTCGACTTGCGAGAGGTTGCGTCAGGCGACGTGCCCAGCGTGGTGCAGCGGGCGCTCCAGAGCGGGTCGATGTCGTGGCGTCGCACTCGACGTGCTTCAGCCAGCGAGCGTGGCGACGGAGTGACCCTGTGCGAGGTGTCGTGACCGATCGGTCAGTGGTGTGACACTGCTTCGGGAAGGGACTACACAGCGTCGACCGTGGGCCCGAACCTCATCGCGTTGGCCATTCCGCTCTTCTTCGTCGGCATCGCCGTCGAGCTGGCGGTCGCAAAGAAGCGCGGCGTGCGCGCGTATCGGCTCGGAGACGCCATCGCTGACATGGGCTGCGGCGTCACGCAGCAGCTCGTCTCCAATCTCCTCGGTGGCTGGGTGACGCTGGCGGCGTACGCGTGGGTCTTCGAGCACCGGCTCTTCGACGTGCCGACGACGTGGCTCCCGTGGGTGGCGGCGCTGTTCGGCGTCGAGTTCGCCTACTACTGGTGGCATCGCCTCTCGCACGAGGTGAACCTGCTGTGGGCGGCGCACGTCGTTCACCACCACTCCGAGGACTACAACCTGGCGGTGGCGCTCCGGCAGTCGGTGACGACGTGGGCGACGAGCCTGCCATTCTGGATGCCGCTCGCGCTCCTCGGCATTCCGGTGTTTCCGTTCGCGGTGCTGCTCGGCGTCACCACGCTCTACCAATTCTGGATTCACACCGAGCTCATCAAGCCGCTGGGCGTCCTGGAGAAGTGGCTCAACACGCCCGCGCTCCACCGCGTGCACCACGCCATCAACCCGCGCTACCTCGACAAGAACCACGGCGCGACGTTCAGCATCTTCGACCGCCTCTTCGGCACGTGGGAGCCCGAGACCGAGCCGTGCGTCTACGGCACCACGGCGCCGCTGAAGTCGTTCAACCCGCTCTGGGCGCAGGTGGAGCGCTACGTCGAGTTGGTGCGCCTCGCGCGTCGCGCGCCGACGGTGTTCGACTCGCTCAAGGTGTTCGTCGCGTCGCCCGGCTGGCGGCCCGAGTGGATGGGCGAAGCCGGGAAGCGCGACCCTGCCGTGAAGTACGACGTGTCGGCAGCCCGGCCGGTGAAGCAGTACGTGTTCTGGCAGTGGCTGGTGCTGCTCGGGCTGACCTTCGTCTTCCTGATGTGGGGCCAGTCGACGCCGCTGACGTGGAAGCTCGCCTTCTCGGGGTGGATTGCAGTGTCGGTCGGTTCGATTCCCGGCCTGCTCGAGGGTCGTCGCTGGGCGAAGCCGCTCGAGGCGCTCCGCTGGGTCGGTGGCGCCGGAGTCCTCGCCGGCTTCCTGTTCACCGTCGCGTGATCAGCTCGAGCAGGTCGTTCGACATCTGATCAGCCGACTGCAGCACCTTCAGGTTCGCGCGGAAGGCCGCCGCCGCCGTGATGCGCTCGACGGTGGCGTCCACCAGCGGGTCCCGGTTCGAGAGGCTGACCCGCTCCGACGAGAACGCCGTCGCAGTCTGCTGGGCCGCTCGACCGAGGCGCGCTTCGGCCGCTTGCAGGCCTCCCAACGCGCTCGAGGTGGCTGAGATGTTCACCCAGAAGAAATGCTCGCCGCCGTCACCGCGCGCAATGGGATGATCTCGACACCGGGTGAGGCGCCGATGACTCCGCGGCGTCACTGTGGGCCACTGACGCCGTACGAGACCTCGGGAGCGCTCTTCCAGTCCGAGCACGTCGCGAAGCAGACGCGGTCCGCACCGCACCCACGTCCGTCGACGTCAGTCTTCGTCGGACTTCGTTCGGAATTCGGGCACACTCCGCCGCCGTGCGAGCGCTCACGCCCCTGCTCTTGCTGCTCCCGGCGCTGGCCGTGGCCCAGGTGCAGCAACTTGGCGAAGGGCGCGACGGCCCGCTCGACGTCACTGCGCTCGACACCATCGTCAATGCCGCGAGCGCGCTGACCGCTGATGCGGCCGCTGGAGACCCGCTCGTCACCGTCGCCGACTCCACGCCGTTTTCTGCGGGCGCGATGGTGCTGGTGGTGCAGACGCAGTGGAAGTCCGACGGAGAGCGCTACCGCATCGGTGAGTATTCCCTGCACTTCATCGAGCGCGTCATCGGACCGCGCCTGCAGCTCGCCACGCCGCTCAATCGACCCTTCAAGATGGGAGAAGCGCAGGCCGTCCTGGTGCCGCAATACACCGACGTCACCGTTCGCGCGGGAGCGTCACTCGTCGCGCCGGCGTGGAACGGGAGCAGCGGCGGCGTGCTGGCGCTGGTCGCGACAGGCGTCTTCCGCAACGACGGAGAAGTCTCGGCGTCGGGCCAGGGGTTTCGCGGCGGCACGGCTCGCGAGGTCGCAGAGCGCGAGGCCGGCTGCCTTGGTGAAGACGAGCCTGCGCCCAGAGGCTCGGAGCGCGGCGAAGGCGCGCTCGTCGGTGGCTACGGCACGAGCTTCACCGGCCGGAGGAACAACGACTCTGGTGGCGGCGGCGGCGTGTGCACCTTCGCTGGTGGCGGCGGCGGCGCCAGCCTCGGGGAAGGCGGGCAGGGTGGCTTCAGCGCCGACGCTCGACGTGACGTCGGTGGTGTGGGCGGTCAGCCGCTCACCTTCTCGGGCCTCGTGCTCGGCGGCGGCGGCGGCGCGTCGAACGGCGCCCTCGGGAAAGGCAGGTCCGGTGGGCGGGGGGGCGGCGCCGTCTTCGTTCGTGCGCGGTCACTCGATGGCGCTGGCGCTTTCGTCTCGAACGGGAGCGATGGCCAGGCGACTGACGCGCGCACTGGCGGTGGCGGCGGGGCTGGCGCGGCGGGCTCCATCGTCATCGAGGTCATCGACGACGCGCGCTGCACGCTCTTCGCGGTCGGAGGCGCTGGCGGCGCGGCGACCGACCAGGGGCCCGGCGGAGGCGGAGGCGGTGGACTCACCTCGCTGCGCGCGGGCAGGGTGCTCGAGTGCCCGATGTCGGTGACGGGCGGTCCGAGCGGCACCGTTGGCTCGATGGCCCTCGGCGCGCAGCCCGGAATCGCGGGCAAGACGTCGGTGCTCGAGGTCGGCTCGAAGACCACGCCGTTCGACAGCGGCCCCGGAGTGACGCTGACGCGGCTGGGCTGTGGCTGCTCCGGTGTCGAGGGCGGCTCGCTGCTGGTGATGCTGGTGCTGCTGCGTCGCCGACGCCGCTGAGCCGCGCCGCCGTTTGCGCGTGTGAATCAGCACTGGCGAAGGCACACTCCCGTTTCGCCGATGATTGCGCTCGCGCTCACGCTCGTCCTGGCCGCGCCCAAGGTGTCCATCGGACCACCGCCGCCGCTCATCGTGATGATTCGCACCGATGGCCCCTCGGCCTTCATCAAGACGCAGTCGCGCCTCCACGAAGAGCTCACGCTGCTGCTCGACTCGTTCATCGTGCTCAACACGCCCATCAGCGTGCCGGACTTTCCGCGCAAGCCATTGGCGGATCAGCTCGCCGCGGTGCTGCCGGTCGCGAAGGCGAACGACGCCGCTGCGGTGGTGTGGCTCTCGGAGCCGATCCCCGGTCAGCTGATGCTTCACCTCGTCGCGCAGGGCACCGGCCGAACGCTCGTGCGCACGCTCGAGTTCGACAAGAAGAGCCGCAACGAGAGCGCGCTGGCGTTGATGATGCGCGAGCTGCTCGGCACCGCGTTCCTCTACGAAGCGCCCGCCACCGTGCCGCCGCAGCTTCGCGCCGTCATCAAGCAGACCCGCGCCACCATGTCGGGCGCCGCTGAGGTCGCGCCGATGATGGTCGAGACGCCCATCGCTCCGCCTGCCCCCCCGGCGCCCCCGCTCCCGAAGCGTCTTCGACTGATGGCGATGGGTCTCGTCGACTCAGGCGTCGTCGACCATCTCGGCGGCTCGACCCGCTACGGCGCCTCGCTCACCGCGCTGTGGAAGTTCAACCGGCTCGGCGTCGGTCTCGACCTGGGCGTCACCGGCCACCGCGCCGTGCCTGATCCCAACACCGCCGTCTCATCGGTCTCGATGCCGATTCTCGCGGTCGCCACCCGCAGCTACAGCCTGGGCGACTTCGCGTTCTGGCCCCGACTCGGCCTGGGCCCTGAAGTGACGTGGACGACCTCCAGCCAGTCGATCGAGGGACAACTCACCACACTGACGGGGGCTGGACTCCTCGGGGTCGATGTAAGCGCAGGTACGCGTGCCTTCTCGATCGCCTTCCGCCTCGACCTGCTCGGCCGCCTGGGCCGCGCGCAACTCTCTGAATTGCCTGGCAATCAGGTTCTCTGGCGCCAGCCCGCCCTTTCCATACACGCAGGCATCGGTCTCGCATGGGAAGGGCTTTGAGCCGTCAGGGCATTCCAGATGAATTGACGGCGGGTGATGACGACGAGGCATGCGTCAGACGATTGGTGTCTGGCGACCTGCGTGCCCTCGGTCCTCTGTACACCCGCTACCGGGGAGTGGTGATGAACGTCCTTCGACATCAGGTGCGAGAGAGCGAGCTCGACGACCTCTGTCAGGAGGTGTTCCTCACGTTCGCCCAGGTCGCCAACCGCCTTCGGCCCGACGTCACCGTGCGGGCCTTCCTCGTCGGCATCGCGGCCAAGAAGGGGAAGAAGTCGGGCGTCATGGAGTGGATGCGCGCGCGCCTCATCGACCGAAACGTCTCGAAGGAAGAGCGCACCAGCCTGCCGCACCTGCGCGTCGACGCGGGCCGTGACGCCGAGAAGCTGCTCTCGAAGCTGCCCGAAGAGTGGCGCACCATCATCGTGCTCAACGTCGTCGAAGGGTGGACGGCGGAAGAGATCGCCGCCTCGCTCGGCGTCAGCCCCAACACCGTCTTCACGCGCCTGCACCGCGCCCGTCAGAAGATTCGCGAGCTCACCGAGGGAGAGCCGTCATGAGTGAGCCGCAGGCTCCCCAGAGCGCGCCTGACCCGACGTGGGACCGGTTCGCCGATGAGCTGAAGGCTGCGCGCGCGCCGCTGTCGGTGCCGCCGTCGCCGAACGAGGTGGCGCGGTTGCTCCAGCGCGCCGAAGAGGCTGACACGAAGGCGCCTGCGTGGACGCGCCTGCTGGTGCCCGCTGGAGTCTTTGCGGTGGTGGTGGCGGGCGTCATCGGGTTCTTCGCGCTGCGCGGCGAGCCCGAGGTGATGTGGACGGCGAAGACCGTCGTCGCGTCGTCGGCGACCACCACGGGCTCCTTGACCGAGACGTCGGCCGACGGTCGCGCGGTGCTCTCGGTTGGAGACGACACCGTCGGCGTGGGCCCTGGTTCGCGCGTCGAGGTTGCGTCGGCGAGCTCGAAGGCGACGCGGTTGGTGCTCTCGAAGGGCTCGGTCGCGGCGCGCGTCGACCCCTCGCGCGGCAAGCGCAACTTCGACGTCGAGACGCCGCTGGGCCGCGTGCACGTCGTCGGCACCGTCTTCCGCGTGCGGGCGATGGAGGACGAGCTGCTGGTCGAGGTGCAGAAGGGTACCGTCGAGGTGACGCACGGGAGCCAGAGCTCGAAGGTGACCGTCGGTCAGCGCCTGGTGGTGAAGGCGGGCGTCGCGACCCTCGGAGCGCGTGAGAGTGACGCGGCCTTCGACGAGCTGAACGAGACGCCGGTGGTGGCGGTGGCTCCGGTCGTCGCGCCTGTTCCCGAAGCCGTCGTCGAAGCGCCGGTCGAGCCCGAGCCTGTCGTCGCGGTCGAGCCCGTGAAGAAGAAGGGCGCCGTCGCCGTGCCTGCGTCGAAGCTGGGTGAGTGGCGCACGCGTGCGGCTCGCGGCGAGTGTGGGCTCGTGATGGCCGAGGTGAAGAAGTTCCTGGGCCAGGCTCCCGATGACGTCCCCGCGCGCATGACGCTCGCCGACTGCCAACGCCGGAGCGGTGACAAGAAGGGCGCGCTCGACAGCTACCTGAAGGCCTCGGCAGGGAAGGGCGCCGACGCCAACCGCGCGACGCTGATGGCTGCGGCGGTGTTGCAGGACGAGCTCTCGCAGCCGGAGAAGGCCATCAAGCAGCTCGACCGGTACCTGTCGCGCGGGCCCGAGTCGCGTGACCTCGAGGCGAGCGTGATGGTGCGCAAGGCGCGCGCGCTCCAGGCGACGGGCAAGAAGGCGCAGGCCCGCGCGGTCGTCGACGTGGTGCTCAAGAAGTTCTCCGATACGTCCGCGGCGCCCGAGGCCCTTCGGCTGCGCGACGCCCTGTGAGCTGAGCCAGGCCAGAACCCGAATGTGCTCAGGCTGCGGGAAGTCTCGTGAAGATTCTGTGGCCGGTGCCGTCGATGGGCGGCCTTGAGCCGTTTGAACCCACACCTTCTCGTGCTCATGGGCGTGCTGCTCGCCGCGCCGCAGGCATCCGCACAAGGAGCCCGCCGCTGCCGCCCACTCCGGGCCGACGGCGGCGTGACGTGTCCTGAGCCGTGGGGCGTGTGTCGAGTCGGTGTTCCGGGCGGAGCATCGTTGCTCCTCCGTGACGACGACCTCACCCAGGAGCCCGCGACGCGCGTGTGGCTCGACACGAACCATGACGGCACCGCTGAAGCGACCCTCGACGTGGCCTTCACCGAGCGCGGCCAGCCGCTGTCACTTCGGCTCGACCACAATGGCAACGGCCTCGTCGACGAAGAGGTCCGCAACGAGTTCGACCGCACTGGCAACTGGCTCTCCGCGCAACGGTGGGCGCGCTGGCAGCAGGACTCCGACGTCCAGCCTGCGTTCCGACACCGCTATGACGACGCCGGTCGCCTCGTCGAACGCCGGGAGTCGAGCAGCGGGAAGGTGGTCGAGACCTTCTCCTACGACGACGCTGGCTGGCTCAGTGGCCAGTCGTCGTGGGGCGAGCAGCGCCTCATCGTCAGGAGCGACGCGGGGCACGTCGTCCTCGACCGCTGGCGACGTGGCGAGAAGGTACAGCGCGAAGAGCGGTCCCAGTTTGACCCACGAGGCCGGCTCATCGAGCGCGTTCGCGAGAACCTCGAGACGGGGTTCAGCGAAACGACCCGTGGTTGGGCAGTCGATGGAGGCGGTTGGCTCGAAGAGGGCTCCGAGAAGAAGGTGAGTCGCACCGTCGTGGACGTGAACGGACGGCTCGTCGAGCGGTGGCAATTCGAAGGAGGGCCCGAGCCCGTCGGGTATCTCCACGCCTACGACAGGAACGGACGCCTGAGCCGGATCCGGCGGGTGCAGCGCTACGGCGACCCCCAGGTGATGGCGTTCACGCACGACGACGCTGGCCAGGTGGTCGGCGTTCGGTCGTTGTGGAACAACAAGCTCCAGTGGCAAGAGCGCTTTCACTTCGAGGCCGGCCGGGTGGTGCGCATCGAGTCCCCCTTCAGGCCGCTACGACTTCGCGTTCGTGACGGCGGGGTGGTCGAGGCCGACGAGGGGTGGCAGACACTTCATTTCGAGTACGACGCCGCGCTCTTGAAGCGATGGAACGAGACGGCGCCGCTGGCCTGCACCAAAGACGACGTGGTCGATCGCGAGGCTCCGTTTCCGCGGCCGCCCAGCCCGCCACTGATGACTGCGCAGACGCAGCGATTCGTCGACGCGCCACTCCCTGACGCGGGGTCGCTCGATGCCTCTCGCGGCCAGCAGCTGTCCTGGGCGATGAGCGCGCTTCGAACGGCGACCCTCGACAGAGCGCTCGAAACCGACGGGCTCGAGGTCGTGATGCCAGTCCAGGAGCACGTGCTCGCCGGTCGGCACGGGGTTCTGGTCGAAAAGGCGACGTACTTCTGTGGCGACGCGCCTCGCTACGTGTTCGACCGAAAAGCGAAGTCGGTGGCGCGGCTCCAGGAGAACGTGACGTGCGGCTCGCAGGTCACCGTGTCGATGGAGGGGGCGCTCGGAGCAGATGGGTGTGGAACCCAGCCTCCCCGAGAAGACTGGTTCGTGGCCGTGCCTCGAGGCACGCAGCTGGTGCGTGAGGCTCGGGGCGTTCCGGTCGTGCTTCCGGTGTGCATCACGGTCGACCCCAAAGGGGGGTTCAGTCACCCGCCATGAGCCGCTCGAGGCGACATGATGCCAGCCCTCTGACGAGGCCGTCGCATCACGTGGGCGAGCGCCGTCCTGTCTGCCGAGTGAAGCAGCCGCCATCGCTGTGGTGCCGCTTCGACGAAAGAGGTGAGCCGCGCCGACGTCTCCGCGGTGCTCGGGTCTGCGTCACTGCGGAGACGGGTACTTCCGCTCGACGACGCAGAGGCCTTCGCCCGCGTTCGTGTGCCCGAACGTCGACAGGTTGTAGGCCATGTAGTCCGAGAGGTCCTTGAGGCCAGCGGCTCCGCCCGCGGGGTTCACCGGCACGCCCTTCGGGTCGAGCGTCAGCCCTCCCATCGTGCGTTCGCCCATCTGCACCGCGCCGCAGTAGCGGAAGGGCACCGTGTTTCCCTGAGCGTCCTTCACGGCCTGAAAGTCGACGCCCTCGAGGTCTGCATTGGTGACGGTGGCCGCCGGAGCCATGCCCATCGTGGCGGACTTGCGCGCGGCGATGGCGTCGAAGCGCAGCGGCGCGTCTTCTTCGAGCGCGTCCCAGAACGGGTGATCGTTGTGCAGCGTCATCTGTACCGTCGACTCAGCGCCGTTGGAGCCGAGCTGCACGCCGCGGCTGTCGGCAGGCATGAGCTCCTGGTTGATGCAGTTCTTGTACGCGGTCGGCACCTTCCACCCGAACGAGAAGCTCACCACCGTCGGCACGCGGTTGAAGTCGTAGCTCGCGTTGGTGGAGCGGCACCCTGGCGTGCCCATGTTCCCCTTCCACGTGGCCGTGCCCTTCACCCAGTACGACCAGCCGTTGGTGCGCATCAGCTGGTACGCAGCCTTCGCGTCGGCATCGAGGTTGACGTCGATGGGGTTGCCGTTGGCCTCGACGAGCTCGTAGCTGAAGGCGTAGCGCGTCGAGATGCCGAACGCCGGCGTGCCTGCCTTGAGGGTCTGGTTCGACACGCGCGCCAGGGGGAACGCTTTCCCCTCCATGCCCTTGCCAGCGACCGGCCCTTCCTTCGCGAGGTCGACGGCCCACGGACCGCTCGCGCGTGCGACGGCCGCGCCCGTCATGCCGGGGTTGCCAGGCGACAGGTCTGGGTTCTCCGAGAGCGTCACGTTGTCGACGGTGACGAGCATGTGTTCGTACCGCACCTCCCAGCCGTCGATGAAGCTGGGCTCCATGCCGCCGGCCGGAGGCGGGAAGGCGAACCCTTCGGTCGCGGTCGCCTCGCCCGTGATGGTGAAGAGGAACGAGCCGTTCACCGGCGTCGTCGATGGTGCGCTGAAGCTGCGGTACTCGACCGGCCCGCCGTCACCAGCCGAGCCGCCAGCGCTGCCGCCGCCCGTTCCGCCGTCGGGGCCGGGGGTCACGGGTCCACACGCGCTCGTCGCCACTGCAAGGGAGAGTGCTCCGAGTGCCATCCACGTCGTCTTCATGTCGCTTTGCTCCTGGGGTGCTGCGGGGGACTCATGGCGTCAGCTCGAGCCGGTAGGGCCCTGCGTTGGCGCGAAGGCTGTTGAAGAGCGCGGTGTCGGCCTGCTCGGCGGTCGCGGTGTCGTCGCGGAAGCGGAACATCGTCGGCGCCATCGAGACCTGCTGCAGCGTCGCGAAGTCGACCGAGGTGAAGAACGCGCGTGGGTCGACGAGGAGCCGCAGCGTCGAGCCCTGCGAGAGGGTGGTGTCGAAGGCGATGGGCGTGACGATGCGCTGCTCGCAGATGGGGTTGCTCGATGGGAGCGCCGGATTTCGTGGCGACGTGACGCGGTTGGCGCCGATGCGCAGCGCTCCGGTGAACGGGTAGACGTCAGCGCCACGCGTCGCGGTGCCCTCGACCCGGAGCACGATGGTGCGCTCGTCGCTGGCGTTGACGTCTCCGTTGGTGAGCCACAGCGACGCGGAGCGGGTCGGCAGCGTGCTCCCGAAGCCCTCGACGGGGAACGGCTGCGGCGTCGGGTCGAGCGCGTCGACTTCGAGCCCGCCGCGCACTTCGCCGGTGGTGATGCCGTTGGCGACGCAGGGCTCTTCCAGTGCGCCCGAGGCCGTCGTCGGCTCCACGGTGCTCAGGTACATCGCGCCGACGAAGACGCGCGCGGTGGTGAGCGTGACGTCGAAGCCGCGCGCCGTGGTGAAGCGCAACGGTTGGCCAGCGACGGCTCCGACGTCTGGCGCGGCACTCGCGCTCGCCTGGAACGTCACCAGCGCATTGCCCGTCGAGTCGATGCACCCCGACGCTGTCAGCAGCAGCAGGACGAAGCGCTTCATGATGCACCTCCGACGTTGAAGGCGAGGGTCAGCATCAGGGCGCGCGGCGCTCCCGCGGTGAACTGGCGCACCGGCACGAGGGTGGGGAAGGGCGGCGTCGTCTGGAAGTCGGACGCGAAGTTGAACTCGGAGAGCCGGTAGCGATTGTCGAAGATGTTGGTGGCCGAGAGCCCCACCGTCACCCAGCGCCAGTTGAGTTCGCCGTTCACGTCGGTGACGAAGATGACGTCGCTGCGTTGACCGAACGGCAACGCGCGCCGCCCGACGTACGTCATGCCGACGCCGGCGCTCGCCTTCACCGGTGCGCCGAAGAGCTTCCACGGCAGGTCGTGGAAGACGGCGCCATCGAAGCGCACCACGAGGTCGGGCACGTAGGGGACGAGGAGCCCGGTGTCGTCGAACTGCGAGCGCACGAAAGTGGCGTGCGACTGCACGTCGAAGAACGAGGTGCGGGCGCGGGCCTGCGCGAGGGCGCCCAGTCGGGACGTGCTCCCGCCGATGACGTTGCGGCCTTCCTGCTCGCTGAAGATGAGGTCCTTGTCGACGCGCGTGCCGAACACCACGCCGCGCGCGCTGAAGTCGACGCGCTCGTCGAAGAAGGTGTTCGTGTACATGACGCCGCCCTCCCACGCGCGAACGGAGGCGAACGGCGTCTCCTTGTTCTCGGTGACGAACTGCGGGTCGATGCTGCGCACGCCGTCGCCGAAGCTCCCGGTGATGGTGACGCCCTTGAAGGGGCCGATGAGCAACGTTCCGCGAGGCATCACCGCGGTACCGAACGCCGAGACGCGCTCGGTCGGCTCGCGGTACTGGCCGAAGTCTCGCTGCGACAGACAGCTCGCGTCGCCCGGTGGG
The DNA here is from genome assembly GCA_030681895.1 of Myxococcales bacterium. Lineage (GTDB taxonomy): Bacteria > Myxococcota > Myxococcia > Myxococcales > Myxococcaceae > Xiheimicrobium. Next base: position 4,812 of record JAUXRI010000317.1, on the reverse strand, counting down.
TTGCTGGCCGAGGGACGACGCACGTCGTTCACCGCGCACGCATTGTTGACCACGTACGTCAGCAGGTCGGCGCGAACACCACCGCGCAGCGACAGCCACGGCGTGAACGACAGGTTGGCGTCGGCGTAGAGCCCGATGTCGGAGAGCCGTGAGGAGAGATCGTAATCCTTCGCGTACGGCGTGTTCGAGTCTCCACCGAGCAGCCGCTGCTGCTGGCCCTTCACGAGGTCGTACCGGGCGAAGTAGCCGACCTCGAGCTCCTGGCTCTGCTCGAAGAAGCGCTTGCGGAGCTTGCCGTAGCCACGCGCCGACAAAGTGATGAGCTCCGAGTCGCGGTCGATGAGGTCCCCGCGCTGGCCGTGGGGCGCCTGCCTCGGCAGCTGCACGTCATTGAGGAAGCCCGTGAAGTTCTCGCGCACGCGACTCGAACGGAAGACGAGCGCCGCCTGCTGGTGCGCCGTGAAACCCCCGAGGTGGTAGTGCACGTCACCCGAGAGGCTCGCGCGCGTGGCTTCTCCGCCTTGTCGTGCGTCGTACGTGTCGAAGAAGCCGATGCGGCCCGCGCGGAAGTCGTCGTCGCGAATCACGCCAGCCGAACGGAAGCCGGCCGTGTACCCGATGGCCTGAATGCGGAAGCTCGTCGTCTCGGAGAGCCTGCCCTCGTAGCCGGCCGCCGCGCGTGCGCTCTGGGAGCCACGGTTCTGCCCGAAGCCATCGGAGCGCTGCAGCGACACACCGCCGAACGTGCGCGAGGACGCGGACTCGGGGCTCCACAACAACACGAGGCGCTGGGTGTTGAAGGAGCCGTACATGCCTTTCACGGTGAGGCCCTTCTTCGAGAGGCCCAATTCGTACTCGGCGCTGCCAGCGACGGCGTAGTTGCCCTGCCGCGGGTCGAACGGCCCTTCGATGACGCGCAGGTTCTCGATCAGCTCGGGGATGATGAAGTTCAGGTCTGCGTAGCCGTTGCCGTGCAGGTTGCCCGAGTCGTTCACCGGTACGCCGTCGACCGAGAGCTCGATGTCCTGGCCTTCGCGAGCGTCGAAGCCGCGCATGAAGATGCGCTCGGGGTGCCCGTCGCCGCCTTCGTTGGTGAGCAGCACGCCCGGCGCGAGCTTGAGGCGCTCACCACCCGTCTGCACGGGCACCAGGCTGAGCTGGCCGATCTCGATGGTGGAGTCTGCAGCGCCGCGCGACTTCGGCTGCAGTCTGCCGGTGATGACCGTCGACATGACGTGCTGCGCGTGGCCGCCGTCGAGGTCGTCCTCCACCACCTCGGAGGAGTGGGGTGGATGTTCGGCGACACCGGCGTCGACGTCTTCAGGCGCTCCACCGTCGGTCGGGAGCAGGGCCGCGGGCATCGCGAACGACAAACGCGTGCGGCTCGCGACGATGTTGCCTTCGTGCACTGCCGGCTTGAACGTCCACTTCGAGAGCGCCTCGCGCGCAGACGCGTCCCACGCCGGGCCGGCCGACTCGAGCACGACGATGTCACCAGCACGGCCTGCGACGGTCACGGTGAACTCCAACAGCACGTGGTCCTGGCTCGGTGGTGGCGCGTTGGGAGGCATCATGGCCTCGGCGCGGGTCACCACTTCAGGTGGAATGACTTCGCCGGCGAAGACGCTCGTCGACAGCACGAGCACCGCGACGGACGCGAGTGTGAACGGCAAGGAACGCATACGACCCCCGATGGAAGCGATGACGGCCACGCGCTGAAGCGACACGCGGGCCCGACCAGACAGATGAGGAGATGACGCGTGAGCGTCAGGCGCGCGGCGCGGGCGGCGAGGCCTTGGGGGCCACCAGCCACACCGCGACGACGTGATGCACGGGCGTCTGCGCGCGCACCAGCGACGTCAGGTGCACGGCGACCGGCCCGACGGGCAAGCGCCCATCGACCAGCCGCAGCGCCTCGGGCGTGCCCTGACAGGGAACGTCGGGCCAGCCAGCGTCATCGGCTGCGTCGCGCTCGCACAGGCTGCGGTCTTCGTGACCGTGCAGCTCGAACGAGTCGTGCACCTCGACGACGGCGCCGCTCACGCTCAGCGTGTGCTGCTCCAGCGCCATGTGCCCCACGAGGAAGAGCTGGAGCGCGACCATGCCCAGCGCCGTGGCGGCGCGGATGATCAGGCTCGAGCGACGGGGCGACACGCGCCACGGAATAGAGGCGCCCCACGTTCCTGTCAAGGCAACCTGCAGCTGTGTTGCAATAACAACGAAGCAGGCGTCAACGTGGGAGCGTGAGTGCGCACGATGGCCAGCATGAAGCTCGGCGTCGTTTTGACGGCATCGGCGGCTTCGGTTCTTCGGTCCGCTCACCGGCGCTCGTGCGATGAGGGTCGAATGCAACGCGTTCTCTTCTGGCTGACGCTTGCGCTCTGGCTCGCCGGGGCGATCCTGGTCCTCGGCAACCTGACCGGCTGGTTCCCGACGTTCCCCTTTGCCGGCGCCGTCGCGCAGATCGTCGCCTCAGTCGTGACGACCGTCGCCAGAGCCCAGCGCCTCGAGGCCAGTCCGACAGCGCAACCGCCGACGTCGATCATCACCCTCGCGTTCTTGTTTGCGTTGAGCGCCGCTGGCTGGCTTTCGGTCGCGGCCGCGCTCACCGAGCCCGGCGCGGCGGTCGCGCTCCGCCTTCTGGTCTCGGGGTTCTTCACAGCGGTCTTCATCGTCCTGGCCAGCAAGGCCATGCGGGCCGCCCGACAGCCTCAGAACGGCGTCAGCGCGCCACAGTAGATGGAGTCACGCGTGTCGTGCCGGCGGTGCACGTTCAGCCCGGGTCATTGGCCACAGTGCAGGGAGACCCGTGGGTCACGAACGTGTGGCACGCAGCCGCAACATTTCTTCACGCGCGCAACTGGTCAAACTTCGGGCAAAAGCCCGTCGACGCGCGGCAGCCATCACGGTTTCCTTGCTGGTTCGTTAGTCATTCGATACTAACGAACCCGAGTTCGGAACCGTTGACTGACGAACTGAAGGATCCTCGATGGCGCGCCCCCGGCTGATCACTGACGAGCAGATTCTGCGGACGATGCGCGCGTCGGTGCTCGAGCACGGCCCCGCCGTCTCACTCGACCTCGTCGCCGAGAAGTTGAAGGTGACCAGCCCGGCCCTGCTCAAGCGTTTCGGCACGCGGCAGACCCTGATGATCGAAGCCCTCAAGCCGCCCGAGGAGCCCACCTGGGTGCAGGCCCACCGCGAGGTCGACGGCCGCCCGCTCGAGACGCAGCTCGAGGCGCTCTTCACCGACATCTGGGAGTTCTTCGCCGAGGCCGTGCCCTGCGTGATGGCGCTGCGCGAGAGCGGCATCGCGTCGGAGCTCTGGCAGAAGGCCGTTGGCCCCGGCCCGCTGCGTGGTCTCGCCGCGCTGCTCAAGTGGCTCGAGCTCGCGAGGGGCCGCGGCCTCATCGAGAGCGACGACCTCGAGACCGCCGCCTACACGATGCTCGGCGCGCTCCACATGCGCACCATCACGTCACACATCACCCGCCAGTCCCTGGCGACCCGTCATCATCGACATCACCTTCGAGGCCTCGCCTCGTTCTTTGCCGGTGCGCTCGCGCCGAGGCGTCGTGTGTCGAAGCCTCGTTCCGTGCGTGCCTGACGTCCGTCGTTTCTGGAGCCCAAAGCCCATGAGAACCCTGCTGACTCTCGCCGTCCTGCTCGCCGTCGTCGGTTGCAAGAAGCCCGAAGAGGCGGCCGCCGAAAAACCGAAGACCACCGCGCTGCCGCCCGTGAAGGTCGAGCTCGCCGGCGTCACGCACGAGCAGATGCCGCGCCTGCTCACGCTCACCGGCAGCGTCATCGCCGACCGTCAGAGTGAAGTGGCCGCAAACGTCTCGGGCCGGGTGACGGCGACCTACGTGGAGCGCGGCATGCCGGTGAAGGCGGGGCAGGTCATCGCCATCGTCGACGCGCGCGCTGCGGGTTTTCAGGCCGCCGCCGCCACCGCCCAGAGCCAGGCCGCGCAGACGCAGGTGTCGCTCGCCAAGCAGGAGTGCGACCGCGCCGACACGCTCTTCTCTCAGGGAGCGATTCCGAAGTCCGAGTACGACCGCCTCAAGACCCAGTGCACCTCGCAGCTGTACAACGCGAACGCGGCGCAGGCGAACGCCGACCTCGCGGGCAAGCTGGCTGGCGACACCGTCATTCGGGCGCCCATCGACGGCATCATCGGCGAGCGCTACGTGAACGTCGGCGAGTACGTGCAGCCACCCACGAAGGTGGCGAGCGTGTTCTCGGTGAACCCGGCGCGCATCACCATCAGCGTGCCTGAGCCTGCCGTCGGCCGCGTGAAAGAGGGGCAGACGCTCGACCTCGAGGTGTCCAGCTGGCCTGGCCGCTCCTTCGCGGCGACCGTGCGCTTCGTCAGCCCCGCGCTGCGCCCGCAGACGCGAGACCTCATCATCGAGGCGACCGCGAAGAACGACGACGGCGCGCTCAAGCCCGGCATGTTCGCGACCATCAAGCTCGTCATCGGTGAAGAGGAGCAGGCCACCGTGCCCGTCTCGGCCATCAAGGAGGACGGCACCGTGCGCCGGCTCTTCGTCGCGAAGGACAGCCGCGCCATCGAGATGGTGGTGAAGACCGGCCTCGTGAAGGACGGCCGCATCGCCGTGTACGAGGCGTTGCCAGTCGATACGCAGGTCATCCTCAAACCACCGACCGGGCTGTCCGACGGCGCCGCGATTCAGTGAGAGGACACCACCATGCAATGGCTCGCTGAACTCTGTGTGAAGCGCCCCGTCTTCGCGACGGTGCTGTCGCTCGTCATCCTCGTCGTCGGCGGCGTCTTCTATCGCCAGCTCG
>JAUXRI010000307.1 GCA_030681895.1 Myxococcales bacterium | reverse complement strand
CAACAGCATCGGCAGCGGCAACTGGGTCGGCGCGCTGCCCAGCGTCGCGTTCGGGGCGCTGTTCAGGTCGAAGCAGTGGCGAACCGTCGACTACGTGCCCTCGCGGAAGAACCTGGAGGATCTTGGAGCGCTGCTCGCGTCGGGCGCGGTGAAGGTGGTGATCGACAAGAGCTACGCCCTCGCACAGGCCGGTGATGCGGTGGCGCACATGGTCAGCAGGCGGGCGCGTGGGCAAATCGTCATCAGCACAGGGTGAGCCCAGGCCGGCTGCAGGCGCTGCTGGCGCCGCTGTTCGAGACCGCCATCGGAGGCTCGCTCGCGGAACATTCGGCGGGAAGAGGAGTGCTGGTCGCTTCCGTCCGGCGAGAGCTCTGAACGCTCCCGGTCGTCGCGTGCATGGATGTCGTCAGCCCGATGCTGTGCTTGAGAGGCACGCGGAGGCGGACATGAACCAGCAGGAAGCCAGACTTGGTGCGCGCGTGCTCGTCCTCGGTGGCCTGCCCGTCTGCGGCGCCATCGTGACTTCGTTCATGATGTTCGCCTTCCGCGCGCTCACCGGAGGGCCGCCGCTCGAAGACCGTGACTGGGTCGCCGGGTTCATCTTCGTCTTCTTCGCCGCGCTGGGGCTGCTCATTTCCTCACGCGCGGCGTGGCGAGTCTGGAAGGGCGGGAGCTCCGTCGGCGAAGAGGCGCCGCTGCTGGCGCGCATCAGCCCGCTGCTCGTCGTGGGAGGCCTCGTCGCCGGAGTCTTCATCGGTCGCGCCATCGAGCGCTCGGCTGAGGGCTCGCTCGAGCGGGGCGTCGCCTTCTTCTGGTGTGAAGACCCGACGATGCTGGGCTTCTCCGACGTCGCGGCGTGCGTCGCTGCAGGCACACCGTGTCTTCACGAAGGGTGGGTGAGCGCCGAGAAGTGGCAGGGGAAAGCCGACGAGCTCGTCGAAGCGCTCAAAGCCAGGCGCGCCGCCGCGATGGCCGCTCCGGAGTACGACGACCAGCTCGTGCGAAAGCTCGACGGGATGCTGGGCGAATTGGCGGTGCGCGAGGGCTCGGTGAATCGCTCAGCCGCGCGTCGCGCCGGAGTCGCCTGTCTGCACGCCGGCTCGCCGAAGCGCTGACTGCACGATGACGTCGCGCGCATCGGCTTCAATGAACTCGAGCTCCGTTTAGCCAACACGCGAGGCCCTGTCAGCGCTCAGGGCGTGAGCTCGACGACCGAGAACGTGAAAGCTGCGGCGCCGGTCGTCTCGCCTCGCTGCACGCTCACCGTGGTGCTCCCGGTCAGGTTGAAGATGGCTGTGGCCGACGTGTAGAGGCGTGGGCCGAGCGTCACAGTCTCTCCTGCGCCTTGTCCGGCGACAGTCTGGCTCGTGGCGAAGACGAGGGTTCGCGACAAGTCGACAGGCCTGATGGTCACGCCCACGCTGGCCGCGCCTGCTTCGAGCACCGCGTCGAGCTGCTGCACGGTGCCTCGCGAACCGAAGTCGACGCGCTCGAAGAAGACGCGAGGCATTGGCGTCAGTGGGCAGCCGGCATCCGCTCGTCCGAGTGCGCGGCTGAACGTGAGCGACGTCGGTGATGCGATGGCGCCACGCACCATCACGCTGCACACGTCGCTCACGGCGTCGGGCGTGAGGGTCTGCGTCAGCAGCGCGGTGTTCGGTCCCACCGCCGGCAGCCCCATGAGCGTGGCCGAGAATCCTGCGGCGCCGCCATCCATGATCCCGCGGTCGACCGTCACGCCCTCGAGCTCCACCAACTGCGCGTGCACGCAGAGGCCTCCGAACGGAGCCACGCTCACGACGTCGGAGGCGACCTGCCGAATGACCGGACTGTCGTCGTCGTCGTAGAAGTTCGAAGCCGACGCGGCGCTCTTGAAGAGGAAGGCCTTCGAGGACTCAGCCCCGCCGTCGAGCTGGGCCAGCCCGATGCCGCCGTCGAGTGGACGCACCGCTGCGCAGGTCTCGGCCGTTCGCACCGTCTTGAGCCCGGTCGGCAGCTCGGCGACCTGGAAGTAGACCGTCACCTCATCGGAGTCCTGCCGGCGCTCACACTCGATGGTGCTGGTGCTCGCGAGTCGACACGTCACCTGTCCGCTCCCGATGAGGAGCAGCGGCGGAACGAGCGTCTGCGTGACGAGCACCGCCTGCTCCAGGCGCTCGATGGGTGGAGAGAACGTGCAGGTCTTCGAGGTGCCTGGCGCGCCGGGTCCGCCGTCGGGCAGCGCTGGCCCGGCCGCAGGGAGCGCGCACACGCTGCGGCGAACGATGGGCGCGACAGTGAGCGCCTGCATCGCATCGCCGAACGGAGCGCGTGCGGTGAGGGTGACGCGGCCTGCCGTGAGCGGCTTGATGAAGAGAGAACTCGACGACGTTCCCGCGCCGAGGCGGGTGGACGTCACCGCGCCCGAGCACGTCGCGTCGCCTGAAATTCGCGCTGCGGTCGCAGGCGCCACGTCGAGCGTGACGTCCGTGTCGACGAGCACTGCTTCACTCGACGAGAGCGTGAGGCGAACACACGCGCCGGTCAGTACGAGCGCAGGCGGCGCGCTGAACTCGAGGGTGAGCCCGCCGTCGACGCCGGCATCCTCCACGGCGCCACCATCGCTCGCGCTTCCGCCATCGGTGCCCGCGTCGGCCTCCGGCACTGGAGCCTCGGTGACACACGCTCCGTCGCGACAGACGAAGCCCTCGACGCACTGCTCGTCTGCGGTGCACGCGAATCGGCGCGTCGTCACGCCGAGCGGGCTCACGTCGCAGCACAAGCACACGAGGGCGACGATGAACGCGAGGCGCCTCATGGGAGCGAAGGCGTAGCACACGCTCCGTCGACTCCGCCGAACGCCGGGAGTATGGCGCCGCCCATGCGCACTCTGACGATGCTCGCTGTGTCGCTGTCGCTGTTCACCGGTTGCATCCGCTCGCCGATCGCGATGATGGCCTCGACGCGGCCGCTCCAGCAGGGCGGCTACACCGAGCTCGGGCCCGTCGAAGAGACCGACTGCCTCTGGTACCTCTTCAGCGTCTTCCCCATCAGCAGCGGCAACGATTTTCAGGGAGCCATGCGCGACGCGATTCGCCAGAAGGATGGAGACGCGCTGATTCAGGTGACGGCCGAGACGTACTACCAGAACTTCCTCATCGTCAGCCGGTACTGCACCATCGTTCAGGGCATCGCCGTGCGGAGCTCGCCGTCGATCGCGCCGGCCCGCTGAGCATCTCGGTGTTGAGAACGTATTGAAATTACTCGCGTCTCCGCTTGGGCGAGCGTCAATGTCAGACCTCTGGTCTATGACGGCTCATGTCTGATAGGAACAAGCGTTCAGGTCACCCCACCCCGGAGGGAATCACGTCATGTCGATGAATCAAGAGAAGGAAAAGGCGATCGAGTTGGCCCTGCAGGCCGTCGAGCGGCAGTTCGGTAAGGGCAGCATCATGCGCCTGGGCAACGACCAGCCCATGGCGAACGACATCACGACGATTCCCACGGGCTCGGTCTCGCTCGACATCGCGCTCGGCGTCGGTGGTGTGCCGCGCGGCCGCATCGTCGAGGTCTACGGGCCGGAGTCCTCCGGTAAGACGACGCTCTGTCTTCACATCGTCGCGGAGGCGCAGAAGCGCGGCGGCGTGTGTGGCTACATCGACGCCGAGCACGCGATGGACATCGGCTACGCGCGCAAGCTGGGCGTGCGCACCGACGACCTGCTCCTCTCGCAGCCCGACACCGGTGAGCAGGGCCTCGAGATCGCCGAGATGCTGGTCCGCTCGGGCGCCATCGACTGTCTCGTCATCGACTCCGTCGCCGCGCTCGTTCCCAAGGCCGAGCTCGAAGGTGAGATGGGCGACGCGCACATGGGCGTGCAGGCCCGCTTGATGAGCCAGGCGCTCCGCAAGCTGACCGGCACCGTCGCCAAGAGCCAGACGTGCCTCATCTTCATCAACCAGATCCGCATGAAGATCGGCGTCATGTTCGGCAACCCCGAGACGACGACGGGCGGCAACGCGCTGAAGTTCTACGCCAGCCAGCGCCTCGACATTCGCCGCATCGGCGCCATCAAGAACGGCGAGGCCGTCGTCGGCAGCCGCACGCGCGTGAAGGTGGTGAAGAACAAGGTCGCGCCGCCCTTCAAGGAAGTCGAGTTCGACATCATGTACGGCACCGGCATCTCGCGTGAGGGAGACCTCGTCGACCTCGCCAGCGAAGCCGGCATCATCGAGAAGAGCGGCTCGTGGTTCAGCTTCAAGGGCGAGCGCATCGGCCAGGGCCGTGAGAACGCGAAGGACTACCTGCGCGACCACCCCGAGGTGATGGCCGACATCGAGCGCCAGGTGCTCGAGAAGCACGGCATCAAGAACCAGGCGCCGCTGGTGCAGGCCGTGCCGGACCTCGACGAGGTCGAAGAGAAGCGGCCGCGCGTGAAGGCCGTGAAGTAACCGAGTCGTTTCCCTTTGCGGAAACCCCGGCCGGCCGTGCTCGAGCGAGTCGAGTGCGTGCCGGCCGTGTCATGTGCGCTCGCTCAGGTCTCTGGCTGCGAGGTGCCCTCGAGAATCACCATCAACAACACGTAGCGGCCCCACGGCTCCTGCTCGTCGCGCTCGGTGGTGACGACGAACATCACGTCGAGCTGCTCCTTCGACAAGATGTCGGCCGGCCAGGTGATGTCGTCGAGGTTGAGCACCGGAATGCGCCAGCCACGCACGCCGCGCCGGGTGACGTTGGTGGCCTGCGACATGAAGCGCTCGAGCGCCTCCTTCGAGTCGTACTCACGCTTCGACACGGCCTCGGCGTAGGTCGGCTCCGACGTCGACGGCAGGAGCACCCACTGCACCGGCTTCTTCCCGTTGCGCTGGCGTTGCCCATTGAGCGCCGTCAGCACCTTGTTCGCCGTGTCCGGCCAGGTCGGCGCCTGAATCGGCTCGTACGTCGAGAGCAGCGCGCCGAGCACCGGGCCTTCCTGGAACAGGCCCACTGCCACCACGCCGACGCGCGGCGAGAGCAGGTGTCTGCGGTAGCCCGGAGACTCGAGCAGGTCGGCGAGCAGCTCCGAGGCTGTCGTGCCCTCGATGAGGGCGGCGCCGAAGGAGCCGTTCATGATCTCCTGCTCCACGCGCCAGCCCGCCATCACGCCCAGCGCGATGAGGTCTTCCTGCGCATCGTCATTCTTCACCTGGGCCTCGAAGTAGAACGGCGCCAGCTCGGTGTGGTCGATGGTCTGCGCGGGCGAGAGCGTGACGGCCGGCGCGTTCACCTGGGTCCGCACGGCGTTGAGCTGCGAGACGAAGTCGGTGGCGGTGGCGCCGGGAACCTTCGAGACGAGCGTCGGCGCCTTCCACGTCGAGGCCGCGGTGCCCGACGGGCGCGCCAGTAGCCGCACCACCTGGAAGCCGAGCACGCGCCCCTTCTCGCGCGCCGAGATGGACACCCACGCCGTCTCGTCGTCCTTCGCGACCGGGCACTTCAGCTCGAACGCCGGCGCCGCGCGCGCCTCGGTGTTGACGCACTCGGCGGTGCCGGTGCGGCCCTGGTTGCTGGCGCCGAAGATGGAGTCGGCCCGGCGCATCGTCACGCCGCGCACGATGATGAAGCCGTCCTCTGAGGGCGTCATCGACACCGGCTCGATGGTCGTCTCTTCACGTTGGTGCGCCAGCGCCACCACCACCTTGTCGCCTTCACGCCACATCGCGACGCCGGCCCGCGCGCCCGAGGCAATCGACTCGGTGGTCTTCGTCACGTCTGCTGCCCACTGCTCGAGCAGCTTCGCGTCGGCGAAGTCGACGGGCACGGTGCCGGTGAGCCAGCGGGTGGCGACCCCGCGCGTCGCGATGCCACAGCGCGCCTCGAAGAACGCGCTCAACCCCCGCGGCGGCGGCCCACCCTTGAGCGCGAGGAAGCGCGCGGTCTGCCGAGCCACGCAGGCGAGCGGCTCCGAGGTGCGAAAGCCCTTCGCCGCAGCGGCGTCGGCCAGCGTCTTCGCGAACAGAGAGCCCGTCTCATGCGGCGCGTCGGCGTACGAGTCGGGGAGCGCTCCGGCGAGCTCCCACGAGTCGACGCTCACCGTGGCGTCGGTGAAGACCTTCACGGGTTTCGGCTGCGCCATCATCTTCTTGAGCTCGGCGGCCGAGGTGAAGTGCGTCGAGTTCTTCGACGAGGCACAGCCGAGCGAGACGAGGGCACCGAGGAGGATGAGGAGCGAGCGCATGGGCGCGGAGCATGGAGAAACGGTGGCTCGAAGCAAGCGCGGTGGATGAGGCATCCCCGCTCAGGCGCCGTCATCTGCGCCATCTCATCCGCAATGAGTGCGCGTCACCGTGCCGCTCATCACCGTGCCGCTCAGTGGAACGTGCCACGTCGTGACCCACCCGGAGTTCCGGCGCGCTCGACGGC
>JAUXRI010000301.1 GCA_030681895.1 Myxococcales bacterium | reverse complement strand
CGGCGCGGTGAAGCGGGCACCTTCTTCGGGGCGCAACGACAAGATGTAGCGCGTCCAGTCGAGGCCAGCGCGCACTTGCACGTTCTCCACCAACTCGATCGAGACACCACCACCCGCGTCGATGCCGAAGCCTCCGGCGCGTTTGAAGTACGCCTCGGTGCCGAGCTCACCGGTCCACGCGAGGAACGTGAAGCCCGCCATCGCGTCGATGCCGACGGGCCCGAGCTTGACCAGGCGCACGCCAAGGCCGGCGCGCGGTCCGTTGAAGGTGACGCTGGGAATGTTGGGTCGCGCAGAGCCGTCGTTCGCCGCGACCGGGTCGATCGAGAACGTCTGCGTCGAGAACCCCGCCACCGCCTCGAGCGAGAACGTCGAGCCGAACGGCTGGCGGAAGGCGCCACTCACCCGGAACCGGTCGTAGCGCGTGCCGAAGCGAGAGGTGTCCTGCTTCGACGAGATGCCTACGCCGATGTCGCCGCTGAACGCGATGCCGAGGTTCGCCGCGACGCCCGAGGTGAAGTGCGCGCCGGGGTACCACGTGGCGTCGAGCGCGACGGCTGGCGCGAAGGGCAGGGCGTAGCGCGCGAGCGCTTGATCGGGGTCTCCAGACCAGGTCAACGAACGCCCGAACGCGCGGAACCCCAGGCCTGCCCGAATCGCGGGGAGCGCCGAGGGCGTCGATGAGGTGCTCGATGATGACGTCGAGACGCTCGTCGCTGGCTCCGGTTCCGGGTCTTTCGTGGCGACGGCGACGTCCTTCTTCGGCGTGCCCTTCGAGGGCGTCGCGACCGGCTCAGTCTTCGCGGGCTCGGTCTTCGGGTCGCTCTTCGGTGGGTCGCTGACCGGCGCAACCGGTGCCGCGGGCGCCTGCCCGGTCGCGCACGCCAGAATCAGCGCCCCTGTCACGTTCTTCGGCAGCGTCTTGAGTGGTTTGCGGGCTGCTGCCCTGAAGTTCTGGGTCTCGAGCGGCGTGCCGTCGGCGCCGTTGAGCACGGTGATCGTCCACGCGTCGCCGGCCGACCGCGCCAACACCACCGCGAGCGCCTTCGCCGGGCTCGTGACGGAGCGGACCTCTTTGCTGGTCGGCGCGTCGGACAACGCGTCGCGGTTGATGGTCACGTTGAAGTGCGCGCTCAGCGTGCTCTGCAGCAGCTTCGCCATGGCCGGCGGCGCATCGACCACCACCGCCTGCTTCGCGCCGCCACCGCCTGAGGCCTTCGGCGCTTTTTTCTTCGGCGCCGCAGAGACGACGGAAGCCACGAGCAGGGCGAGGAGCAACACGAACGATCGCATGCTCGAAGTGTCGCCGGTCTCGGGCAGGCCGTCGCGTCCTCTTCGCGCAAGAGGTGTGCCTTGGTGCCACCTGCAGTGGGCACCACGACCGTGCACACTTGCGCGTTGGAGATCCTTCGTTCTCGTCAGCGCGGCCTCATGGCGTCCAGGGTCGCGGCGGTGATGATCTCGAAGAGTCGGTTTCCTTCTTCGACCGACGCCGCAGCCGGGGCTCCGAAGTACGCGTCGGGTCCGCCTGCCTCGAGGAAGTTCGTCGCGCCCGCTTTGATGGCGGCGGGTAGATCGACGCTGAGCGAGGGCAGGGCGCGGCGCGCGTGCTCGTCGACGAGGTGCGGAGCGGCCGCCAGCATCAGCGACGTCTCGTAGGTGCCGGCGTGGCTGCCGCCGTGCATGAACTCGTCTCCGAGGAGCGGGCCCGTCGGCTTGCGGCGATGGTCGGGCACCACGACTCGAAAGGAGGGGCTCGAGGCTTCCAGCGCCGCGGCGTGCACAACCTTGAAGTGCGCCGGTTCGAGGTGATGGTTCACGACGCAGACCTGGGTGAAGCCTGCGTGGCCGATTCCGCGAATGATGGCGACCAGCATCGCCTTCGCGGTCTCCGCCGGAACGCTGACGGTGCCTGCAAATGGCGCCGCGAAGTCGGTGAGGGAATAGGTGACAGGCGGGAACTCGACCGTTTCGAGGCTCGCGCTCACGCGGCTGCACACCTCTTGCGCGATGACGACGTCGACGTTCAGCGGCAGATGCGGGCCGTGCGCTTCGGTCGAGCCGATGGGCAACAGGGCCCAGACGTTCGATTGGGCCAGCGCCTTGATGCGCGGCCACGGCAGGTGCGCGGCGAGGTGCTTCATGACTCGTCATCTCCTTCGAGTTTGCGTCTCACCGCGGGGCGGTCGCCGGTGCTCTTGCTCACCGCGGGTCTGCCTGGGCTGCTCTTGGTGACGGCGGGCCTGCCCGGGCTCGACGCACGCTCGACGGCCCGTCTGCCAGCGCTCGTCGTCCTGGGTTTCGGTGGCGGAGCGGCGATGGTCGCGTCGCCGTCGTCATCCCTGCGAGCCGACGTGCCGAGTCCATCGCGCCACGCCCCCAGCGCCTTCGCAGCCGCTTCGTCCTTGCGAAGATTTTCTTCGTGCTCCTTCTCGCGCGCCTTCTTCGCGCCGAACTGGCCGTAGACCCACACCGCGATGATGAGCACCGCGCCGGGCGAGGACCACCACACGACGCGCTCCGGCCCTGCGAGGAGCTGATCGGGTGCCCACCCACGGTCGCGTGAGCCGATCGCCAGCCAGGGAGAGCGCTCCTCCTCGACGCGCTGGGCTGCCTTCGACACAAGCTCCGACTTGCGCACGAGATCGGGGTTCAACTTGAAGCCGCGCTCCTCGAAGCGCCACCGCAGCCGCTCGGTGTGCTGGGCGAGGCCCTTGTCCTCGGGAATCAGCCGCGCAGCCTCGAGCACGTGCCCGAACGCCGCTTCGAGCTCCTTCGCGGTGCTCTTCCGCCCGTCGTCGACGCCCAGCAGCGAGAGGGCGCGCGCGTAGTGCTCGGCAGCCTGATACCCGGGCGACTCCCAGTACGTCTTCCAGATGTAGCCGACGACCGCGAGCGCGTAGACCGCGAGCACGACGAAGAGGCCCCAGGGCACCGGGAACTTCGGAGGCGGCGGCTTCTTCGGCGCCGAGGGGCGGTACTCATGAACGGCCATGCCGGCGCAGCGTACCGCCGAACGCCCGAGACCTGCGCGCTCGCTGTCGGGCCGTGTACAACCCCTGCATGACGTTCTCTTCGATGCCGGTGCTGGTGCCTGGACGTCGTCTCGGGGTGCTCGCACCGTCGGGGCCCTTCGAGCGCGAGCGGTTCGACCGTGGCGTGGCGGTGCTGGCGGCGCGGTATCAGGTCGAGGTCGCTCCCGAAGCGACGGGTCGTCACCGCTACCTCGCCGGTGAAGACTCGGCCCGCGCCGCCTCGTTTCAGCGCTGCCTCGATGACGAGGGGCTCGCGGCCGTCGTCGCCGCACGTGGAGGCTACGGTGCGATGCGGTTGTTGCCCGCGCTCGCGATTCGACGCCCCCTCACCGTGTTGGGGTTCTCAGACATCACCGCCCTTCACCTGGCCTGGCAGGCGCGGGGCTATCGCTCGATTCACGGGCCCGTGGTGACCCAGCTGGGAAGCCAACCCGCAGACGTCGTCGCGCGCACCTTCGAGCTGCTCGAAGGCCGGCCGGTCGAGCCGCTGTCAGGCACCGAGGTGGTGAGGGCCGGCGTCGTCGAAGGGCCGCTCCTCGGCGGCAACCTCTCGCTGCTGGCGAGCCTCGTCGGTACCCGGTGGATGCCCTCGTTGTCGGGCGCCGTGTTGCTCATCGAAGACGTCGGTGAACGGCCCTATCGCCTCGACCGCATGTGGACGCACCTGGCCCTCGCTGGCGCGCTCGATGGCATCGTCGGGATCGTCCTCGGTGAGTTCACCGACTGCGAAGAGAAGGACGCGACGTTCACCGCCCGCGAGGTGTTGCATGAGCTGGTGTCCGCCCTCGGTGTGCCCGTGCTCGCCGGGCTGCCCATCGGTCACGGCCCGGTGAATCACCCCGTCGTGCTCGGCGCCAAGGTTCGTCTCGACGCGACGGCGAAGCGCCTGGAGTACATCGAGGGCCTCGCGTGAAACGACTCGATGCGTCGCTCGCGCAGGCGAAGGCCGAGGGCGTCTTCTCGCAGGCCAGCGTCGCGATCTGGTGGAAGGGCCAGCCGGTCTACGAGGGCGGCTCGGCGGCGCCCGACGCGATCTTCGATCTCGCGTCGGTCACCAAGGTGATGTGCACGACGTCACTCGTGTGCCGGTTGGCCGCGCGTGGCGAGCTCGACGTGAACGCCCCGCTCTCGACAGTCCTTCCGGGCGCCAGCGTCGCCGCGACGATCGCCGACCTTGCCTTTCATCGCTCCGGGCTCCCGGCGTTCCTTCCGTTCTTCGCTGAGGTGGCGCGCGATCAGCCTGCGCTCTTCGCCGACCCGCCGGCTGCGCTCCGGGAGCAGGTGCGGAAGACGGTCGTCGATCGCGTGCTCCGGGTGAAGGCCGAGCGATCGGTCGGCGCCGAGGCAGTGTACAGCGATCTCGGCTTCATACTCCTGGGTGAGGCCCTGAGCGCCGTGGCGCGTCGCCCGCTCGATGCCCTGTTCGTGGACGAGGTCGCCACTCCGCTGGGCCTCTCGGCCGGCTTCCGGAGGCTCTCGCTCTCCGCGTCGCCAGACCGGGTGGTCGACACTGGCGGCACGCGCCCTCGTGAGCCCGCGCCGGGCCAGGAGACGATGTGGCGGTGCCCCACCTGGCCCTCCCGCGTTGGGCAGGTCGATGACGACAACGCCTGGGTGATGGACGGCGTCGCAGGCCACGCAGGGCTCTTCGCCACCGCGACCGACGTCGCGCGCTTCGGCCAGGCAGTGCTCGACGGCTGGGTGACGTCTCCCGTCGGCTGGAAACCTGATGTGGCGACGCCAGGGAGCACCCGAACGTTCGGCTTCGACACGCCCTCGACCGTCGGTGCGTCCTGCGGTCCCCGCTTCGGCCGAGGCGGGCCCCTTGGCGCGATTGGTCACCTCGGCTTCACTGGAACCAGTCTGTGGCTCGATCTCGATCGCCAACTCGTCGTCGCACTGCTCACCAATCGGGTCGTCTTCGGGCGGAGCAACGTGCTGATTCGCGCGTTCCGTCCGGCGTTTCACGACTCCGTGCTCGACGTCTTCAGCAGCTGAGCGCGCGCTCCAGTCGGGACAGAGCCCGCGCTGGCGCTCTCCACGAGTCGGAGCCGGCACTCGTGGCGGAGCACCCGGCCGTGACCGGGTTGATGACGTCGAATTCCACGTCGACGCGCGGCTCGAGCGTCAGCCGGTCGTGGCTCCGTGGTGGAAGACCGTCAGGACGCAGCTCCGCTGGCAGCGGCCCGGCCGTCGACCCATCGACGGCACCGCGCTGCACGTCGCGCTCGTCGTGACGGGCAGCCTTCAGCCGCCCGATGCTCGTTCATCGTCTTCGACGTGTCGGGTCGAGAGTCGACAGGCGAAGCCTGGGGATGGCGATGGTGGCGCGTTGAGTTGCCTTCTGTTCGGCGGTTGGTGCGCGAGCATGGACGAGCTTCCGAGCCCGTGCTGGAAGGACCTCGATGAGTGACCTCGACAACGGCAACGTGCTGGCGACGATCGATCCAGCTGCCATTCGCCGCATTCACCTGGTGGGCGTGGGCGGTACTGGCATGGGCAGCTTCGCCGGAATGCTCAAGGCCGCCGGCTACGAGGTGACCGGCAGCGACGAGAACGTCTACCCGCCGATGAGCGACATGCTCCGCACCTGGGGCATTCCGGCGATGACGCCCTACGCGCCGGCGAACCTCGACGCGGCGCGGCCCGACCTCGTGATCATCGGCAACGTCATTCGACGTGTGAACGCAGAAGCGACCGCGGCCCGTGAACGTGGCGTCAAACAGATGAGCTTCCCAGCCGCGCTGGGGTCGCTCTTCCTCGCGCAGCGGCACGCGGTCGTCGTGGCGGGCACTCACGGGAAGACGACGACCAGTTCGTTGATGGGGCACGTCCTGGCCTCGGCGCAGCGCGATCCGACGTTCCTCGTGGGCGGGGTGACGAAGAACTACTCGGGCAACTACCGCCTCGGAAAAGGCGCGCACTTCGTC
>JAUXRI010000300.1 GCA_030681895.1 Myxococcales bacterium | reverse complement strand
GACAAGGTCACCGACAAGGGCGTGAAGGTTCGCTGCACCAAGTGCGGCCACACGTTCCGGGTGACGAGAGCGTCAGCCGCCCCGCCGTCTGGGCCCTATCCCGCCGCGCCCTCCGAGGCTGCGACCGCCAGGGTGCCAGCCCTGAGCAAGACGGTGACGCTCGACAGCGCCGATCCGTTCAGCAAGTTCGGCGACACGAAGGGCGCTCCGAGAGACGAGCAGACCCGGCCCGGCGTCTTCGCGCTCGGCGTCGAGGCCTCCCGCATGCCCGATCTCGGCCGGCCCGTCGCACCGGCCCCAGCGCCGCCGCCCCCTCGCACCTCGGCGCCGCCAGCCGCCGCGTCACCGTTCGACTTCGGGAGCCTCGCGCCGCCTGCGCCCGCCGCCCCTCCGCCGAGCGCGGCGCCGACGTCGCCGTTCGACTTCGCGAGCTTGATGGGGCCACCGCCTGCGGGAGCCCCTGCCGCTCGGCCCCCTGCCGGGCCCGCGCCTTTCGACTTCTCGGCGTTGACCGCGCCGCCGGCCCCACCTCCGCCCGCCGCGCCGCCCGCGCCACGCATGTCGGCTCCCGCGCGGCCGGTCGAT
Organism: Myxococcales bacterium; assembly: GCA_030681895.1. GTDB lineage: Bacteria > Myxococcota > Myxococcia > Myxococcales > Myxococcaceae > Xiheimicrobium. Next base: position 98,198 of record JAUXRI010000300.1, on the reverse strand, counting down.
GCACCCGCGATGTCGTTCGATTTCTCGTCGCTCGGCTCGCCGCCCGCGATGACGGCGCAAGGAGCCCCGCCTCCGCCGTCGGCGATGCTCCTCGATCTGCAGGATGCGTTTCCGCCGTCAGCATCCCCCCAGGCGCCGCCTCCGCTGGGTGACGACTTCTTCGCCTCGGCGCCGACGCAGAACCACAGCGGCCCGTTGCCCTCGGTCGCCGCCGACGCCTCGAAGGAAGAAGCACGCAACGCGTTGTTCGACATGAGCGCGGCGGCGCCTCCCGAGGCCCCCGCGCCCGTCGCGCCAGCCCCCGCAGGCGAAGCGGCGCCGGCGGCCGTGCCGACCTCGAGCCCGTCGAACGTCGCGGCGCCGGTTCCCAAGCCCCCAGACGCCGCCACGGAGCGCGGCCGGCGGGTGCTCGGCATCGTGGTGAACGTGGTGATCGCCGCGGTGCTCGTCGTCGGCCTCGTCGTCGTCGGCACGGCCACGGTGAACGAGGGCAAGCTCGACCTGCCGTCCGTCGCGGCGACGCTCAAGTCCCTCGTCGCTCCCGAGAGCCAGTTCACCGCAGACGACATCTCGAACGGGCTCTACGAGACGAAGATGGGCCGCCCGGTGTTCTTCGTGCGTGGGGTGGTGACGAACCGGACCGGCAGCGCGGCGCGGGTGAAGGTGAAGGCCGAGATCCTCGACGGGCCGACGCTGGTGCGCGCCTCCGAGGTGATGGCAGGGGCGCCGCCCAACCCGGAAGAGCTGTACCGCCTCGACGAGGTCGCACAGCTGAAGCTCTTGATGGAGCGCACCTCGAACAAGGCGCCGTCGGTCGAAGCAGGGGGCGCCGTGCCGTTCCTGGTGACGTTCGCCGAGTACCCGCCCGACCTGAAGGCGTTCCGGGTGCGCGTGACGGCGACACCCGAAGGAGCAGCTGCCCCAACGGTCGTGCCGTGAGGAGTCGAGGTCGGTGAGCGAGACCGCACTCCAGGTGGTGCAACGCCTGGTGGTGCTCTCGGGTGGAGACGACGTTCGGCGCAAAGCCGCCGCCCGGGTCCTCGCGCAGCTCGACCCGACGGGCGCGACGGCGCTGCTCCATGAGGTGCAGGTGCTCGCGAGGAAGGGGCGCAAAGACGCCGCCGAGGCTCTGCACGCGTTTTCGAGGGCGCTCGAGCTCGAGGCGCTCGCCATTCCCCACATCGAGCTGCTCCGCCGCGCGGCGAACCTGAGCGGCACGGTGACCGTCGAGCTGCTCTTCTCCGAGGGCGAGGCGGCGATGGCCTACGACGCGAGCGCGGCCGCGCGCGCCGATGCCAAGCTCTTCTCGCAGCCGCTGGGGGTGCTGAAGTCACGCGCGCGACTGACGCAGAACCCCGACGAGATGGCGCGCTTCGCGGTCGCGTCGAACGCTGCGGTGGTGCGGGAGCTGTTGCGCAACGCCCGCCTGACCGAAGACGTCGTCGTCCGCATCGCGGCGAGACGGCCCGCCCGCCCGGAGCCGTTGGTCGAGATCTGGCGCTCCGATCGGTGGACGACGCGGCCGGCGGTGCGTCGCGCGCTCGCGTTCAACCCGTACCTGCCGGTCGATGTCGGCGCGCGCATCGTCCCGCTGCTGTCCCGGGCCGAGCTGATCGAGCTCTCGAAGGACAACAGTGTGCACCCGAGCCTGAAGGAGCAGGCCACCGTGTTGCTCGCGGCCGGAGTCACCAGCCCTGGCGGCGGGTGACGCTGAATCGGTTGACGTGGGAACTCAGCCGCGGTGGTTGAAGCGGGAACTCAGTCTCGCTTCACCGAGCCGTCGACCACGTGCGCATCTTCGACTCCTCGCTCGAGCTTCTTCGCCGAGCCGTCGACGAGATCGTCACCCTTCGACGCCTTCTTGAACGAGTAGACGAACTTGCCGAGGGCATTGCCGAGCTGGCCCATGCGCGAGGCCGAGAACACGATCACGAGGATCGCGGCGATCATCAGGAATTCGCCGAGAGTGAACGAGCCCATGGCCAGCACCCTGTCTGAAGACTGGCGACGGCGCAACTTGACCCGCGCCTCGAGTCCGACGATTCACCATGGGGTGATGCGCATCCTTGGGCACCGCGGCGCCAGCGCGGACTTTCCCGAGAACACCCTCGAGGCGTTCGAAGGCGCCGTCGCCCAGCGCGCCGATGGCATCGAGCTGGACGTGATGGTGTGCGGCTCGGGCGAGCTGGTGGTGTGTCACGACGAGTGGCTCGATCGCCTCGCTGGCCGGCACTGGGAGGTCGCCACCACACCATGGCGGAAGCTGAAGCAGGCCGACGTCGGGAGCCGTCTGGGCTTCCCGCCGGCGCGCATTCCGCTCCTGGCTGAGGTGTTCGACGCGCTCCCGAAGGACTTCGTCGTCAACGTCGAGCTCAAGTGCGACACGGCCGACGATCGAGGGTTGTCGGTCGCGGTGGGCGCCTTCTTGCGCGCGCGGGGCGAGCTCGAGCGGGTCTTCGTCTCGAGCTTCAACCCGCTGTGTCTCGTGCGGCTGGCGCGGGCCTTCCCGGAGCTCAAGCGCGGGTTCCTCCTCGATCCCGACAAGGCGTGGTGGCCGCAGGCGTCGGTCTGGTTGCCGCTGGTGGCGAAGACGTCGGTGCACCCGCACTTCACCGCCTGCACGCCGGCGCGGGTGAACGCGTGGCACGAGCGGGGCTGGCAGGTCGCCGCGTGGACGGTGGACGACCCTGACGAGGCCCGGAGCTTGCGCGCGATGGGCGTGGAGTGGCTCATCACCAACCAGCCGGCAGCCCTTCGACAGGTGCTCTCGGGGCGCTGAGGCCCCGCCGCGTCAGAAGTCGAGGCCGAGCGAACCGGTGACGGCGAGCACCCCGGGAATGGTGCGGTTCTCGTTGGCGCCGCTGTCGCGGAAGCTGGGGAACACCGAGTACGAGACCTCGGCGTTGATCATCGCGTGCCCACCGATGAAGCGCAGGCCACCGTAGAAGCGGTTGTGCGTGTTCTGAATCGCCTGGAGCGAGGTGAAGACGTAGTAGTCCTTGAAGAGCTCGGTGTCGGCCTCGGCGACGGTGCGGCTCGGTCGGAAGTCGACGTTGCCGGTGGACGAGCCGACGAAGACGAGGCTCCAGCCTGCGTACGGCGTCAGCGTCACCATGCCGGCGATCGCGAACTGCTTGCCGATGCCGAGGTCGAGCCCGCCTGAGGTGAGATCGAAGTCGCGGGTGTTGACGATCTTGTTGACGAAGCCGCGCACCGCGATGTCGGGCAGGTACGCGAAGCCCTCGTTGAGCGCCCACTTCAGCTCGAGGCCACCCATGCCCATGCGGCTCTCGGGGAACCAGGACGCGCGGGCGCCGACCTCGAACGAGAAGGGCAGACCCTTGCGAAGGTGAACGCTGGGGAACCAGGTCCCGCCGCGGAAGGAGCCGAGCGTGGGGAGCGAGCTGGTGTCGACCGAGTAGTAGGTGAAGTCGGCGCTGAAGGCGAAGCCGGAGTGGCCCAGCGTCTCGGGCGGCATGCCGTTGGTCGAGCTCATCACCGCGGCGAACTGCCGGGCGAAGACGCGGAAGTTCCCGTTGGCGCGCGGGTCGAACCCGGTGCCATCAGGCTGGGGGTTGCCGAGCTTCGAGATCTGAAAATCGTTGGAGAACCCCTGTGCAGCAGCAGGGGCGGCAGCCAACAGTGCGGTGAGCGTGGAAGCGCACGCGAGGCGCGTCAGCATGAAGCCAACGCTACCCGTCGCCCCGGGCAGGGGCAACAAAGCGATCGGGTCTTCACGGCAAGAAAGCGCCTCGCTTCATCCGACTCAATCGGCTCCGAGCCTTCAGGGCTTGGCCGACTTCGGCGCGGCGTCGCTGACCTTCTGGGCGACGGCCGGCGCACGGCGACGAATGACGACGGTCTTCCGGCTGGCGAAGTCCTGGGTCTCGCGCGCGACGATGGTGACGAAGTTGTTCCCCTCCTTGAGGGGGAACTCGGTGGTGAACTTCAGCTTGTCGCCATCCTCGGGCGTGCGGCCCTTGAAGAAGACCTTCTGGTCGTTCACCAGCACGAAGACGTCGAGCAGCGAGGGGTCGGTGATGACGCTCGAGAGCGTGAAGGTCGACGAGTCGACGGCGGTGCCTCCAGCGTTCGAGTCGATGTTCATGCTGATCTGCGCCGGAGCGCGAAGCGGCACGGACTCGAACTCCTTGCCCTTGGGGAGCGCCGGCTTCTGGCCCCGCGCGTCACGCAGATCGGACACCTTCACGAAGGCGAAGCGGTTCTCGCCCCACTCGACGCGGGCCATGTTGGCGCCCCGGGCCTGCTCGTTCACGACGGCGCCCCTGGGCAGGCGCGCGATGACGTTCGAGCGCGGGTCAGCGCTGTTGAAGAGCTCGGCCTTGTCGGCGATGCGGGCCACGGCCTTGCGGGGCTCGAGCACCAGCGGCGCCGCGCCATCGGGCACCACCGGCACCATCAGCTTGTCGGCGAGGAACTCCTCGAGGGGCTCGTCGATGACGTTCACGCGCAGGCCGAACTCGTCGGGCTTGAGGCCCTTCTTCACGCCGAGGCTGAAGCGCGCCGTCTTGGTTTCTCCGACGTCGAGCTCGCCGAGCTTGAAGCGGCCCTTCTCGATGAAGATGTTCGGGTCGCCGGCGTTGCGAATGATGGTGAAGGTGTCGAGGGCCTTGCCGGTGCCGACGTTGGTGACGTCGAGGAGCAACGAGAGGGTCTCGCCGCGCTGGGCCTGGCCGTCCTGGTTGCAGGTCTGGCAGTCATCGACGAGCTGGTACGAGTACGCGAAGCGGGGCCGCGCGAGCTCGACGAAGTTCAGCTCGCCGGCGACGGTCTCTTGCAGCACCTCGGTCGAGTCGTCCTGGAACTTCACCGTGATGCCGTCGCGCCGTGAGATGAGATCCTTCGGGAGCTTGACGCTGACGGTCCACGAGCGCTTCTCGCCGGGCTTGAGCGCGCCGAAGAGGAACTCGCGGCGATCGATGAAGCCGTTCTCGCTCTCGATCCATGCGCGCAGGCGCTTGATCGGCTCGGCGCCCTTGTTCTCGGCGGTCAGCTCGAGCTCGACGGTCTCGCCGGCGTTGATCTTCCGCTCGACGTTGGGCTTGAGGCTGCTGTCGATCGACACCTTCTTCGGCGTCTCGCCAGGGGTCCAGTCGATGCCGAGGTTGGTGATGGCGCCGGCGATGCGCTCCTCTTCCTGCTTGGTCTTCTGGGCGACGTACTTCGCGCCGGCCTCGAGCATCTTGTCGCGGCGCAGGTGCGGCGCCGTCAGCAGGAAGTCTCTGGCGAACGAGACCTCGAAGTCCTCGCGAACCTCGTCTTGCGACTCGGCGTCGAGCTGATCGTCGAGGTCTTCTTCGGGAGGCGCGGCCTCGGTGTCGGTCAGCGGGTTCTTCGCGGCCGGGGCCTTGCCCTTGGGCGGCGCGCCCTTCGGGTCCTTCTTCTCGTCGGGCTTCGGCGCGACGGCGACCTTCTCCTTCTCTTCCTTGAGGTACTTCAGCGTCATCGACGGCTTCTCACGCACGACGACCTCTTCACGCTTCTTGGCGGCCTTGTCGTTCGACGGGTTGCCGAAGTGGTGATCGAGATCGGCCTCACCCATCGAGCGCCGCGGCGCGAACACGTCGACGCGGTCCTTCGAGACGCGGGTAGGGATGAGCTGGATGTCGGGGGTGATGCCGATCTCCTGAATCGAGATGTCGCCGGGCGTGAGGTACTTGGCGATGGTGAGCTTGAGCGCGCTCTCGTCGGGGAAGTCGTAGAGCACCTGCACCGAGCCCTTGCCGAAGGTCTGCCGGCCGATGATGACGGCGCGGTTCAGGTTCTTGAGCGCTCCGGCGACGATCTCTGAGGCTGATGCGCTGCCGGCGTTGACGAGCACCACCACGGGGTACGCCTCATCGGTGTCGTCTTCGTGGGCGCGCTTCTCTTCGCGGAGCTTGTCCGAGAGGCCGACCGTCGCGACGATGGTGCCGCTGCTGACGAAGAGATCGCTCACCTGAATCGCCTGGTCGAGCAGCCCGCCGGGGTTGCCGCGCAGGTCGAGCACCACGCCCTTGAGGCCAATCGGGCTGCCGTTGCCCTTCGCTTCCTTCGTGAGCTCCTGCAGCGCCAGACTCAGGTCCTTCGTCGTGTTGCCCTGGAAGTTCTTCACGCGCACGTAGCCGACGTTCGAGGCCAGCAGCTTCGACTGCACCGAGTCGATGGTGATGAGCGCGCGGGTCAGCGTCATCGCCTGCGCCTTGTCCCAGCCCTTGCGGTTGACGGTGATGGTGACGCGCGAGTCGACGGGGCCGCGCAGCTTCCCGACGGCCTCGTTGAGGTCCATGTTGACCGTCGACTCTTCGCCGATGCGGGTGATCTGATCGTCCTTCTTGATGCCGGCGCGGAAGGCGGGCGTCTTGGGCAGCACCTTCACGACGGTGAGGATGCCCTCGCGCATCTGAATGACGAAGCCGAGGCCGCCGAACTCGCCCTTCGTCGACAGCTTCATCTCGCGGTACATCTCGGGCCGCAGCAGAATCGAGTGCGGGTCGAGCGTGTTGAGCATGCCGTTGACGGCCGCGTATTCGATCTCGCGCGTGTCATCGGTGGGCCGCATGTTCTTCGCGATGAAGTCGAAGACGTCCTTCATGGTGAACGACATGCGCCAGAGGGTGTCGACGTGAGTGATGTCGAACTCCTTGTTCTTGCCGTTGACGTTGAGGCGCACCTTGCCCGACTCGGCGGAGCCGTCGACCATCACCTCGGGCACCGACTTCTCGACCGCCTCGAGGGCGGCGACCATCATCTCTTTGGGGCGGACCCGCTTGGGGTCGACGTAGTTGTCCTTCACGTAGAGGATCACCTTGGTGAGGACGCGGAGCGCCGACAGCTCGTGCGGCGCCTTCGTGCCCTCCTCACCGCCGCGCGTCGGCGCGGCTTCGACCTGCTTGACCATCGTGAGGGTGAGCGGTGCGCGGTCGTTGCCAGCCAGCGCCCACGCGACGACCAGCGCGGCGACGACGACGACCCTGCGGAGCATAGGCATGTGGTGATCTTCCTCGATGAAACCGGTGAAGCGACGGCACGAGCCTAATCACCGGGGTCTGGTGCTTCAAGGAAGCCCAACACGCGTCTGGAGCGCCACGTTCCCGGGCGGACACATATCGGGCAGGGCCGTCAGGTGTTGGCGTGCGGCGGAGCACCAAGCGCCTGCGCTTCCCGGAGCGCTCGGAACAACAGGGTGCCGGCCACCACGGCGACAGGCATGAGGAAAAAGTTGAGCACCGGCACCCACAGCATGACGTAGAGGGCCGCGCCGAAGCCGAGCGACAGCGCAAGCCGCCGCCGCAAGACGCGCACAACCTGTCCGAAGGGGTAGAGGTGGCGCGCCATCGGGTTCGAGAGGTGCTCGATGGCCAGACAGAACATGCTCCACAGCGAGCCCGCGATGGCGAACGCGATGCTGCCGGCGCCGGGGATCAGGTTGAGCGGGAGCAGCACGGCCACGCCGAGGAGCTGGGTGGCCAGGCGCAGCAGGGTGTGACCGATCGAGTGCAGCGTGCCGCGAACGGTCGCCGGGAACGAGAACACCGGCGCGGTGAAGTCGCCGCAGCGGTCTTCGGTCGCCTCTGACAGCGGGTCCTGCAGGGGAGCCAGCACGAGGTTGGGCGCGGTCAGCGCGCTGACGAAGAACGTGAGCGCGAAGAACAGAAAGCCGACGACGGCTGAGACGATGTCGCGCCACGAGCCCGTGCCAATCAGCGCCTCGGCCCACCCGAAGGCCCGGGGCCACCAGAACCACGCGAGCCCTGCCAGCACGCCGCTCGTGACGAGCCCCGAGACGAGCGAGAGCCCGACGAGCTTCGGTGACGACACCATCACCCGCAGCGCCCGAAAGGGCAGGGCGAGCCCTCGAAAGAAGTCCCCGAACTGGGCGGCGGCCGGCAAGTGGGGAATCACGGCGTTCACCAAGGCCTCTCGGGAATTCGTGGGCTCGCGCGAAGGGCACGTTATACAGCCGCCTTCATTGCATGTCGCTCGACGCCCGCCAGACTGAAGTCCAGCCCCTGACGTCGGCGCAGGCGCTCGAAGACACCTTTCGCTCGGCCGAGCGCGACGGCGTGGGCCTCGTGGGCCTGGAGCACGAGAAGCTGCTCTTCCCGGTCGATGGGGCAGGCGCGGTGCCGTACGAGGGCCGCGGTGGCGTCGGTGCGCTGCTCGAGTCCTTCCTTCCCGACGGCTGGGAGCCCTTTCGCGAAGGACCCGGGCTGCCGGTCATCGCGCTGACGAAGGGGCGGGTGACGATCTCGCTCGAGCCCGGGGGCCAGTTCGAGCTGTCAGGGGCTCCGTACCCGACGGCGCGCGAGGCGCACGCGGAGAACGTGGCCCACCTCGAGCGGCTGAAGACGCACGCGAGCAGCCTCGGTCAACGGCTCGTCGGGCTCGGCTACCGGCCCTTCCTGCGGCTCTCCGAGATGCCGTGGATGCCGAAGTCCCGCTACGGGGCGATGCAGCAGACCCTCGGCACGCGCGGCTCGCACGCGCTCGACATGATGTTGATGACGACGACGTCTCAGGTGTCACTCGATTGGCGCGACGAGGCCGACTGCGCCCGCAAGGTGACCGCCGCCGCCCGCATGACGCCCGTCACCGTCGCGCTGTTCGCGAACAGCCCCATCGTTCAGGGCGCGGTCAGCGGCTTCCACTCGTTCCGCAGCCGCGTCTGGAATGACGTCGACCCCGCGCGGTGCGGCACGCCGGCCTTCATGATCGATGGCTCGTTCTCGTACCGGAAGTACGTGGAGTGGGCGCTCGCGGCACCGCTGTTGTTCCTGCGCCGCGACGGCCAGTACCTCACGCCGAAGCTCACCTTCGGGCAGCTGCTCGCGGGCGGCTTCGAGGGCCAGCCCGCGCTCGACACCGACTGGGTCGATCACCTGTCGACCCTCTTCCCCGAGGTGCGCATCAAGCGCGTGCTCGAGGTGCGCAGCGCCGACGCGGTCGACGGGCCGATGACTGGAGCGCTCGCCGCGCTGATCCGTGGGCTCCTCTACGATCGACAGGCGGTCGACGAGCTCATGGCGGCAACGCCGAAGACCGTCGAGCACCACCGCGAGCTGCACCTCGCCGCGCAGCGTGAAGGCCTCGAGGCGAAGGGCCTGCTCGAGCTCTCGCGTGACGTGCTGGCGATTGCGCGCGCTGGGCTCACGCGGCTCGACCCCGCCGACGTGCCGCTCCTCGCGCCGCTCGAGGCCGTCATCGAGTCGGGCCGGTCGCCCTCGGCACGGGTGCTCGAGGCGTTCGGCACGCGCACGTCAGACAGCGCGTTCCTTCAGCAGTTCACGCTCTGAAACGACGACGGCCGCTCCACCCAGCAGGGGAAGCGGCCGCGGTCGACGGGCATGACGAGACGATCTACTTCATCGCGCCTTTGACTCGATCGATGTGCCAGCTGTCGGGGCCGTAGCGCCCGAGGATGGTCTTGCTCTTGTCGATGAGGAACGGGCCCTTGTTGCCCGGCCTCAGGGAGTACGAGCCCGCTGGCTTCTCGACGACGAGCTCGGTCGCCTTCTCGCCCTTGAGCACGTTGCTGATCGAGAGCTTCACGGTCTGCGAAGCCGACTTGTAGCCGACGCTCGTCGCGCCCGGCTTGGCGTTGGTGGGCTCGGGAGGCGTGGGCCCGGTGGAGATCACTTCTTTCACCTCGGCCTCGACGACCCAGGCCGCGTTCGGCATCACGTCTTCGATTGGTTCAGGAGGCTTGGCCATGACTCACCTTCAGCTGGTGTACATCAGGTTCTGGTACAGCTTCGCGAACTCTTCGAGCTTGAGCTTGAAGACGCCGTCGTTGGCGCCGTTGCCTGCAGGCTCCGACTCGCCCCACGGGTTGCGCATGATGACGAACTTCTCGTTGCCCTGCTGCTCGTAGCCGAGGATCGAGTACGCGTGGTCGCCGTAGACGCCGGTGTTCGTGTAGCGCGCTTCGTCGTGGTACGTGCCGGCCGCGAGGGGCTGCTTGGCGTCGACGTTCTTCTTGATGGTGTCGAACACCCTGTCGAGGTTGCCGGCGTAGACGTTCATGCTGCTGCCGTCGCGACCGAGCACCGCCTCGAACACGTCGCTCGAGTGGCCGCCGTCGCCGATGTCGTTGTAGCTGCCCTTCCACTGCGCGTAGGCCTTCTCGACCAGCGGGAACCAGAGCTCCATCTTCTTGGGGTCGGAGCTGTTGGCGCTGTGGCCGTAGAGCGCGCCGCCGTAGGAGCGAGCCCAGAGATCGCCGTCGACCTTCACCGCGACGTCCTTGAAGCCCTGGGTGTTCCAGTCGCGCTGCTTGAACGTCACCGTGTACGTGCCGTCGCCGTTGTCCTTGATGAGCTTGTTGATGGCCTCGGGGTTGGCCTTCGCGATCGCTGCGATGGCGGCCGGGAAGTAGCAGTCGCCGATCTGCCCCTGCTGCACGTCTTCGGGCTTGGCGCCGTCGACGAAGAGCGGGCCCGTGAAGTTGACCTTGCTGAAGCGGGGTTTGCCCGCCGCGTCGAGCTCGTCCTTGTGAAGCGCAGGGTCGGGGATCAGGTCGGTGTTCGACGGAGCGCCGCCGGGCACGGTGACGTTGCCGACCGAGACCGCGAAGTTCGTGTTGTTCACGCCGTCTGAGGCCGCGACCGCGAACGAGTCGCCGGGCTTGCCGTTGATGGTGAAGCCAGCGGGGAAGCCGCCAGTCTCGGTGACGGTGACCTTCGTCTTTTCTCCCGTGCGCTTGTTGGTGAGCTCGAGCTGGGCGCCCGGCTCGGACACCTGCCGGCTCTCGTTGATGTTGTTGACCGACACCTTGCCGTTGCCGACGTCGGCGAGGCCGATACGAAAGAGGGCGACGGTGGCGTTGTTGCTGTCCTTCGCGGCGATGCCGGTCGCCTTCACCGTCACCCAGTCCGACGTGGTGCCGTCGGCGTTGCGGGCGCGCATACGAATGAGGTCGCCTTCGCGCATGGCCTGGTCGCCGGTGAGCTTGGCCATGTTGAAGGTGCCGTTGGCGTCGGCCTTGCCGATGACGGTCGTGTCGTCCATGTGCAGCCGGCCGCCGGGCGCGGTGGAGATGTTGATCGCCTCGATGGTGGCGCCGGCCTTGGCGGTGCCCGTCAGGCCGTTCTTCTGGTCGCCCGAGATGGCGAGGCCGTTGGTGGGCGGCGGAGGAGGCGGCTGCGGCGCGGTGCGATCGAGCACGGCTTCGAGAAACTGCTTCGCGCTCGGCTCGAGCGGCACGGTGCCCTGGTCGAGAATGGCGGCGAGGTCCTTCTTCTCGTTGGCCGTCATGCCGCCCTTCACGAGGGCGATCTGCTGATCGCGCGTCATGCCCGGCTTCTTGAGCTCGGCGGCGACCTTGTTGCCCGACCAGCCGCGGTTGCCATCACCCACCAGCGCGACGAGCTGAAACACCTGGTCCTGGCCCAGCTTCAGGTTCGGGTCGGTGCGCTTCTGCGTCTCGAAGTTCTTGTAGAGCGAGCCCAGCTTCGTGTCGTTGAACCGAATCGGCATGGCGAGATCCCCTTGGAGGACGGGCAATAAAGCAGAGCTTCGAGATGAAGTGAGATTTTGGAAGAGCGAACCTGCCTACATTGTCGGACAAGGGCCTACGCGGTTGCGCCTTTCCTCCAAACCGACGTGTTTTCAGTGTCTTGTGGGCCGGAAAATCCCGTAGGTCGGTGCGAAGGGCTGTGGCAGCTTCGCGACCCATGAACGTCAAACGCGACGCCTCGGTAGCGACCTTTCTGCGCAGCGTGCCCGTCTTCCACGATCTGAAGGGGGCGAGCCTCGACATCCTCTTCGACTTTCTCGAGGAGCAGACGTGGGCTCCCGGCGATCAGATCTTCAACGAGGGCGAGCTCGGCCGGACGATGTACGTGATTCGCGACGGCGAGGTCGAGGTCGCGCGCAAGTCGACGCGAGGCAATCAGGTGCCGATCGTGCGGCTCGGGCCCGGCGAGACGTTCGGAGAGATGACGCTGGTCGAGCTGCAGCCGCGCAGCGCCACGTGCATCGTGAAGAAGAAGACAACGACGTACGCGCTCACCAACCTCGACCTGTGGAACCTCTACAAGGCCGACAACTACGCCTACATCATCATCCTGCAGAACATCTGCCGCATGCTGTCGCGTCGTCTGCGCAAGGCCGACGGCCGCATCGTGGAGTTCCTCGACATGCTGCAGGAAGCCGGCGTCTCGCGGCCGAAGCCTGCCAAGGGCAAGGCGAAGAAGAAGAAGTAAGGGCTGCACATGTTCACCGGACTCGTGCAGGACCTGGGCACCGTCGAGCGCGTGGTGCCCGGCGGCGTGACGGACGTGTGGATTCGTTCTGGCTTCGACCCAGCGGACTTCAAGCACGGCGAGTCGATCAGCTGCGACGGCGTCTGCCTGACGGTGGTCGAGTCGCGGGGCTCGTCGTTTCGCGTGCAGGCGGCGCCTGAGACGTTGAGCCGCTCGACGCTCGGCGCCTGGAGCACCGGTACCCGCGTGAACCTCGAGAAGGCCTTGCGCGTCGGCGACCGCCTCGGCGGGCACTGGGTGCAGGGGCACGTCGACGGCGTCGGCGAGCTGCTCGAGGTGACTCCAGACGGAGGGACGTGGCGGCTGCACGTGTCGTTGCCGTCGGCGCTGGCACCCTTCTTCGTCGAGAAGGGCTCGGTCTGCATCGATGGCGTCTCGTTGACGATCACCACCGTCGACGCGCACAGCTTCGGCGTGATGTTGATCCCAGAGACGTGGGCGAAGACCTCGCTCTCGCAGAAGCGGCCGGGCGCGAAGGTGAACCTCGAGGCCGACATCGTGGGCAAGTTCGTCGCGAAGATGATCGGCCAGCGTGGCGGGCTGACGGAAGCGCAGCTGCGGCTCGCCGGCTTCATCGCGTGACTGGGGACTCCGAGGCGCTGGTCCGCTCGGTGACGGAGCTGTCGTCGGTGCCCCTCGTGCCTGAGCTCCGGCTCCACCTGCTCATGCCGTCGAGCCCGCTGTGGCGTGCGACGCCTGACGAAGCGAAGGCGCACGGCCTCGAGCTCCCGTACTGGGCGTTCGCGTGGCCGGGTGGGCAGGCGCTCGCGCGGTGGCTGCTCGATCATCGGGAGTCGGTGCACGGCAAGCGGGTGCTCGACGTCGGGAGCGGAGGTGCCATCGAGGCGCTCGCGGCCCTGACGTCGGGTGCCGCGAGCGTGGTGTGCGCCGACGTCGACCCAGTCGCGTCGGTCGCCGCGCACCTCAACGCCACGGCCAACAGCGTCACGCTCGAGACGAAGACCGTCGACGTGCTCACGCTGAGCCCCGCGTCCTTCGACTGCGACGTCGTGCTCGTCGGCGATCTCACCTTCGACGAAGCGGTGACCGCGCGGCTGTTGCCGTGGCTGCGGGCCCATCGGGCCCTGGGTCGTGAGGTGCTGGTGGGTGACGCGGGCCGGGTACCGCTCCCGATCGATCTCGAGGTGATCGCCGAGCACTCCGCGCCGTTCGACGGCAACCCGCACGGCTCGGTCGACTGGCGCGTGCTCGTGCGCCGTCTTCATTGACCACGGGTGTTCTTCTCGGGTCGGCGCTGCCGCGTGCTGCAGGCGTCGACCCTGACAGGTGCCGCAGCGCGAACTCGCCGTGGGGCGAATCGCCGAGCGTGCTGCCGGCGGCGCTGAGGAGCGATTCGTGACGAGGCGAGAGGCTTCTCTCGCTCGTCGTGGTCCCGGGAACTCGCGTCTTCGTGCAGCTTCTTGCGAACGCACGCGTGCCCGACGTCGCGGCGACCGAACGTGTCGCCTCTCGAGGTCCGACTCAGCCGGCGAGGAACTCGATCAGATCGAGCTTGGTGACGACGGCGACGATCTTCTGGCCGTCACGCACCACCGCGACGTTGTCCTGCGCGAACACCTGGCGGAGCTGAGGAATCGTCATCTCCTTCGTGACGACGCCGTCGAGCGGAGCGACCAATGCGTCGATGGCGTCGGCCTTCTTCACCGCGCCGCTCACCAGGCCATTGAGCAGATCGTACTCGTGGATCATGCCGAGCGCCGAGCCGTCGTCCTTCAGTACGGGCATCTGCGAGATGCCGTGGCGCTTCATGGTCTCGATCACCTGGCCGATCTGCTCACCCTTCTTCGCCGTCACCAGCGTCTGCGGTTTCTTGCCGAGGATGTCGGCGATGGTGCCGGGGCCCTTCTCTTCGAGGAAGCCCATGTCGCGCATCCACTCGTCCGAGAAGTACTTCGTCACGTACGAGTTGCCCGAGTCGGGGAGCACCACGACGATCGTCTTGCCCTTGCCGAGCTCCTTCGCGAGCTCGACGGCGACGTGCACGGCGGCGCCCGAGGAGCCTCCAGCGAAGATGCCCTCTTCACGCGCGAGCCTTCGGGCCATCACGAAGCTCTGCCGATCGTCGACCTGCCGCACCTGATCGACCACCTTGAAGTCCATGGCGCCGCACACCATGTCTTCGCCGATGCCCTCGACCTTGTAGACGTGCGAGTCGCCGACTTTGCCGGTCTTGAAGTAGCCCGTGTAGATGCTGCCGATCGGGTCGACGCCGACGTTCTGCACCTTCGGGTTCTTCTCTTTGAAGTACTTGCCGGCGCCGCTCATGGTGCCGCCCGTGCCGAGGCCCGCGACGAAGTAGTCCATCTTGCCGTCGAGCTGGTCCCAGATCTCAGGGCCCGTCGAGAGGTAGTGCGCCTCGATGTTGTCAGGCGTGTGGTACTGGTTCGGGTAGAACGAGTTGGGCGTCTCCTTCACGATGCGCTTGGCCGTCTCGTAGTAGCTGCGCGGGTCTTCGGCCGGCACGTTGGTCGGCGTCACCACGACCTGCGCGCCCATGCCCTTGAGGCGGTTGATCTTCTCCGACGACATCTTGTCCGGCATCGTGAAGATCGACTTGTAGCCACGCACCGCCGCGACCATCGCGAGGCCGAAGCCGGTGTTGCCCGAGGTGTTCTCGACGATGGTGCCGCCCGGCTTGAGGCGCCCATCCTTCTCGGCCTTGTTCACGATGTGCACGGCCATGCGGTCCTTCACGGCGCCGCCCGGGTTCATGAACTCGAGCTTCACGTAGATGGTCGCATCGGCCGGGCCGACGAGCTTGTTGAGCTTGACCATCGGGGTGTTGCCAATGGCATCGAGGACGGAGTCGTAGACACGCTTCATGATGGGGCGCGTATACCTTCAATTTCCGTCAGGCGGATCAGCGATCGTCGACGAGGTTGTCCATCGTCTTGCCCTTGCGGCTGATCACCGCCGTCAGGCCCTGCTGCGCGTCGGCGGCGTCGCGAACGACATGGGCGAGCGCGCCGATCTCACGAATCCACTCGTTGGCGCGGGGCCCGAGGCCCGAGAAGCTCACCGCGAGCAGGGGCGGCTCTCTGGTGCGGCCGAGCCAGTAGTCGAGCACCTCGTGCTTCTCGGGCGCCGAGACGGGGCGAAGGCGGCGTGACTCGCGATCGAGCAGGTTGTTCAAGGCCGACGGCATGCGCGCGGCCCACTCGCTCACGGTGATCATCGGCCGCCACGCCCAGTCGGCGCGCGCGACGCCCGCCTTCGGGTTGTAGAGGCCGTTGCCGTCGACGGTCAGCACCTGATCAGGCGGGAACGTGGGCAGCGGGTCCCACGTGCCGGTGAGGAGCGTCGCGAGCCCGAACTTCTTTCGCGGCGTCGCCCAGAACGCGCGGCGGAACTGATCGGCCTTCTCGTCTTCGGCGTAGGGGTACGCCTGATCTTCGAGCATCAGCGCGAGGTGAAACGTCTCTTCCCAGGGGCCGGCGTAGCCCGTGTACTGGTGTGAGATGCTCCAGCCTTCGCTGTCTCGGAACCACTCGTGGAAGAGCAGGCGGTAGACGGCCTCGCTCCAGCGATCGTCGGCGAGGCCGAAGAAGCTGCCGTCGGCCGAGTGTTCGAGCACCAGCTCGAGGAGCACCCGGGTGCCCTCGTCGTTCAATTGGCGGAGCAGGTGCTCGATGGCCGGGACGGCATCGACGACTCCCAGCTCGAAAGCAGGGAAGACCACCTGCCGCAGAAACTGATCGTTGATCGGGCGGAGGACGACTTCCATGAGGCTGCCGCGAGCCTAGGCGTGGTGGCGCCTGCAGTCATGCGACGAGTGGCCAGGCGCTACGCTTTTGCGTCTTCCTGGAGCAGCAGCGCGTGCACCGTTCCGGCGTCGGTGGCGGACAAGATGTTGTCTTTCAGCACATCGGAGCGGAACAGCCGCGACAGCCGGGACAGCGCCTTGAGGTGCAGGCCGGCCGAGTTCTCGGGAGCCACGAGCGCGAAGAAGAACTGAGAGGGCCGGCCATCGCGCGCCTCGAAGTCGACGCCTTCGCGCGAGACCCCGAAACAGGCGATGAGGGTCGGCAGCTCGGCGAGGCGCCCGTGAGGAATGGCGACGCCCTTCTCCATGCCGGTCGAGCCGAGCTTCTCGCGCTCCTCGAGGACCTGCAGGAAGCGCTCTTCACTCACCCCGGGCCAGGCGCGGGTGAGCGCCTGAGCCAGCTGCTTGAGCACATCGCTCTTGGTCGTCGCGGTCAGCGTTGGGGTGACAGCCTCGGCCTTGAGGAACTCCGCGATGCGCATCGTCCGCGGCTGATAGCTGAGGCTCGTAGTGACCTGCAAGACGCGCGAGCAGACCAACGCCATTCTCGTGCGTCCCCCGTGATGCGCGTGTAGCCTGCCGGCCTCGTGGCGAAGCAGGAACTGACTCATCGAGCGCTGGCGGGGCTCTTGTTGCTCGCCGCGTGCGCCCACGAGCGTGAGGTGCTGCCCGCGGCCGACCGCCCCTTCTGGGAGAGCTCCCGAAAGGCCGTGAAACGCGCGCCGGCCACCGTGCCGACGAGCGCGCCCGTGACGCCAGCGCCGACGCAGGGCCCCGTGCCCAAAGAGGTCGCGCTCCTCGCCCGCATGTCGCTCGAGGAGAAGGTCGGCCAGGTGATGATGGTCGGCTTCTCGGGCCTGACCGTCGACGAGCCCGTGGTCGAACTCGTCAAAGGGCGTCGGGTCGGCGGCGTGTGTCTCTTCAAGCGCAACATCGACACCGCGGAGCAGGTCGCCCAGCTCAACGACGATCTGCGCGCGCTCCTTCCGGCCGTGCCGCCCTTCATCGCCGTCGATCAAGAGGGCGGCAACGTGGTGCGCCTGTCGGACCGGAACGTGGTGCTGCCGGGGAACATGGTGCTCGGCGCCACGCGTGACGCGCAGCTGGCCTACGAGGCGGGCCGCGCGCAGGGCGATGATCTGCGCCGGCTCGGCTTCAACATGAACCTGGCGCCGGTGCTCGACGTGAACTCGAACCCGCGCAACCCGGTGATTGGAATCCGCGCGTTCTCCGACGACATCGGCCTGGTGAGCGAGCTCGGCGTGCAGTTCGTTCGTGGGCAGCAGGCGGCGCGCGTGGTGACGGTGGCCAAACACTTCCCCGGCCATGGCGCGGTCGAGGCCGATTCGCACAAGGGGCTGCCCGTGGTGACGGCGCCAGAGGCCGTGCTTCGCGGTCAGCTGCGGCCCTTCGTCGCGGCGATGCACGCGGGCCTCGACGGCATGATGACGGCGCACATCGCCACGCCGACGCTCTCGAACGGCGACTCGACGCCCGCCACGCTCTCGCACCACGTGCTCGGTGACGTGCTTCGCGACGAGCTGGGCTTCGACGGGCTGGTGTTGACTGACGAGCTCGAGATGGACGCGATCGACGCCCGGTACGGCGTGGGCCACGCGGCGGTGCTGGCGATCAACGCCGGCGCCGACATGGTGTTGGTGCCCTGGCGGCTCGAGAAGGTGAACGAGGTGCGCAGCGCGCTGCTGCAGGCGCTCGAGAGCGGTGTCGTCTCGCAGCGACGCCTCGATCAAGCCGTCAGCCGGGTGTTGCGCGCGAAGCTGGCGCGCGGAGTGTTCGAGCCGCTCCCGCCGAAGGCCGAACGGCTGGCGGGCCTGGGGAAGGATCACGACGTCGTCAAACGCATTGCGACCGCGGCCGTGACCTTACTGCGCACGGACGCGAAGGTGTTTCCGCTCCCGAAGAACAGCCGCGCGCTCGTCATCACCGCAGAGTCGGTGCTCGCGACCGAGCTGCAGGCGCGGCTGCCGTCGACGGTCGCGTTGGTGGTGCCTGCGTGGCCGAAGGAGAAGGAGCGGCTGGCGCTCAAGCGACAGGTGAAGGCCCTGGCCGAGCACGCCGACGTGGTGGTGGTGGGCGTCGTCAACTCACACCAGATCGAGCTCGCGACGGTGGCGCAGCTCTCGGGGAAGCCGGTGGTGGTGGTGGTGATGGGAGCGCCCTACCTCGGCGCTCAGGTGCCCTCAGCCGCGGCCGTGCTCACGGTCTATTCGTATCGCGAGTCGATGGCCGAGGCGGCGGTGCGGGCGCTGGTGGGAGAGCTGGCGCCGACGGGCCGGCTCCCGGTGGCGATGCCTCAGATGCCGTTCGGGTTCGGGCTCGACGTGAATGGCCGGCGCTTGCCCGAGGCCGTGCAGGCAGAGAGTGCGTCTCTGCCCGCGTCCAGCCCCGGACAACCGTAGGCGCGAGTCGGAAGAGCAGGCTCAGCCGACCAGCGAGCGCTTCTCGACGGCCGAGGCTTCGATCAGCCCGAACGTGTGATCCTTCCGGCGGTACACGACGTTCATCTCCATCGTGGTGCTGTTGGTGAAGACGTAGAAGTCGTTGTTGATGAGGTCCATCTGCACGACGGCCTCTTCGACCGACATCGGGTGCGCGAGGAACTCGTTCTTCTTGATGATCTTCGGCGACTGGTCGCTCGCTTCGTCAGAGGCGGACTCGAAGATCTGGTGGCGCCACTTCATCTGCTCGACGAGGTCGAGGCGGTGGTGCACGCGATCGCGGCCGTGCTTCTCCTTGAGGCGCTCCTTGTAGCGCTTGAGCTGGCGCTCGATCTTGTCCATCGCCAGATCGATCGACGCGTACATGTCCTGGCTGCGCTCCTTGCCGCGCAGCATGTACCGGCCGGAGTGGATCGTGATGTCCGCCTGGTGGTGGTGCTTCTCGACCGACAGCACGACGTGAGCCTCGCTGGCCGTGTCGAGGTACTTGTTCACCCGCTCCACCTTCTCCTGGGCGTACGTCTTGAGCGACTCGATCGGGTCGACGTGCCGGAAGGTGATGTTCATCTGCATGGGTTTGACCTCCGTGGTGGGTGCGGGGAATGAGTTGAGAGCCCGCGACCTCGCCGGCGATTCCACGCCACGCGCGTCACAAAGGCAATGAGAGATCAGGCTCGGCGCGCCCATTGAGTCGCGCCGCTTGACTCGCGTGCTCAGCGTTCGCCGCCTCGTGCGCGCAGTTCCGCGCCCAGCCGCCTACGCCTGCGCGCGCGCGACCCAGGTCCGAATGATGCTGCGCTGGTGCTCCCCGAGGTCGAGCATCTTGAGGCCGAACCCGACGTTCGCCGTCACGCCGATGACGCGGCCGGTGGCGTGAATCTGGGTGACGTGGCCTTCGAAGGTGAGGGTGACCTCGACGGGCGTGCCCACCATCACCCGCTCGCTCGAGACCACGAAGAGGGCGTCCGCCTTCCAGCTGGCCTCGGTGTCCATCGTGAATGGACGGGCGTCACCGCGCGGGAGCGACAACTTCACGTGAATCATGCCGCCACGCCACGTGACGCTGGCCGTGGTGTTGGGCAGGGCCTGGGCTTTGGGGGCGACGGCGGGTGGGCTCGTGCGGCCCTTCTTCTCGAAGTCGACCATGCGCTCGGAGAGCACCAGGAAGGCGTCTTCGCAGGCCAGCCGCAGCTCGGGCGTCGCCTCGGGTGGCAGCCGGCTGGGAAGGTAGCGGTGCACCAGGGCGAAGAACGCCGCGCGGGCAGCCTCTTTCGACGCGGTGGCCGGCACGCGCAGCACCTCGTGGGTGGCGCGGCCCTTGATCGACTCGAGCCACTCGCGGATCTGCCGGGTCGCGTCGTACTGCGCGCGGGCCACCTCATCGCCCTGTGGCGGCGCGAGCGCGGCTTGAATCTCGGGCACCTCACGCAGCGGCACGAACTGGCGCCCATCACGCGAGACGGCGCGCACGTCGTTGAGCTTGCCGCGCATGGCGAGATCGCGCACCACGTCGAGGGCGACGGGCCCCAGCACGCGCGCTTCACTGTCGGCCAGCCAGTACTGAGCGACCGTCATGGCGCGCCCTCGGCGGCCTCCAGCGCGGCCCTCACCACGTTCTGCACGTCGAGCGGGTGGAACGGCTTGGACAAGAAGCCATGGGCGCCGTCTTTGAGGGCCTGCTGCACGAGCGACTCGGCGTCGAGGCTCGAGATCACCACGATGCGCATCGCGGGCCCGTGCTGCGAGAAGGTCTTGAGCAGGTCGAGCCCGCTCTTGCCTGGCATGATCAGATCGAGCAGCAGCACCTGCGGCCGCTTCTCGGCGATGGCGACGATGGCGGCGTCGCCCGAGTCGGCCTCACGGACGTTGCACGGCACGTCGGCGAGCGCGTCTTTCAACATGGTGCGGAGCAGGCGATCGTCATCGACGATCAGCACGTCAGGCATAGACATGTGTCGAGTCCCCCACGAACTGAAGCGTTCCGCAAATCGGCGACGGCCTGCTTAGAAGTACTTTTTGCGCTTGCTTGACGGAAGCACGCCGAGCACCTCGCGGTACTTGGCCACCGTGCGCCGGGCGATCTCGATGCCCTGCGCCTTGAGCAGCTCGACGATCTTCTGGTCGGAGTACGGGTTCTTCGCGTCTTCCTGGCCCACGATCTGCTTGATGTGGTTCTTCACGGCCTCGCTGGCGATGTCGTCGCCGCCAGTGCGCGCGATGGAGGAGTTGAAGAAGTACTTCAGCTCGAAGATGCCTTGCGGCGTGTGCACGTACTTCGAGGTGGTGACGCGCGAGACGGTCGACTCGTGCATGCCGATGTCCTCGGCGACGTCGCGAAGAATGAGCGGCTTCAAGAAGGCGATGCCGCGATCGAAGAACTCGCGCTGGAACTTCACGATGCTCTCGGTCACCTTGTGAATGGTGCGCTGGCGCTGGTGAATGGAGCGGATGAGCCACATCGCGCTGCGCAGCTTCTCCTGCACGAACTCTTTCGTTTGTCCCGAGGGCAGCCGGCCACCGCGGAGCGCCTGGGCATACGCGCCCGAGATGCGCAGCTTCGAGAGGCCGTCGTCGTTGAGCACCACCGTGTACTCTTCGCCCATCTTGTACACGTAGACATCGGGGGTGATGTACTGCGCGTCGTCGCCTGAGAAGTTGCGGCCGGGTTTGGGGTCGAGCCGCGGCAACAGCCTCGCCGCCGCCACCACCTCATCGAGCGAGACCTTCAGATCGCGCGCGATGGCCGGGTAGTTCTTCGACTCGAGCAGCTTCATGTGTTTCTTGAGGATCGCCCCGAGCATGGCGGCGCAGGGGTCGTGAAGGCCCTGGAGCTGCACCAGCAGACACTCCTGCAGGTCGCGGCAGGCGCAGCCCTTGGGGTCGAGCTGCTGAATGCGCTTGAGCGTCTTCTCGGCGACCGCCATCGGAATGTCGCCTTCGTTGGCGATGCGGATGAGGGGATCGCCGTCGACGTCGGGCAGCTTCAGGTACCCGTCGTCGTCGAGGTTGCCGATGATCAGCTCGGCAGCGCGCAGCTCGGCGTCGTTGAGGCGCACGCCCGACAGCTGCTCGTGCAGGTGATCGACCAGGTCCTCCTTCTTCACCATGTTGGCTTCGAAGGACGGCAGGTCTTCGAGATCGACGTTGCCCTTGTTGGAGGGCGTCGTGGGCTCGTTGAACTGGTAGCTGTTGAGGTACTGATCCCAGTCGATGTCTTCGCCGGGGC
The DNA here is from genome assembly GCA_030681895.1 of Myxococcales bacterium. Classification (GTDB taxonomy): domain Bacteria; phylum Myxococcota; class Myxococcia; order Myxococcales; family Myxococcaceae; genus Xiheimicrobium. The sequence continues at coordinate 76,463 of JAUXRI010000300.1, read as the reverse complement.
CCTTCTCCGGAGTCACCTCCTGGGCCTTCTCGGGAATGGGCGTCTCGTAGTCGGCGCGCTGCTCGCTGGTGTCGGCTTCGAGCGACGCCTCGCCGGGCGCCTTGTCGGCCATGTCGCCCTCGACGGTGTCGTCAGGGGTCTCGAGGAGCGGGTTCTGCTCCATCTCCTCTCGGACCTGTTCGATCAGCTCCATGCGCGAGAGCTGCAGCAGCTTGATCGCCTGCTGCAGCTGCGGCGTCATCACGAGCGACTGCGACATCTTGAGGCTCTGTTTCAGCTCCATGCCCATGTCGTCCGTCCCCTTCGCGAGTCAAAACCCGTGCCAAAGGTATTGCCCCTGCATGCCAGAAACAACGGTATCGATCGAGCCGGCCGCTTTTGTTCAGGTTTTCTGCGCATTTCTGGCGCTGGCATTCCTTGTGCTCGTGTGCATGCCACCGCGAGGGAATGAACTCTGCAGAGGGGCGGGACTTCAGCTCAACGTGAAGTTGTCGCCCAGGTAGACGGAGCGCGCGCGCGGCGACTGGGCGATCGCCTCGGGCGTGCCCTCCTCGAGGATCTGGCCCATGGCGATGATGTAGGCGCGATCGCAGATGTGGAGGGTGTCGCGCACGTTGTGATCGGTGATGAGCACGCCGAGTCCCTTCGTCTTGAGGCGGGCGATCTCGCGCTGGAGCTCTCCGACGTTGATCGGGTCGACGCCAGCGAAGGGCTCGTCGAAGAGAATGAATCGGGGCTTCGGGAGCAGGCTGCGGGCGATCTCCGCCCGGCGTCGTTCGCCACCCGAGAGGGTCTCGCCCAGGCTCTCGGTCACGTGCGTGAGACCGAACTCCTGGATGATCTGCGCGGCGCGATCTTCTCGCTCCGCCTTCGTGGTGCCGCTCTGAAGCTCGAGCACCGCCAGCATGTTCTGGCGCACCGTCAGCTTGCGGAAGATCGACGCCTCTTGCGGCAGGTAGCCGAGGCCGGCGCGCGCGCGCTGATGCATCGGGAGGCCCGTGAGCGGCTGGCCGGCGAGGCTGACCTCTCCCGCGTCTGGCTGCACGAGCCCCACCACCATGTTGAACGAGGTCGTCTTGCCGGCGCCGTTCGGGCCCAGCAGGCCGACCACCTCGCCCGGTTTCACGTTGAGCGTGACGCCGTTGACGACCCGGCGCTTGGCATAGGTCTTCATCAGGCCAGTCGCGAGGAGGCTGTCGGAGGCGTCGGACGACACGGCGGCAGGGTGCCCGAGGGCGGCCCGTGACGCAAAGCCGTTCGTTCAGAGCGCTCGCTGAAGGAGCTGCTCCGCGCGCGCGAGACTCGAGAGGACGGCGTCGAGCTCCAACGACATCGGCAGGCAGCGGACCTCGAGCGTGGGTTGCCGCGGGTGTGGCTCGATGACGCCGAGCACGTTGAGGTCGCACGCCTTGGTGGCTCCCGCGAGGCGCAGCGCGGCCGCGAAGGTCGAGAACCCGACTCGGCCGGGCTGCTGGGCGACGCGCACCACGTCGGCGGGGAACGGCGCGAGCTTGAGACAGCCGGGGTTGGGCGAGAGCGCAGCCCACCAGGCGTCGCGATGAGCGGCGTGATCGACCACCAGGCGTGAGAGCCGCTTCACGTCACGCCACGGCTGCGCGTCGTAGTGGGCGTGGAGGGCCGCGGTGGAAGGAAGGGTGCATCCGAGTTCCTTCGCGGTGGAGAGCGCGGCCTCGATGACGGCGCGCCGCTCCCTGGGACCCACCAGCGGGCGCGTGACGAGCTCGCAGACCCGATGCCACGACCTCGGCTCGCTGAGCGTGATGACGAGCGGATTGCCGAACGCGTCGTGAAGCGTCCCGTCGTCGACGAAGCCGTCGAACAGGGCCTCGAGGTGTTTCAGCCGGGCGTCTTCGGTGCTGCTCCACGACACCCGCTCGGCCAGGAGCGCGAGCCGCAGCTCGTCCGTCGCGTGCAGCGTTCGTCCCGCCGGCTTCGCCGCGAGCCCGTCACGAATGGTGTTGTCGTCGACGAGGGTGGCGAGCACGCGCCCATCGCGCTCCACGATCCGCGCGGCCAGCGACAGGCGACAGAGCGGGCGCCCACCAGGCAGCGTGCCTTCACTGAAGTACTTGAAGCCAAACTCCACCCGGCCCTTCACCCGGCGCGCGAGGGCCCGGGCGAACGAGACACGCGTATGGCCCTTCGCGGTGAGCAGCTCGAGCTCGAGGCCCACCCGACGAAACGCAGCGGCTTGTTTCAGCGGCCCCAGCCTTTGGTGGCGCCGATGTCCTTCAGCAGGTCCTTCGCGAAGCCGTAGCCGTCGCCCGCGTTGAGCACCTTCAGGCCGAGGTACTGCTTGATCTCTTTCTCGCTCGAGCCGGCGAGGAAGTCGTACTTCGCCTTCGCCGCCGCGACGTGACGCGCGCCCATTCCGCTGGTCTTGAACGCGTCCATCTGATCGTGCGCGTCGTACTTGCTCTCGGTGATGCCGGCCTGCGCGAGCATCTCCATGCCGCCTTTGTAGCCAACCTCGGTGTTGCGCAGCTTGAGGCCGAGGTAGCCCTTCACGTCGCTGTCCGAGGAGCCCTTGAGGAAGGGGAACGACTTCTTCGCCTGCTTCACGTCGGCATCGGTGAATCCCGAGCGCTTGAAGCGGGCCTGACAATCCTGATCGTCGAAGCGCGTGCGGGTGACGCCGAGCTTGCCGAGGTCAGCTTCCTTCTTGGTGAGCACCGCGGCGCCGATGAACTCCTTGGCGGCGTCGAGCGTCGCCAGGCCCTTCTTCTGCTTCACGACCTGCGCGTCGGCGTTGGTGTACGGCGAGTGCCAGAAGGCCTTTCGCTCGTTGGACATCGCGGTCGTGGTGCGAGGCGTGACGGACTGGGCGGCTGTGGTGCGGTTGGGCATGACGGCTCCTGGCAATGGGTGAGGCGGCAGAAATCACGAGCGCCCATGCATCGCAACCGCGCCCGTGAAATCCGAGCGGGAGCGCCTACGGCCCCTTCGGCGGCGCCTTCTTCACGGCGGGCTTCACCGCGACCTTCGCCCTGGCAGGAGCCGTCTTTCTCGGCGCAGGTGGCGGGGCCACGATCACCGGAGCGTCGACCGCAAACCACGCGTGCCCCCGAACGAGCCACACGATGGCGAGCAGCGGGCCTCCGACGACGGCCGAGGCGACCTCTCCCGCGAGCACGTGAAACACCGCAGCGACCATCACCGCCACCAGCCACACCGCGACGAGCACCGACGTGGCGACGAGCTGCGACACGGCCCAGGCTTTCCCGTGGAGCCGGAAGAACGTGCCCAGGCCCGACTGCGAGCCGAGCAGCGCCGCCTCGAACATCGGCGTCAGCACCACCACCAGCACGAAGAGGCCAGCGAGCGCACCGCCCCAGGCGAGCGTGAGGAAGGCGAGGGTGCCGAAGAGCAGCGGCACGAAGAGCGCGGGCAGGCTCTTCGCGCGGGCGACCAGCTCGGCCTCGAGCTCGGTGCGATCGACGGCGCCCTCGACGAGCGTTCGCCGCCACACGTGCAGGGCCACCGACCACAGCAGGCCCTTGATGGGCGCTGCGATGATGAGGCCCAGGTTGAGCAGCGGCGCGAGCAACCAGTCGGCGAGCGTGCCGAGCCCGAGTGCGATCATCGGTACGCCGACGATCCACGGGCTGCGCTTGAGCGTCGCGATCGTCTGCTCGGCGGCGCGCGTGTAGAGCGGAATGGGGATCAGGTCGGCCACGGTCGAAGGTGGACTAAAGCCCAGCTTCCGTCAGTGCGCGAAGACGTGGCGCGCTCCGCTCGGGCTTGCTTTCGGCTCTGACGCTGGCACACACGCCGGGCGTGACGAGAACCACCTGGGCCTTGCTGTTGACGGCGTCGATCGGGCCGGCGGTGCTCGGGCTCGGCAACGAAGTGCAGGAGACCGACCCCGCGCAGTACGCCGACGTCGCGCGGCGAATGCTGGTGAGCGGCGACTGGCTGCACCTGCACGACCAGAACGGGCCCTTCTACAACAAGCCGCCGCTGACGATGTGGCTGCAGGCCGCCGGCATGGCCGTGTTCGGCATCGACGCGCTCGCCGTGCGCCTGCCCGGCCTGCTCTTCGTCGTCATCACCATGGTGTCCACGTTCCTCATCGGCCGGGTGCTCGCGGACGAGAAGCGTGGGCTGACGGCGGCGGCGTTGGTGGGCGCCTCGCTCTCCACGCACCTGATGGTGCTCGACCCCAAGGTGGACACCTCCCTGACGGCGATGACGAGCCTGGCGATCGCGCTGATGCTGCTGGGCCGAACGCGGCCGTGGTTGAGGCTGGCGGCATGGGCCGTCGCTGGGCTCGCGGTGTTGTCGAAGGGGCCCATCGGGCTGGGCATTCCAGTGCTGGCGCTGCTGCCCGAGGTCGTTCGTCCGTCGTGGCTCGAGGCACCGAGCACCCTGCTTCGCCGGCTCTGGAGCGTCTGGCCGTTCGGCCTCGTCTTCACCGCGCTCATCGCGATGCCGTTCTACGCCGCGACGCGCTCCACGACGGGCGATGACGGCGTGCTCTACATGCTCTGGTACCAGGGCTTCGGCCGGCTGTGGGGGCAGAGCGGGTTCCTCGACGACACCACTCCGCTGTTCTTCACGCACACCGCGCTCTGGGCGTTTTTGCCGTTTGCGCCGTTGCTGGTGTTCGCGCTCGCGCGGCGGGTGGCGATGTTCGCGACGGTGCGGAAGCTGCCGGGCTCGATCTCCCGAATCCCGCTGTGGTGGTTCTCGCTGGTCTTCGTGGTGATCTCGATCTCCACGTACAAGCTGCCGCAGTACCTCTACCCACTGACTCCGGCGGCGGCGCTGCTGGTGGCGGAGGAGCTCGAGCGGCTCGACGACGTGATGGCGTCACGCTGGCGGTGGCTGTTCATCGGCTTGTCGGCGGTCGCGGTGGTCTTCGCTGGGCTGACGTTCGCGCTGGGCTTTCCGACCGAGCTGCCGACGGTGGCGGTGTGGGCCGCGGTGGTGGCGGCGCCCCTGGTGGTGCTGGTGACATGGGCGCGCCGGCTGCCTGCGCAGGAGGGGCTGACCGTCTCGATGACGCTCTCGCTCGCGGGCGTGATGGCGTTCCTCGCGGGCTTCGTCCAGCCAGCCATTCTGGAGTCGCAGCCGTCGCGCGAACTCGGCGCGCTGGTTCGGCGGGAGGATCCGTCCAGCACGATGCTCCCGGTGGTGTTCGCGGTGCCGGCCTTCTCGTATTCCTTCTACGCGCGGCGCGACGCGACCTACCTCATGCCTGACGGGCTGAAGGCTGCGCTGGAAGCCGGCAAGTCGAAGGTGGCGGTGTTCGGCCAGGACGGGCCGCTCGAGGCGCTCACGCAGGAGGGCATCTCGTACGAGGTGCTCGGCACGTTCACGTCCTTCAGCACGAGCCGTCCGAACGCGAAGTTCCTGCTGGCGTCGACGCGCGCCGAGACGGTGATCGAGGTGAAGCTGCTTCGGGTGTGGCTGACTGCGGCGGCGCAGTGACCCCGGAGTCCGGGGCCACCGAACGCCGATTCACTACGGCTTGATGGAGACCGGCTTCGAGTACGTGCCGTCGCCCGGCTTGGCAGGCACGAAGCCGCCGGTGAGCACCTTCTTGACGATCATGCGCGTCGGGTCGTTCTTGAGCACGATCGCCGTGTACGTGAACGGGTGCTTGTGCACCGAGGTCTGCGTGAGGATGTCTTCCTTCTTCGGAGCCTTCGCGCCGAACTGAAGGTCACCGGCCTTGAGGTGGCGCTCCACGGATGCGGTGAGCGCGGCGGCGGTGGGCGGCTTCGACGACGGGCGAATCACGGCCATCTGCGCGACGAGTTGCTTGCGCTGCGTCTGGAGCTTCGCGAGATCCTTCTCGAGCGTCTTGAGCTTCGCGGTCGCGAGCTTCAGGCCCTCGGGCGTGTAGCGGGACCGCATCATGATGTCCTTGTGGTCCTGCAGGGCCTTCGACGCGGTGGCGATCTTCTTGTCGAGCGTCGCGAGCTGGGCCTTCAGCTTCTCGTAGGTGGGCTGGGTGACGCGGGCGGGAGCGGCGGCTGAAATGCGCATGAGCGGTCTTCCTTCGCAGGGGGGGAATGCGGTTCTTACTGCGCGCGCGCCCGGCTGGAAGCCCCAATCGGGCGATCGTTCACGGCGGCGGGACGGTGACGACGTCGGCGCTCGTTCGCGACTGATTGCCCTCGAAGCTCGTCGTGCCCGTGACGACGACCTGCCGGTTGCCGAGCGAGACCGGCGCCGCGGGGAGCTCGACGATCGTCGTGCCGTCTTGAGCGTGGAGCGCGATGGTGTTGTTCGTCATTCGTGCGCCGTCGATGAGGCCAGCACCTTCCGCGAAGACGGCGCCGATGCTCGCGCTGCGATCGATGGCGCCCTTCACGAACGAGATGACGCCGTCGGTGAGCGCCTCGATGCCGTTGCCGTAGCGGCCATCGGGATCGGCGCGGGTGCCTCGGACGAGGGTGTCGGTCGCCTCGATGCGCGACTGGAACGCGAAGAGCCCGACCTGCTGGTTGTCGACGAAGGCCGAGCTGGCGGAGCGCATCACCGCGCCGAAGGCCACGTTGGCGCCTCGCCCGCGGCTGCCCGACCCGAGCGGGAGCGTGCCCAGCACCGTGACGCGCGTCATCGTCAGCTCGCTCGCCGCGCCAGCGACCTGCACGCCCGAGGTGTGGTTCTGCGCCACCGCGACGTCGTCCATCGTCAGCTTCGCGCCGCTCTCGACGATGACGCCCTGACCGAACTCGCCGTTCGCGTCGAGCCGGGTGCCGCGGATGTCTGAGCGCGTGACAGTCCCACGTGAGCCGGGGTCGCGCACATACACGCCCGCAGTGAGGTTGTTCTCGAGCAGGCACTCGTCGAGGGTGAGCGAGCTGTTCTGACTGGCGCTCGCGCCGATGCCCAGGCCTGCGTCAGCGGTGCTCGCCGCGGCGTTCGCCAGCACGGAGCGCGAGAGCTGGAGCTGGCCGGTGAGCGAGGCGAGCGCTCCGGCTTCGGTGTGGCTGCGGACGTCGACGGCGGTGCCTGTGATGCGGCCGCCCTGGGCGCGAAGGCCGATGCCAGTCACTCCCGAGACTGCCAGGTGATCGATCGTCACCTCCGAGGCATCGACGGCCAGCACGCCTGAGGAGGTCAGGTTCGAGAGCGCGACGCGCTCCAGCGTCACCTTCGCGCTGTTGCGAGCCTCGACGCCGAAGCGTGGCGCCGCACCCGCGAGGGTCCGCTGACCGGTGACGTTGCGAACGGTGGCGACGCCGTCGGTGCCCTGAACGTCGAGCAACCCACCGGTGACGTCTTCGATGGAGCCGCCGGTCCACGTCAGCGTGCCTGCCTGAGCCGAGACGCCGAAACCGAAGGCCGCGCCGGTGCCGTCGGTGCTCTCTGCGATGCGGCGCACGACGGTGTCGGTGAGCGTGGCCGTGCTGCCCCGCTGCGCGATGAGAATGCCGACGCCGAGGTTGTCTTGAACGACGAGCTGGGTGGCGGTGAGCGACGCGCCGGCTTGAATGGCGATGCCCCAGCCGAGCCTTCCCGTGCTGGCGCGCGGCTGCGTGTCGGACACCACGACGCGGGTTGCCGTCGCGGCGGTCCCGGCCTGGTTGAGGAAGATGGCCGTCTCACCGTTGCCGCGCAGCTCGACGTCGGTGAGCGTGAGCTGCGCCGCCGAGCCCATCGCGATGCCCTGGCCGAAGGTGGCCGTCGCCGGGTCGGGCCCGGTGCCGCGAATGACGACGTCATCGAGCACGACCTGCGTTCCACGATCGAGCGCCTGAATCCCCGAGCGCAGGTTGTCTTCGAGCACCACGTGACGGAGCCGCAGTGACGATCCCAGCTCGAGGCGCGCCGCGAGGATCGAGTCGCGCACCGTGAGGCTTTCGAGCTCGACGTCGCGCGTGCGAATCAGCTCGATACCCGGGTTGCCCACCAGTGACACGCGCGCGGGACAGCGGCCAACGAGCTTCACGGCCTTCGTCGGTTTGAGTGACTCTGCGTAGCGCCCATCGGCGATGGCAATCGTGGCGCCGACGGGAGCAGCGTTCAGCGCTGCGGCGATGGTGCGGAAGTGCGTGGCGTCGACCCCGGCGTCGGCGTCGACGAAGATCGTCGCGGCGGCGGGAGGGAAGGGCGCGTTGCAATCTCCCACGGGAACGCAGGTCGTCTGGCCGAGCGAGGCACGCGTCGCTCCGGTGCATGCGGCGTTCGGGAGCATCGGCTCGCAGCTCGTCGCCGTCGGAATGAAGCCAGCCGGGCAGACCGACCAACCGAGCGCGGAGCACCCCTCACCGGGAAACGCCGCCTGCCCTGCATCGCAGCGCTCAACCACGGCGCGGCAGGTCCAGCCCGTCGGATCTGCCGTGAAGCCCGCGTCGCAGCTCGTCCAGCCCACGCTCTGGCACTGGCCCGTGGCCGTCGTGAACGTGCCCGGCCCGCAGCCGCCGGGCCCCGCGTCTGATGCGTCACACCCTGCGTCACAGCTCGAAGGTGGAGCTGGAGGCATCGCCGGGCACGCGAGCAGCGTCGCGAGGACCGCGCCCACCAGGAACCGTCTCACGGGGCCAGGCCGATCGCCGAGGCGCGCACCAGCAGCTCCGACGCCGGAGCATCGACGAGCGCCTGTTCGACCATCACGGGCGCGACGGGCCGTTGCACGACGACCCTGAAGCGGCCACCAGAGACAGTCCCCGACACGGTCACGCCGAGGCCAGAGCCGTCAGCAATCACCTGCGCGCGCGCGTTGTTCTCGGCGACCACGCCTTCAATCGTCACGGCGCGCGTCCCAGTGAAGAGCCCGATGCCGTCGCCGATGTCCTCGGAGGTCGAGATGTCGATGGGCACGCGGACCGCCTTCGTCGTGAGGATTCGCGTCTGGCGAATGAGCAGTCCCGAGGTGTCGCGCGCTCCGATGCCGAGGAGCGAGTTCCCGCTGATCTCTCCGCCCGTCACCGTCACCGTCTGCACCCCTGCGTCGGCCGTCTGTCCCTGGGCCCAGAGGCCACGGCCGGTGTTCTCCCGAATGGTGCAGTCGTCGACGGTCGCGCGCGTGGCGGCACCATCGAGGAGCACGCCGATGTTCTGGTTGCGCTCGATCGTCACGCCACGGAGCGTCAGCGCCGCGCCATCACTGGCCACCACGCCCGAGCCCGACGACAGCGAGGTGCCGAGCTGTTCGGCGATGCGACCGCCCTCGACGCTGACTTTGGCTCCGACGATGCGCAGCCCTACCGCGCTCTGCGTGACTTCACAGTCGGTCATCACGATCTCCCGCTCGGCGCAGTCGGGCCTGGAGCAGGTGGCGGTGATGGCGCTCTGCTGACTCTGGGTGACGGCGACGCTGATCAACTGCACGGGGCCGGGCTCGATGGCGATGCCGCTCCCGCTGCCACCAACGATGCGCAGACCGCGGACGATCGATCGACTGCCGCCCTTCACCGTCAGCACCGGGTCCCCACCGGTCAACACCACTGTCGCGCCATCACTGGCGGCGAGCGTGACGTTCTCGGGCAAGACGAAGCTCCCCGAGTAGGTGCCGCTGGGAAGAATGATGCAGTCGCCTGCGCTGGCGGACTTCAGCGTCGCCTCGAGCGCACCGGGCGGAATCACGATGCGATCGCACATCAGCCCCTGCGGCGGCGGTGGCTGAAACGGCGTGATCGGCGTGCAGCTCGCGACGACCAGCAGCCAGGACAGGGAGCGCATGAGCGCGCGACGCTACTTGAACAACACGCCGACGCCCACCCATGGCAGCGGCAGATAGAGGGCGTCGTTCGAGCTCGTCTTTGGCAGGTACACCCAGATGCCGGCGACATCGATGCGGAACCGGATGCGATCTCTCGCGATGGGGCCGACCGGCTCGTCCCAGCCCAACTGCCACCGCGCGCCCGTCGTCAGCATCGTCTCTTCGAACGGAATTCGCGGCAGGAACTCGGCCATCAGCGCGCTGTGCGGCCCGAGCACCCACTCGAACCCGGCGTACGGCTGCACCTGGGTCGGCACGCGCGGAATCGGCGTGGCGTTGCTGTCCACCATTCCACCCGAGCCGCCGTTGGAGCCCGCGAGGCCGACGCCGACGGTGACGGTCGCGTTCTGTGGCAACCAGTGGTGGTTATCGAAGACGTACGTCCCCGCGGTGACCTGCACGGGCCCGAAGTGTTTGGCGACGGTGACGTTGAAGACGTTGAGCTGCACGTTGACGGTCGCGATGCCCGCAGCAGCGGCGATGGCGCCACCACCTTTTCCACCGAGCACCAGCGCCCCCGCGCCGAACACCGCGCCGAAGACGTTCATCATGTCGTACGAGGCCGAGATGCCGGGCGCGTAGCGGCCCTCGTCGAGGATGAGGAACTTGAGCCCGACGTCGACGACGCCGACCAGCCCGATGCCGGCGCCTCCGGCCGCGCCGACGACGTGAATGGCTGGAATCGCGATGGCGCCGCCGAACGGCACGCCGAACCCTCCGAGCATGAAGTTGAGCTGCACGCGCCGGTGAATGCCCCAGCCCACGCGGAACAGGAGCACCTCGTCGTTGGTGATCGCGAAGCTGCCCGGCTCCATGGTGGTGGCGGTGGGCGTGAGGAAGAAGCGGTCGTCGAGGATTCGACGCTCGAACCACTCGTGCCGTCGCAGCGACACCTTGTTGGCGAGCGCCTCACCGAGCTCCACACCTCCACGAGTGGCGAGCGTCGACGGTTGGCCAGCGCCTTCGTAGCGCGCGTAGGCGAGCTCCCGGTCTTCGTCCGGAGCGTACAGCCGCGCCTCGAACGACAAGCGCCCGGTGCGCGTGGCCGTCTCGCTCGCGATGCCCAGCAGGTTCGCCGCGGCCTCGACGGTGCCGCGGTTCGAGATGGTGGTCCCCTCGGTCACGTCGAGCAGCGTGACGCGCAGCCGGAATCCACCCGGAGTCGTGCTGGTGGTCCCAGCGCCGCCCTTCTGCAGTCCAGCGGACACGCCCGTCAGGAGCGACGACTCGAGCGGCGCGAGCTCGGGCCTCAGCTCAGGCGTGGGCTCGGCGCGAATCGTCTTCACCTCGTCGTACGCCTTCATCGGCCCGACCGTGACGCGGCGCACGGGACCGAATGCACACGCGGGGAGGATCAGGAGGAGCAGGGCCAGACGCATGCCCGCGAGTAGACCGTCGGGTGACGAGCCACGCTACAGAAACTACCGCTTGGGTGGCCGCTTCGATTCCACCTCGATGACGGTGGTGGCGTTCTCGACCTCGATGAAGTCCGAGCCGGTGAAGAAGGTCACCTTCGAGCCCTTCATGCGGTTGCTGCCCTGTTTCGCCTGCGGCTGGCCGGTGACGACGAGCACGCCGGTCTGCACGTCGTAGTCGCCGCGTTGTCCCTTGGCCCAGCGGTCCTTCTCCGTGGCCTCGACGCCCCCGCGCGCCTGCACCTTCGTGATCTCTCCCTGATCGTCATACACGGCGGTCAGCTGAGGCGAGGTGATGGTGGTGGCGCTGCGTTTCGCGACGACGTGACCCTTCCACACCGCGAGGTTCTTCTGTTCGTCGAGGATGAGCTGGTCTGCGTCGATGGTGATGCGCTGCGGGCCCGACACCACGCCGCCGTCTCGTGAGAAGCCCTTCTCTTCGTCGACGCGCGTGCGGGCCTTCTCGACGACGGTGCGCTCGGTGCCGGTGACGAAGGTGACGAGCTCGCCCATCACCTCGCGCTTCCCCTGCCGCGCCTGGGGCTTGCCGCGCATCACGAGCGTGCCGGTGCGGTTGTCGTAGTCGGCCTCGTCTCCACGAGCCCAGCGTTCGCCGTCGATGGCCTCGACGTTGCCGCGCGCGAGAATGCGGCTGACCTCGCGATCGGCGCCGTACTCGACGGTGATGCGGTCGCACGTCATCGTCGTGGTGTCTCGAATCGCCTTCGCGTGGCCCGAGTAGATGGCGCGCTGTTCTTTGTTCAGCAGCTCGAGCTTGTCAGCGCTCACCTGAACCGGTCGGGAGAGCAGGACGCCAGCGTCGGGCGCGGCAGCGAGGATCAGCGCGAGGAGCATCGAGGGGCTCCTTACACTGACTTCACTCCGTCGACCTCGTCTACACTCCACGGCCATGCGGCTCGCCGGTGTCCTCCTCGTGCTCGTGTCGGTCGGTGCGCTCGCCGCGCCTCGCACGTCAGCGCCCCGGAAGTGGAAGTGCACGTGGCAGGGACGGGTCGTCTTCTGCGATCTCGCCGGTCGTCCGCTCACGTCACCAGGGAAAGACGGCGTGAGGCTGTTCGATCGCACTCCGCCCGAGCTCAGCTCTCTGGTCGTCACGCCGGTGTCGTTCGAGCCGTTCGCCGAGCGCCTGTCAGGGCAGTGACTCGCCGGGCTTTCGCGAGGCCAGCTTCTCCCACCGCGCGTCGTCGAAGCCCGAGTCGACCAGCTTCACGAACGAGCGAATGAGCTTCGCCTTGCACGCGATCGCTTCGTCTTGTCGCGACTGTTGCGCCATGAACGCGCCGTCGATCACCGCCCACGCGAACATCTCCGCCTGATCCTCCACGAGCGAGGTGCGGGCGTAGCCGGTGATGGTCGCGACGCGCTGGCGGGTTCGATCGATCTCGCCCTCGACGGCGTAGACGAAGCCGGGCGGGTTGCAGGCGCTCCAGGTGTCGCGACGGGACTCGACCGCGCTGGTGTGTTGCGTGAGGTGAAACACCTCGTGGTGAATCGTCACCGCCGCGTGCGCGAGGTTTCTCAGGCTCACGTAGAGCGTGCCCTTCTTCGGCCCCGCCCAGAACGCGAACCCGCCCCACGCCGAACCGCGACGCTCGAGCCCGCGGGCGATCATCACCCGCTTGAGGCCTGAGCTCTTGAGGAACGCGTCTGGATAGATCGTCAGCTCGTTGAGCAGGGCCGGCGCCGAGCTCGCGACGTCGAGCGCGCTCGGAGGCCACGCGATGAGCTCGTCGCCAACGCTCTGGCCCTTCGCCGGGTCTCCCTCGAGCCACTGCATCGGCACGCCGGTGCGCTTCTCGAACGCAGCGGCGCTCGTGCGCGCCTCCTTCCACAGCTCCTCTTCGGTGGCGGCGAACGAGGAGAACGACGCGAGGGAAGCGACGAGAACGAGCAGACGCATGGCTCACTCCTTCGTGCGGGTGATGGGCTGATCGAACAGCACGCGCTGCTCCGACAGGTCGGCGAAGAAGCCGGTCGCCTCGAGCGAGAAGCGGGGATGCTCGACGGTGACGCCCGCGTCCGAGAACGCGCCACCTTCAGGCGAGAGGCCGCGCTCGTACGTCGCAGTTGGCGTCCGGCCCACCGTGCCGTCGTTGCCCAGGAACACCACGCCGCCCGAGCCCGTCGCGCCCTGCGTCGCGCTGTTCCCGATCACCTGTGGCGCGAGCACCGTCACGCCCGTGCGCTTGAGCAGCACGCCTGCGTCCACCGCCATGAAGTCGTTGGAGTCGCGCGCGAGCTCGAGCTTCGGCGACGTCGCCACCATGCGCAGCTCACTGCCTCGATACTGCCGAACGGTGACGTCGCGCAGCGTCACGTCTGCGCGGGCTGCGGCGGGCGGTTTCGGCGCGACTGGCGCTGGCGCCTGCGAGCACCCCATGAGGAGCACGACGCTGGCGGCCAGCACTCTCAGAACATCACTCCAAATCGTCCGAGCAGCAGCGGCGCGGGTTGCAGCCAGCCGACCTCGACCGAGATGCGAACGAACCGCCCGAGACGCACGCCGAACTCGCCGCCGATGTGCGCGCGCACGACGTCGCCGTCGCTGAAGTGAAACCAGGGGCCACCGACGACGCCGAATGAGACGGGGTTGAAGTGCAGCTCCAGCGCGAGATCGAGGGGAATGCCAATGCGCGAGCCTGCGGTGTTGAGGAAGACGCCGCTCCGGAGCGCGCCCTTGAGGCTCGCGCGCTCACCGAGTCTGGCCAGGTGTTGATGCACCCCGAGGCGCAGCTGGAATTGCGGCGTGCCGGTGAACCAGTAGCCACCCGCGACATCGACCTCGAACCCGATGGCAGAGGCGCTGGGGGCGGCGGTCAGCAACAGGAGCGCGAGCAGTCTTCTCATGCGCGTCACTGTCGTACACGTCATCGCCAAAAAGAAGAACGCCGTGGCGGGGGAGAGCGCCACGGCGTTCAAGGTGAATCAGGTTCTCTTCGTTTCAGGCCTGCCCGGCTTCCGCGGCGGCGTGCATCTTCATCGCGCGGCGCGTGAACTCCGAGAGGCGGTACAGCACGGTGCGGCGCGAGCAGCCGAGCGTCTCGGCGACCTTCGACTGCTCCATGCCCTTGCCGTGGTACAGCATGGCGGGGGCCTTGATGGCTTCGGGCGCCGATTCGAGCACCTTCTGCGCGAAGTTCTTCGACACCACGCTGTCTTCGAAGTCGTCGTCGACCAGCTCCGGCAGCTCTTCCACCGGGGCGGCGCGGCGCTTGGCGTCACGAATGACGTTGAGGCAGTGGTTCGTCACGATGCGGTGAATCCAGGGGAGCACCGCGTCTTCGGTCGGCGCCGCTTCGATGTGGCGCATCAGCTTCACGAAGATGTCCTGCGTCGCGTCTTCGGCAGCGACGGGATCTCGCAGCAGGCGGCGGCAGCGTGCGTAGATCGTCGGTCCGTACTTCGCGTAGAGCGTCTCGATTTTCAGTTCCTGCTTCATGTCGTTCTCCCCTTTGGTGCGCCGCAGTGGCGCCGTGTGCCTACATCATCGCACCAGGGGTTCGAGCCGTTGCGACTGGGCGCTCCACGCATGTCACGAAGGATTACGGAGCGCGGCGAAACAGCACGAAGATCAATTCAATACGCAGCCAAAATCGATGCGCATCAGTTCTTATGTGTCGTAAATCAAAACTAATTGTTTCCGGTCGGACAGATCGCGCCAGTGTGCAGGACTTCGTGTGACATCTTAAGCCGTTGTTATCGCTTCTGCATTTGCTCTCAAATGTTCCACTGAAGATAGTGTCTTGACGACTCTTTGTTTGGTGTCTATAACTCTCTCGTGAGGTCAGCCATGGCTGGGTTGCTGGTGACGGACGGCTACAAGTTCTCGATGGCGGAGGCGGGTTGGCCGCTGCGGGAAGAGACGTTCTACGCGTCGCACCGCAAGGGCGGGTTGCAGGTGCTGCCCTTCGACGTCGAGAAGCTGGTGCGCGAGGTGTTGCCGGTGCCCGAAGCGGGCGACTGGGAGTTCCTGGCGAAGCACGACTACGAGATGAGCGCGGGGTTCAAGGCGGCGATGGCGCTCATCAGCCAGGTGCGGATCCACGCGCTGCCGAAGAACGCCGTCTTCCATGACCGCGAGCCGATCCTCTGCATCACCGGGCCGTCGGCGGTCGTCTCGTGGCTCGAGCCGCTGGTGTTGATGTGGAGCTACCGCGTGCAGGTCGCGACGGTGGCGCTGCTGCGGCCCGACGAGCTGGCAGCGGCGGTCGGCACGGTGACGTGTGAGGAGCAGAAGCGCATCGTGCTCGAGACGCTCGACGCGGTGGGCGTGAAGGCCCCGCCGATCACCGTCGCGTCCGAGGCGTACGTGGCGCGCGTCACGGCGAGAGTGAAGGAGCTCGCCGAGGTGACGGGGACTGCCGACCGCCTCTTCGAGGTCGGGCTCCGCGCGGCGACCTGCGTCGAGCAGCACCTGTTAGCGCTCGAGGGGTGCAAGGCGGCAGGGCTGACCCGCACCAGCCACGTGTACGGCGCGCGCGTGAAGGGCCTCATTCCTGTCGGCACCATGGGGCACGAACACGTGCAGCGCTTCGGCTCCGACGACGCGGCCTTCCGCGCGATGGTGGAGCGCCGCTCGAATCGCTCCAGCTTCCTCCTCGACACCTTCGACACCATCCAGAGCGGCATTCCGGCGGCGTACGCGATCATCAAGGAGCGCGGCGGGAAGCACGACTCCATTCGCTACGACTCCGGCGACAAAGAAGCGCAGTACCGCTTCGCCGCGAAGCTCGCCGACGAGATGGGCATTCGCCCCGTGCAGATCCTGGAGGACGGCTTCGACACCGCGCTGACGAAGCGCTTCGAAGAGCTCCGCAAAGAGGTCGGGTGGACGCCCGAGGAGCAGGTGTACGGGTACGGCGGCTTCATCGTCGCGCAGACCGCGGGCTCTCCGCTGACGAGAGATCGCGTGTCGGCCGTCTACAAGCTGACGCAGACCGGGAAACGGGCCTGCATGAAGTTCGGGAACGAGGCGGGCAGCGGCAAGCAGAGCGTTCCCGGAAAGCCGGTGCTGTGGCGGCGGCGCGCGGGGGCCAGCGGCCCATTCGGCGTCGTCGCCCAGGAAGGTGAGGCCGTCGCCGAGGGCTACGAGCTGCTCACCGGAGCACCTGCATCGTCGTCGCCCGCTCTGGCCGAGGCGAAGTCCGTTCGCGCGGAGGACCTGCGCCTCGTCCACTCTCCGGCCACCGAGGCCCTCGTCACCCGCTTGAAGAAAGAGGCGTTTGGATGAGTTCCCGTCACCACACGACCACGCGGACCGCGAGCCTGATCGGGCGAGAGCACGTGCGCCTCGGCCGCAACAACCAGGACGGCGTCTTCGTCTCCTCTCGCGGTGAGACGACGGTGGCGGTGGTGACGGATGGCTGCTCGAGCCAGCCCTTCTCGGAGGTCGGCGCCCGGCTCGGTGCGCGTGCGCTGGCGATGATGACGGTGGCGCTCGAGCACGTTGCGTTGCCTGAACTCCCCACGGTCGCGATGGAGCACCTCACCTCGTGGCTCGACCGCCTCGTGCGTTCGGTCGAGGTCGACGACGCGACGGCGGTGCTCGAGCAGTACGGGTTGTTCACCGTCTTGTGCGCCGTGCAGCGGGGCCCGGAGTGCGTGGTGTTCGGCTCGGGTGATGGCGCGGTCTTCGTCGACGGGCAGCTGACCCGGCTCGACTCAGGCGACGACAACGCGCCGGCGTACGTGGGTTATCGGCTCACGGGGAAGTCGGTGCCCGCGCGCGTGCATCACCTGGGACCAGCGCGGCGGGTGGCGCTCGCGACCGATGGCGTCGACGGCTGGCTCTCGCGTGCTCCCGATGGACTGCGCGCGTTGCTCGACGAGCCGCACGTCTGGACCAACCCTGTGCACCTGCAGCGGCGCCTCAACGTGCTCAACGAAACGGAGCGCTTCACCGACGACACCACCCTCGCCGTCCTCGACACGCGGGAGCTGTAGCCATGGACGTCTACGTCGCCAACACGCGCGTGCGCCTGAAGGACAGCGACCTGCTCGGTGAAGGCGGCGAGGCGCGCGTCTTTCGCTGGAGGGATCGCGCGGTGAAGGTCTTCCATCCCGTCGATCCGGCGAACGCTGCAGAGGCCCGGGTGCGCGCAGTGAAGCTCGAGAAGCTCGCGCTCTTTCCGAAGGCCTTGCCTGCCAACGTGCTCGGACCGCTCGAGCTCGTGAAGGATCAGCGCGGTGATGTGATCGGCTTCGTGATGCAGGCGCTGTCGGACGTCGAGGACGCGGGCCGGCTGGCGCAGCGCAAGTTCCGCGAGAACACGATCTCGAACGACGTCGTGATGACGATGTTCCGCGAGTTGGAGCAGACGGTGCAGTCGCTCCACGCACACCAGGTCATCGTCGGCGATCTGAACGATGGCAACGTGCTTGTGCAGCCCGGCTCCCAGCGGGTGTTCCTCATCGACGCCGACTCGATGCAGTTCTCGGGCTTGTCCTGCGCCGTCGGGCACGAGCGGTTCCTCGACCCGCGCCTCTACGGCGTCGACCTCTCGAACAGCCCGCGCTTCGACGAAGGCACCGACTGGTACGCGTTCGCGGTGATGCTGTTCTCGTCGCTGCTGTACGTGCATCCGTTCGGCGGAACACACGCGAAGTTGAGCACGATGCTCCGGCGCGCCGAGGCGCGGCACCCGGTGATGAAGGACGACGTCGTGCTCCCGCGCGTCGCTGCCTCGTGGAAGACGTTGTCCGACGACGCGCTCCACTGGTTCTCGCAGACGTTCGAGAAGGACGTGCGCGAGGCGCCGACGAAGCGCGTGCTCCAGCAGTCGTGGTCGACGTGCTCGTGCGGGGTCACGCATGCGCGGCCGGTCTGTCCGACGTGTCATGCGCTGGGTCCGCTCGCGACGAAGCCTGCCGTTCGCGTGAAGGGCCGCTGCACCGCGAAGATCCTCTTCGAGACGAGTGGGCGGGTGCTCGCGGCGTCGATGCAAGGCGGCGTGAAGTACGTCTTCGAAGAGCAGGGCGTCGTGCGACGTGAAGACGGTGCGGTGGTGCTCAATCGGCCCTTGCTCCCGCAGGAGCGCATCGGGCTCGCCGGCGCGTCGACCTGGGTGGTGTCGTCACGCGGCGCGATGGAGCGTCATGAACACGGCAAACTCGTCGAGCGCGCGCAGACCGGCGTCCGTGCCTCGGAGCCGACCTTCGCGACCGCGACCGCCGTCACCTACCGCACCGAGAACGAGTGGTTGATCGAGCAGGGCACCGGGACGCGTGTCGGGCAGGTGCTCGAAGGCCAGACCTGGTTGTGGACCGGGGAGCGCCTCGGCCTGGGTTTCTATCGGGCAGGCGGCGTCACGGTGGCCTTCCTGCTGCGCAGCGGCCGCGCGGGCGTGAAGCAGCTCTCAGGCATCCGGTGGACGGGCAGGGTGATCTCCGCCGACGCGGTGTTCGATGCGCGGCACGGGCTCTTGAGCGTCACCGCCGAAGTGAACGGCAAAGACGTCGTGCATCGCTGGCTCATCTCGGAAGACGGCGCGGTGGTCGGCACGAGCGTCGGCGGTCGCAGCGGTCACGCCGCGCTGCTCGGCGGCCGTGTGGTGATCGGCTCCGATGACGGGCTGCTCGCGATGAAGCTCGACTCAGGCGTGCTGGTCGAAGCCGCGTGCTTCGCCGACACCCAGCCATTCGTGAGCGCTCAAGACGAGCTCCTCCCGCAGTCCGACGGGAGCCTCGTCGTCGTCACGTCGAAGGAGTTGGTGCAGCTGTCGTTGTCGTGAACGCAGTCGAACAGGAGGCCCCATGTTGCCGTTGCCCGATTTCTACGAGTCGAAGCAGGTTCCCCAGCTGTTCATGGAGCGCGCGGGCCTCGTGGCCGACGCCGGAGAGGCGTACGCGCAGAAGCACGGCATCAAGCCCTCGGGCGCCGACAAGTTCCGCATCGCGGCGTTCGGCATCGACGTGCAGGTCGGCTTCTGCACGCCTGGCGCGTCGCTCTTCGTGCCCGGCGCCGTCGAAGACACCCAGCGCACCGTCGAGTGGCTGTACCGGAACCTCGACAAGGTGACGTCGCTGTTCTTCTCGATGGACACGCACCGCATGTTCCAGATCTTCCACCCCGCGTGGTGGATCGACGCGAAGGGCAAACACCCCGCGCCGCTGACGCCGATCTTCCATGAAGAGGTGCGCGCCGGAAAATGGACGGCGGTGGCGCACCCGAAGGAGTCGCTCGAGTACGTCAAGCGCCTCGAGGCGAGCGGCAAGTACGTGCTGACGGTGTGGCCGTACCACACGCTGCTCGGCGGGCTGTCGCACGCGCTGGTGCCGTCGATGATGGAGGCGTCGCTGTTCCACGCCGCCGCGCGCAAACACCAGACGCACTTCGAGACCAAGGGCACGCACGCGATGACCGAGAACTACTCCGTCATGTCGCCCGAGGTGACCGAGTTGGGCGGCCAGGTGGTGGGCTCGTTCAACACGCCCTTCTTCAAGATGCTGATGGAATACGACCGCGTCTACGTGTTCGGGCAGGCGAAGAGCCACTGCGTGCTCTCGACGCTCAACGACATTCAAGAGCACGTGATGCAGTCCGACCCGAAGCTCGCCGAGAAGATCTGGATCCTCGAAGACGCGATGAGCCCGGTGCCTGCGCCGCCGATCTCGCCGCTCCCGTCGCACCTCGACTTCCCGCGCATCGCCACCGAGGCGCTCGAGAAGTGGAAGAAGGCCGGCATGAAGGTCGTGAAGACGTCCGACCCCGTCACGATCTGAGCTGACCTGAGCTGACCCACCCCATCAGTCCACCCTTCACAAGAACCGGCAATGCGCCGGGCAGGAGACCTCCATGTCCAGCAACGACGATGACGTGACGAAGAACCTCACCAGCGCGGTCGCGACCGGCGTCCTGAGCGCGCAGACCTCCACCCTCATCACCGGCAACCTCGGTGGCATCGTGCTCGCCGGCGCCGCGGGCAAGGCGCTCGAAGACATCACCGCGAGTGACGTGACGCTGGTGACGCTGCTCATCGACGCGAGCGGCTCGATCGCTGATCGCGGCCTCGAGCAGGCCGTGCGTGACGGGCAGAACGCGCTGCTCGACGCGTTCGGTGGCGCGAAGGAGAAGGACTCGGTGCTGCTCGCGCTGTGGACCTTCAACGGCGATCAGAAGGTGCTGCACTCGTACGTGCCGGTGGAAGACTCGACGCGCCTCGACGCGAAGAACTACCGCGCGGGCGGTGCGACGCGGCTCTACGACACCTGGTGTGACGCGCTGACCGCCAACGTCGCCTACGCCCAGCGGCTGCGTGACGGCGGCACGCCCACCCGGAGCGTCGTCGTCGTCGTCACTGATGGCGAAGACGTCGGCAGCACCCGCACCAGCCCCACCTGCGCGAAGCTGTCGAAGGATCTGCTGGCCAGCGAGCTCTTCACGCTCGCTTTCGTCGGCGTGGGCAAAGACACCCAGTTCGAGCTGATCGCGGCGGCGATGGGCGTGCCGGCCGGGTGCGTGCACGTGCAGCGCGACGCGACGCCGTCGGGCCTTCGCAAGACGTTCCAGCTCGTCTCGAAGTCGGCCATTCGCGCGAGCCAGGGGAAGGTCGCTCCTGGCGTGAACGCGGGCTTCTTCACGCCCTGAAACAGCCTCGTGATCGCGCGGCGCGCGTGGTCTTCTCAGCGCCCTCGTGCCGTCCGACCATCTGCTCGTTTCCCAGCGCTATCGCCTCGAGTCCCTGCTTGGCCAGGGCGGGATGGGCGAGGTCTACCGCGCGCTCGATCTCGAGACGAACGAGCGCGTGGCCGTCAAGCGGCTGCGCTTCAAGGGCGGTGACATCGACAAGGTGAACCGGGTGCGGTTCGGCCGCGAGATCACCACCGCCCTGACGTTGGAGCACCCCAACATCGTCCGCGCCATCGATGGAGGGGAAGACGACAACGGTCTCTTCCTCGTCATGGAGCACCTTGACGGCGTCGAGCTGAAAGATCACCTCCAGCTCCACCCACGCCTCGAGTGGGAACGTGCGGTGACGCTCGCCCGGCAGCTCTGCGCGGCGCTGGGGTACGTGCACTCGAAGAAGATCCTCCACCGCGACATCAAGGCCGACAACTGTGTACTCGTCGGTCGAGACACCGAGACCGAGCGGCTCGTCTTGATCGACTTCGGCATCGCTCGCGGCCTCGAGCAGCTCACCCAGCTCACGAGCTCCGGCATGCTGGTGGGCACCGCGATGTATTGCGCGCCCGAGCAGATCGCCGGGCTCATCGTCGACCACCGCGCCGACCTCTACGCGTTCGGCGTCTTGCTCTTCCGCATGCTGGCGGGCGTGATGCCGTTCGAAGGCCCCGAGCTGCCGCGCGTCATCTACGCGCACATGCACACGCCGCCGCCGTCGATTCGCCTCTTCGCGCCCAGCGTGCCCGAGGAGCTCGAGGCGGTGGTTCAGCGCTGCCTCGCGAAAGATCCGGCCGCGCGCTTCGAAAACGCCGAGGCGCTGGAACGGGCTCTGTGCGCGATCGTCGAAGGTGGCACCGCCGATCTCGGCGCGAACGTCGAGACTCCGACCGGCCCGTCGCTGTCGCCCGAGGCGATGCTCGAGTTCGTCGACGAAGCTCGCGTGTTCGAGTCCGGCCTCGGCAAGCCGCTGACCGACGAGATCGAGCGGCCGCTGAGTCGTCCGAGACCGGGGCGGCTGCTCCTCCAACTGCAAGGGCAGGCCTCTCACGATCTGCGCGCGCTCACGGTCCTGTCGTGGGCCGCGCGGCTCGCTCCGTTCTTCGACGTTGGCCACATCACGCTCGAGCGGCTGGGCAGGCTGCTCGAACGTTCGCTGGCCGAGCTGTTCCGTGCGCGCGGCGCGGTGACGCTGGCCGTCGTCGACGCTGCCTTGACCGTGAATGGCGTGCGCATCGAGCCGGCCCTCGGCGACGATGACTTCGGCGCCGAGCTGGCGCGCCTGTTGTCGGTGCGTGGGCTCGAGGGCCTGGTGCTGCTCCGCGCGCCGACGGCGTCCGACGTCGAGTTGCTGGTGCGCTTCCTCCGCACGGGCCAGCCCGCAGGGCTCGACGCGCTCACCTCGTTGCGGCTCGTCTTCCGGCCCGACGCCGCCCGAGGCGTGGCCCGGCCCGCCAACCCGCTCGACGCCTGGAAGCGGGTCGTCACCGGCATCGCGCAGTTCATCGAGGCCGCGTCGCGTGGCCGCTCGTTCGACACCTTCGGCGCGCTGCAGCTGGCTGACGTCGTCGTGGCAGAGGCGCAGCGGCCCGGCCGGCGCCTGCTCGGCGTGACGGGCCAATTCGACGGCACCGAGAGCCTCGCCGCCCAGGCCGCCAACGCCGCGTTCACGGCGACCGCCATGGCGCTCGATCTCGGTCTTCCGCCGGGGCGCCTGCGCGACGTCGCGCACCTCGCCGTCTCGACCTCGGTCGGCATGATTCAGGTGCACCCGCTGGCCCTGGCCGCGCCTGATCAGCTCAGCGCCGACGAGCGCAGCCTGTTGCGACAGACACCGGTGAGCGTCATTCGCTCCGCCCTCGCAGAAGCCGAGTCAGGGCCGGCCGTCTGGCGCCGCATGGTGCTGGGCTACGAGCTGTCGAGTGAGCTGAGCCGCGGGCTCGACGAGTCGCTCGGTCGTGGCGAGCTGCCGATGCTGGCGCCCTCGGTGCCGACGCGCATCGTCTTCACCTCGATGGCGTGGTGGGGCCTGCGCGCTCCCCGCCCCGGGCACACGCCGGCGACGGCCGAGCAGATCGCGAAGATGATGCGAGGCACCCTGCGGCTTCGGCTCGATGGGCTCTCTGTGGCAGCGCTCGAGCGTGCACTCAACGACGCCGAGCCGGTGCGCGCCGAAGGGCTCTTCCCGGGCAGCGAGTACGCCCTGGTCGGGTGGACGCCCCAGGCCGGCACAGTGAAGAAGCTCGTCGAGAGCGGCGACGAGGTCTGGAAGCCGCTCGCGGCGTTGATGCAGTCGCTGGTGTCGACCGGCCTCGAGTCGCGAGAGCGAATCTTGCCGTTGTTGTTGCCCGTCATCGACACGCTGCTGATGCAGGACGAGCTGGCCACGCTCAACGGTTTCATTCGCACGTTGAAGGCCGTCGGCGGCGCACAGGACGACGTGCTCGAGGTCAGCCTCGCGCGTGATCTCGTCGCGCATCTCTCGGATGACGAGTGCGTCGCGCTCCTCACGCAGGTGCTCAACGACGGGCCGCCGAGAGACCCCCGCGAGTTCGCGCGCCTGTTGTCATTGCTCGAGCCGGGGCAGGTGCCGTCGATGCTTCGCCTGCTCGATCTCGTGACGAACGAGCCGAGCCAGGCCGCCCTCTTCGACGCCTTCGCGGTGCTCGCGCGGACCGATCCCTTGCCCTTCGTCGCGATGGCGAAAGAGGCGAACGAGGCGCGCGCGGTGGAGCTGGTCGCCGTGCTGGCGCGGGCGCGCGATCACCACACCATGGCCGTCGTGCACGAGCTGTGGCCGAGGGCGCAGGGCCGCTCGCGCGCACGAATGCTCGACGCCGTCGCGAGGCTGGGGTCTGGCGACGCGATGGCGTTCCTCTCGAAGACGCTCCGAGATCCCGCGCCGCAGCTGCGCCTTGCCGTGATCGACGCGCTCGCGCGAACGCAGGTGCGCGAGGCGAACCAGGTGCTCGTCGATCTGCTCGGCAGCCCGCAGTTCTCTGAGCGTCCCGGCACCGAGAAGGAGGCGCTCTTCGAGGCCGTCGCGCTCCGGGGCGAGCCCGTGGGCATCGCAGCGCTGCAGAAGGTGGTGCTCGAGAAGCCGCCGATGATGAACCGCGGGCGCTTCAACGAGGAGCGCAAGCTGCTCGCGAGCGCGTTGTCGAAGGTCGGCGGGCTGCAGGTGGTGCCGCTGCTCCAGACCCTGGCGCAAGACGTGCGGCAGGCCACGGACGTACGCGAGGCGGCGACGCATGCGAACGCCGCGATTCGGCGCGCCCTGTCCGGTCAACGGTGAGTCTGTTGAGCGAGGGCAGGGGCTGCGTGTGGACGAAGGAAGACGAGGCGTGGCTCGACGCGCGGCTCCGTGAAGTGAACGGGCGACGCACGGCTCGTACCTTGAGCGCCACGCAGGTGAAGGCCGCCGCGGAATCGCTTCGGCGCGATCGCCTTCCATACGTCGTCGTGCACGGCGGCGACGTGGAGGACGGCCGGCAGCACACGTCTTTGTGTCTCTGCGTCGCGACGGACACCGGAGTCGTCGTCGGGCTGGGCACCGCGAGGACGGGGCTCGTGTCTCCTGATCGCGCGTTCGGCGACTTGCGCGGGTGGGATGCGTGGACGCCGATGGCGAACGCGGTGCGGTGCGAGCAGTGGGCGAACCGACGCGCGGCCGATCGACGGCGCATCGCCTTCGAGCATGAGGCACCGAGCGCCACCTCGTTGCTCGACGCGATTCGCAAGGCTCCGGACGACGACCGGCCCCGGCAGGTCTACGCCGATTGGTTGATGGAGCAGGGCGACCCGCGCGGAGAGTTCATCGCGGTGCAGTGCGAACTCACGCGACCCGATCTTGATGACGGCCGTCGGCTCGAGCTCGAAGCCCGGCAGGTGAGCCTGTTGTCTTCGCACGGAGCGACGTGGCTGGGCCCGCTCGCCGCCGACGCTGTCACGGCCTCGTTTGCGCGCGGCTTCCTCGATGCGGTGACGGTGCTCGATGTCGACTCCCTGGATGCGGCGCAGGCGACGCTCGCGAACGAGCCGGTCCGTGCGCTCGTCTTCGCCAGTCGCCGGAGAGTGGATGTGGCGCGTGTGTTGTCGTGGCCGTGGCTGGCGACGGTTCGTTCGCTCGACTTTCGCTCCACGCGAGGCGCGCTCGTGCCGCTCGGTCGGGAAGGCCTGACGAGCCTGGCGTCGACCCGCAAGCTCCGGGGCCTCACGTCACTCGGCTTCACGGGGCAGGTGCTCGGAGACGACGGTGCGGCACAACTGGCCGGGAGCGACGCCTTCCCTGCGTTGACGGAGTTCTCGCTCACGTCCGATACGCTCACCTCGACGGGCGTCGAAGCGCTCACGAAGGCGCGCTGGTTCGCCGGGCTCGCGCGGCTCTCGCTGTCGGACAACGAGCTGGGCCCCGACGGCGCCGAGCTGCTCGCGCGCGTTCGGTTCAAGCGCCTCACGCGTCTGTCGCTGTCGTCCAATCGCATCGGAAATGACGGCGCGATTCTGCTCGCGCGCACCTCGCACCTGGCGACCCTCGAGTCGTTGTGGCTGGCGTCGAACCGCATCAACCAGACCGGCGCCGAGGCCTTGTTGTCGGCGAAGACCCTGAAGCGCGCGCGGCTGGTGCTCGATGGAAATCCGATCGGGGCCCGGTTCAAGGAACTCGTCGCGTCGAGGGTCTGACGGCCTCGGGCACGGGTCGACTGAATGACTATGCCCACGGAGCACCGGCTCGGTCGTCTTCTCTCCATGCGAATCAATGACCTCGTCAACCGCGCCATCACCACTGCCAGGACGACCGCGCCAACCGCTCCTCCGTCGAAGCAGCCGGTCGCCGCCCCGAAGCCGCGTGCCGATCACTTCGAGCCTGCGCGTCCCGGTCCCTTCCAGCGCGAAGTCGGCAGCTCCACGGGTGGAAGCAGCGTCGTCGCGGGCGCTCGTGCAGGCATCGTCGCCACGGCCGGCCACCTCAAGGCGGGCGCGTCTGCCGGCGTCGAAGCGCGTTCCCCGCTGTCGACCCTCGCGGGCGACGCGGCGTTGAAGGTGAAATTGGCCGCGCAGTTGGGCGCCGAGGGCTCGGCATCGCGGAAGGGCTTCGCGGCGCTGCAGACGGCCGGAGCAGGCGTGAGCGCCGAGCTTGGGCTGGGTCTTGGCCGTGGCGCGCACGTCGCTGGCCACGTCTTCGCGGGTGTCGCCGAGCGCCTCGAGCTGTCAGCGCGAACCACGGGCGTGGCCATCGGCGCAGAAGCGTTCATCGGTGCTCGCGCGGGTGGCGAATACCGCCAGGCTCTCACCGACGGAGCGGGGCTGCGAGCGTTCGGCGTGCGTGGCGAGGGCTGGGCCGGGTTTGGCGTAAAGGCTGACGGCTCGGTGCAGGTCGACTCGAAGGCGCGCGCGGTTCACGTGAAAGCCGACCTCGGCGCGGCGTGCCTCCTCGGCGCCGCTGCTGGTGGCGACGTGACCTTCGGCGGCTGACGAGACCCAGACCGTGAGGCCGCGATGGTGTCGTGTTCGCCGGTCACCGACGCGAGCACCGCCTCGCGCTGCGCACCGGCGGTTGGCTCGAGCATCCACACGCGGCTCAGGGCACGTAGGTCAGCACCACGTTTCCGTTCGAAAACGCTCGACTGCTCTTCAGCGTGAGCTCTGCGGTGCCGCTCCCCTCGAACGGCGTCCGGCCTGCGCCCAGCACGATCGGGTTCACCACCACCTGGAGTTCGTCGATGAGTCCCTCGGCGAGCAACTGACCGACGATCGAGCCGCTTCCGAGGGTCACCAGGTCGGGCCCGGCCGTGCGCTTGAGCTTCTTCATGGCCTGCGCCAGCGGGCCTTTCAGCACCGTCGTGTTCTTCCACGTCGGCTTCTTCAGCGTCGTCGAGAAGACGTACTTCGGCATCTGCGTCATGCGTGCAGCGACGACGGGGTTGGCGGCGCGCGCGGCCGGCGTCGGCCAGTAGCTGGCCATCTGCTCCCACGTGACTCGGCCGAAGACGAGTGCGCCACCACCGCGCGAGTTCTCGGCCACGAAGGTGTTCCACTCGGCGTCGTGTCGATGTGCCCAGCGCATGTCGCCGTGTGCGTCGACGAAGTAGCCGTCGAGCGAGACGTGAATGAAGGCTCTCAGCTTCCGGGATTTCTTCGGTTCCGCCACGGTTGCTCCATTCAAGGCGCGGAGGAAATGCCGCGTCGGCTCACCAGGTACGTCGCGAAGCTGCCGAGCCAGTGGCCTCCCTCGTAGTGCTCGCCGGTGACCGACGCGAGCCCAGCCTCTCGATGCGCAGTAGCCGCCGCCTCGAGCGTGGGCCGTCGCGGGTCCTTCTCAGGCAACGCGCTCACGATGCCCTCGAGCATCCACGCGCGGCTCAGGTTCAACCCATCGAGGTGCGCGAGCTTGGGATCGGATCGATCGGTGACGAGCTCCGGAGCCAGCCATGGCCCGGCCTTCTCAGGAATCGTCGGCAAGAACCCACGCAGCCACGTCGCGAACGCGTCCTTCGACTTCACGCGCCGCATCAAGTCCGCCTCGGCGAGACACGGCGACAAGAAGTCCTGACCGCCTGGCTCGTACGAGAGCGGGCACGCCGTGTCCGAGGAGTAATACGTGTCGATGCGCTGGGTCAGCAGCTCGCTCATGGCCGTGTCGTTCGCCACGCGCGCCCAATCGAGCATCAGCCCAAACGCAAACGCCGTCTGATCGTGTTCTCCGACACGAATCGGCCGCGACAGCTTCGGGAGCCACGCCTTCAATCGATTGGCCGCAGCCGTCTCGAGCGGCGCGAGGCTCTTCGACCAGCGCTGCGCCTCCGGTGACTTCCACTCCCGCAGCTCAGCCGCGAGCTGGAGCAACCACGCCAGCCCATACGGCCGCTCGAAGCTCACGCGTCCCGCCGTCTCGAAGTACGCGAGCTCGGCCGCGAGGTTCTTCGTCGACAGGCTCTTCTCGAGCGCCTTCATCGCCGTAGCCGTGAACGGTGCCTTCGGGAACGTCCGCGCCAGCCGCGCGAGCAACCAGTGCCCGTGCACCGAGGAGTGCCAGTCGAAGCATCCGTAGAACGCCGGCGTGAGCTTCGACGGCACCTTCGCGTCGGCCGGGCCGTTCAGCACGTGCGAGAGCTTGTTCGGGTACTCCTTGTGAACGCAGTCGAGCGCGAGCTTCGCGAAGCGGGCTGCCGTCGCCTCGTCGAAGGTTGGCTGGGCAGCCGCGGGCAGCGAGACCAGCATCAGGAGCCCCACCAATCGAGCCAGCGAATCGGACGCAATCAGATTCTTCATGCCTCGGCGGCTTCGCACGGAATCGAGGCTCCAGCCACGGTCAGCCGCGCGCGTTGGGCCGCGTCTTTCGCAAATGCCACGGGAAAATCGTTCGTGCAGGTGCGCTCCGTGGGTAGGGTGCCCGAACCATGAGTGAGCCGCGTTCGCTCCATTTCATCGAAGAGATCGTCGAGGCCGACAAGGCCTCCAACAAGTGGGGTGGCCGCGTGCAGACGCGCTTCCCTCCCGAGCCCAACGGGTACCTGCACGTCGGCCACGCGAAGGCCATCGTGCTGAACTCGAGCCTCGCCAGGCGCTACGGCGGCAAGTTCAACCTGCGCTTCGACGACACCAACCCGGCGAAGGAGGAGCAGGAGTACGTCGACAGCATCATCGACGACGTGAAGTGGCTCGGCGGCGACTTCGAAGACCGGCTCTTCTACGCGTCGGACTACTTCGGGAAGATGTACGAGTGGGCCGAGGCCCTGGTGAAGAAGGGCAAGGCGTATGTCTGCGATCTCAACGCCGAGCAGATGCGCGAGTACCGCGGCACGTTGACCGAGCCCGGCAAGAACAGCCCGTTCCGTGAGCGCTCCTCCGACGAGAACCTCGACCTGTTCCGTCGCATGAAGAGCGGCGAGTTCGCGCCGGGCTCCCACACACTGCGCGCGAAGATCGACATGTCGTCGGGCAACATCAACCTGCGCGACCCGGTGATGTACCGCATCGTGAAGGAGCACCATCACCGGCAAGGCGACGCGTGGTGCATCTACCCGTCGTATGACTGGGCGCACGGCCTCGAGGACTCGCTCGAGGGCATCACGCATTCCATCTGCACGCTCGAGTTCGAGAACCACCGGCCGCTGTACGACTGGTTCCTCAACGAGCTGGGCATTCATCACCCGCAGCAGATCGAGTTCGCGAAGCTGCGCCTGACGTACGCGGTGCTGAGCAAGCGAAACCTGCTCCGGCTGGTGAACGAGAAGCACGTTTGGGGGTGGGATGACCCTCGCATGCCGACGATCGCGGGCATGCGTCGCCGCGGCTACACCAGCGAGGCGCTGCGCACGTTCTGCGAAGACATCGGCGTCACCAAGAACGACACGGTCATCGACATCTTGAAGCTCGAGAACGCCGTGCGTGATCACCTCAACGCGACCGCGCCGCGCCGCATGGCCGTGGTGAGCCCGTTGAAGGTCGTGGTGACGAACTGGCCCGCAGGGCAGGTCGAGCACGTCGAGGTGCAGAACAACCCCGAAGACGAGAAGGCCGGCGTTCGCACGGTGCCGTTCTCGGGCGAACTCTTCATCGAGCAGGACGACTTCATGGAGGACCCGCCGAAGAAGTTCTTCCGCCTCGCGCCGGGCCGTGAAGTGCGGCTGCGCGGTGCGTACTTCATCAAGTGTGAGTCGGTGGTGAAGGGGCCGGACGGCGCGATCACCGAGCTGCGCTGCACGTACGATCCCTCCACGAAGGGCGGCAACGCGACCGACGGCCGCAAGGTGAAGGGCACGATTCACTGGGTCAGCGCCGCGCATGCGATCGACGCTGAGGTGCGCTTGTTCGATCGCCTCTTCTCGGCCGAGGCCCCAGGTGAGGCGCACAAGGACACGCCGGGCCTCGAGTTCCCGTTCTTGAAGGACCTCAACCCGAAGTCGCTCGAGGTGATGAAGGCGAAGCTCGAGCCGTCGCTCGCGAACGAGAAGGTGGGCGCACGCTTCCAGTTCGAGCGGCTCGGCTACTTCTGCGTCGACGCGGACTCGAAGCCGGGCGCGATGGTGTTCAACCGCACCGTGGCGCTGAAGGACGCGTGGGCGAAGGAGCAGGCCGCCGAGGATGCGGCTCCGAAACCGGTCGCGCCGCCGAAGGCGCCCGAGAAGAAGAAGGAGCCAGCCGCACCGACCGGCCCTGCGCCCGAGATCGAGTTCGGCGACTTCACGAAGGTCGCGATGAAGGCCGGCAAGGTGCTCGCGGCGGAGAAGGTCGAGAAGGCCGACAAGCTGCTCAAGCTGACGGTCGATCTCGGAGAAGCCGCGCCGCGAACCATCGTCTCCGGCATCGCGGAAGCCTTCGCGCCCGAGTCACTCGTTGGCCGGAACGTCGTCGTCGTCACCAACCTGAAGCCGCGCGCCCTCAAGGGCATCGAGTCGCGAGGCATGGTGCTCGCGTCGGGCAGCGGCAAGACGCTCTCTCTGATCAACCCGGGTGATGTGCCGCCGGGCAGCGACGTGAAGTGACCTCGACGTGACTTGCTGTCATCACCCGTTTCGCAAACAGTCCACGCCTTCCATCAACCTGGAGTCTCCATGTCACGCATCGCCAAGACCGACGTCAACCGCGCCCTCGAGATGGCCGCCAACCGCATCAAGGACGCTGGCGGCGCCGATGGTCGCGTCAGCCGCGCCGAGATGACCGCCGCGCTCAAGGGCCTCACCGGCACCGAGAAGAAGCTCACCGACATCTTCTTCAAGTTCATCGATCACCGCGACTTCAAGTCGGGCGCGCAGGTGACCTCGAAGGACGTCGACCGCGCGGTGAAGTACGCGAAGACGACGATGATCGCGAAGTACGACCTCGACAACAACGGCCTCTCGGCGACCGAGGTGAAGAAGATGAGCCTGACCGGCAAGCTCGCCGTCACGCTCGCGAAGGAACTCAAGACCGCCGCCGCGAACTCGAACCCGCTGTCGGCCGGCACCTTTGGCGACTTCCTCGACCAGGTCACCACCACCAGCCGCGTCGACGTCACGACCGCGGGCCAGGTCGATGCGCTCCTCAAGAAGCAGCTCATCGCCGCGTGCCACCAGTCCTCGTACACCGACGTGAAGACGCTCGCTGACGCGTTCGCCGCCGTCGACCAGGGCGAGTTCGTCGTGCGCCAGGTGAAGGACAAGAAGACCGGCGAGACGTACACGGCCGTCGACTACGGCGCGGGCGACAACACCTACGGCGCCATCTTCAAGACGGGCAGCGCGAAGCCGATCGTCAGCATCCACGACGGCGATCTCTCAGTGCTCTGAGGCGCGCTGGTGCTCCGAGGGCCCATTGGGTTAGGGCACCCCCAATGGAATCCTTCGACCCGGCTGAACTGACGTCCCAACTGAAGACGCTGCGTGAGCGTGTCGCGCGGCTCGAGGCTGAGAAGGCGTCGCGCAGGGTCAAGCGGAAGTGGATCGTCGCGGCGGCGATCGTCGTCGCGACCGGGACGGCGTTGGCGGCCGACGGCACCTGCCCCAACGGGCTCCCGTTCTGCTTCGCGCCCGATGTGCCGGCGGAAGCCGCGCAGGTGAACCACAACTTCTCGCAGCTGCGCGAGTGGCTGGTGGCGAAGGTCGGCCTGCCCACCTCGGCTGGCATCACCACGAGCTCGGTCTCGGCGACCGGTACCTTGAGCGGCACGCGCGCCAACTTCTCGCCGTGCGGCTCGAACCAGTGCCTCTCTGGCAACAACTCAGCGGGCAACTTTCACATCGACACCAACACGCCGGCCGGCGCGACGTATCTCAACTACTTCTCAGGCACGGCGGGCACGGTCTTCGGAGCGGGCACCTCGACCGAGGTTGGCCGCATCGACACGCGTGGTTTCGTCGCGGGCGGCCGGCGCAGCCCGAGCGTCATCGTGACGAACAACTGCACGACGGCCAACTGCGCAGGCACCTGCCCCTCAGGCACCGTCATCAAGATGGCCTTCGGCTTTCATGGCCTCGCGACCACTGGCACGACTGGCGATTGGCTCTGCGGCAGCGGGCTGCAATGGGCGGGCTCGTGCATCGGCAACTCGAGCTGTTCCATCGTGACGGCCTGCGGCAGCTCGGCCGTGTACCTCGAGTGCTGGTGACGGGCTGACCGCCTTCGTGAGGCAGCACTTCTGGCCTCCGGTACGCGCCGGAGAATCGACGAAGGCTCGTCTTCGCGCGGCAGCTCGCCAGCACGGCTGACAGCGCCAGCACCGCGAGCTTCGTGGTAGGCGCCACGCTCATGAACGCCTCCGTTCGCCGCACCTACTACCCGCCCATCGAGCCGTTCCGCGTCGGTCGTCTCGCCGTCGGTGACGGGCACGATCTGTACTTCGAGGAGTCGGGCAACCCGAAAGGGAAGGCGGTGGTCTTCGTGCACGGCGGCCCCGGCGCAGGCACCGAGCCGAAGCAGCGCCGCTTCTTCGATCCCTCCGTCTACCGCATCGTGCTCTTCGATCAGCGCGGCTGCGGCAAGTCGACGCCGTTCGCGTCGCTCGACCACAACACCACGTGGGATCTCGTGGCCGACATGGAGAAGCTGCGCACGCACCTCGCCATCGAGAAGTGGCAGGTCTTCGGCGGCTCATGGGGATCGACGCTGGCGCTGGCCTACGCGCAGACGCACCCGCAGCGCGTGACCGAGCTGGTGCTGCGCGGCATCTTCCTGCTGCGGAAGTGGGAGATCGACTGGTTCTACCAGGATGGCGCGAGCCACCTCTTCCCCGACGCGTGGGAGCCGTACCTGCACCACATCCCCGAGGCGGAGCGCGGCGATCTGCTCCACGCGTACCACCGGCGGCTCACCTCGACCGATTTGCAGGTGCGCACCGAGGCCGCGAAGGCGTGGAGCATGTGGGAAGGCAAGACGAGCTACCTGCTGCCCAACGAGGCGTACGTGTCGAAGACCGGTGAAGACGAGTTCGCCACCGCGTTCGCCCGCATCGAGTGTCACTACTTCGTGCACGGCGGCTGGGTGGAAGGTGACAAGGCGCTGTTGGCGAAGGCCAACCTCGATCGCATGCGCGACATCCCGTGCGTGATCGTCCAGGGCCGCTACGACGTCGTGTGCCCGATGGAGTCGGCGTGGGCGCTCCACCGCGCGTGGCCCGAGGCGTCGCTGAAGATCGTCGCCGACGCCGGGCACGCTGCGCACGAGCCGGGAATTCTGCACGAGCTCGTCACCGCGACCGACGCGTTCCGCACCAGGGCGTGAGCTGACGTCGACGTCTCGAGCGTGCACGTTCACTCGGGTGCTAAGACGAGCGTTCACGATCGGCCGGCGATCACTCGAGGTCTCACGCCATGCGCCAGCTCGTCTTCGTTCTCTGTTGCACCACGCTCGCCTGTCAGTGCTTGCAGCCGGTCGACGAGCGGCCAGACGCGGGGCCACGCGACGCAGGAATTGTCGCGGACGCGGGCTCCACTGACGCCGGCGCGACCGACGCTGGCCTCGACGCCGGGCTGTTCGACGCGGGAGTTCGTCTCGACGCCGGCGTCGAGTGCGTGACGGCAAACGACTGCACCTCTCCCGTGCGCGCGCTGCCGTTCTGCAGCGGTGGCCCGGCGATGAGCTGCGTGAACTCACGGTGCCTGCTCGAGTGTGCGGGCCGCGGGAGCCGCACGTGCCGCTCCACGTCCGACCGCTGCCTCGACTGTGACGCGGGCATGCAGTGCGGTAGCTGCGCCGCTCCGGTCTGCACGTTCTCGGTTCGCATCGTCGAGGGCACCTGCCCCGCGCCCTTTCTCGCCGACTCGCAACACAGGATTCTGCCCTTCAGCGGTCGCTGTGGCGGCGGGCTCCTGTTCGACGGCGGGCTGTCGGGCCTCTGGGTGGGCCAGTTCGAGCCAGGCGGAACGCTCCTCGAGATTCCGGAGCTGGGCGGGACCTGTCTTGGAAACGATCTCGCGACGGGCGTGCCGCGAACGCTCGTGAGCTGCCCTTCGTGCACGTTCATCGCCGAAGGGTGCGAATGAGCGCACTCCCGGTCCGATGCGTCTCGCTGGTGAAGCTGCTCGCAGTTCTCTAGCGTCCGCTCCTCTCGCACCTCGGAGGATGCATGAAGGTCGGTCTCATGGCAGTGGTCGCCGCCTGCGTGCTGACGTCGGCTTGCAAGAAGTCGTCACCGGCGCAGCCCGCGGTCGAGTCGTGGCTGACGCTGATTGCCCAGAACCGCGGCGGTGAGGCCGCGGCCTTCCTCGCGGACGGAACCACCGATGCCCCCAACGATCCGCGCAACCCGCTGACCGACGGCGTCGCCGAGCACTTCATGGTCAATTACGGCGAGCTCGACTGGTCGAAGTACAAGCTCGAGTCCGAGAAGGTGCTCCCCGATGGGCGGCGTGAGCTCAACGTGGTGGCCGACATCTGCCTCAAGGCCGAGAACCAACAGGCGTGCATGAGGCCCAACAGCTATCGCTTCTTCGTGCGCATGGTGGAGCAGGGTGGGCAGTGGAAGGTCTCGGCGTCCGCCTACGAGAACGTGAACCTGGTCCGCTGAGGAGCGAGGGCCGTCAGCGCGTCGTCACGCCGAGCTTCGACAGGCGCGCTTTGATTCCTGCGAGCGCCTCGTCGATGAGCGCGTTCTCGTGCGCGGCGGCGACCGAGCCCAGGCCCGCCTTCGCGGCGTCATCTCGCAGCGCGTCTTCGCGTCGCCTGAGCTTCGGGGGCAGCCCTGCAGTGCCGAACGTGCGCCGCAGCATCTCGGCCAGCTGATCGCCGTAGCCTGCCAGGTCCTTCCGGTCCGCGCGTGACAGGTTCGGGAGCACCTCGCCTGCGGTCTGCCACGCGATGCGTACGTGGAGCGCCTCGTCCTTCAACGTCTCGGCGAGCACGGCGCGCACCAGCGGCTGCGTCGTCGCGGCATGCCGGGCGCGAATCAACGCGAGCGACACCGTCTCGCTGAAGCACCCGTTCGCGAGCGCCCACACCGCAAAGGAGACGTCTGACGGGTTCGCGAGGCTGCGCGGCGCGTAGTCGAGCCCGTCGGGCACGTCGTCGTCGTAGCCGCCGAGGCGCTCCGCCAGTGCGTGCGAGAGCTCGGCGTGGCGCACCTCGTCCTGCGCGATGGTGGTGTACGCGCCGATGGTCGTCAGGCTCGCCCCTTCACGCACCAGCGCGAGCACGACCTGTGAGACGGCCGGCACCGCGGCGAGCTCGCTCCACGTGCGCCTCGACCAGAACCTGCGCGCAGCGTCGGAGCGGGGCAGGGCACCGTCGTCGAGCTCAACCAGCGCGTCTCGGCTGCGGGCCGTCTGCGCGCGCCGCAGCTTTCGCCACTCCGCCGTCGAAGACGTCAGCTCGACCTTCACGGCGTCTTCTTCGGCTTCGCACCCCAGAGCGCGTCGGCGTCGGCAGAGGGCGCCACGTGCGCGCCGTCGTCTCCGTCTTTCACCTTCTGGCCGCGCTCGTCGCTGAAACCCGTGTCATCGGGCTCGACGCCCGCCGGGGCCGCGAAGGCTCCGAGCAGCGCGTCGACCTCGGCCTGCACCTCTTCGTCGGTCTCGAGCGTGCGCGGTTTTCGCGCTTTGCCCGCGGCCATCGGGCTCAACCCACCGGGTGAATCGGGCGCGGCTGACCGCTGGTGAACTTGAGGTCGACGCCGAGCTGCTTCGCGAGCTTGTTCAGCTCGGCCGCCGCGTCACGCGTCAGCGCCACGGTGCCCTTGCTCATCTGGTTCGTCGTCGAGCGCGCGTGGATCTCTTTCAGCACGCGCTTCTGCGTCGCCGGCGTGTAGGCCGTCGAGATCGACTTCGTCAGCTTCAGCGCCTCGGCCTTGCCGAACTTGAACTGCTGGCCGAACAGCGGGGCGGGGAAGCCGGGCCGGGTGCGGCCGTACGCGTGGTAGTCGTTCTTCACGTCGTTGATCGTCTTGTTCGAGAGCAACGTGTCGACGCGCTTGGTCGTTTTGATGGTCATGCGGGATGACCTAGCGCCTCTCGATTTTCACGTCGAGTCTGCAACGGGTCATCAAGACCTTTCTTGACGCGCTGCTACTCCGCACGCTACCGGTGCGGAATGTCGAAGCCGCTCGTCATCGTCGAATCGCCGGCAAAGGCGAAGACCATCGCCAAGTTCCTCGGGGAGGACGCCTTCACGGTGATGGCCAGCGTGGGCCACGTGGTGGACCTGCCGTCGAGCGGGCTGTGCGTGGACGTCGAGAACGACTTCAAGCTCACCTACGAGGTGACGAAGAAGGACGTCATCGCCTCGCTCAAGCTCGCCCTGAAGGACTCCTCGGAGCTCTACCTGGCGACGGACGAAGACCGCGAAGGTGAAGCCATCGCGTGGCACCTCAAGGAGCAGCTGAAGCCGAAGGTGCCGACCCGCCGCATGGTGTTCCACGAGATCACCAAGACCGCGATCGCCGAGGCCGTCGCGAACCCGCGTGACATCGACATGGGGCTCGTCGACGCGCAGGAAGCGCGCCGCACGCTCGATCGCCTCTACGGGTACGAGGTCTCTCCCGTCCTCTGGCGCAAGGTGAAGACGGGCCTGTCGGCGGGCCGCGTGCAGTCTCCGTCGATTCGGCTGATCGTGGAGCGCGAGCGCGAGCGCATGGCGTTCCGCTCGGCGTCTTACTGGGATCTCGCGGCGAAACACCCGACCGACCCGAGCTTCGACTCTCAGGTGTACAGCCTCGACGGTCAGCGGGTGGCGCAGGGCCGTGACTTCGACTCGGTCGGCAAGCCGACGGGGACGGTGGCGTGGCTCGACGAGGCGAAGGCGCGCGGGTTGATGAGCCGCATCGAGGGCAAGTCGTTCACCGTCAGCTCGACCGAGAAGCGGCCCTACCGCAGCTCGCCCAAGGCGCCGTTCATGACGTCGACGCTCCAGCAGGAGGGCGGGCGAAAGCTGGGCATGAGCGCGCAGCAGGTGATGCGCGTCGCGCAGGGCCTCTACGAGCGCGGCTACATCACGTACATGCGCACCGACTCGACCAACCTGTCCGAGACGGCCGTCAAAGCCGCCCGCGCGCAGGTGGCCGAGCTGTTCGGCGACAAGTTCCTCCCCTCGGCGCCCCGCGTGTACGCGAAGAAGACGAAGAACGCGCAAGAGGCGCACGAGGCCGTGCGCCCCGCGGGTGAAGCGTTCCGCACGCCTGAGGAGCTGAAGGCCGAGCTCGCTCCGGCTGAGCTGCGTCTCTACGATCTGATCTGGAAGCGAACGCTCGCCTGCCAGATGTCCGACGCCGAAGGCGAGACGGTGTCGCTGAAGCTGGGAGTCACCTCGACGGCGAACGAAAAGATCGAGTTCAGCGCGTCGGGCCGCACCATCACCTTCCGCGGCTACATGCAGGCGTACGTCGAGAGCACCGACGAGCGTGACGACAAGCGGGACGACGAAGAGGCGCCGCTGCCGATCCTGAAAGAGGGAGACACGGTGCCCGTCTCGGCGCTCGAGGCGCTCGGCCACACCACCTCGCCGCCGGCCCGCTTCACGGAAGCCTCGCTGGTGAAGAAGCTCGAAGAGATCGGCGTCGGCCGTCCTTCCACCTACGCGAGCATCCTCGGCACGCTCCAGGCGAAGTACGTCTGGAAGAAGGGCTCGGCGCTCATTCCCAATTGGGAAGCGTTCGCGGTCGTGCAGTTGATGGAGAAGCACTTCCTCGATCTCGTCGACCTCGAGTTCACGAAGGAGATGGAGGAGGAGCTCGACAAGATCGCCGGCGGG
Organism: Myxococcales bacterium; assembly: GCA_030681895.1. GTDB lineage: Bacteria > Myxococcota > Myxococcia > Myxococcales > Myxococcaceae > Xiheimicrobium. The sequence goes on along the minus strand of JAUXRI010000300.1, from coordinate 39,049 downwards.
GAGCGCGAGAAGACGAGCTACCTGAAGGAGTTCTATTACGGCGACAAGAAGCACCAGGGCCTCAAGAAGCAGGTGTCTCAGAACATCGAGAACATCGACGCCGCCGCGGTGAACTCGATCCCCATCGGTGACGACCCAGCTGGTGTGCCCATCGTCGTGAAGCCCGGCCGCTACGGCCCGTACCTCAAGCGCGGTGAAGACACCGTCTCGGTGCCCGATGCGCTCGCTCCCGACGAGATGACGGTCGAGAAGGCGCTCGCGTTGCTCTCGGCGCCCAAGGGCGACACGCCGGTCGGCATCGACCCCGTCTCGAACCTCAACGTGTACGTGAAGACCGGCCGCTTCGGCCCCTACGTGCAGCTCGGAGAGGTCAGCGACGACTCGAAGCCGAAGACGGCCTCGCTCTTCAAGACGATGAAGCCCGAAGAGGTGACGCTCGCGCAGGCGCTGGAGCTGCTGCAGCTGCCTCGCGTGCTCGGGACCGCTGATGACGGCGAAGAGATCACCGCGCAGAACGGCCGCTACGGCCCGTACCTCACCAAGGGCAAAGACAGCCGCAACCTGGGCGTCGAGGCCGAGCCGCGGCTGCTGACGATCACCATGGCCGAGGCGCTCGAGATCTTCGCGCAGCCCAAACAGTTCCGTGGCCGCGGGCAGGCGAGCAAGCCGTCGATCTCGAAGGGCATCGATCCCGTCAGCACCAAGGAGATCTTCCTCAAGGAGGGGCGCTTTGGTTGGTACGTGACGGACGGCGAGACGAACGCGACCCTGCGCCGCGGGGACACGCCGGAAGACGTGACGAACGAGCGCGCGGTCGAGCTGATCGCGGCCCGCCGCGAATACATGGCGTCGCCCGAAGGCCAGGCGCGCGCCGCCCAGCGAGGCCAGAAGCAGGCCGCCAAGAAGGCGCTGAAGCAGGTGAAGGCGCAGAAGGCGAAGGCCGAGAAGGCTGCGAAGACCGACGCGCCGGTGAAGGCGAAGGCCCCGAAGGCGGCCAAGGCAGCCAAGGCGCCGCCCGAGAAGAAGAAGGCCGTCGCCGAGAAGGCCGCGAAGCCCGCAAAGAAGACCGCGCCGAAGAAGAAGAAGCCCGAAGCCAAGAAGGCGTCTCGCAAGTCCATCTGACGAGGAGCGCGCCATGTCGGAAGAGAAGGCGTTCCTCACGGCCTATCGCGCGAAGGACTACCCGCGCCCGTCCGTCGCCGTCGACCTGGTGATCCTCACGATCGTCGACGCTCAGCTGCGGGTGCTGCTCGTCAAACGCAAGGAGCACCCGTTCAAGGGGCAGTGGGCGTTGCCCGGCGGCTTCGTGCGGGTCGGCGAAGGGCCCATCGAGCAGGGTGAAGATCTCGACGAGGCAGCGCGGCGCGAGCTGCAGGAAGAGACCGGCCTCGACCCGGAGCGCGTCTACCTCGAACAGCTCTACACGTTCGGCAAGGCGGGACGAGATCCCCGCCTGCGCGTCATCACGGTCGCGTACTACGCGTTGGTGCGCCCCGATCTCGCGCCCTTCGTGAAGGCCGGCGGTGACGTGTCGGACGTGGAGTGGTTCGACGTGGCCGCGGTGCCCAAGCTGAAGCTCGGCTTCGATCACGAAGAGATCGTCGAGATGTCACTGCAGCGCATTCGCGGAAAGCTCGAGTACACGAACATCGCGTTCGATCTCGTGCCGGCGACCTTCACGATCCCCGAGCTGCGCCACGTGCACGGCGTGGTGCTCGGCAAGCCGATGGACCCGGGCAACTTCCGCCGCTCGTTCAACCGGTGGTTGGAAGAAGGCCGGCTCGAGCTCGCGCCCGGCAAACGCATCACCACGTCGAAGCCGGCCGCGGTCTATCGGTTCAAGCGCGCGCGCGATTGAGATCGCGTCACCGGGGGATGTCACCCCTGATCACGGGGTTCATGCCCTCGACGACGTCGATCGTCTGAACGGCGCTCCGCTTCTCGTTCCACTCGAACTGAATCGTGTGCCGGCCGACGGGGACCTCGAGCGGCTCCGCGGGGGTCACCGGAGTTCGTCGGCCCGTGCTCTTGCCATCGAGGAGGACGTCGGCTCCGCTGGGGTTGCTGGCGATCTTCAGCTGGCCCATGCGGCCGAGGCTGCCCGTGACCGTCACCCGCCACGTCGTTTGTTTCCCGTCGTGCCAGGTCACCATCGTGGTGACGCCAGCCCCCACGCCCACGACCTCGAAGTCGTCGGCTCCTGACGAGATGATGTCGGCGATCGCCGCATCTTCGATGGCGACGCGCTCGAGCTCCTTGATGGTGAGCACGCGCCGCTCTCCAGCCGTCAGCGTGAGGTTCTTGCTCGGCTTTGGCGCCGCCTTGATCAGCTGAGTCGTCTCTGCCTCGTCCAGCTCGTCGAGCCGCGCCTGCGCCTTCGCGCTTTCCACACTGTCGGGCGCCAGCTCGATCACCTGCTGGAACGCCTCGCGCGCCTGCGTGGGGTTCGTGTCCTTCAGCTGGTAGCCGCGAAGGTAGGTGTCCTGCGCCTCGAGCAGACGCTTTCGGCTGGCCTTCTTCCGATCGTCGAGGAGCTGAACCCGAACGGTGGCCTTCGAGGCTTCCATGCTCGTCGGTGCACTCGCGATCGCCGCCTCGAAGAGAGCGCGCGCCTCGTCAGGGTCGGTGTCCTTGATTGCGAGACCACGCGCGTAGAGCGCTGCAGCCTCGGTCACTGCCGCTGCCGGCGACTTCGGCGGCGAGCCGCTCGACCCCAACTCCTTGAGTTTCAGCTGGACGATGCCCGCCATCGACGCGCGTGGCGCGACCCGAAGCAGCTCTTCGTAGGCCAGGATCGCTGCGGCGCGGTCGGTCTTCTCGAGCTCCATGATGCGGCCGAGCTCCGACGCGACGGCGAAATCGGTGACCTGGTACTCGTTCAGAGGATCCATGTCGGGCTCGTGGCGACGGGGCTGCTCAGGAGGCGACAAGATCTCGCGGACCCGCGCGATGCGCTTGTCGGTTGGGTCGGCCACCATCAAGAAGCGCGAGTACAGCTCCCTCGCGCGAGCATTGTCGGAGGCGTTGTTGATCTGGTTGCCTCGAGTGGCGAACGTCGAAGCCAGGCTCACCAGGCAGTCCGGCTGATCGGGGACGTCGTGCAGGCACTTCTCGAGCACCGAAATGGCCTCGTCGTGGCGGCGCTCCTGCTTCGCGACCTTCGCGCGCTCGAGCAGTGCGGTGAGCTCAGGCGTGAGCGGGGCAGGCGCCGTCTGGAGTGACGCAGGTGCGGCCTCGAGCGCCGCCAGCTTCTTCTGGGCAGCCCGCGCGAGCTCGGTGTCAGGCACCAACCTCACGACGTTGGACAACAGCGCCTGAGCCACGCTCGGTGACGTTTCTCTGGCCCCCTGGATGAAGTCGCTCACTGCGAGGCTCACGACGTGCATGGGAACCCCCGCGCCCACGAGTACTGGGAACTGGCTCTCCGCGAACACCCGATCGCTGTCGGCCGGCGCCGATTTCTTCTCGAGCCGCTCGGCGATCACCGAGTGCGCGCCGTCGGAGAGCTCCCGATCGAGCGCGAGCAGCGAACCGGCCTCAGCCTCGTCGAGCGCGCCGACGTTCTCGCTCTGCACCTTCGCCCGCTTCACCGCTGCTGCGAGCCGGGCGCACTCTGCCGTCGAGCACGCCTCGAGCGCCGCGCTCGCAGCCTCGAGATCGCCTCGCACCCACGCCGCCTTCGCCGAGATCAGCGCCGCGGTCTGCGCGTTCGCGCTCCGCACCCGCCAGCCGATGAACGCGCCGCCGACGCTCAGGATGAGGACCGCCGCGACCGCGAGCACCTCGGGAGGCAGCAATCGTCGCCCAGCCACCGAGAACCTCGTCGGCCGGGTCGCCCCGTGGAGCTTCAGCAACGCCCGGCCCAGCTCGGCCTGCGTCGGCTCGCCGGTCTTCGCGTGCTCCTCGTAGAACTCGTGCAGCTGCGGCGACAGCGGCGGAGGCCCTTCATTCTCGTCGCTCATGACTGCTCCTTCACGGGTCCACCGAGCACGACCTTCAGCGAGGCGCGGCCCAGACGCAGCCGCGAATAGACGGTGTTCACCTTCACTTTGAGCGCCTCCGAGACCTCGACGGCCGAGAGCTGCTCGAGGTCGCACAACACGACGACCTCGCGTTGTTCATCGGGCAGCAGCGACAACACCCGCTCGAGCTCGAACAACGTTCGTCGTCGCTCCAGCTCGTCATCGGGCCGGGGGCCACGCGCCGACATCGAATCCGGCACCGGCTGCAGGAGCCCGCGTCGCGAGGACAGTCGCCGCGCGTTCGCCGCCACCTTCACCGCGATGCCGATGAGCCAGGTCGACGGCGCCGAGCGGGCTTCGAAGTCGCGAAGCCGCTGGTGCGCCGTGAGAAACACCTCCTGCACCGCGTCTTCGACCGACGCGGGCGGAACGCCGAGGCGCGCCAGACACCGCCACACCTGGCGCGCGTGCTCCTCGTAGAGGGTCGTGAGATCGAGGGGTTGAGTGCGCATCGGCAGGGCGAGCTCGGTCACGAAACGGTGAGTGTCGCGTCGCCTTGATTCCGTCACTCCTGTCTTCGCGTTTCCAGTCCTTCCTCCGATTTGCCACGCTGGCGGTCCATGGACGCGCTCCTGCTGGGACGGTTTCACGCGGTGACGACGGCCCAGGCGCAGTGGCTCGCGTCACTCTCGACTGCACCCATCGATCGTCTGCTGTGCGTCATCACGAGCGCGAACCAGGCCGGCACGCGCCGCAACCCGCTGGAGCTCGAGGCGCGAAAGGCGCTGCTCACGCCGGCGCTGGAGCGCACCAAGCGGCCGTTCGATCTCGTGCCCGTCGACGACATTCCCGATTCGGGCGCGTGGGTGCAACACGTGCTTGCGAGCGTGAAAGAGAAGACGGGCCGCGCGATCTCTCCGCAGACGACGACGGTGTACTCAGCGAACCGCGACGTCGACGCATTGTTCCAGGCGCAGGGCTTCACCGTCGTCGCGCAGACCGTCGAGGGCCTGACGCCGCACGAGCTGGTGCAGCGCATCGTCGATGGGCGCGATTGGCTGAAGGACGCATCACCCGAGACGGCCGCGGTGTACCAGCGGCCCGGTGTCGTCGATCGGCTCCGCGCGGTCTTTCACCAGAAGTTACTCAACGACGACGGCGAGCTCGGCCACCTGCGCGACTTCGGGAGCTACGGCGCCCAGATGGACGCGTCGTTGCGTCAGAAGCTCGACGAGCTCGTGCGTTGGGTGAAGCCCGGCAACATCGTCGACAAGGGCTGCGGGACGGGCAAGTTGATGGTCGAGCTGTCGCGCCTGTTTCCCGAGTCGAAGCTGGTGGGCGTCGATCTCTCACGCGAGTTCTTGCGGCTGTGTGACGAGAACACCTACGCGACCGACGACGTGGCGCTCGTGTTCGGCAACGTCATCGACGTCTGCGTGCCCGCGGGCTCGGCGAGCACCGTCATCTTCTCGTCGGTGATGCACGAGGTGCACTCGTACAACGAGTACCGCGTCACCGAGATCGACCGCGCGCTCGCCAACGCCCACACCGAGCTCGCGCCCGCAGGCCACGTACTCGTTCGTGATGGTGTCAGCCCGGAGCCCGCGACCTGGCGCCTCGAGCTGCTCGATCAGCCGACGCGCGACACGTTCGTGCGCTTCGCGAAGGAGTTCCGCCACGGCAAGGGTGTCGAGTTCAAGCGCTTGTCCGAGTCCGTCGTCGAGCTCTCGTCGCACGACGCGAACGAGTTCATCTGCAAGAAGGACTACCTCAAGAACTGGCACATCGAGGTGAACGAGGAGTTCGGGCCGCTCACGCTCTCAGGTTGGCAGACCGCGTTGATCGCCGCGGGCTTCGAGCCGATGCACCTGGAAGAGACCCGCAACGCGTGGATCGTGAAGAACCGGTACGAGGGCACGGTGAAGGTGACCGACACCGCCGGTGTGATCGTCCCGTGGCCGGCGACGAACTGCGTGGTGGTGGGGCGGAAGCCGAAGCGCTGAGTTTCCGACTCAATCGCTGCTGCGCCTAGAAGCTCAGCGTCGCCGTCACCTGAATCCGCCACACGAGCTGCTCCTGCATGCGGAATCGGCGGCCGACCCGATCGACCCGGAAGTCGTAGTTCGGGTTGATCTCCTGCGGCGCGGACGAGATGTCGATGGTGCCGTTGCCGTTGACGTCTTTGCCGATGTTCTCGGACGTCAGGTAGTGCTCCGTCTGGTACGCGACCGAGCCGTACGCCTTGAGCATCACGAACTCGGCGGCCTGGCCCACGAAGCCCACCTGCGCGCCCACGGTGCCGTAGTCCGAGTTGTAGAGCATCTTGCCCATCAGGTCCGACAGCTCGTTGTAGGAGCGGCCCTCTGACGTGTATTGCCAGAAGCCGCGCAGATCGATCACCACGCGCTGGAAACGATCGGCGCGCTCGAAGGCGATGATCTCGTTCCCGAAGGTGACGACGCCGACGTGCTGCGGCTTGATGCCCGTCTCGGAGCGCGACCACGGCCCCTGACCGCAGTTCTCGGCGCGCGCCATGCGGCTGTCTCTGGCGTCGTCGCAGTTCGAATAGAAGCTCTGGCTGACCAGGGGCAGGACGTAGCTGACGCCGACGTACGGCTCGAAGGTGTCGATCAACCGTTTCGAGACGGCGGTGGAGAACGCCAGCCGGTGAACTCGCTCGCCGATGGCGCCGCGCATCTCAGCCGTGGTCGCGGTCGTCGGGTTCAGCGTCGAGGCCGTGGGAGCCGTGTATTCGAAGCGCAGCATCCACGTCGGCTTGGTGTCGTCCTTCCTCTGGTTGAAGACGTTCCAGGCGAGGCCGAACGTGAAGTCACCGAGGCCACCGCGGAACGACGTCGCTCCGTTGGCGCCGACCTCGAAGAGCCGGCCGTCGCCGCCACCCGGGGTGGGGCAGGGCGTGCCGCGCGCATCACCACAGTTGCGGTAGATGGTCGTGTTGTTGTCGCCGGTGTCTTTCGAGAAGGTCCACTTGCGGTCCTGCTGGAAGACGATGGGCACGCCGACGTGCAGCTCGACGTCACGGAAGAGACCGATGTGCGTGTCGATGCCGAGCCGGGTCTCGTCGCGGAAGTAGGTGAGCTCGCTGACGTCCTCGAGGGCGCCCTGCTGGTACCACTCACGCGCGATCTTGCCGCGGTCGAAGATGCGGTCGAAGGTGAAGTCGAAGTACATGCCGAAGGGGTCCTTCTCCTCGAACGAAGAGGCGACCCGAGTCAGCTCAGCTGCGCCAGCGCTCGACACCACCATGACGGCAGCGACTGCGACGACCCCGAAGCGACGCATCATCATCACGGGCGTGAGGGTAGGCGTCACGCCCCTGCGTGACAAGAAACTCGGCCCCGCCAGCTTTAGTTTCCGGCGACCGTCTCGGCAGGCATCAGCGCCTTGAAGCGGGCCACGGCGCCGTCGAAGCCAGCCCGGTCCTCCGAGGGCAGGGACGCGCGAGCCGTCTTGTGGCTCACGAACGGGTCGACGACGGTCGCGCCCTTCATGAGCTGGTAGTGCAGGTGCGGGGCGAACGAGTGGCCGGTGTTGCCCGACTTCGCGAAGGGCTGGCCGCGCTTCACGGTGTCGCCGACCTTCACCGATTTGGGGATCTCGGAGAGGTGAAGGTACAGCGCGGTTCGGCCCTGGCCACCCGACTCCTGCAGCTCGATGGAGTTGCCGTTGCCGCGGAAGTTCCAGTTCTTCCGGGCGATGACGCCATCGAACGTCGCGCGCACCGGCGTGCCGACCGGCGCCTTGAAGTCGACGCCCTTGTGCCTGCGGCCGTCGCGGAGCAGCGAGGTGATCTGCTCGTAGTCGTCGATGGGCGGGTCGGTGAGGTGCTCCTCGAGCGAGCTGCCATCGAGCTGGAAGAACTTCGCGTGGGCCTCGCCCTTGCCCTGGTAGCGGAACGCCTCGAACGTCTTGCCGAACTTTCGGCTGGTGAAACGAACGGCGTGCACCAGCGGCTCCTGGCCTTCGCGCTCCTCGAACACGGCGCTCAGCGAGTCGCCTTTGAGCAGATCGCCTGGCACCTTCACCCACCACACGAGGGAGCGGTTGATGACCTGGGTGAGCGGGCCGCCGACCTCGCGGCCGACCTGACCGACGATGGCCGTCTCCATGGGGCCGGCGATGGTGACGCTCAACGTCCGGGGGCCGGAGTGCGTCTTGCCTTCCGGCGCGGGGGGCAGCGGCATCGCGGGGGCTGCGCTCGGCATCGGCGGCGCGTTCGCGATGGGCGCTCCCTGATCGACGGCAGCGCTCGGGGCCGTGGCGCCAGCGGCAGGTACGGCGTCGACGGGAGCCGCGGCCGGTGCGACCTCGGTGACGGGCTCGGGCGGCGTCGCGCCCGGGCGGTGCGTCACCCAGTACCCGAGACCGGCGATGGTGCCGACGATCGCGGCGATGACGGCGACCTGCGCGATGGGTGACTTCTTCTCGGACTCACCGAGGATAGGCATGTCAGGCATGCGGAGCTCCTTGCTGGAGGGCGACCGTACCGGCGGTGGCGCAGTTTGAAAGTTTTTCGCCACAGGGCTGTGACGGGTGCAACAGCGCGAGCCACCCGGCTCATTCCTCGGGTGGTGACTCGTCGCGCAGGCCGAACTCCTTCATCTTGGTCTGCAGCGACTTGCGGCTGATGCCGAGCAGCTTGGCGGCGCGGGTGACGTTGCCTTCGGTCTTCGCGAGCGCCTGCACGATGAAGGCCTTCTCGATCTCGGCCTGCTTGGCCTTGAGGAAGTCCTTCAGCGGGGTCTCGCCCACCATCGGCGTGGCGGTGTCGGTCATCTGCGCGACCGCGCTCTGCAGACTGGTGCGCACGGGCTCGGGCAGGTCCTTCACCTCGATGCGCGGGCCGTCGGCGAAGAGCAGCACGCGCTCCATCATGTTCTCGAGCTCGCGAATGTTGCCGGGCCACGGGTACGCCTGGAGCATCACCAGCGCGTCGTCGGCGATGCCTTCGATCTTCTTGTTCAGCCGCTTGTTGTACTTCTGGATGAAGTGCCGGGCGAGCGAGGGCACGTCGGTGCGGCGCTCTCTCAGCGGCGGCAGGTGCAGCGGCACCACGTTGAGGCGGTAGAAGAGGTCTTTTCGGAACCGGCCCGCGTCGACCTCGGCTTCGAGATCGCGGTTGGTGGCGGCGATGAGGCGCACGTCGACCCGGGTCGTCTTGATGCCGCCGACGCGCTCGAACTCGCTCTCCTGCAGCACGCGCAGGAGCTTCACCTGCATCTCGATGGGCACCTCGCCGATCTCGTCGAGGAAGAGGGTGCCGCCGTCAGCCAACTCGAAGCGGCCGGGCTTCGAGGTGACGGCGCCAGTGAAGGCCCCGCGCTCGTAGCCGAACAGCTCCGACTCCATCAGGTCCTTGGGGATGGCGGCGCAGCTGATCTTGATGAGCGGCTTGTCCTTGCGTGACGAGCCGTCGTGGAGCGCGGTGGCGACCAGCTCCTTGCCCGTGCCCGACTCACCGGTGATGAGCACCGTCGAAGGCGAGTCGGCCACCTTGTCGATGATCTTGAAGACTTCCTGCACCTGCGGCGAGTCACCAACAATCGCGGTGCGCGGGCGGCCTTCTGGCGGCACGTGGGCCTGGTTGGCCTCTTGCGTGCGGGCGGCCTTCGCGACGACCGACTGGATCTCGGACTGCTCGAAGGGCTTGGTGATGTAGTCGAACGCGCCGGCCTTGATGGCCTCGACGGCGGAGTCGACGGTGCCGTGAGCGGTGATGATGATGACGGGCACGTCGGGGCGAATGGCGTGGACGGACTTGAGCAGCTCGAGCCCACCCACCTTCGGCATCACCATGTCGGTGATGACGACGTCGGCGCCGTTCTTCTCGAATTCGGCCTGGGCCACCTCGCCGTTCTCGGCGATGGCGACCTCGTAGCCCTCCTTGCGGAGGATCGCTGCGAGCACTTTGCGCAGGTTGGATTCATCATCGACGACGAGGACGCGTGACACGATGGAGCCTGTTTGGCCCTGCGGACCTCGAGGGTCAAGCTCGGCTGTCTGATTGCGCAGGGTAGATCGCGACGTGGGCGATAGAGTGCGCGGCTGTGCTCCGACCTCTTCTGGTGGTTGCGGTTTCTCTCGTCCTCGGCGGGTGCTTCGTCGAGTTGAACGATCGTCCGGGCCGTACCTGCAACGAGCAGGAGCCGTGTGGTGCTCCGCGCGAGTGCATCGCCGGCCGATGCTACGGGCCGGACGAAGTCGATCCACGCACTGACGGAGGCGCGGGAGGGGGCGCTGCGGCTGGAGGCAGCGCGGCGGGTGGCGCGGCTGCGGGTGGCTCGACTGCCGGAGGCTCAGCAGCGGGCGGCTCAGCTGGTGGCTCCGCCGCTGGTGGCGCGGCTGCTGGAGGCTCAGCGGCTGGTGGCGCAGCGGGGCCCGGTCCGGTGTGGCAGCAACCGATGCACGGCTTCGCCGGCTTCACGCTCGACACCGGGTGCGTGGCGATGGTCGACGGCGCGAACGGCAACCAGCTCAACGGCACGGTGGTCGGCACGGTGGACAGTGAAGACTCGGCGAGCGGCGACGTGCGTGATGCCGGGTTCTTGCCGACGACGTTCGAAGGCGCGGTGAAGGGCAAGCTGCGGCTGCCGGCGCGGCCTCAGCTCGTCGGGAACCTGCCCTTCATGGAGTACAGCTTTGGGCAGTCGACGAACGTGCACCTGCAGCTGGCGATGACGCCCTCGGGCGACCTGCAGGTGAGCAACAGCGCCGGCACCGTGTCGGATCAGGCCGTGTCGAACACCTACGCCGTCGACGGAGGGTTCGGCGCTGGCGATTACCTGTTCGAGGTGCGGTGGGCGCGTGGCGGCAACCGTCGCGTGTGGATGAACACCCGGCTGCTAGGAACGGTCGCGTTGCCGGCGACGGGCGCGAACCCTTCGTTGGGCGATCGCTTCCGTGTGGGCATCATGCGGCTCGACGGCACCGATGGAGGCCCCGCCGCCGCGTCGGTGCGGGCGTGGCAGCTGGGTGAGCGCGAGAACTCGACGCTGGGAGATCTGCCATGACGTGGCTGCTGGCTGGACTGGTGACGGCGCAGACGCTCGTTCCGTCTTCCGCGATGAGCGCGCGCCTGGTTGCGCCACAGGAGCAGACCGGCGCGACGGCTGAAGGGCCGGGCGTGTTCCTCTCCAAACGTCCCGTCGCGGTCACGCTGAGCGGGCTGACGATTCTCGCGCTGGGCGTCGCGGCAGGGCTCGGCGGCAACGCGAGCGATCTCGCGCGGCAGGCGAACGAGTCGAACTCCGACTTCTATTTCCGGCTCTTCGGCGCCGAGGCGAACAAGAGCGCGTTGGGAGCGAACGTCGCGCTCGGGCTGGCTGGCGCGGCGCTCATCGGAGCCATCATCGCCTTCATCGTCGAGGGGTAGTTTCTTTCCCGGCACGCCGTGCGCAGTACAACGGGCTGAGTGCCAGAGACGCCGCAACGCAGTGGCCGCTCCGCCGCGCTCGTCGCGCTCGGCATTCTGTTGTCGCGGCTGGCGGGCCTCGCGCGGCAGAAGTTGTTCGCGCACCTGATGGGCAGCGGGCTCGAGGCGGCGGCGTTCTCGGCCGCGACGCGAATTCCGAACGTGCTGCAGAACCTGCTCGGTGAAGGTGTGCTCTCGGCGTCGTTCATTCCCGTGTACGCGAGCCTTCGCGCGAAGGGGCAGCTCGACGAGGCGCGGCGAATGGCGGGCGCGGTGTTCGGGCTGCTGGCGCTCCTCGTCGGCGTCATCGTGGCCGTCGGGCTCCTCGGCGCGCCGTGGCTCGTCCGCTTCATCGCGCCCGGTTACTCCGGAGAGGCGTACGAGCTGACGGTGACGCTGGTGCGCATCATCTTCCCGGGCACGGGCGTGCTGGTGCTCTCAGCGTGGTGCTTAGGGATTCTCAACAGCCACAAGCAGTTCTTCCTCTCGTACGCGGCGCCGGTGGTGTGGAACGGGGCGATCATCGCGGTGCTGCTCGGCTTTCGAGGAGCGCCGGGCTCCGAGGTGATCACCTGGGTGGCGTGGGCGACGGTGGCCGGGAGCGTGCTGCAGTTCCTGGTGCAGTTGCCGAACGTGCTGAAGCTGCTCGGCCAGTTCAATCCGCGTCCGTCGATCTCGCTGCCGTCGGTCGTCGAGGTGTTGCGCGGGTTCGGGCCGGCGGTGGCGGCGCGCGGCGTCGTGCAAGTGAGCGCGTACGTCGATCTCGCGCTGGTGACGCTGGTGTCAGTGCGCGCGGTCTCGGTGCTGACGTACGCGCAGACGATCGCGTTGTTGCCCATCAGCCTGTTCGGCATGTCGATCGCGGCGGCTGAGCTGCCCGAGATGTCGGCCGACGCGGTGAAGTCGGTGGAGGAGCGCTCGAAGGCGCTGCAAGAGCGGCTCAAGGCGGGCCTGGAGCGCATGTCGTTCTTCGTGGTGCCGTCGGCGGTCGCGTTCCTGCTGCTGGGCGATCTGCTGTGTGGCGTGCTGCTCGAGTCGGGGCGCTTCACGGCCAAGGACTCGCGGCTTGGCTGGTACCTGCTGCTCGGCTCAGGCGTGGCGCTGCTCGCGCAGACGAGTGGACGGCTCTTCTCCTCGACGCTGTACGCGCTCAAGGACACGAAGACGCCGTTTCGCTTCGCGGTGATTCGCGTGACGCTCGGCGTGGCCCTGGGGTTCGTGTCGGTGACGTATGGGGCACAGGTGTTCGGGCTACCGACCGATCTCGCGGCGGTGTTCCTGACGTTGACGACGAGCGTGACGGCGTGGCTCGAGATGTCGTTGCTCAAGCGCGCGGTGGCGAAGCAGCTGGGCGGTGTGCCGTCGATCGCGGGGCGCCTGGCGCGTTTGTGGGTGGCGGCATTCGTGGCAGCGGGCGTCGCGGTCGGCGTGAAGGTCGCGCTGACGGCTCACTTCGGCGCGCGGCCGATGGCACTGGAGGAGTGGGGCGGCCAGGTGCTCCCGTTCCCGATGGTGCCGGAGCTGATGGTCTGGCGCTTCGACGTGTCGACGCTGGTGACGTCGACGGGGCTGATCGGCGTGTACGGCGCCGGCTACTTCGTGATCACGGCGCTGATGGGAATTCCGCAGGCGGGCGCGGTGGTCCGTCGCGTGCTGCGCCGGAAGTAGCGCTGGGTACGAGCGGTGCACTGTTCCGCCGCCCATGACACGAACATGGTTGCTGGCCCTCGCGGTGTCGCTCGCGAGCCACGTTGCAGTCGCCGAAGAGCCGCTGAAGCTCATGGCCTTCAACGTGTTGTTCAGAGGCTCGGACGACGCAGCGTCGGTGAAAGCGATCGAGACCGAAGCGCCCGAGGTGGTCTGTCTCACCGAACTCACGCCGCACTTCGTGAAGGCGTTCGAGGGAGCGCTGTCGAAGACGTACCCGTACCGCGCCTTCCTTCCGCAGGCGGGGACGTGGGGCGTGGGGTTCGCGTCGAAGCGGCCGCTGACGGAGGTGCGGACGGGCCCGGTCGCACCTTCGAAGATTCCTGCGATGGAGGCGCGCGTGCCGTTCGATGGCCGCTCGGTGCAACTGGTGTGCGTGCACCTGATGCCGCCGGTGGGGAAGCACAAGAAGAGCGACACGTTCTTCGATCAGCTCGAGAAGAACGCGGTCGTTCGTAAGAAGCAGGCGCAGACGCTCGTCGCACGCTTCGAGAAGACGGAGCGGCCCGTGGTGTTGCTCGGTGACTTCAACGAAGAGCCGAACGGTGAGGGGCTCCGCGCGCTCGAGGCGGCGGGCTTCACGCGGGGCTGCGCGTTGTCGAAGTCGTCGTGCTCACCGACGTTTCCTGGCCCGGCGATCGCGTGGCCGGCTGTGTTCAACATCGACCACGTCTTTGCGCGTGGGATGACGTTCACCGAGGCGAAGACCGTGCGAGCGGGTGGCTCCGATCACTATCCGGTGACCGCGACCCTCGTCTCCAGCCAGCCGGAAGCGAAGTGACTGAACAGCGGCTTTCGGGAGCGCGAGGGGTGAACGAGGGCGCCCGCGAAGCCTCGAGTGCCGATGGTCGTGAAGGAAAGGCGCGCGCTCCGTGAACGTCTGGCCGTTCGGGTCGAGGGAGGGCGGGCGCAAGCCAACTGACGTCAGTTGCCTGACCCAGATCGTCGGCAACCTGACTTGCCCGGGAAGCCACCTCGCCCTCGGGCCGTGTCGAAGTTGAGGTGGTGCCAATTCGTGCTGGCCCTCGTCACTCGAGGCTCTGGAGGCGAAGACGCGGGGTCGGCTCCGCGGTGATGCCGGTCATCGATCGCAGGCTGGTGCTGCTCCGGTGAACGCGAGCGAGTCCTGCCACTGCGTCCGCGTTGAATCACTCGACGGGTCGACGCTCATGCCGACCAAATAGAAGACAGCGCGGCCCGCGCACATCGGGTACGCGCGCGCCACGAACGTGGCCTTGCCCCAGTGCAGCGTCGCCTCCTTCGCTTTGGCGCCGTTCTTCGTCACGCCCTTCCACTCGTGCCGTATCGTCGTCGGCTTTCCCGCGAGCTTCCCGCTCTCGGCAAGTCCGCTCGCCAGCCCTTCGAGGAACTCGGTCGCTCGTCCGTCCTCGGGCCGTTCATCGAGGTATGCACCGACCAGCATGACGCCGGGAGCTCCGGCCAGCAGCACGGCGCCGGGGTTGTCGAGGAGCTGCGCTCCCGAAGCCCAGTCGAGCGCAAGACCGAGCGACGCGTGCTCCCAGCGAGGCCCCACCAGCCGACCTGGCCCGGGGTTGTGAAACGCCACATCGGCACGGGGTTCGGGAATCGTGACTGCCGCGAAGCGAGCACCCGTCATCTTTGGTCGAGGGAGCGCGACCAGGTGATCCGCCTCGTCGATCCGGTTCACCGTCAACGCCACCGAGACGCCGCGCGCGCTCGTGGTGAGGTCTTCGCGCCTGGCGCCAAGACACTCCGCGATCAGGCGGAGCTCCGAAGCCGCCACCAGCAGCGTGCTCGTTCGTTGTTCCTCGGCGTCGGCGTTCGGCGTCTGCCGCGCGGTCTCTTCCGTGTCCCAGGTGGTCAGCCAGACGTACCCGTTTCCGCGGCGCTCCAGTGAATCGTCGACCAGCGAGGCGCCCAACCAGTTCACCAGCTCAGGTGGAATGGGGTTGGTCCCGGCGACGTTGCACGATCTCAGCAGAGACTTCGTGAGCAGCACCCCGAGGTGTCGAGCGTCTGCCCCGACGCGGGCGGTCCTGGGTCCTCCTCCGGCGAGGTAGCGTTGCGGGTTGAGGATGAGGTCCGTCGTGCTCGGCGGCGAGCGGAGCATGGCGTCGACGAGGTTGAGCCCTCCAGCGGCGTACAGGTCGGTGACGAATCGTTCACCCTCGCGAGACGGAAACAGGAAGACCTCACGCGCAAGAGGAATGGCCGCGAGCGCCTTTGGCGTTTCGTCCTTCGTGGTCGTTCGGCTCAGGCGAACCCGCTCCACCGCGCGCCGCGGGGACATGTCGTCGAAATCCGCGCCCATCAGGATCGCCGTCAGCGCCGCGTCGCCCTGGAGCACGGCATTCCAGGCCAGCCACTCGTCGATTCCCGTTGGTCTCGTCGTGCCCAGGCCTTGCTGGTCCTGAATGACGTGGGCCACCGTGCGGCTGAGCGTCGCGCGCTCGACGGATGGGCTGAGCAAAGGCCTCTTCTGGCGAACCACGAGCGTGTGGCTGTCGAACTCGTAGAAGGCGATCAGCTGGTCATCTCGGACTCGTTTCATCGCCTCGCGGCTGACGCCGAGACCCGCTCGGTAGGACTCATCGCCGGTCTTTTCGTTGAACGTGTTGGCCTTGATGAAGAGCACCTCGAGGGTTCGCGAGAAGTCCTCGAGGCTGGGGCGACTGGCTTCCTGGTTTCGATCATTCCGATCGAAGAACGCAGCGTCGTCGAGCGGGGTGATGGTGAAGGTCTGCGTGAGCTCGAGGCCTCGAACCCGGGCCGCGCGTTCGGCGAGCGCTCGCAGATCGCCGTACCAGGGTGTCGGAGGCTCACGGGGAACGCACGGGGCGCGCGATGGGGAGTGAGCACACGCCGTGCACAGGACCGCGAGGACGACGACGAATCGGGTCATCGCGTCCAATGCAAGCATCGGGTTCCAGCGAGGTCGAGCCTGACCGGGGTCGCCCAGCGCGTCTTCGCTTTCGAGACGACGATGAGTGCAGGGCGGGTCGCGCGCCGGCCAGAGCGACTCTGATGCGCCGAACGGCCTCTGCGATCATTGAGCGCGGCACTCTGACGCGCGGACCGCCGTCCCGGAGTGGTCGGAACGGCTCTCGAGAGCGCGAGGGGCGAACGAGGGCGCTCACGAAGCCTCGAGTGTCGATGGTCGTGAAGGAAAGGCGCGCGCTCCGTGATCGTTTGGCCGTTCGGGTCGAGGGAGGGCGGGCGCTTCCCAGCCATGTCAGGCCACCGACGGCGGGCGTAAGGCAACTGACGTCAGTTGGCTGACCCAGACCGTCGGCAGCCTGACTTGCCTGGGAAGCGACCTCGCCCTCGGGCCGTGTCGAACTTGAGTGGTGCCAATTCGAGCTGGCCCTCGTGTCTCGAGGCTTCGGAGGCCACTTCCACGACTGCCTCGCCACAGAGCCGTCAGCGCGTTCGTCGATCGCCGATCACCCGCGCCGGCACGCCCGCGACGATCGCCCACTCCGGCACGTCACTCGTCACCACCGCGCCCATGCCGATGACGGCGTGATCTCCCACCGTCACGCCATCCGTGATGCCCGCGTTCGCGCCGACCCACACGTCTTTCCCCAGCGTGATGCCCTTCGACGTCACCGGCTGCTCACGCACCGGCCGGTCCGGAGCCAGTTGATGATCGAACGCGTACAGCGTCGCGCCGCTCGCGATGCGACACCCATCGCCGATCGTGATGCCGACGGCGCCTCCATCGAGGCTGGCGCGCGCGTTGATGCTGACGTCAGCGCCGATAATGACCGGCCCGTGCAGAAACGCGTGCGCCGCCACCGTGGACCGAGCGCCAATCACGATCGGTCGTCCCAACTGCGCGAAGATGCCGGCCTCGGGAGCGATGAAGCAGTCCTCCGCGATCGTCACCGTCTCTTCGCGCATCAGCTTCGCCTGCACCTCGGTCTGCCACGGCCTCGCCCACACCAGGTGTTTGTCCTTCAGCGACGCGTACAGCCACGGCATCCACGAGAGCCGCTTCTTGTGCTGCTCGCGGAACTCGAGTGGTGACGAAGGCTCACTCACGGCGCGACGCGGGAGAACGTCTCGTAGTGGTCGGCTGAGTAGTATCGCTCCCCATTCGCGCCCGTGACGATCCGTCGTGCGCCGCGAGTCCGCTCGCCTGGCGTCGGCACCGTGTACTCGCGGTAGTAGCCACCGGGCCGATACGGCAGCCGGCCCTCGCGGTTCTTGAACTCGATGCCATCGCGATCGAACGGAAACGGGCCACCGGAGGCGATCAACTTCAACGTCTCGCGCGCCTCGTCGGGCAGCTGCGAGAGCGTCGTCGTCGGCTCCTTCGCGCTCTTCTCCCGCCGAGGCAGTGGAGCGTCTTCCACCGGCGCCTCGTCGATCGCCTTCGGAGCCTCGCCCCGCTTGTCGAGCACGTTCGCCTTGAACTCGACCTCTCCGAGCTCTCCACCTGCCGGGAGGTCCTTCAGCGCTGCCGCGATGCGCTCCAGCCGGTTCTCGGGGTCGGGGTGTGTCGAGAAGAACTCGGGCGTCTTGCCGCCTCCCGCGGCCTTCAGCACCTTCATCACCTCGCCCATCTGCGCGGCGTCGTAGCCAGCCTCGGCCATGAATCGAACGCCGAGCCGATCGGACTCGAGCTCGTCGTCGCGGCCGAACTTCATGCTGATCAGCTGAGCCGTCGCCATCGCGAGCGCCGCCTGCGCCCGCGCGCTGCCGGGAGAATCGGGATCCGACGTCGCCACCACCGTCGCGCCCACCAGCCCCGCGGTGAGGTCGGCCTTCGCCAGGTGCTCCGCGCCATGGCGCGCGACGACGTGGCCGATCTCATGCCCGAGCACGCCGGCCAGCTGCGCCTCGTTCGTCATGCGTGAGAGCAGCGCCTCGGTGATGAAGATCGGGCCGCCCGGCAACGCGAAGGCGTTCACCGTCTTGCGATCGCCCAGCACCGTGAACGTGAACGGGTACTTCGTCTTCGCCGCTGCGCTCCTGTCGGCGACGCGTTTGCCGACGCTCGTCACGTAGCGCGCGAGGTCCGCGTCAGCCGTCGCTCCACCGAACTGCCGCGTCAGCGTCGGCGCACTCGACAGGCCCAGCGCGACCTCCTGCCGCTCCGAGAGCTTCACGTACTGCGTCTCACCCGTGAGCTCGTTCGTCGTGCGGCGCGAGAGGTAGGTCGCGATCGAGACGCCGGCGATCACCAGCCCGATGAGCAGCCGTGCACCGCCACCTCGACGTTGTTCGTAAGCCATACGGTCTCTTAACCGGAGCGTGGCAGCTGGCGCATCGACCACAACAACGTCAGCCAGCCTCCGAGCTGCGCGAAGCCGCCGAACGGAGTCAGCGCGCCGAGCCCACGGATGCCGGTCAGGCCCATCACGTAGAGGCTGCCCGAGAAGATGAGAATGCCCGCGACGAACAGCCCGGCAGCGATGCGCGGGCCGCGCGTCGTGACGTGATGCGCGACGATCGCCGTGAGGCCGAGGGCGAGCGCGTGCACCAGGTGGTAGCGCGCCGCCGTCTCCCACCAGCCGATGCGATCGGCCGCGTCGGGGAGATCTTTCACCAGGCTCTTGAGCCCGTGCGCGCCGAGCGCTCCGAACGCGACGCCGAAGAACGCGAACGCCGCTGACAGCATGCCCACCGTGCGATTCATGCCTGCCGATATGCCACGGAGCTTCGGCTACCGTCGCCAGCCATGACGACCGCGCTCCAGTCGCTCGATGCGTTTCTCGAATCGCCCGAATCACGACGCGACGTGACGCGGGCGGTGCGTGTGCTGCTGGATGCGGCCCGCTCGATGATCGTGGTGTTCGGTGATGCGCAGACCGCTGCCGCGCTCGTCGCCGTGCTCGCGAAGACGTACCCTGCGAAGAACATTCACGGCGGGCTCATCGAGGTGAACCCGACGCGGCTGACGACGATGCCGGTGCAAGCCGAGGCTCGCGACCTGGCGGACGTGACGCCGACGCAGGTGCTGCGCTCGATGCTGCGCCAGGACCCGGATGTCATCGCGCTCACGAACGTCGACGCCGAGAGCGCGCCGCTGGTACTCCAGTCGGCGTTCACCGGCCACGCGATGATCGTCGGTGTGGCGGCATCGTCGGTCGAGGCAGCCGTCGAGGCGCTCACACTCGCGGAGCCGGGCCTCGCAGGCCACGTGCGGTCGTCAATCGAGGTGGCCATCGAAGTCGACACCGGTCGCATTCGTCGTGTTTTCAGGGGGACTCAGGAGGTGGTGAGCGCGAGGGGGCAGGTGATGCGCGAGGCGCTGCCGATGCCTGCGGCGCGAGGGCCGACGCACACCCCGCGTTTCGCGCCGCCGCTCACCAGCCTCCCACCGGCGTCGCTTCAACCGCGCGTCGCGTTCCTTCCGGTGACTTCTGCAGCCGCTGTGGCGCGGTCTTCGATCGCGACGACGGCCGCGTTCAGGCCTGCGGGCTCCACCTGGCCGCTCTGCCGCGCGTGTCAGCAGCCGCTCTCGCACGTCGTGACGTTGGAGCTGTCCGCCCTCCCGGCACCGCTGACCGGGGGTGACGGGCTCGCCCAGCTCTTCGTCTGCTCGCACGGCTGCGACACCACGACCGAGGCCGCGCCAGGCGTGTTGGCCGAAGTGGTGACCGGAGCGACCGAGCAACTCGAGGCTCCGCCTGAAGCCCACATCGACGTCTGTGCGCCCGGCGCCATCGTCGACTTCGTTCGGTTCGAAGAAGACCCGCTCGTCGAAGGGAACGATCACCGCCCGCTCCGCTGCGACAAGCTCGGCGGCTGGCCGGCGTGGGAGCAGGGCGACGCGTGGCCTCTCGACGACGACGGCGCTCGCATGGAGCTGCTGTTCCAGCTTGCTGAAGAGCCCGTGCTGCAGGGCGGAAAGTCTGCGGGCTGGGACTTCGAAGCCGCCGAGGTCGTTCCCGGCGAACGGCCGTCAGTTGTGCTCGACCCGAACTCGCCTCGTCACTTCAACTCGCTCCTGAGCGGCTCTGCCGTGGCGTTTCTCTTCCGCGGCGCGACGTCGGGCCGGCTCGCGTTTCGATGGCAAACCGGCTGAGCAGTGTTTCGCCCGGCAGGCAGCGAGGTCTACGCTGCACCGCATGAACCGGGGGCGGACGCTTGCAGTCGTCGCGGTGCTGCTGATCTCCTGCTTTCCCAACCTCACCAACCTGCCGTGTCGGGTCGATACGAACTGCCCTGGCTCGCAGGTCTGTGTGAATCGGGTGTGTGTTGCGGTTGCTCCGGCTGACGGTGGACGCGCAGGCGGAAGTTCCGGAGGCGGCTCGGTCGCGGGAGGGACTGCAGCAGGCGGCGTCGCTGGTGGCGGCTCGGCCGGCGGGGCCATCGCTGGCGGAGTCGCGGGAGGCGCCTCGGGCGGCGGCTCATCAGGGGGCGCGGGAGGCGGAACCGGTGGTGGAGGCGCTGGCGGTGGTGATGCCGGTGGAGGCGCTGGCGGTGGTGATGCCGGTGGCGTCGTTGGCGGTGGCGCATCGGGCGGCGAGGCCGGTGGTGCTGCGGCCGGAGGCGAGGCCGGTGGTGCTGCGGCTGGCGGTGTTGCTGGAGGCGGCGTCGGTGGCGCGACGGCAGGCGGCTCTGGAGGCGCGACAGCAGGTGGAACCGGCGGCTCACTGGGTGGCGGAACCGGTGGCTCCTTCGGCGGTGGCTCGTCCGTCGTCGCGCAGGTGACCGACGTCCTCGCCGCGTTCGATGCCGATGCCGGGTTCCCGAGCCTGCCGATCGACAACGTGCTCGTCACCTATGTGCCGCCGGTCATCGACGCGGGCACCGGCCAGCCGGTCGACCCGACTGGCTTCTTCGTTCAGGCAGCACCCGATGGCCCGGCCCTCTTCGTGGGCGTCTCCGACGCAGGGGTGCGCGCCGGCGACCTGGTCAGCTTCACCGCCACCTCGGGCTCCAGGCTCTTCGGGCTGCGACAGGTCACCTCGTACACCGGCTTCTCCAGGAGCAGCTCGAACAACCCGGTCAGCGGCTATGTGCGCGACGTCAGCGCGGTCGACTTCACGCAGAACTTCGACGCGTGGGAGAGCCGACTCATCCGCATCGTCGGGACGCCGCAGGGGCTCTCCACCGCAGCGGGCAACGGCTTCAAGGCGATCTCCCTCGGCACCGCCGGCGTCCCCGATGGTGGCAGCACGCTTCGCCTGCGACTGCCCAGCGCGTACCTCGATCAACAAGATCTCTCGTCCGCCTGTCAGGTCGTCGTCACGGGCACTCCGCTCTGGCGCTTTCAATCGACCGCGCAGCCGCTGGCCTTCTCCGACAGCGAGCTGATGGGCACGAGCTGCCCGGCTCCCAACCTCATCTCGGCCTTTGCCCCCGGTCCCCAGACGGTGGCCGCGACGTTCGATCGCGCGCTCTCCCCGTCGACGGTGCAGCCTCAGTTCTTCACCCTCGACGCCGGCGCCGGCCAGCTCGGACCAGCCGTGCAGAGCGCGACCCTGTACAACCCGCGAGTCGTCGTCCTTCAGACAGGCCTCCTCTCGCAGCGCCCCTACGAGCTCAGCTGCACGACTGGCGTCACTGACCTGCGCGGCAGGCCCGTCGCGACGCGCACGCAGCCGTTCGTCGTCGCTCCTCCCCCGGCCAGCTGCAGCCCGGTCGTCATCAGTCAGGTGTACCCGACCGGTGGGAACACGGGCGCTGTCTACAACGTCGACTTCATCGAGCTTCGCAACCGGAGTCTGAGTCCGGTGTCTCTCGCGGGCTGGACGCTGCAGTACCAATCGTCGACCAGCTCCCAGTGGTCGACCCTCGCGACGCTCTTCAACACGATGCCAGCCAACTCGTTCCTGCTGATCACCACCGGGCCAACGGGATCCGGAGCGCCCCTCGTCGGAGACGTCTCCGCCACGCAGGCGCTCGCGGGCGCTGCTGCGAAGGTCGCGCTCGTGCCCTACGTGTTTCCGTTGGCAGCCGGGTGCCCGGACGCGGGCTTTGCCGACCTGGTTGGCTACGGGACGCAGACGAGCCCGTGTGCCGAGGGAATGCCCGCCGCGGCGCCGACCGCGGCCACGTCGATCTCGCGTGGCCCAGATGGCTGCATCGACAACAACTCGAACTTCAGCGACTTCTCTTCGACGCTGCCCCCGACCCCACGCTCGAGCTCGTTCGACGGCGGAAGCCCCTGCGGCACCTGCAACTAGGTCTTCACCAGCGAGCACCCCCAGCCGTCGTAGTCGCCATCGAGCGGCAGAATGATGTCGAGCACCTCGGCGACGAAGGCATCGGCCTGACCGTCCGACAGGGCGTCGTCGCGGTGAAACTGGAGCCCCACGCGCCCGTCTTCGCGCGTCTCGAGCTCGTCGGTCGAGAAGCCCGCGGCCTTCAGCCGGATCGCCGCTTCCTTCGCCGGCCCGGTGTTCTCGAAGTACGCGAGGTGATCGATGGTGCGCGCGACGCTCATCACGTCACCGGTCGCTTCGATCTGCTCCAGCAACGATCGATTGGCGATCGACTGCAGCGAGTACGCGTCGGGGTAGAGGAAGTCGGTGTACATGCCCCAGTCGGGATCCTCTGCGGCGAGGTACTCGACCTCGTACGGCGCCACGGGCCCGAGCAGCTCCTCGAGCTCGTCCAGCAGCGGACCTTTCGCCTCTGGCACGTAGAAGAAGAACTCCGTCGCGCCGCGGGTGACGAGCCGGCCGACGTAGAGCGCGTCGACCTTCGCCGTCAGCGCCTCGACGAGGCGATCCTCCAGCGCGCCCATCGACTCCAGCTCGGCGGCGTCGCGCAGGCCATCGGGCCGCGGGTTGCGCAGGGGCACGCGGAGCTGCAGCCGCAACGAATGTGACTCGGTCGGCTCGGCGTTCAGGTCGACGACGAACGAGGCGGGGTGCTCGTCGAGGGTCGTCATGTAGAAGCCGAAGTTGGGTTGCCAGGGCGCCGTCATGGCGAAGAACCCTATTCGCTCCGCGCGACGCGACCAACGACCGCGCTTTCACAGTTGCTTTGTTCTGGCCGTCGCGAAACACGGCGCGCCTCATGCCGATTCGCCGTGGTGCCCTCTCGTTCGCCCGCTTCCGTCTCGACGGCAGCATTCCCAAAGACACCCGCAAGTGGCTCGTCAAAGCGCTCGAGTCACGCGCCTTCGAAGGCATCGACCCGAAGGGCGATGAGGATCGCGCCTCGGGCTTCGTCTCGCTCGAGCGCCCCGAGGTGGCCGAATTCCCCGCCGGAGAGGTCTTCCGCGGCATGCACGCGCTGTTCGCGTGGCGCGTCGAGAAGCTCCGCATTCCGGGTCAGCAGATTCGCACGCAGCTGTCCGAGTGGTCGCAGGCCTTCGAGCAGAAGAATGGCCGCGCCCCGGGACGCCGCGAGAAGACCGAGCAGAAGGACACCATTCGCCGCGCGCTCCGCAGCAAGACCGAGCCCGGCGTGAAGGTCTTCGACGTGAGCCTCGATTTCACCGCGAAGGAGCTGGCGGTGTGGGCCACGACGCGCTCGATCGTCGAAGAGATCACCGAGGCGCTCGCCTCGACGCTCGACCTCAAGCTCATTCCCAAGGTGCCTGCGTCGCTGGTCGACGCCGACACGCTCGATCGCCTCGCGCCAACGACGGAGCTGTTCGGTGACGAGCTCTCGACGCCGAAGAAGAAAGAGGTGGCGTGATGGCCTCGAAGAAAGCGGCTGGGAGCGAAGCGAAGTTCATGCGCGGCGACGCGGGGGTCGACGGTCAGGCCACGGTCGAGAAGGCCGATCCGATCGAGACGGAGCAGGCCAAGGCGAGGGAAGCGCTGTACCGCGGCCGCACGTGGCTCGGGCGTGAGGCGCTCACCTGGGTGCTCTTCCGCAGCAACGACACCAACCCCATTGCCGTGCTCGACGATGAGCCGATCACGGTGCTCTTCAACGGACGGCTGACGCTGCGGGCGGCGAGCGGCGACATCACCGAGGTGGCCGTGAAGGGCGTCAACGCGCCGTACGCCCAGCTGATCCGTCAGGCCGCTGCTCGGGGCCTGCTGGTGCATTCGGCGCGGGTGGCCATCACCTGGCAGGAGCGTTCCTATGAGGTGACCCTCGACGCCGAGCACTTCGACGTACGCGCCGGCAAGACCCCTGAACTGATGAAGGATGATGACGACGAGAAGCTCACCGAGCGGCTGGATCACGTGGCGGTGCTGGGGCGCATGCTCGACGCCGTCACCGCCCGGTTCATGGAATTGCGCACGTCTGCGAAGTGGAAGAAGACCGTCGTCCCCGAGCTCAAAGCGTGGATGAAGGAGGCGTGAAGGCCTGATCAGGAAGTTCCCCGAGTTGCAGGGCTTGACCACCTCACCGGGGTGACATACACGCGGCAGCCTTTCCGGCGTTCTGCCCCTTGGGCTCCGACCGGGACTCGCTTCGCAAGAACGAGCTGAACGAAAACGAGGACATCACGATGTACGCCGTCATCCGCACTGGTGGAAAGCAGTACCGCGTGGCCGAGGGAGACGTCATCCGCATCGAGAAGATCGCGGGTGAGTCGGGCTCGGACGTGAAGTTCGACGAGGTTCTGATGGTCGGCGGCAGCGATTCGCCGAAGATCGGCAAGCCCATCGTCTCGGGCGCCAACGTCACCGGCAAGATCGTTCGCCAGACCAAGGCCCGTCGCGTCATTCACTTCCGCAAGGAGAAGGAAGGCTGGACGCGCATGCGCGGTCACCGGCAGTCCTTCACCGAGATCAAGATCACCGGCGTCGCGGCCTGATTCGCACTCACCACTTTCTTCACCCAGAAGGACTCGACTTCCATGGCACATAAAAAAGGGCAGGGCTCCTCTCGCAACGGCCGTGATTCGAACTCACAGCGCCGCGGCATGAAGGTCTCGGGCGGCCAGACGATCACCGCCGGCACCATCATCATCCGCCAGCTCGGCACCGTTGTTCACCCGGGCACCAACGTGCGCGCGGGCCGCGACCACACGCTGTTCGCGCTCGTCGACGGCGTCGTCACGTTCGAGCGCAAGGACAAGAAGCGCAAGCAGGTCTCGGTGTACCCCGCGAAAGACGCTTCGCCCGCCGCTGCGGTCTGAAGTCGTTCTTTTTTCGGTCTGTCGTATGCGGGTCGCGTTCCTTCGCAAGGAGCCGACCCGCTTCGTGTTTCTGAAGCTCGAGTGGAGGATCTGATGAAGTTCGTCGACGAGGTGCAAATCAAGGTGAAGGCCGGCGATGGCGGCAATGGCGCCGTCGCGTTCCGTCGCGAGAAGTTCATCGACAAGGGCGGTCCGTCAGGTGGCGACGGCGGCAATGGCGGTTCGGTCATCTTCAAGGCGACCGAGCAGCTCACCACGCTCCTCGACTTCCGCTACCACTCGCTCTACCGGTCGCGGAACGGCTACCACGGCATGGGCAGCGACATGAACGGCGCCGGCTCCGACGATCTGATCCTCGAGACCCCCGTCGGCACCGTCGTTCGCGACTCGCACACCGGCAACGTGCTGGTCGATCTCTCGGTCGCCGGCCAGACGTTCGTGATCGCCAAGGGCGGCCGCGGAGGCCTCGGCAACATCAACTTCGCCACCTCGACGCGCCAGACGCCGCGCTTCGCACAGGACGGCACGCCGGGCGAAGAGAAGGACCTGACGCTCGAGCTCAAGCTCCTCGCCGATGTCGGCATCGTGGGCTTCCCCAACGCCGGCAAGTCGACGCTGATCAGCCGCGTCTCGCGCGCGAAGCCCAAGGTGGCGGACTACCCGTTCACCACGCTCGTGCCGAACCTCGGCGTCGTGCCCTACAAGGACAAGAAGTCGTTCGTGATGGCCGACATCCCCGGGCTCATCGAAGGCGCGAGCGAAGGCGCCGGGCTGGGCCACCAGTTCCTCCGGCACGTCGAGCGCTGCCGGGTGCTGGTGCACCTGGTCGATCTCTCGGCCGTCATCGAAGGCCGCGACCCGGTGAAGGACTTCGACGCCATCAACACCGAGCTCAAGAAGTACAGCGGCGTGCTGGCGGGGAAGCCGATGGTCGTGGTGGCCAACAAGCTCGACCTGCCCGACGCCCGCGACGCGCTGCCGAAGTTCCTCGCGGCCATGGAGAAGCGACGCGTGCACGTGCTCGAGCTGTCGGGCGCCACCGGTGAAGGGCTCGAGGCGCTGCTCGACGCCTGTGCGCGGGAGCTGTTCTCGCACGCCTCGCTCAAGACGCGCGTGAAGCAGAAGGACGCGCTCCGCGAGGTCGTCACCGCCGAGACCGCGTTCCGCGCGCCGAAGGCCGAGAAGCCCGTCGTCGTGAAGGCCGTGAAGCAGAAGACGCCCGCGAAGAAGAAGGTGGCTCCGAAGCGGCCTGCGGCGAAGACCTCGCCGGTCTCGAAGAAGAAGCCCGCCGCGAAGAAGAAGCCGGTCGTGAAGAAGGCGAAGGCCAGGGCCCGCGCGTGACCGGCGGTGGCCCGAAGTACGAAATCGCCGAGGGCCAACCGCTGCCTGACGATCTGCTCCTCGAGCCGCGCAAGGAGCGCATCGACAAGGTGATCGCCAGCCGCACGCGCAACCTCGTCGTCGTGCTCGATCGCCTCGAAGACAGCTTCAACATGGCGGCCGTGCTGCGCACCTGCGAGGCGATGGGCGTGCAGGAAGTCCACGTCGTGCGGAACCCCGACGTGCCGTGGTCTCCCAACACCAAGGTGACGCAGGGCTGCGACAAGTGGCTCGATCTCACCCGCTACGACGACTTCGCCTCGTGTCACCGCGCGCTCAAGGCCCGGGGCTTCTCGCTGCAGGTGTCGGCGGTGCGTGACGGTGCGCAGAGCCTGTTCGATCTGAAGTTCGATCAGAAGGTCGCGCTGGTGTTCGGCAACGAGCGCTTCGGCGTCAGCGACGAGGTGTTGTCACTGGCCGACGGCGTCTTCTGGTTGCCGATGTCGGGCTTCACGCAGAGCCTCAACATCTCGGCGGCCGCGAGCGCCTGCATCACTCGCGCGGTGGCGTGGCGGCTCGAGCACCTGGGCCGGCATGGCGATCTCTCGCCCGAGGAGACCGTCGTCTTGCGCGACCGGTTCAGGCTCTTGTCGGTCAAGCAACGCGGCCGCCTGTACGGCACGCACGTGAAGAGAGGCTGAAGCGGCGCGTCGAAGCTCGCGACAGTCGTTTCACGAGGGAATAGGAGGACTTCCACATGCTCTCCCACGCGTTTCTGGTTCTGCTGGTGTCTCAGGTTCCCGACGGCAACCCCATCGCGATGAGCGCGAAGAAGGCGGTCGCCATTCGTGACGCCGGCGCGTCCGACGCAGGAGTGCGTTCGAAGGACGCGGGGCTCGTTCGTGCGACAGACGCTGGCGTCGCTGCGGTGAGCGATGCCGGAGTTCCGAAGCCGGTGATGGCGCCCGCGGTGAAGACGCTCGTCGAGCGCATGCAGGCCTTC
This sequence comes from Myxococcales bacterium, assembly GCA_030681895.1. Taxonomy (GTDB): domain Bacteria; phylum Myxococcota; class Myxococcia; order Myxococcales; family Myxococcaceae; genus Xiheimicrobium. The sequence goes on along the minus strand of JAUXRI010000300.1, from coordinate 11,633 downwards.
TACGAGACCACGAGCGACTTCAGCGCCGACTTCCGGCAGGACTATTTCTACAAGATCAGCAAGCGCACCCAGACGTCGACCGGCACGGTGCTCTTCAAGAAGCCGGGCCTGATGCGGTGGGACTACGCGAAGCCCTCGGCAAAGACGTTCGTGCTCGCCGGCGTGAAGGTCTACATGCACGACCCCGAGGCGAAGCTGCTGACGGTCGCGAGCATCGGCACCAGCAAGCTCTCGGCGTCGGTCACGTTCTTGTTCGGTCAGGGCAAGCTGGCCGACGAGTTCGCCATCACCCAGAAGGAGTGCGCGAAGTGCACCGGTACGTTGCTCCAGCTCGACCCGCTCGTGCCTGACGCGCGCTTCACCCGCATCTTCCTCGAGGTCGACCCGAAGTCGGCGCAGGTGCTCAAGAGCACCGTCGTCGATCCCGATGGCAGTGAGAACGCGATCTCGTTCTTGAACCTGAAGACGAACACCGGGCCGGCGTGGGACGGCGGCACCGGCAGCGTCGACCCGCGCTTCAAGTTGAGCCCGCCGCCCGACACCCAGGTGCAGGACTTCACGATGGGCGTGGGTGCGCAGCCGAAGCCGTAGGCTCGATGACGCAACGGCGCGCGCGTATGCCGAGGTGGACACCTTCACCCGCTCCGGATTCGGCTAAGGCGCTCGATCATGTCTCTTCGCCTCGTCGTTGCGGTAGTCGTCGTGTCGTCTGTGGCCGCGTGTACCTGCGGCCCGGGCAACGTCGTGGTGATGGAACCGAAGCGTGATGCTGGCGCGGGCACCGGTGGTGGCTCGGCCACGGCGGGCGGCTCCGCAACGGCGGGCGGCTCGGCGACCGCGGGCGGCTCCGCAATGGCGGGAGGCTCGGCGACCGCAGGCGGTTCGGCAACCGCAGGAGGCTCCGCGACCGCAGGCGGCTCGGCAACCGCAGGCGGCTCGGCGACGGCAGGTGGCTCGGCAACGGCAGGCGGCTCCGCAACGGCTGGCGGCTCCGCAACGGCAGGTGGCTCTGCAACGGCTGGCGGCACCGCAACGGCGGGCGGCTCTGCAACGGCGGGCGGCTCCGCAACGGCGGGCGGCTCCGCAACGGCAGGCGGCTCCGCAACGGCAGGCGGCACGGCCGGCTTCGTCGAGTCGGTCTACGGCCACAGCGCGTCGACGCTCTACGTTCTCGATCCCGTCACGCGTGCTGTGCGCACCGTCGGCAACTTCACCTGCGCTTTCGACATCACCGATCTCGCCATCGACGGCGCCGGCAACGCGTTCATCGTCGGCTTCTCGGGCTTCTACAGCCTCAACCTGCTCAACGCCGCGTGCACGCCGATCAACACCACGAACACCTACCCGAACTCGCTCTCGTTCGTGCCGCGCGGAACGCTCGACCCGAACAACGAGGTGCTCGTGGCGTACTCGGGCCGGTTCTACTACCGCATCAACACCACCACCGGAGCCCAGACGCAGATCGGCTCCGGCCTGCCGAGCGGCTTCGAGTCATCGGGCGACATCGTCTCGGTGCAGGACGGCGGCACCTTCCTCACCGTAAAGAACATGTTCTCGAACCCGATGTGCGACGACTGCCTGGTGCAGGTGAACCCGGTGACGGGCGGCCTCATTCGCAACTACGGGCCGATCCCGAACTCGTACCGCAACGTCTACGGCATCGCGTACTGGGGTGGCTCGGTCTACGGCTTCACCGAGTTTGGCCAGCTCTTCGAGATCGGCCCCAACGGCGCGGGCATCACCACGCGGGCGATCACCATCCCCAACGCGCCTTCGAACCTCAGCTTCAACGGCGCGGGCTCGAGCACCTCCGTCCCCGCGGTCTCGAAAGATGGCGGCGGCATCAGCATCGACTGACTACGCTTGGAGTGTGCGCTCCTGGTTCCTCTCGCTGCTCGTCGCGACGGCCTGCGCCCGGAGCGCGGGTCCGCCGGCGTTCGACACGCTGATCGGCCTCGAAGCACCGCTGCTCCCCGGGCCGGGCTTGCGCATCGCCATTCCGGGGCAGGTGTTTCAGGTGCCCGCCGAGATCGTCATCGACGTCGCCCTGCCGATGACGTTGGTGACGACGGGCTGTCTCGACTCGCCGATGGTGGGTGCCGCCCGCGTGACGATCGCCGACCCGTTGGGCGCCGACGAGGTCTTTCCCGTCACGAGGCTCGCCGGGCTCACCGTCGCTGGCCGCCGGCTGGTGCCGATGCAGGCCGGGCTCGTCGAAGGCACCTCGTGCGTCGTGGTGGTCGGCACCGAGCTTCTCGAGTCGACGGCGCTCCAGCTCGACCCGTCGCGCCGCGTCCTTCGGTTCGTTCCTTCACGCCCGAGGGAAGACTGGGTCGTCTGGGCTGAGCAGCTCGGTGGCGAGGTGCAGGTGCTCGAGCTGACGCGCGACCCGAAGCACGACTGGCCGCTCCTCGCAGCGCGCGTCACCCAGGGTGAGAACACCTTCACCGGCGCGTTCAGCCTCTCGACCCGGGAGCGCGCGAGCCGGATCTTCGAAGCGCCCATACGCCAGGCGGGGTTCACCACGACGGCTGATCTGCTCCAGAAGCTCGAGCTGCCCAGAGAGCTGCTGCCGCTCGAGCTGTCGTCGTTTCAGGGCGTGGCGATGGACAAGGTCGAGCTCTCGCCTGGCGTCGGCACCCGGGGCCTGTCGCTCTCTCTCGTGAAGGGCGCCCCACCGCACGGCGTCGTCGGGCTGCTGGCCGCCGATGCGTGGGGCCGCTTCGAGGTGACCATCGATGTCGGAGCAGGCGTGCTGCTGCTCCATCGCCCCCGGCTGCTCGCGGCAGGTCAGCGGTACCAGTGCGCGCGCAGCACCCAGACACCATCCGAGGACGCGTGCTTCGAGCTGCAGCAGGTCGGCGCCGGCACCGGCTTGCTCGTCACCGCGACGGTGTGGAGACCGCTGGTCGACGGTGGTCGCCTGTACCTCGACTTCCCGGGCCTCTCGCCCGCCTGCCGCATCGGCTTCACCTTCGACGCCGGTGATCGCGGCCGAAACACGCAGCACGTCGTGCCGTGGTCTCGCCTGTTCGAGACGATGAAGTCGTGTGCCCAGGTCCTCTCGACCGCGCGCGAAGTGTCGCTGGCGCTCTTCGAAGACTCTCCGCTGCGTGAGTGCCCCGGCGTCTGTGCCTTCGCGCAGGATCTCCGCACCGGACAGGTCAGCTGCGAGTGCCAGCCCGGCCCGCTCGGACTGCCAGCCGAGGCTGAGCGCCAGGTCCTCGAACGCCTGCGAGGCGCCCTGCAGCAAAAACAGGGGCCTGTGGTCGAGCCTGCAGACCCGGCGCCCTAGAGATCAGCTGCGATTCCAGTCGTTTGCGGGCTTGCGCACCCGTCTGTTGCCGCGTGTCTCCTTCGTGTAATCCTGCAGTCCTCCTCCAACACCTTGAGGTCGGTCCGATGCCGTCGGTGAACTCCGTTCGTACGAATCCCGTGTCGTCGCAGCAGGTGCAGTCTTCCCCGTCGAGCGTCACGGTTCAGTCGGGTGACTCGCTCTCGAAGATCGCGTCGCGGCTTGGCGTGTCGACGCAGGCGCTGATCACCGCGAACTCGGCGAAGTACCCGACGCTGGCGACCAACCCGAACGCCATCAAGGTCGGGTGGACGTTGAACACGCCTGGTGCGGCTCCGGCAGGCCCGGCCGCGCCGACGACGCAGCCCACGACCACGCAGGGCTGGGGCCCGTCGGTTGCGGCGCCGAGCGTTCAGCAGACGGGCACCACCAAGCGGCCGAACGACTTCGGGAACAAGCTCGCCGCGGGCGGAGCGCAGTCGATCGACATGCGCATGAAGCAGCACCTCGAGGGCATCGAGAAGACCGGCGTCGGCGTGTACTACGGCGATCACTCGTCGATGAAGACGATGACGCCGCAGGAGCGCAAGGACTGGGCGGCCGCGAACGCGAAGCCCGGCGCCACGCCCAACACGAACTTCAAGGAGTCGTCCTGCATCAGCTGGGCGATGGAGAACGTCGGCGCGGCCTACGCGGCGGCTGGCAAGACGGAGCGCTGGAACGAGATCAAGCGCATCGTCGGCTCGCAGGGCTCGAAGGGCACCGACCTCGCCAAGGAGCTCCAGAAGGACGGCTGGCAGGCGGTGTACTGGAACCCCGACGCGAAGAAGCCGAACGACGGCAACGCCGAGCACAGCTTCTCGGCGCACCAGGTCTCGAAGGGCAAGCCGTATTACGGCATCAAGATCGACGCGACGGTGCAGAACTACCGGCCTACCGACGGCGGCGGCACCACGCAGGACATGTCGGGCATCGACAAGCTCTCGAAGGTGCCCTTCTTCTTCGGGCTCGCCAAAGGCGGCATGCACACGTTCGTCGGGCGCAACGGCAACGTGAACGAGTTCCACTGGAACCACATGCCCGACTCGAAGACGGCGATCGAAGAGAAGCCGCTGAAGGACTGGGGCTGGAACTCGGGCGTCATCATGGTGCCGCCCGGCACGTGGCCGAAGGAGTAGCTCCTACGGAGCGACCCAGATCGCGTTCGAGAGCACCCACGGGCGCTCGTTGCGAATGAAGTCGTTCCGCTTTCCGATGAAGGGCCTCAGGTGCGCTGGCACGATGCGCACCTCGGCCCGGTAGACACCCGGCGTCGTCGGGGTGAAGCGCAGCGTCGGCTCGGTCGTCGACGCCACTTCGTCCCAGCCGCCTTCTTTCGCGACCCAGAGCTTCGTGGTGATCGTCGGCGCAGGAGCGGCCGGGTCGAGGTCGCGTACCCGCGGCGTCTTCACTTCGAGGATCGCGCCAGAAGAAATCAGCGCCGTCTCACCGATCTCCTTCACCACCGCGCCCTCGGCCGCGAAGAAGTCGAACCCGACGGGGCTGCCGAGGAAGTCGAACGTGCCGTACAGCCGTCGCGCGCGCAGGGCCTCCTTGAGCGATCGATCGTCGAACGAGCCCTCGGCGTTGGGCCGCACCAGCAGGTGGTTCGAGAACATGCTCATCATGCGGCGGTAGCTGTCGATGCGCTCCCCGTCCTGCAGCTTCTGGCGGAAGGTGTTGCGGTGGCAGTCGGTGCCCATGGTGGTGACGCGCTTCACGCCACGCGCGAGCACGGTGCCCCACGTCGCGAAGTACGTCGGGTCGTCGAGGGTGAAGGCCGTGAAGAACGCGTCAGGGTGGGGCAGGCCATCGAAGTCGCCCATCTCGACCTTGCCGAACACCAGCTCGGCCGCGATGCCGATGTTCTGAAGGCTGTTGCGGTGCAGGTTGTACATCTCGAAGCCATCGAGCGGCATCGAGACGAGCTGCTCCGGCGTCCAGTCCTCCGTGTGCGGCACCAGCGAGACGGCGCCGGCGTCTTGCGCGGCGCGGATCGCGGAGTCGTCCATGCTCCCGTAGAGCGCGCGGTTGGCCAGGTGGTTCTCGAGGCCGACGGGCATCGTCGCGGTCTCGGTGCCGGCCATGATGAGAATGGGCTCGGTGTTGGCGCACGCGAGGCGGTTGGCGGTGGGCGCAGCGCCGTGATTCAGCAGCGAGTCGCCTTCGTTCGCGCGGTAGAGCAGCACGTCGGGAAACTCGTTGTCCCTGAAGTTGTCGCCGTGATCGGTGAGGAAGACGAAGTCCTGCTTCGCGGCGCAGACGTCGCGGCGGAAGTCGGTGAGGCAGTCCTGGTCGTGCACGCCCGCGTCGGTGATTGGCTGCCCGTCACAGGCGTCGTGGGAGAACACCGAGTGCGCGTGCACCAGCCCGCGGCGATCGAGGAAGCCGCGTGACGTCGGGCCGCGCTCGGTGCGGTAGACGACGCCAGGCGACCACTTCGGCGCAGGCGGCTCGATCTTCATCGGCGCGGAGCAGGCGAGGGCCAGGAGGCTCAGGAACGAAGCGTGACGCATGGGCGGTGGAAGACCACGCATGCGACCAGGCATCAACCCCGTGACGCACCGAGCGCCGCAGCGTGCCATTGCGGGAGCGGCTTCGGCTGCGCGTCTTCCTGCCACTCGACGTTGGCGCCCTCGAGCTGGTGGAGCAGGTCGTTCGTCGCGAAGGTCGGCTGCGCACTCGGCCCGCTCACCCGATGACAGAAGAACGTGCGGCAGCCGAAGGGCCGATCTTCGTAGACGGTGCAGCGCAGGCCACTGGCGTCGAGGAAGGGGCAGCCACCGTCGGCCCGCAGCGGAGGCAGCGCTCGTGCGTCGCGCTTGAGCCGCTCCAGGAGCACCGCCCACTCACTCGGCCACAGCCAGGGCGGCCGCCCGGTCTTCGTCAGCTGGCAGCACTCCGCGGTCGAGGGGCAGGACCACGGCCGGTACGTGTCGGACGCCTTCCTGAGCACCTCCCGGGTCTCTGCCAGCGCATGTTTGCGGCGCACCGGCTCGGGGATCTCGGCGTCGTCGTCGGAGAACTTCACGTGCACACGATGGACGCCATCGGGTGTCAGTGGAAGCGAATGTGCATCGTGGCTCACGACACGCGGGTTAGCGTCGTCGGCCGAAACACCTCGGGAGGAGTCTTCACATGCTTTCGCCACAACCAGCGCCTGCAGGGGCGATGTGTGCCGTTCACCAGGACGTCGCCGCCGACACCGTCTGCACCCGGTGCGGCAACTTCATGTGCTCCACGTGCTCCGACAAGCGCACCGGCACGCTCTGTCCGGCCTGCCGTCAGTCGCTCGGCACCTGGCCCTACAGCCGTGAGGACTACGACTTCTCTCGCGTGTGGAACTCGGTGTTCGAGGCGTGGCGGCGCGACATCGTGATGCTGGGCGTCGCAGGCATGGTGATGATGGGCCTCTCGTTCGCCGGCCAGCTCGTGATGCAGGTGTTCTCGGTGATCGGCCAGATGATGCTGGTCGGTGGCGGAGCGAAGAACCCTGCGCCCGGCATCATCGTGATGGTCGTCGGCTTCATCGTCGGCTTCATCGTGACGCTCATCGTGCAGGGCATCGGCATCATGGGACTCATTCGGGTGGGCATCGACTCGCTGCTCGGTCGCAAGGTCGAGATTCCCCGCATGTTCACGCAGGCGAAGAAGGTGTGGCGCTACACGGCGGTGCAGCTCGCGATCGGGTTCGGCGTCGCGTTGCCGCTCATGGCGGGCTTCGGGCTGTTGTTCGCGGTGGCGATCCTCGCGGGTGGCGGCAGCTTCAGCGAAGGCGGCTTGAAGGAGGCCTTCAACGGACCAGCGCCGTTCATCGTCCTCGGGCTTGGCGGCGTGGCGCTCACCGTCGCGATGATGTGGGTGGTGATTCCGCTGACGTTCGCGCAGTTCGAGCTGGTGTACGGCGGCTGCGACGCGATGGAGGCGCTGCGCCGAGGCTGGGCGCTGGGGCACGGTCACCGGCTGCCCACCATCGGCTACGGCTTCGTCGCTGGCATGGTGGTGATGCTGCTCGCCATCGCCGGAATGCTCGCGTTGTGTGTGGGCCTGCTGATCGCCATTCCCATCGGCTACGCGCTCTTCTTCATGGTGCAGGCGGGGTTGTACCTCGCGCTGCGCAACGGCTCAGGGCTGCCGCCGCCGGTCGAGAGTTGATCAGCACTTCCAGCTGCGAATCGTACACACCGAGTCGGTACACACGGGCTGACGCTCGCCGTCCTTGCAGGGCCTGAAGGGCTTCGACTTCTTCTTCGACGGCACCGCCGGAATTGCGTGGAGCACCGGCTCGGTCGCGAGCGCGCAGTCAGCATCGACGCGGCAGGCGACCTTCTCGATCACGATGAAGTGGCAGACGTTCTTCACGCACCCACACGCCGGGCCCTCTTTCGGGGCAGGCCACGACGACACGCCGCCGTCGGTGGAGCAGGTGCCGCTCGCGAGGTCGACCTTGCAGTCGTCAGGGCCGCTGCATTGCGTTCCGATGGTTGGACCGTTGACGCCACCGTCTTGCGCGAGCACGGGAGCGGCGAAGACCAGGACGAACGCCAGCGCCCGCATCACAACACCCGGAGCACGAAGCACTTGAGGTAGCGCGTCTCACGCAGCCCGAGCAGCACGGGGTGATCTCTCCCTGCGCCGCGCTTCTCGATGATCTGCACGCGTCGCTTCGAGTCGGCCGCGGCGCTGTCGAGCATCTCTTCGAACTTCGTCTCGTCGATGTGGTGCGTGCAGCTGGCGGTGATGAGCGTGCCGCCCGGGTTGAGCAGCTGCATCGCGCGCAGGTTGATCTCTTTGTAGCCACGCGTCGCAGCAGCGATGGCGTCTTTGTTCTTCGCGAACGAGGGCGGGTCGAGCACGACGGTGTCGAAACGTTTCCCCTCGTCGAGCGTGTCACGCAGGTAGTCGAAGGCGTTCGCGCAGACCGTCTCGACGTTGGTGAACTTGTTGCGCTCGGCGTTCTTGGTGATCTGCGCGCAGGCGCTCTCGCTGATCTCGACGGCGGTGACCTTGGTGGCCTTGAGAGCGAGCTGGAGCGCGAAGGCTCCCGCGTAGCTGAAGCAGTCGAGCGCTTCGCCGGTGCCGTAGTCGGCCGCGCGAACGTGGTTGTCACGCTGATCGAGGAACGCGCCGGTCTTCTGGCCGTGGAGGAGATCGACCTCCATCACGACGTGGCCTTCGCGATACGTGACGACGGGCGGCAGCTCTCCGGTGAGCACGCCCTTCTCAGGCTCGAGGCCCTCGAGGTGGCGCACGTTCGCGTCGGAGCGGTTGACGATCGCCTTCGGGTTGAAGTGCTTCGTCAGCAGGTCGACGAAGAGCTCCTTGCGGCGCTCGGTGCCAGCGTGGAGGAACTGCACCGAGAGGTAGTCACCGAAGCGGTCGACGACGAGCCCGGGGATCTGATCGGCCTCGCCGTGCACCACGCGGTAGCAGGTGTCGTCGGGGTACTCGCGCTTGCGCAGGGCGATGGCCGCTTCGAGGCGTCGGCCGAACAGGTCGGCGTCGATGGGCTGATCGTCCCACGCGAGCCAGCGCAGCGAGATCTTCGAGGCCTTCGAATAGAGCGCCTGGCCCATGAACCAGCCGCGGGTGTCTTCGACGCGAACGACGTCTCCGCCCTGCACGTCGGGGCCGACCGACTCGACGTCAGCGGCGTAGATCCACGGGTGGCCGTTCTTCCAGCGATCGACACCCTTCTTCGTGACGCAGGCAGTTCCGGCTTTCATGCAGAGGCCTTCATCACAACGGGACGATGCGGTCGACCACCACCTGCCCGTGCCCGTCGTCCGTCACGGTGCACATGGCCACCGCGGGGTCGTGCTCGAGGAACAAGAACCAGCCCTCTTCGACCGCCTGCGCGAGGAGCTGCTTCTTTTCTTCGATGATCGTGAGCGGGTAGAGATCGTACGCCGAGACCCAGGCCGGCTTGAGGTGCGCGGTGGTGGGGATGAGATCGCCACAGAAGATGACCGTCTGCTCGCCTGCCTCGAGCTTCACGAGCTGCAGCCCGACGGTGTGACCTTCTGAGACGAACACATTCACGCCCGAATACAGCTCGGTGCCGCCCTCGAGCAGGTGCAGCTGGCCGCTCTTCTCGAGCAGCGCGAAGTCGTCAGGGCGAAAGCTGCCGCGGTCTTTGTCGGTGGCCTGGTGCGCCCATTTCCAGTGTCTGCGCTGCAGGTGGTAGGTCGCGTTGGGAAAGCTCAGGCGGAGCGTGCCGGCTTCGTCGCGCACCGTTCCGCCGGCGTGATCGAAGTGCAGGTGGGTGAGCACCACGTCGGTGATGTCGTCACGGGTCAGCCCGGCGCGCTGCAGCTCGGCGTCGATGCCCATGCCCTCGTGAGAGATGCCGTAGAGATCGCGGTGGCGGCCGTCCCAGCGAGCGCCGATTCCGTCGTCCACGAGGATCTTCCGCTTGCCGTCGACCACCAGCATGCAGCGCAGCGCGAGGTTGATGCGATTGCGCGCGTCGGCGGGGAAGTGGCGCTCCCACAGCGGGCGAGGGACGACGCCGAACATCGCGCCGCCATCGAGAGCGACGGTGCCGTCGCGCACTTCGTGGATGCGCAGGTGACCCAGCTCGAAAGGCATGACGTGAGTTTCGCACGAACCACAGCCGCTGGCGTGAGAGAGTCGCGACATGCAGACGTCGTACGATCTCGTCTTGCAGGCCGCAGCGGCGGGAGCACCGCTCGAGGTGGCTCCAGTCGACGCCGCGATTCGTGGGCGTGGAGGCATCACCCGCGGCGATGGCGCGTTGATCTGGCGATTCCCTGCGGGTGACGTCGTCGTCTTGCCGCTCAAGGAAGCGGGGGTGGTGACGGGGCTCGAGCTGAAGGTGCCGTTCTCGGACCGAACGGACCTGCTCGGCGCGCTGCTGGCTGCGAGCGTGGAGGTCGCGAAGTCGCTGGAGCTGCGGCTGGTCGACCCCCAGCTGTCACGAACGGTGCGCGACGCCGACCTCGGCGCGGTGACGGACGAATACCTGCGCATCGCGCGGTATGCCGGGCAGTACTTCGGGCTCGGTGACGCGCTCCCGTCGGCGGTCAGCGCGACGGCAGCCGAGGACGGCATGTCGCCGGTGCTGAAGGGCGTGCTCGCGCTCCTGGTCTTCGCGGTCGCGATGGCGGCGGCGTACCAGTTCTTCTCTCCACCGACGGAGTGACCGTCACTTCACGAAGCGCCAGCAGCGATGGAGCTGGCGTCGGAAGTCGGTGGGGATCGACTTCAGCTCCTCTGCCGGAGTGAGTTCGTCGTCGAGCTCGAACTCGAGGAAGTTGTTCGAGAAGTAGAGCGTGCCGCCCGTGGCGAGCCGGTCGACGCATCGCTGGATGAGCCACGCGTGATCGCGCTGCACCTCGAAGCGCCGGCCCATCTTCTTCGAGGCCGAGAACGACGGCGGGTCGACGACGATGAGATCGTACTCACCGCGGTCGTGCTCAATCCACGCGAGCACGTCGTCGCGAATCACCCGGTGCTTGCCGTCGGCCTTGAAGCCGTTGAGCGCGAAGTTCCGCTCGGCCCAGGCGCAGTAGGTGTTGCTCAAGTCGACGGTGGTGGTGGCTGACGCGCCGCCGCCGAGGGCGTGCACGGTGAAGGCTCCGGTGTACGCGAAGAGGTTCAAGAAGCGCTTGCCGCTCGACTCGAGGCCGACGCGTTTTCGGGTCGGGCGGTGATCGAGGAAGAGCCCGGTGTCGAGGAAGTCGGTCAGGTTGCACTCGAACTTGCGGCCGTACTCTTCGACCGTGACGAGCCGGGTCGAGCCGCGCGACTTCTCGAACGGCGTCTCGCCCCAGGCTTTGGGCTCGTGCACCTTCACGATGACGTCGTCGGCCGTGACGCCCAGGCCGGTGACGCACGCCTCACGCACCTGCGCCGTGAGCGCCTCCACGCCGGCCTTGAGCTGTTTGCGATTGGGGTACGCGATGACGTGAATGACGTTGGCGTAGCTGTCGATGGCGACGGGCCACTCGGGCATGTCGAGATCGTAGAGACGAAACGCGGTGACGCCTTCGCGCGCGGCCCAGGCTCGGCGGCTCTTCACGTTCTTGGCGAGGCGGTTGGCGAGGGCGTCGGCGGCAGACACGAAGCGTCAGCTAACTTTTCGGGCCGCCCGAGTCGATCTCTTGCTGACCTTGCGACACAGGCGCTCGGTCGCGTCGTCGAGCGGAAAGCAGCTTTCGATGCGCAGCTCGTCGAGGGTGACCTGCCGCGGCGACGAGAAGGTGGTGATGGTGACGAGAAAGTTCGCGCGCAGGCCGTTGCGATCGTGATGGACGGTGAGCGTCTGCCCGTCGTC
>JAUXRI010000297.1 GCA_030681895.1 Myxococcales bacterium | reverse complement strand
GACGACGGGCGAGGTGAAGAAGGGGTACGCGAACATCGGCCGGGTGTTCCTCCGGGAGAACCTCAGCGGCGGCGTGGTGTACGTGAAGGCGGGGAAGGGGAAGCCCGACACCGAGTACTCACTGTTCCGCTCGAAGCCCTTCCCCAAGCGTGACGCGCAGCCTGTCGCAGCGCCCGCGCAACAGGCCGCCTGAAGCCCACACGTCAACCGGGTCGCCGTTCTTCGGGACGGCGGCCCGAATCGCTTTCGGCAGTTCCATCCCGCTACACTGAAGGAGTCACGATGACTGCCGCGAAGAAGTTCGCCACCCAGGAGCAGCACGAAGCCCTCAAGGCCGAGGTGCGCTCGCAGGCCACTGCCATCGAGCGTCTGTCCGTCCGTGTCGAAGTCATCAGCCACGACACCACGCGTCTCACGCGCGACGTCGCAGAGATTCGTGAGGAGATGAACGAGCGCTTCGATGCCGTCGACGCCCGCTTCGAAACTGTCGATGGCCAGCTCGGCTCGCTCGGGCGCGAGCTCGCCAAGACGCGTGATTAGAATCTCAAGGTCATCAACGACGGACACGCCGCGCTGCTCTCCGCCATCATGCAACTCGGTGAGCGATGAGCGCCGCGGAGTCCTGGGAAGTCATCGCCGGCGGCGTGGTTGTCGCCCGACAAGGCCCTGCAGCTGAGCTGGTCCGAGCGCGGAACGATGACGTGGGTTGTCGGCAAGCAGGTCGAGCCGGGCCTCTGGACGAGCTCTGCCGGTGCGCGTGATGCGCGCACCGACTTCGTCACGCTTCGCCGCGTGCAGAACCCGTAGCGTCGCCCTTGAGGCGACGAGGGCTCCACCAACACGCGTGATGCTCGAGCCCGCTGTCCCGCAGCCTCGGACGGTCGCGCCGCCACCGCCCTGCTGAGGGCGGCGCTCGAGCCGTCCTCGCACGCGAAGACGAGGGCGACATGAAGACGCAGGCTGGCGACCGCATCACCTGGCTGGACGACGAGGGCTTCCTCAACCACGGCCGCGTCATCGCGCGGCACCCGGAGGACGACACCGTCTCGCTCGAGGTTGAGCTCGTCGGGGGCTCGCTCCACGGGTACGTGTTCTGCGTCAACGAGCGCGACGTCTCCGACGTCGCGCGCGACACGGCAAGCCACGGCTGAACCCGGCAGCTCCACGCGCCGATTGGAGGGGCGCCGTGCGCCCTGAGCCGGCCGGACCGACGGTGCCCGGCATCGTGTGAACCCTTCGGAACAGGTTGCTGGTGCGCCGCTGAGACGGTGTCCGAGACCCGAAAGAGAGTTCACTCATGCACTTCACCAACCCGCCATCGCTGCTCCTCGTCGCCCTCACCATCCTCTTGTTCCAGTTCGGCGTCGCGCCGGCCGACATCACGTGGCTTCGGTCGCTCGTCTTGCGTGCCTCTTCGAGCTTGGGTCGCGCCTCCTTGCCCGTCGGCCGCAACGGAAGCGCTCGAAGGCTCGCCCGCAGCGTCGCGCTCCCGCGAAGAAGCGCCGGCGCCCTGCGCCGCGTCCTCGGCGAGCTGGCCCACTCGCGCGAGCGTGGAGACGTTTCTGGCGATGGGTGTGGCGTTGGTAGTCGGGCCCGCAGCTCGAGCCCGTTGGTGCGTGTCGTCAGCTGTCGACCTCCAAGGGCCGCGTTCCGTCCGCCGCTCGCGCGTGGGCGGACGTTCCGCTCACTCCAGCGGAGGTACCAACATGCAGCGTGGACTCGTCATCGACTTATTCGCCGGGGGCGGAGGTGCGTCGGTCGGCATCGAAGCGGCGCTGGGCCGTCACATCGACGTCGCCATCAACCACAGCCCCACGGCGCTCGCGGTGCACGCCGACAACCACCCGCACACCAAGCACCTCACCTCCGACATCTGGGAAGTGAAGCCGGAGGCAATCGTCGGAGACAGGCCCGTCGACGTCCTGTGGGCCAGCCCAGACTGCACGCACCACTCGGTGGCCAAGGCGGGTAAGCCTCGTGACGGTGGCATTCGGAGCCTCGCGTGGGTCGTCGTCGAGTGGGCCCGACGGGTGAAGCCCACCGTTATCTTCCTCGAGAACGTGCCGGAGTTCGCCTCGTGGGGGCCTCTCACCGACGCCGGCAACCCGGACAAGGCGCGGGCAGGGGAGACGTTCCAGGACTGGAAGCGGGCGCTCGAGCGGCTCGGCTACGTCGTCGACTCACGCGTGCTGGATGCCTCACGGTTTGGTGCACCGACGAAGCGCCGGCGGCTCTTCCTCGTCGCCCGCAACGACGGGCGTCGCATCACCTGGCCGACCCCGACGCACGGGCCGGGCCTCGAGCCAGTGCGGACTGCAGCGGAGTGCATCGACTGGAGCATTCCCTGTCCCTCCATCTTCGAGCGCGCGCGGCCGCTCGCTGACAACACGCTGCGACGAGTCGCAGAGGGAATCCGCCGCTTCGTTCTCAACAGCGCATCGCCCTTCATCGTCCCGTCGGGCGTCGGGCCGACCGCGCCCACTCTCATTCAGACGAGCTACGGCGAGCGGGCAGGGCAGAAGCCGCGGTGTCTCGACCTCTTCGAGCCGCTGGGCACCGTGGTGGCGCAGGGCGTGAAGCACGCGCTGGTGACGGCCTTCCTGGCCAAGCACTACGGCGGTGTCGTCGGGACGTCGGTGGAGGCGTCGATGTCGACGGTGACGGCGACAGACCATCACTCACTCGTCACTGCCCAGCTGTGGCCGGAGCTCGAGGCGAAGGGAGAGCCACCCGCGCAACGATGCGCGGCCTTCCTGGCCGCGTACTACGGGGCCGACGTGGCCGGGCAGCAGGTGGACGCGCCGCTGCGCACCATCACGACGAAGGACAGGCTGGCGCTCGTCCTCGTCGCGGGTGTCCCGCACGCCATCGTCGACATCGGGTTGCGGATGCTGGAGCCGGCGGAGCTCCTCAAAGCGCAGTTCGGGAGGTTCGCCGCGAGGTACGACTTGAAGCGCGCCGGCACCAAGACGACGCAGGTGAGACTCATCGGCAACTCGGTGTGCCCCGAAGTCGCTGAGGCCCTTGTCAGGGCCAACTGCGTCGAGACCCAGGCGCTTCCCGCGGCCGCCTGAGCCTGGTCGCCTCGCAACGATGTGCGACGACGCCTCAGCCCTCGTTTGCCGGGACCGTGCCTGCCAGAAAGTCTCTTTGCCGGAAGTACGCGACGAGTCGAACATCGCCGCCGTCGATTTCGAGCGGCGACCCGCCATGGTTCGCCTCGTTCTCAAGCGGCACCTGCTTCTCCGCGGGATAGTGGGTGATGACAACATTCGCGTACCACCCTCCGCCGAGGTCGAAGCAGCCGAAGAGCCGTTCGGGCGTTCCTGACGCGACGACAGGCGCATGCAGGAGGCGGTTCACAAAGTGGAGAACCTCTGGCGTCTTCACTGCCGGCCGGGCGCGGAGCGTTCGCAGTTGTTGGCGAATCAACGGCGCGTGTTCCGGGGCCTCGAAGTGCGCAGGTTGCGCGATGAGTTTGGTGTCCTCCTCATCGCGACGCATGCGCTTGAGCTCTTCCGAGGCCCATGAGGAACCGTACTCCCCGAAGTCTCTTTCGCTGAGGCGGTGTGGGTTCCTGCCCGCGACACGCTTCTTGAGCTCAGCGGACCTGCTTCGAATCGGGTGCGGAGCGAAGAGGGAGACAGTTTCGTCGGACACGTCGCCGTCGAACCAGAGTTCCCCTTCCACGAGGTCTACGGCCGTGACCGGGGTCCGTTTCGCGACCTCCAGGAAGTCCTCGATTCTGAGATTGCAGAAGTCGTCATCACGCGCAGCCTGTTCCATCTCCTTCTCAAGGTCCCTCTTGAGGTCGTGGCGCCGGTAATGCTCGATGTACGGTAGGGCCCGCTCAGCGGGCATGAGCGGCGCGCCCGAAGCATCGTGAGTGCGTCGTTCAGGCCGGGGCGGAATGGGCAAGAGGTCGGGCAGCCCCGACAGCCGCCAACCTCGCGGCACCTTCTTGATGTGCGTGTGGGCCACCCCGGCAACCTCGAAGTCTCTCTCTGGCGTTGTTGCTGCGAGAACAAGGAGCGCTCCGCGACGGGTCTTCAGGCGCGCAATCGAGTCACGAAGGCCGTCGACCGACTTCAGGTCAACGAGGACTTCTTCGACCACCAGCCGTCCCAGCTGCTCAGCCCTCTCGATGGCATTTCGTGGCTCGGCGCCGACGTCGGGGTCGACGTAGATGGCGGGAAGCGCAGCGACGCGGTCCAACTCCTCGACAGTCGTCCCGAGCCGTTCCGCAAGCACCTTCACTCGCTCGGGGGTGTCCCTGAAATACCTCCAGCCATCATCGGTATCGATGGCCGAGAGCCGCGAACTGACCGTTGTGTCCTTGCTCTCGAAGCCCGCTGCAACGTCAATGGCGAGCGTCTTCTGCTGGATGTTCTTCTCGTCCAGGAACTTCTCGATGAACCGCTTGAGCGACATGTTGCCTCCTGAGGTGGTTGAGCTCGCAGGGTAGGTCGGTCGCCCGATGCGGCAATGGGTTCGCGGTTTCCCGGAACACGTTGGGCCATCAGCCTCTCACGGCGGCCTCTGCGACCACTTGCGGGAAATCGCGTCAGGCAGCCAACCCCTCAATCCCGTGGGGGTTCTGGCCGGAGCGGCCGCGAGCCTCTCGTCAGACACCTTCAACTCTCGACTGGTAGTCGCGTCGGCCTCGCGAGGCCTCCCGCTTCGCCGAGCTGAAGGAGAGCCCGATGCCGACCGACACCACGCCCTGCAGTGCCTGCGTCTCCACCGAGTGCCTCGAGCACGCCGTCCCCTGTGACGCCTGCGAGGAGCCCACCTGGCCGGGCCCTCAGCTGCAGCACGCCGTCCACATCGAGCTCGACACGCACCCGGACGGCGAGCGCCTGCTGGTGCACGCGGGCTGCTCCAACACGCCGTTGCTGCGGTGCCTGTACAGCACCTGGGACGCGCACGGCGGACCGGAGGAGGGTGGCTGGACCTTCAAGTGCGGCTCCATCGAGGCGGCGGTGCCCGTGGCGCTCGAGTACCTCAGCCCACGCACGCGAGGGTGACGGCGTCGGCTGACGCGCTGCTCGACGGTGCGTTCGCGGGACTGCTCCAGCGGCGCGTCTGGTCCTTCGGCGTTCCGGTGCTGTCGTTCCCGGAGAAGAAGCCCCACTTCGAGTGAGCGCGTCGAGTGCTCTCGATGCTCACTATTTCTTGATAAAGACGGCACCAGCGCGAAGGGTCTTGCTTGGATACGCAAGCGGGAAATGGACCGCGCCCCAGCCCTTGCTGAGCGCATGGCCCTTGACCCAGTCCCGAACGGCCTCAGCGAAGCTGCTGTAGTCCCACTTGTTCGCATCGTTGGCAATTGCGACAAGGTCCTCGCTGCTTCTCCACGCAACGGGGTCCGCGTCGGAAACCTCTGCGGGGACTGGGAACTGCTTCTTCCTTCCGGCCGTCATGAACACTCCTCGATAGTGAATGTAGCTGCAGTCGCGCTGCTTGCGGGTGATCGGCCCCAACGAAGGCCATTCATACCACCCTCGCGACAGTAGCCCACCGTTGGCGCGGCAGGTTCAGTTGGCACACGCGTTTTTGGCGTGACGTCTCAAACGAGTGACTGCGCGAGTGTCGGCGTTGCGCGCCCCTTCGTTTCCGAGGGGCGGCTCCACGCCTCTCCAGCCAACTGGAGAAACGCCATGTCACTTGAAGCGCAGTCAGTCACTCCGTCGCCGACGCCCTTCGACGTCGCGGCGGGTTACCGCGCCCCGTACGAGGTGCGCACGCTGCAGACGTTCCAGCCGGGCCAAGTGGTGCGGCTGGGCCCCCGCTACGTCATGGGCGGCACGTATGAGGCCGACGGTTGGGAAGGCATCTACGTCATCGACACGCCGGTGGGCCGCGCCGACTACCGCCTTCGAGCGCTGAGTGCGTCACCGGGGAGAGACCTCGTCGTCGCCCGCTGCAGCAGGCTCCAGCTCCACCGCGTGCCGCAGGTGGATCGATGAGTGCCGCGGCCGAGGCGTTGGTGACTCGCCGGCTCGAGCGCGAGGCGTGGGAGGCGGCACAGGCCGGCTACCAGGCCCGCGTTGCAGCAGCGCATGTGCAGCGACTCCCGCGCTTCCTTCTCAAGGCGCTGCTGCGCGACGCGCGACGCATTCAGCGCCAGGTGGAGTCCGCCCGCGCGCGCGAGCTTCTGTCGGAACGTGAGGTGGCGTCATGACGACGCGGTACGGCCGCGAGTACGAGGCCACGAAGCACCTGCCGCTCACTGCCGTCGCGAAGCTGATTCGGGCGCGCCTGAAGTCGCGGTGGCCCGAGTACCGATTCTCGGTTCGGACGTCTCACCGCGGTGGCCGCTCGATGACGGTGGAACTCACCAGCGGCTGGCCGGGCGACGTCTACAGCCCGGCGTGGCTGGCGAAGGAGAGGCTGCTGCCGCATGACAACGCCCCGCGCCCGTTCCTCTACAGCGCCCCAGCGCGGACGCTGTTGCGCGACATCGAGTCGGAGGTGGAGGCCTTCAACTTCGATGGGAGCGAGCCGGAGTCGGACTACTTCCACGTCCGCTTCTACGGCGAGGTGAGGTTCCGCGCCGACG
>JAUXRI010000288.1 GCA_030681895.1 Myxococcales bacterium | reverse complement strand
GCTACGTCACCAACGGCGGCTTCGCGGGCCTCTTCACCGTCGCGGTGTCGACCCCCGGCCTCGGCGGCGCCCAACGCGGGCAGAGCCTGCTCCTCGTCGTGCCCACCGACGCGGGCTTCAGCGTGCAGCGCGAAGAACACAAGCTGGGCCTCAAGGGCTCCTCCACCACCGGCCTGCTCTTCGAAGACGCACGCCTGGAGCGCGCGCGGCTGCTCGGTGAGCCGGGCCAGGGCGCGCGCATGCTGCAGCACATTCTCTCGTGGGGCCGCACGTTGATGTCGGCGGGCTGCTGCGGCGGCGCCGCGTTCGCCATCGACAAGGCCCTCGCGCACACCAGCCAGCGCACCCAGTTCGGCCGCCCGCTCGCCGCGCTCGACGTCGTGAAGGAGCGCCTGGCCCGGCTGCGCGCGCGCCACTTCGCGATGGAGGCACTCGTGATGGAAACCGCGGCGCAGCGCGATGACGAAGCGCTCGCCGTGCACTCGCTCGCCGCCAAGGTGTTCTGTAGCGAGGGCGCGGGCCTCATCGCCGACGAGGCGCTCCAGCTGCACGGCGCGCTCGGCTTCATAGAAGACACGGGCCTGGCGTTGGTGGTTCGCGACGTGCGCGTCACCCGGATTTTCGAGGGTGCGAACGACGTGCTCCTGACTCATCTCGGCACCGCGGAGCTCAGCCGCCACGCGACCCAGCCGACTGCGACCGTCTCAGGGGAGCTCGAGCGCGCGCTGGCCGACCTCACGCGAGCGCTTCACACCACGCACCGGCTGCGCATCTTCCGCACGCCCCGGCTCCTCCACGCGCTGGGCCACGCGACGCAGTGGGTGATGGCCTCACGCGCCGCCACCACGCGCGCCCAGTCCACCGGACAGCCGTCGCATCACGCGATGGCCACCCTCATCGAGCAGGAGGCGCGCTCGGCCGTCTCCCGCGCGGCCACCGTCACCGCCGACGACGTCGTCTTTCACCAGGTGCTCGGGCTCGAGCGCCACGGAGCGAACCCATGAAGGTGTTGTTCGTCTACCCCCGTTTCCAGCGACACGCGCAGGCCCACCCCGAGCTGCTCGAGTACGTGCCGATGAACGAGTACCTCGGCTCGCCTTCGCTCGGCATCGCCGCGCTGGCCGCCGTGATGCCCGCGCACTGGGAGCTCGAGTTCCGCGACGACCGGCTCACCGACGCCGCACGCCCCACCGACGCCGACCTGGTGGCGCTCTCGTTCTTCACCGCCGCCGCGACGCGGGGCCTCGAGCTGGCCGACTTCTTCCGCGCGCAGGGCAAGCCGACCGTCGCAGGTGGCCTCTTCACCACCGCGATGCCCGACGTGGTGCTCGAGCATGTCGACTCGGTGGTCGTCGGTGAAGGTGAAGGCGCGTGGCTGAAGCTGCTGAAGGACTTCGAGGCCGGCGGACTGCAGCGCCGGTACGAGCGCATTCCCGTCGACCTCACCGCGCTGCCAGCGCCGAAGGTCTCGCTCTACATCGACGGAGAAGGGCCCTCGTTCCACCCCGACGACTACCCGGTGCAGCTGTCACGCGGCTGCCCGCTCAACTGCCACTCCTGCATTCTCCCCGTGTCGATGACGAAGCAGCTGCGTGAGTTCACCCTCTCGCAGGTCGTCGCGCAGCTCGACCAGCTCGGCGCGAAGGGCAAACGTGCGTGCCTCACCGAGGACACCTCGTGGCTGCCGGGCAAGGGCAACCGTCTGCTGGAGTCGCTCTTCGACCACCTCATCGCCGAGGGGAAGGAGGCCACCGTCAGCTACGTCGGCATCTCGATGCCGATGATTCTCTCGACGCCCATCGCGCTCCTGCACAAGGCGCGGCGGGCCGGCGTGAAGATGTTCTACCTGGTCGGCGGGTTCGACCCGGTGACGATGAAGGCCTTCACAGGGAAAGACGAGCGCCAGCTGGAGCGCGCGCACAAGGCCATCGCGAAGTGCTTCGAGGCCGACATCGAGCCGTACACGTCATTCCTCTACGGGCAGGACGACGACGACGTGGGCACCGTCGACCGCATGCTCGAGTTCGCGCGCAGCTCAGGCATTCGCAAGGCCGAGTTCGCCATCTTCACGCCCTACCCCGGCACGCCGTCGTTCGCGCGGCTCGAGGCCGAGGGCCGCATTACTTCGCGCGAGTGGCGCCGCTACAACGACGCCAACTGCGTGTACCAGCCGAAGCAGCTCACGGCGGATCAGGTGACCGAGGGCTACCTGCGGCTGTGGCGCGAGTTCTACGCCGACAAGTCGTACTTCCAGGACCGCTGCCACGACGAGCGAACGATTCAGTTCTGAATCCCGGAGGACCCGATGCACGTCGTCATCGTCGGCGCCGGAATCGCAGGGCTCTCGACGGCGCTCGGGCTGGCGCGTCGAGGCGTGCGCGTGTCGGTGCTGGAGCGGCGAGAGACGCCGTTCGGTGGCGCCTCGGGGCTCAACGCCGCCATCTTCCGCCCGCTCGAGGCACAGAAGGTGATGACGTCGCTCGCCAGGAGGAACGGCGAGCTGCTCGACGAACTGCTGGGCCATCGCACCGCCTGGCTCGACGCACGCGGCCTCGTCTTCACCGGCGCGACGAAGACGTTGAGGGCGCTCGAGGTCGAAGCCGCGCGCGCGGGGCTGCGCTCGAGGTCCTGGAGAGGCGAGGCGCTGACGGAGCACCTGCCGGCGCTCACGGGAGGCCGGTGGACCGAGGGGCTGTGGCTCGCGGCGGGAGGCGTCATCGACCTGCACCGCGTCGCGCGCGCGCTCGAGCAGGAGTGCCGGCGGCTCGGCGTCGAGGTGGTGTGCACGACCGAGGTGACGGGCCTGGCCTCGTGGCGTGGAGGGCGGTGGGCCATCTCGACGAAGGGTGCTCCGGAGCGGCTCGGTGACGCGCTCGTCCTCGCGGCAGGTGCGCACTCGAGCCGATTGGGTGAGCTCGCCGGCTCGTCGTTGCAGCTGCACGTCTTCAAACGAACGCTGGCGCTGCTCCAGCCTGACGACGCGTCGCTCGCGCACGTCGTGTGGGACGTGACGACCGAGACGTACTTCCGTGCCGAGTCAGGCGGAGTGCTCGCGTCTCCGTGTGACGAGGACCCGTGCGGGCCCGACGCGACGGCCAGCGTGACGCAAGACGCGCTCGCGACGCTGGGCCAGAAGTTGAAGCCCGTGGCGCCCGCGCTCGCGAAGTCGGCTGTGCGGCGGGCGTGGGCAGGCCTGCGCACGTTCTCGGATGACGAGCTGCCCGTCATCGGCCTCGACCCCGACGTGCCGAGCCTCTTCTGGTGCGCGGGGCTCGCAGGTGCAGGCATGACGACGGGCGTGGCGCTGGGCGACCTCGCGGCGACGGCAGTGCTGGGGGCGCGCGTTCCGCCGTCACTCGCGGCGCGGCGCTTCTCGACGACGCCTCGCCGTCGCGTGCGTCCATGAGAATTGTCAACGCAGCGATTGGGCGAGTCACACAGGGTGCGCGGCTCAATCGCCGCTGGAGCCCCCGACATGACGACCCTCGACCACCGCACCCTCTACCGCCTG
>JAUXRI010000283.1 GCA_030681895.1 Myxococcales bacterium | reverse complement strand
CTGGTCGAGATGCCTTTGGGCAGGCCGTCGCCCCAGAACTCCTGCACTGCGTTCGCCTCGAGCATGCCGTCGTGCGTGAAGGGGCCGCCCGCGTCGGCTGGAGAGCCTTCACCCGAGATGTACGACTCTCCGAGCGCGACGTAGGTGAAGCGGCGCGGCAGGTTCGCGCGAACGTCTCCGAGTGAGGCGGGCGTGAAGGCGGCGGGCTGTAGCGGACCCGCGGTGCCACACTGCACGCAGATGGCAGTCTGCAGCGCGGGGTTCACCATCGACAGCGACGAGGTGTTGACGACGGCGCCGACCCGCACCGCGCCGCGCTGGCTCCCGTCCGGCAAACGAATCCACCCGCCGAGCACCTGGTCGCCACCGACCGAGTCTTCCGCGCGAAACAGCGGCTGCCCGTCGTCGCGCGGCACGTCGAAGGTCAACGTCGTGCCATCGGAGCGCTGGAACTCGCCGAACGCGCGCTCGTTGAAGAGGTCGACGCCCAGCGTGCCGTCGGGGCCGTCGAGGCGCGCGGTCGGCGAGCTGATGCCGCCACGCAGCCACGCGTCGGTGGTGCCGTCGCAGAAGTACACCTGCAGCTGACCGGCTCCAGAGACGAGCGCGACGAAGGTGTTCTCGTCAGACGTCTTGCCGGCCCAGGTGCCTTCTGGTGCGGGCTCGGCTTCGGCGGCCGTCACGTCCGTCGTCGGGAGCGCAGGCGTGCAGCTGACGGTGAAGGCGAGGACGAGCGTGAGGAGTCGGGTCATCACGCTGACCTACCTCAGCTCTGGCCAGTCGCTCAGGCACTTCATCGCGCCGGGTCCCCGGTGGGCGTCGGGTGCGAGCCTTCAGCGCGACGTTCGAGCCGTTCGGCGGAAGTTGGACACCCTCGGTGTGGGTGGCGTGAGCCTCGGAGGTAGTCGCTCCTGCTGGGTCGGTGCGAGAGTGCACGCGTGCGCCAGGTCTTGCGGGTATTCACCATCGTCTCGTTCGCCGTCTTCCTCGTCACGGCGATGCTGGCGTTCTCCGTGCGGCCTGCGAGCGCAGCGGGCACTCAGCCCGTCGATGCCGGGAGCACCGACGCAGGACCGCCCCGAAGCGGCAGCTCCACCGCGCCCATCGGGAACGTCTTCGGTGGGAGCGGCGACCGTGAGTACCTCGCGGGCTCGAAGGCGTTCGGTGCGTCGGTGGCTCCAGAGGGGTTCGGCGGGTTGGGCCTCAGAGGAGGAGGTAGCGGCGACGGCTCCGAGAGCGGCATCGGCAGCCTCGGGTTTCGCACGCCACGGGTCGTCGACGTCGTCGTGGTGCGAGGGCCGCTCACGAGCGCCGAGGCGCGGCAGCTCGCCACTGCCGCCGTCGGGGTGAGGTTCGCCGAAGAGCCGTGCGTCGTCCGCCGGGGTGTCTTCGTGCTGGAGTTCGTCGTGTCGGCCGAGGGCCGCGTGGGCACGGCGCGCGAACTCCCGGTCGATGGCGGCTTCGTTCCTGGCGCCGAGTGTGTTGCCGAGCGTGCGAAGAAGAGAGTCGCGCGGAAGGCCAGGGGCCCGTCGACGGTGCTCATCACGTACGAGGTCGGTCGTCCCCAGCCGTGACTCGCAGTCCGCTCGGCCCGCGAACTCCCACGAAGCTGAACGGCTGCGCGACCGGTCTCAGGCCCGTGACTGGCGGGTGAGGGCTGTGCCAGAAGTCGCGCCCATGCGTCTCACCCTCATTGCGCTGCTCGGCGGCCTCCTCTTGTTCTCCTGCCCCGGTGGCGTTCGACCGTGCTCGACGGCCACCTGTCCCGTCGGCTGCTGTGACGCGGCCGGCCTCTGTCAGAGCGGCATGTCGTCGAGTGCGTGCGGCATCGGCGGCGCGCGGTGCTCGGCCTGCACGGTGACGCAGAACTGCACGCAGGGCATGTGCTCATCGGGCAACAGCGGTACCGGCGGCTTCGGTGCTGGCGGCGGGAGCAGCGGCGTCGGGGGCGGCTTCAGCACGGGTGGTGGCACCGGCGGCGCGAGCCTCGAGGTCATGCCTGCGCAGGCGACGGTCGCGACACAGTCGTCGGTGACGCTCTCTGGCCGCGTCGTCGGCGCGGTGGACAACGGCGTCACCTTCTCGGTCGTTCAGGGCTCGGGCTTCATCTCGTCGTCGAGCCCGTCATCGGCCGTGTACCGGGCGCAGTCGGCTGACGCGACGGTGCGCATCCTCGCGGTCGCGACGATGAACTCGAGCGTCAGCCGCTTCATCGACCTCTCGGTCCGAGACACGGTGACGCCCTTCGGCGTCGTGCCGCAGTCCATCTCTCAGACGCCGTACGTGCTGGCCCCGGCTTCGCGCCAGACCTTCGCCGGTTACCGAATCGTCTCCGCTGGCGTCAGCCCCTCGGCCGTTCTCGCCGGCGTCAGGAGCCTCGAGTGGCGGGTGTGGCCGTCGGGAATCATCGACACCGGTGGCACCCTCACTGCCGATGCGCTCAATCGGCGCGTGTACGCGCGCGAGCCGTCGACCGACCTCTGGGCGAGCACCGACGTCGACGTCACTGCGACGAGCGCGGCCTCCATCGTGGTGACGCCATCGGTCTCGACGGTCGCTCCGAACGCCGTGGTGCAGTTGACGGCCACGGTATCGACGGGCGCCACCGTCACCTGGTCCGCCTCGGGCTCGCTGGGCTCGGTGAACTCGAGCGGCACGTACACCGCGCCTGCGACGCCGGGCGTGTACGTCGTGCAGGCCGCCGTCGGAGCCCGCTCCGCCGTCGCGACCATCATCGTGCAGTGAGACACACGCAGGGCTGGCTCGCGCTCGCGGCGGTCTCGTTCGTTCCCTTCTCGCGTGACGCGTTCGAGCTGCCACACCTGCTGGTGCTCTGCGTGGGGGCGCTCGTCGTCGGATGGCGGAACGTTCAGCTCTCGACGCCGGCGCGCGTGGTGCTCGGCCTGGTGGTGCTCGCGGCGACGGTGAGCTTCGTCACGTCGGGCTCGTTGGCGCTCAGCACCCCGGGCTTCCTCACGCTCCTCGGGCTCGTC
>JAUXRI010000280.1 GCA_030681895.1 Myxococcales bacterium | reverse complement strand
GACGAGCGGATGGCCTTGAACGTCTCTTGCTCGGCCGGCTTCATCTTCGGGTACGGCAGGATGAGGTCTTCTTCGATGGTGCCGAAGCAGAGCTGGCTGATGAACGAGGGCGACGAGGCGTTCGAGGGCATGGCCGGGTTGTAACGCGGGCCTTTGCGGCCGCCCAGTCATCGTCGACCAACGGCAAAGCTGCCTGCCGCACCGAAGACAACGACATCGCGGGTCGCATCGAAGAGGGCGCCGGCGTCGGTGACGCGCCAGAGCTGGTACGCCTCAGGTTCCCGCTCGACCAGGAACTCAGCCCTCGGTCCCCCATCTGGGATGCGCAGGATCAAGGGTCGCTCGAGAAAGTCCGCTGCCAGCGCGCTGACTTGCGGGACGAATTCGACAGAGGTTCCACCCAGCAGGAACTCCTGAGTGGACGTCGCCAGGAGCGGTCTCGAGAGCCCACGCACCGGGCCTGGCTCGGAGGTAGACATGAACCAGAGGGTCTCTGAATTCCCGGCGACGAGCGTGCCTGCGTCGACCACGTCGGAAGCGGTGCACTCATTGCTCCACGGCGTACACCAGGCCGAGCCAACCAATTCGAGCGGCCGCCCTCCCTCGATGAATCGACCACGCGCGCCGCTGATCGCCGGAACGCTGCTCTCGTCGAAGCCGCCGTCTGAGCGCGCAAAGAGCCAGTGGCTGCCAAGGAAGAGCTGGTAGCGCTCGGCAGCGGCCGGCGCGTTGACAGCGAAGGTCTCGGAGACCGCGCGATGGGTCAGCCGCAGCCCACCATCGGGCAGCTCCTCGCGACGCTCGACGATGGCGCCACCATCACTCGCATGCGCAGACCAGATGGCCTCCTCTGACAGCAGGACCCGATCGGCTTGGAACCGCGATTCAGACGGTGAGACGCGGGCCTCGCCATCACTCAAGCAGACCAGACTGCCGCGTCGCGTGAAGCCAGCGAAGCCTGCACACGCGAAGGGCCGTTCCAGCGTCTCCTCGGTCTTGTCTTCGACCACCAGGACCGTTGGCGTCCAACCAAACACCCGTGGGTCGACGATCACGCGGAGCGACCAGGTGCCGACCGGAACACCCCCGAAGTCCACCGTCACGACGTTCGGTTCGGGCCAGCGCGCCGAGCCGCCGACGATCGGCAAGCTGCGTTCACCGTGTCGCGACGAACGGGCTTCAGCGAGCGTCGAGAAGATCACCTCGGTCTGAGGACACGTCAGCGCCGGCGCTTCGATCGTCACGCTCGCGGTCGGACCAGCGGGGACGACGACGAGCGCCGGTGGAAGTCGGGTTGGCGTGACTGGCGACGGGCGACATCGCGGAGGCTCGCACCCTGCGAGAACACTCATGACCAGCGCGACACCAGCTCGACCTCCTCGCAGCACGACGAAACCCTACAGTGCGAGAACGACGAGGGCGACTCAGTTGGGCTGGCGCTGACGCGTGGGCCGGTCGGTGCGGTCGGGTCGTTCGCCGCCACCGTTCCCGCCACCACCACGATCTTCCTGCCGCAGTTCCTGGTACTTCGTCTTCTGCGTCTCATCGAGCATCGGCAGCATCAGCGTGTCGGTCTCTCTGCGTTGATCTCTGAGCGTCCGCAGCTCCTCCCGCTCGGGCGGTGTGCCGCGCTCGAACAACGCCTTGCGTGCCGCGTCCTCGGCCTCGAGCCGCTGCGTCAGCGTCTGCTCCTGCTGTGACGTCAACCGCGCGTCGGTGGCGAAGCTCTTCCACTTCGCCTTCTGCTCGACCGCGCGCGCCTCTTGCCGTTGCTGTCGCTGCGCCAGTCGTTCACGCACCATCTCGCCCTGCACCTCGCGCACGACGTCCTTCATCGCCGAGCGGCCGGCCGGGTCGGTCAGCACCTCTCCCTGCATCACGCTGCGCAGCTCCTGCTTCAGCAACGCGACCTCGGCGACCAGGGCCGGAGGCATCGCGCCACCGTCATACCCTCCACCCTCGACCACACCCTGCGCGCGCTTCTCGAGCGTGACGACGCGGTTCCAGATCACCCGCTGTTCGTCTTCGATGACATCGACGCGTCGCCTCAACGCCTCGAGATCATCGTCATTCGCGGCCGCACGCTCTGACACCGCTGCGACGGCCGGCGGAGCGGCGTCACGGGGAACGAACGCGGCCACCACGGCAATCGACGCGAGCACCAGGCTGGCGATGGGAAGGAAGCGCTGCATGTGACCTCGGACGAAGACGCGGGTGGGAGCTTCAAACCTCTACATCGCACGAATCACGTCATCGGCGACGCCATCACCACGCACGAACGCCACCCGAAGCCGCTCGATCGACTGCCACTCGATGGGACGGCCCGCGGCCGCCAGCGCGTCACTCCACAGCTTGCGTTCTCTCGACGAGAAGCGCCCGTCGACGATGCACGCGATGGCCAGCACCTGGAGCGTCACGCGCAGCTCGGCCGGCGACAGCTGCTTGAGCCCCGAGAGGAACTCTCCGACGTCGTCGAGCTCGACCGTTCCGGTGTCCTTCACCTTCTGCATCACCTCGTCGAGCAGCGCGCACAGGTTCGGGTGAAGGTCTTGCGTGCGGACGATCGACGCTGCGACCGCGCGCGCCGCCGACACCCGCCCCGCGTCCGTCAACGCAGGTGCGTCACCGAAGATGATGTCGACCAATTCCTGCGACGCGCTCGGCCCCATGGCGCGAATGCGCGCCTCCCGGAGCACCCACCACGTCACCAGCGCGTTCCACGCCGCGGTGACGGGCACGCCGACGAACGGCAACAACGTCTGCAGCGTTCCTCGCACCAGCACCCGGGCCAACACGCGGCGCAGCAGCATCTTCACGACGAAGCTCGTGACGCCGACCTTCGCCTTGTACGCGAGCGACGCGATGAGCAGCTGGGTCTTCGACGCCTCGCGACGCGCGTTGATGCCGCGGGTGTCTTCGATGGGGTTGGGCAACTCCAGCGCCGCGCGCGCCAGAGAATCGACCAGCGCGTCATCGCTCGTCTTCCGGTTCGGCCCGAACAGCTCGAGCCCGGCGGCCCGCGCGAGCTCGTGCGTCGAGCGGAGAATGTCCCAGTAGAGGAACAGAATCTCGGCCACCGCCGCGACGCCGGTCGCCACGCCCACCACCACCCAGAACTTCAGCGAGCCGGCGGACCAGAGCGGCGTGCCTTCGGGCGCGAACGGCGTCGCCCACACTTCAGCGAACGCCGAGATGGCACCCGAGAGGGCTCCGGCGATCGCCGAACGAATGATGGCGCCGCGAGTGACTGCGCGCATCGCCTTGCGCTCCTCGGGGTTGAGGACGTGCAGCGCGTCGGTCGTTCCTGCCGCCGGAGCAGAGGGCAGCCGCTCGCTGCGCCGCGCGAAGTACTGCACCGCGACGCGCTCGAGCAGCGGTTTGGCAGGAGCAGCGCTCACGCGCGCCTCAAGTCGCGGATGCGAAAGAACAGAATCGGCAGCGAGCCCGCGATCGTGCCGATGGTGATGCCGTTGATGGCGCGCATGGCCTCAGGGTCCTCCACGAGCTTGCGCGCGGTGCCTGCCCAGTACTCCTTCGTCGTGCCGATGAGCACGTACTGCGGCCCGGTCAGCACGAAGATCATCACCAACGTGAAGACGGCCATGCCTGTCAGCCCCACCGCCCACCAGAACCTGCCGTTCTGCACGAGGTGCCCCACCGAGACTGCGCCCGCGAGACCGAACGCCATCATGATCGCGACGAACGCCACGTACGTCGGCACCAGCGGCACGTTCGAGGTGTCCATCAGGTACACGTACATCCAGTCCGTGCGGATGAAATACATCCAGCCGACCGCGAGGCCGTACACGATGCTCCAGATGACCGCGAGGATGGCTGACTTCCACACCTCGACCGCGCCCGACTTGCGAATGAGCTTCGTGCCGAGGAGCGCGATGATGGTTCCGGCCAGGAACGTCGTCGGCGGGTCGAGGATGATCGTCGCGAGCGGCATGGGAGCGCGAGGTAGCGGGCCCTCCTGGTGACGTCAACGGGGCTCGAGCGATGGATCCGTCAGCACTCGCGACGTCGCCGTCTGCCGGAAGTACTCGCACGCGGGCGTCTCGTGCCGCTCCATCGTCGCGAAGTCGACGCGGTAGAGCCCGAAGCGCGGCCCGTATGCCTCGAGCCACTCGAAGTTGTCCATCAACGACCAGTGCAGGTAGTGCGTCACGTTTACGCCCTGCTGCATCGCCAGCAACAGCTCGCGCCAGTGGTCGAACAGGAACCGGGTGCGCCGCGCGCCGGTGCGATCGTCGAGCCCGTTCTCGGTCACCCACACCGGCACCGGGTAGCGCTTCATCTGCTTGAGCACCTGACCGAAGCCCTCGGGGTAGTACTCCCAGCCGATGTCGGTCAGCCCACGCGAGTGGATGTCTTTGAATCGGAACGAAATGAACGGCGGGCCCGCGAGGAACTTGAGATGGCTGCGTGTGTAGTAATTGAGCCCGATGAAGTCCTGGCTCTTCGCGGCGCCGTCGATGCGCGTCTTGCCGGCGGACAGGCCGGGCATCTGCACCGCGACCGTACCGGTGGTGAGCGCCTCGAGGAACGCGTGGTTGAAGTTCTGCTCTGCCAGTCGGGTGAGCGCTTGATCCAGCGGGTGCCAGCGACGCTCGGGCGCGAAGACCTGCAGGTGTTGGCTGATGCCCAGCGTGAGCGGCGTGCTCCCAGAGCGTGAGGCGAAGGCGGCCCGGGCGATGGCGTGCGCGCGCACCATGTTCACGAACGCCGCGTAGAGCTTCCGGCCATCCTTGAACCCGGGAGGCATCACGCCGGCCAGGTACGAGCCCATGAGGAACACGTTCGGCTCGTTGAGCGTGATGATGGCGACGTCGAGGCCCGCGAGCACTTCGGCGCAGCGCTCCACGTAGCGCGTCCACGCAGGCAGGCACGTCGGCTCGTGCCACGGCGTCTCAGCGTGAAACCACGACGGGTGCGTGAAGTGATGCAGCGTCACCACCGGCCGAATGCCAGCCTTCACCAGCGCCTCGGCGCGCGCGCGATACCCGGCCCACGCCTCGTCATTCCAGACACCGCGCTTCGGCTCGACGCGCGCCCACTCGATGCTGAACCGGTACGCCTTCGCGTTCAGTCGTTGAATGAGTGACACGTCGTCGAAGAAGCGCTCCCAGTGTTCGCACGCCCGGCCACAGCGCGCGTTCGGGTCGTGCAGCTTTCCCTGCCGCTCCCAGTCGCTCCAGTCGTTCTCGATGCCGCCTTCGGTCTGGTAGGCCGAGGTCGCGACGCCGAACACGAAGTCAGCGGGGAAGGTGAGCGGAGCCGACATACCGGCGTCGCTCTATCACCGTGCGGCGGTCGAGTCGGAGGATCGTCACCCGCGTGTGACGTCGCGACTGAAGACGGTTCCGACGCTCCACTGTCACCTCGAGTGCTCAGGGTTTCGACGCATTCCGTGAGTGACTTCAACGACTTGGGAGGTGGCGTGGAATTGGCAGAAATCGTGACCATGCGGACACGATTCCTCGTTGCGGCGGTCATCTTCACGGTCGGCTGTTCAGGTCAGGTGGGCCAGGTCGCGGCCGATGCGCCGGTGCGGTTTGCGCTCGAAGAGGCGTCCGAAGCCCACGGTGTGCCGGTCTCGGTGCTCGCCGCGGTCGGCTTCTTCGGCATGCAGTTGACGATGCCCGGGTCGACGGAACACCGGCAGGACGGTGATGAAACGCCGCTTCTCACTGGAGACGTGGCGACCCGCGCCGCTGCGCTCGCGAAGCTCGATGTCGCCGTCGTCACCGGCACGCTGCGTGGGCAGCTCCTCGGCACGGCTGCGCTGTTGCGTGCGTTGCGCACCGCCCGGCTCCAGAACACGTCGGCCTCCGACGAGGTCGTCATCAGCTGGTTCCAGGACGTCCGCGCGCTCCGCAACACGATCAGCGAGTCCGATGACGACGTTCAGACCCAGTTCGCGCATGGCGTCTTCGCCATCGTGGAGACCGGCCTCGACGTGACGCTTGGCACCGAGCGCCTCTCGCTCAACGCCCTCGACCTCGGCCCCGACGCGCCGCGCGTCAGCCTCAAGCAGGGGCTCGCCGTTCCCGGAGCCCCGCTGCACATCGAGTTCATGCCCGGCAGCCGGAACTGGTCGGAGCGCTACGGCACGCCGATCGATCGCATCGTCATTCACACCACTGAAGGCGTCGGCTCGGGCAACATCTCGTACATTCTTTCGAATACCCGCAACGTCTCGGCGCACTATCTCGTGATGCGCAGCGGCGCGGTGTACCAGTTTGTCGCTGAAGAGAAGAAGGCGTGGCACGCCGGCTGTTGGAACATCCGCTCCATCGGCATCGAGCACGAGGGCTTCGCCGGAAATCGCAACCTCTACACCGGCGCGTACACGCCGTTCACCGACGAGCTGTACTCGAGCAGCGCCCGCCTCGTGTCGTGGATCGCGGACAAGTGGGGCATTCCGAAAGACCGCGCACACATCGTGGGCCACGGCGACGACGCGCTCAGCAACTGCAACACCCATTGGGATCCGGGCCCGTATTGGGACTGGAATCGCTACCTCGCGCTCGTGAACCAGGGCAACCCGGCCACGTTCAACCCGACGGGATGGATGGACAACGCGAGCTGCGACGCCGTCGTCGGGTGGACCTGCGATCGCGACGACTTCTCCCGGCCCATCGACGTGCATGTCTATGCAGACGGCGTCTTCGTCGGCGCCAGCACGGCCTCGCTCGCGCGTGACCCCGGCGTCGCGGCGGCGTGTGGAGGCTCCGCGGCCCACGGCTATCGCGTCGAGCTGCCGCTCTCGCTGCGTGACGGTCGAGCCCGCTCCATCGTCGCGTACGCCATCAACATCGGCCGCGGCACCGGCAACCCTCCGCTCGCTGGCAGTGGCGCCTCCATCACCTGTCATCCGCTCCCCGCGCACCCGACGGGCAAACCGCTGTCAGGCTCGGTGAACGCGCTCGCGAGTGGGCTACGCTTCACGCCCATCGGCCCCATTCGCACGCTCGACACGCGCTCGTCGCAAGGCCGTGTTGGAGCCGGGCAGGCCTTGTCCGTGCCCGTCGTCGGAGTGCCAGCAGGAGCCTCGGCCGTCGCGCTCAACCTCGCGGTCGTCGACCCGGGCGCGGGCGGCTTCGGGGTCTTTGGCATCAACAGCGGCGTGTCGTCGGTGAACTTCGCGGCAGGGCAGGTGACGTCGGGCGCGACGTACTCGGCGATTCCGGGTGGTCGGCTCGGCGTCGTCTCGTCCGCGCCCGCGCACCTCATCGCGGACGTGACGGGCTACTTCTCGGCCTCGGGCGCCGGCCTCGTTCCAGCGCCGTATCGCCGGGTGTTCGATTCCCGCGCGAGCGTCGCGCTGCAGGCAGGCCAGGAGCTCCGCATCGACGCGAATGGCCTCGTCCCCGCGGGCGCCGTCGCCGCGATGGTCAACCTCACCGTCACACAGCCCACCGGCCCTGGCTGGCTGGCGGCTGCGCCCTGTGGTGCATGGAATGGCACGTCGTCGGTGAACTTCCTCGACGGCCAGACGGTCGCCACGCACTCCACGGTTCCGCTGAGCGGCGGCACGTTCTGCGTTCGGTCGTCCATCGCCACGCACGTCGTCATCGACGTCGGCGCCGCGTACGTGAATGGGCAGGGCTCGTCGTTCACCAGCGTCTCGCCCTCTCGCGTGCTCGACACGCGTGACGCGAACAGCGCGCTCAGCGGCCGGCTCGAAGCTGGGAAGGAATATCGGCTGCCGTTCGAGACGCTCCCCGGAGCGCCGTCGACTGGAGCCGTCTCGCTCACGCTCACCATCGCGGGCGCGGCAGGCGCAGGCTTCCTCTCGGCAGGTCCGTGCGGAACGTTGGGCAACCACTCCAACCTGAACTTCACCGCTGACGGAGCGCGCGCGAATCAGGCCGTGCTCCCGCTCGCTGGTGGCGTCTGTGTGATGTCGTCGCAGGTGGCCGATCTGATCGTCGACCTGACCGGCGTCTTCCCGTGAGCGCGTCTCGTTCGTCCTAGAACGGAGCCTCGTCGTCACCGGGAGCAGGAGGCTGCCACTCCGCCACGACGCGCGCGGCCTCGTCTTCTCTGCCGAGGGTTCTCCAGAGCAGCACGGCCTGGTCGTCGGCGTACCAGCGCTCGAGCCCTCGGGCGGTGTCTTCGGGGCCATGCGCTGCGAGTGCAGGCAACCCGTGCTGGTGCAGGTGCTCCGTCAAGCCCACCGCGAAGTCCGCGGCGTCGAAGCCCGGCTCCAGAAGCCACTGCCGGTAGTCGACCTCGAAGCGTGCGCGAGGTGGCGTCGCGGCGAGCGAGGCGATCACCCAGAACACCCGCTGCCCCGGCGGGCGTCGCTCGGTGCGGACCGACAACGTGATGACCTCGGTCAAGACGCCGCGCGGTCGATGAAACTCGTACGTGTGCCGGGTGAAGCCGAGCTGCTCGAGGTGGCCGAGGAGACCGGTCTCGAGCACGCGGTGGAGCAGCGTTCGTCCATGGGGCAGTCGGGGCGTCGTCATGCCTCGCAGCTTCGACGCCGGGGCTGACATCCAGGGACAGTGATCAATCGTGCCGCGGAGTTCCGAAACGCGAGCTTGCCTTCGAGCGCCGACCGTTGGGCGTCAGTGCTTCCCACCGTTTGAACTTCTCCATCAACACGAGTGGCGAAACCGCCAGGCCTGACGACATTGAAGGAGGAGGAGCACACGTGAGCGTCACCGTCGTCACCGGCGCAACTGGACACCTCGGCAACGTGCTGGTGCGAGAGCTGTTGTCCGGTGGGCATACGGTTCGCGCCGTCGTGCAGCCTGGAGACGACACCGCGCCGCTCGCGGGGCTCGACGTCGAATTGATGGAGAGCGACGTGCGCGAGATCGTCGGGCTGACCCGCGCCTTCACGGGCGCCGAGTTCGTCTTCCACCTCGCGGGCATCGTCTGCATCACGGCGGGACAACGCGTTCGGCTCGAAGCGGTGAACGTCGGCGGAACGCGCGCGGTGGTGGCCGCGTGCCAGTCGGCGCACGTGCGTCGGCTGATCCACACGGGTTCGGTGCACGCGCTGACCGAGCCGGGCTCAGGCGTGCTCGACGAGACGGCCGGCTTCGACCCGGAGCTGGCGGCTGGCGACTACGGCAAGAGCAAAGCGAAGGCGTGTCGAGAGGTGCAGCAGGCCGTGGCGCGCGGCGAGCTCGACGCGGTGCTCGTGTTGCCGACGGGCGTCGTCGGGCCCTTCGACTTCCGGCGCTCCGAGATGGGTCAGCTGCTGCTCGATCTCGAAGCAGGGAAGGTGCCGTTTCTTCCGCCTGGTGGGCATGACTTCGTCGACGTTCGAGATGTCGCGCTGGGCACGCTCGCGGCGGCGAAGCGTGGGCGTTCAGGCGAGGCCTACCTGCTGGGTGGCGAGCGCCTGACGATCGATCACATCGCGCGCCTGGTGCACCGCGACACAGGAGCCCGGCTCCCGAAAGTGCTCCCGACGTGGATGATGAACGTGCTCGCCAGTCCGGCGCCGTTCTGGGAGCGGGTCACGGGCCGTCGCGCGCTGCTGACGCCGTACGCCGTTCACGCGCTCTCGGTGCCGTTCACGGTGAGCCATCAGAAAGCCGCGCAGGAGCTCGACTACGCACCGCGCCGTCTCGACGAGTCGCTGCGAGATGCGCTGGCGTGGCATCACGCGCACCGCGGTCACCACGTCGAGCTCGGGCCTGGCCGTTCGCAGCGCTGACTACTTCGACGCCGGCACCGCCGCGCCATCCTTGTCGGACTCGGCCTTGCGCTTCACGGCCTTGAGCGCTGCCAACACGCTCCCGACGTTCACGCCGACCGTCACCGTCTGCGAGTCGTCTTCCACGGCCTGCGCGATGCCCGAGAAGTTCTTCACCGCGAGCGTATGTGTGACGAGCGACTTGCCGCCCGGCGCGGCCTCGACCTTCCAGAACCAGCGGCTGCCTTTCAAATCGCCGCTCACCCACGTGCCGGTCACTTCTTTCGCCGCGACGTCTGGCGTGTAGCGAACGACGTAGTCGGTGTCGGGGCCGGGGACGTCGATGGTGACGTGGATGTCGACGTCCTTCTCGGTACGGCGCTTCACCTCGCTCTCGAGGATCTTCGGCATGAACGTCTTGTACGTGTCGAAGCCGGTCACGAGGGCCCACGCCTTCTCGGGCGGCGCGTTGATCAACACGAAGCCCGTCGCCTGGCCGAACTTGCCGCCCTTGGCCTCTTCGACGAGCACCAGCGGGCCCTTCTCGAGCTGCGGCGCGAGATCGATCTGAGACAGCAACGCCAGCGCGACGAGCGAGATCATGCCCGTCGTCTAACTGGACTCAGTGGTCACGCGATAGGCCCGGCGCTCACTTCGCGCGATCGAGCGCGTTCAGCACCCGCAGCGCTGCGCACGCGGCGCCGTACCCGTTGTCGATGTTCATCACCGCGACGCCGGGAGCACACGACGCCAGCATCGCGTTGAGCGCGCTGTGTCCACCCTCGGCGACGCCGTAGCCGTTCGACGTGGGCACCGCGATGACGACGCTGCCGACGAGCCCGCCGACGACGGTCGGGAGCGCCGCGTCCATGCCGGCGACGACGATCACCACCGCGTGCTGCTTGATGGCCTCGACGCGCTCCATCAATCGCCAGATGCCGGCAACGCCGACGTCGTAGAAGCCGGTGGTCTCGTGGCCGTAGTAGCGCGCGGTGCGAGCGATCTCGCGGAACACGTGCGCGTCACTCGTGCCTGCGGCAACGATGGCGACCCGGCTCGGCTTCGCGGGCCGGAGCGCTCCGAAGAACCCGGTGCGTGAGACGGGCTCGTAGTCGATTCCAGCGCGGTGGTTGGCGGTGAGGCCCTCGAGCTGCAGCGGCGACAAGCGGGTCAACAGCAACGACGCGCCCTTCGCCTTTGCGCGATCGAGGATCTCGTTCAGCTGCTCGACGGTCTTGCCCTGGCTGAAGATCGCCTCTTCGAAGCCGATGCGCTCGGTGCGCTGAAAATCGAGGGTGATCTCGGAGTCCGCCATGATGGGCCCGGCTCTATCGATGGTGTCGCGGTTTGGCCAGCGTCACATCGGCGGTGGCATCGGCGTCGCGTCGAGGAAGCGCACCTTCATGCGTGGCGGCTCCCACGTGAAGACCCACCGCGACTTCCACCAGCTCGTGCCCAGCGCCTTGTCGTCGGAGTCGGGCAGGGTACGCATCACCTTGCGCGAGAGATGGAGCGCCGACTCGTCGAAGGTGAGATCGCCCGAGCGCTCGGTGATCGACGCCTCGGCCAGTACGCCGCGCGCGTCGGTGGTGAGCGACACCACGGTGCGCAGCTGCGTCGCCGACAGGTTCTCCTTGATGCTCTCGAACCGCGAGAAGCCCTGCGCGACGGCCTGATTGAACGCCTGCTGATCACCGGGCAGGGCAGGGTTGCCGATGCGCGCGTTCTGCACCGACGCGGTCTCGGCGACGCGGCGAATGGCCTCGTCGGAGGGCCGGGTGCGGGTCGGGTCGAGCACGCTCCCCAGCGCGTTGAGTGACTGCTGGCGCATCGAGTCCTTCGAGACCTTCACGTCGGTCTTCTCGGCGGCGTCCTGCAACGACTTCGCGGCGCTGGTGAAGAACCCCGGCAACCGGCCAGCACCCTGCTGTGCGCGCGCGACGTCGGTGGCGAGATCGAGCGACAACTTCCGGCCAGCGCGCTCGGCGTCGTACTCGGCGACGGCCTGTTGATCAGGCTGATCCATCACCTCGTTGTGGAGCGTCGTGCCGCGCGTGTCTTCGGCGTCGCGCGCCTCGGGCATGTTCATCACGAAGCCTGCCCCCGGCGTGAGCGACGGCCGCTTCCCCGGTGCTGTGACGGCGGGCCCCTCTCCACGTTCGGCGAGCGGTGAGTCGGTACCGCCAGAGGTCGTCGAGGGCGTGGAGGGCGCCGTCGGCGGCTGGACCGCTGCGCTCACCTTCTTCTTCTTCGTGGCCGGGGTCTCGGGTCGAACGGGCTCGGGAGTCACGGCTGGCGCAGGCGGAGTCACTTCTTCCACGGCAGGCGCGACGTCGACCCAGGTGAGCGCAGCGGCGGCAGGCGGGCGAGGCGGCGGCGAGGGAGTCAGGTACATCGCGAGGCCCGCGAGCGCGTGTACGGCGAGCGAGAGCACGATGGCTCCCACGCTCCGGCTCGCTCTCGGACGACGCGACGACATGACTCCCTTCTATCTGCGCAGGACCCAGAAGACACGTCAGCGTGTCTCCAGAGCGTCAGGTGCGGTTGAAGTGCCGCGCTGTCGCTGCCGAACGCCGGGGTTCGTGCGGATGACCCGTGATGTGGCGTGCGCGCGGACCCGAGGGCGCGTCGGAGTCTGTCGAGGTGTTCAATCGAACGGCGTTCGGAAACGCCCGGCACGGATGTTGATGAACGCGTCTGCGTGCAC
>JAUXRI010000276.1 GCA_030681895.1 Myxococcales bacterium | reverse complement strand
GCTAGGAGCGTGTAGCGCATAGCCCGATCGGGGCGATCGACAGCCGCCGCCCGTCGTGATCTCTTGGGCCGGTGAAGAAGCAGTACCGATCATGGGCGCCTGAGCAGGCCTACCTGCTGCCGCCTTCGCCGCTGGAGTGGCTACCTGAAGGCCACCTGGCGTTCTTCGTGCTCGAGGTCGTGCGCGAACTCGACCTCGGCGCGATTGAGACGGCGTTGCAGGCGAAGGATCCGCGCGGAGAGCGGCCGTACTCGCCGCGGATGATGACGGGCCTGATTCTGTACGGTTACTGCACGGGCGTTTTCTCTTCGCGAAAGATTGAGCGAGCGACGCACGAAGATGTTCCGTTCCGCGTGATCGCCGGTGGAGCGCACCCGCACTTCACTACGGTCAACGAGTTCCGGCTGGTTCACCGAATGGCATTGGCCGGCCTTTTCACGCAGGTTCTGACGCTGTGCTCCCGGGCTGGTTTGAAGACGCTCGGGCACGTGTCACTGGACGGCTCGAAGGTGCAGGCGAACGCGAGTAAGCACAAGGCCATGAGCTACGGTCGGATGAAGACCGACGAAAAACGCTTGGCCGAAGAAGTAGAAGGGTTGCTCCGTCGCGCCGAGGAGATCGACGCCCGAGAGGACTCCGAACTCGGACCGAACAGTATCGGCGACGAGATCCCCGTGGAGCTTCGGCATCGCGAGACGCGACTCAAGCGCATTCGCGAGCTGAAGGCGGAGCTCGAGAAGGAGGCCGCCGAGGAGCGTGCGCGCCAACTCAAAGCAAACGCTGTCGGTCTTGAAGCGAAGGTCGAGGAGATCGGGATCGCGCCGAAGGCGCGCAAGGAAGCCGCGGCGCTGGCGAAACGCGCGCGAAAGAAGGCGGAGGAGCTGTCGCCGCCTCGCAACGACGACGACGATGACGACGACGGAAGCGGGGGGACGCAGCTCTCGCTTCACCGCGTCCCCGTAACTGCCGACGGCAAGCCGAAGGACAAGGCGCAGCGGAACTTCACCGACGGTGACAGCCGAATCATGATCCGCAACGGCGTCTTCATGCAGGCGTACAACGCCCAGGCGCTTGTGTCGGAAGATCAGATCATCGTCGCGCATGGCGTCACGAACAATGGTGCCGACACCGAGCAGCTGATGCCGATGCTGAACAGAATGCGCGAAAGCGCTGGCGCCATGGCAACGGAGCTCACCGCTGATAACGGCTACCTGTCCGAGGAAAACGCCGAATTTTGCGCGCGCAACGGCGTCGATGCCTTCGTGTCGCTCCGCAAGAAGGATGCGGAGCGAAGGGACTTTCCTCCGACAATGCCCGGTGATCACTTCCGCTTCGCGATGCAGATGAAGCTGGCATCCGCGAGAGGTCGTGAGCTCTATCCGAAGCGAAAAGTGATCGTCGAGCCAGTCTTCGGGCAGGTCAAAGGCGCGATGGGCTTTCGCCGCTTCTCGCTTCGTGGACTGCTGAAGGTCCCGAGCGAGTGGGCAATCGTCTCGACCTGCCACAATCTCCTGAAGCTATTTCGAGCGGGAGGAATCAACGGTCTCACTCCCGCGACGATGTAGCGGAGCGGCGTTGGCCGCCCTTTCTGCGACCAGCCTGGCGGCCGCCGGCGAGCCTCGCGCGCGGACCAGACCTCGTACCGCCCGTGGATACCAGCGCGCGGGAACGCTCCAGGCGGCTTGCTCAGCGCTATGCGCTACACGCTCCTAG
>JAUXRI010000274.1 GCA_030681895.1 Myxococcales bacterium | reverse complement strand
CGCATCAGGCGGCGGCGTCGCATCAGGCGGCGGCGTCGCATCAGGCGGCGGCGTCGCAACAGGCGGCGGCGTCGCATCAGGTGGCGGCGTCGCATCAGGCGGCGGCCTCGCATCAGGCGGCGGCGTCGCATCAGGCGGCGGTGGCGGGAGCGCGTCTGATTGTCGCGGTGGCCCACCTTGCGCATCGAACAGCTCTTGCGACTTCCAGACCGGTCAATGCGTCTGCGACCCCGGAGCGCGAAGGTGCGGCGCCGTGTGCTCGCTCTGTCCAACTTCAGGTGTGACCACGACGATGTGCAGCGGCTCGGCGTGCGTCGCGTCAACGTGCAGCTCCGGCAGTCGGCTCTGCAACACCATCTGCGCGGCGTGTCCGACAGCAACGACCACCACCTGTGATGCCCAGAATCGCTGCGTCGCCACGTCGTGTGCCAGCGGAGCGCGGCCGTGCGCGGGCGTCTGCACACCGTGCCCAGCCAACTCCTTGACGACGACCTGCGGTGGACCGAGCCAGTCGACGTGTGTCGCGCTCACCTGCATGAGTGGAACGAACCTCTGCTCGCAGCAATGCGTCCCCGATTCAGACCCGGTGCAGTGCGGCGCAGCCTGTCGAACCTGCCCGAGCGAGCTGCCAGGTGCGACGACCGGTCCCTGGTCGCCCGTGTGCCGAACGGGAGCTTGCGGCCAGGGTTGCCCACCAGGCCAATCGCTCTGCAAAGGCGCCTGTTCGACAGGGAGCTGTGTCTGGTCGGTGACGACGGTGCCAGTCACGTCCACACAACTCGCGCTCGCTGCGTTCCAATCGGCCGCCGCCATCGCCTATCAATCCATCGACCCCATTTTCGGAGGCAGCGTCACGCTCGGCCGTGCCTTCGCACGCACTGGCACTCTGGTGCCGGCGACTGGAGCCACGACGAGCCTCGTCGCTCAAGGCACAGCCGAACTCTCCGTTTCCTTCGACCAGCTCTACGGCACCCGCTACTTCGGCGTGCCGCAGAGCAGTCCCACGTCCAACGACTACCTCGTCTACGCCTGCGGCGGGAGCAGCACCTGCGCCGTCACCCGAATGTCGAGCACCTCCTTCGTCGACTCGACGGACAACGGCATCGCGACCTCGTCACTCGAGCTCGGTCAGCGGAAGATCTCCCACAACACGGAGGACTGCTGTTCGGTGTCGAGCGCTACCACCGCGGTATGGAACATCTCGTACGGCACGACCAAACGGCTTGCGTGGCTCTCGGGGTTCTCCACACCGACGCTGAGCATCGCCACGCGCGGGACGAACTTCTGGACCACCGCGGTCGCCACCTCGACACCGCCCCGGGTCACCCTGCTTCGCTCAGACCCCAACGGGAATCTCGTCAACGTCGCAAGGACGTCGACGGGCCTCGAGGTTCGTTTCGAAGTGTCGGGGTGGGCACCGATGAACATCCCGCTCCCGGCCGGAGCGCAGTGGAAAGCAAAGTTCGACGACGAAGGGGTTTTCCGAGTCGTCACGAGTCACGCTTCGACGGGCACGATGCTTCACACGAGGCAAGGGAACCGATTCACCAGCGAACAGGTGTCACCGCTGAGCTTCTCGAAGGTCGACTTCGCGGTGCTCGACGATGGTCAAGCTGTCGTCGCGGGCACCGAGTCGTTCACGCTGACCCTCTTCCGGTAGCAAGGAGCCGGCTCCTGTCAGAGGCGCTCTCTGTGCCGGTGATCAGGTGTGGGCGGCGGGCTTTGCCGGCGCCGCGGTCCGGTCGCTTCGCACCTCGTGCTCCGTCCACTCGAGCCGGACCCTGGCGGCGAGCCCATAGCCATCGTCATGCGTGACGATGGTGTTCTCGAGGCCCAGCGCGCGCAGCCGACGAACGGCCATGTACACGCGCGCTGACGCCGAGGACGGGAGCATTCGTTCACCGGGCCAGCCAGCGTTCCGAAGCTCGTCTGACGACAGACGCCGCCCTTCTTCGAAAGCCCTCGCGAGCGCCAGCAGCACGCGCCGCAACGGCCCACGCCTCGAGAAGTCGATGTGCGTGTCATCGAACCGAACGGTGCGGCCATCTGGGCTGAGCTGGAGGAGCGAACCCTCACCTGCCCGGAGCCGGGCCACCCGCGTCGCCCATTCCCAGTTGTCACCCATCGCGACGAGGGCCTCGAGCGAGGTGAGGCGCTCTTCGGCAAGGGCAGCATCACCTTCACGGCGTGCGAGCAGCACGGCCGCTTCCCGCGCGTACAGTTCCCCTTCGAGCGAACCGGCGAGCCGGGCGTGTTCGATCGCAGCAAGGAGCGAGGCCGTGGCGCCAGGGTCGCCCCGGTGCATCGCCAACCGAGCCTCGTCCACCACGACCCTGGCGAGATGGGAGCGATCGTCGACCGACTCGAACGCTCGGCGGGCCCGCGTGAGCGCCTGCGCTGCTTCGTCGAGCCGGCCCGCCTCAATCGCCACCGCCCCGAGGCTCCCGCTGCCGATGCCCTCGATGCGCGCCGCACCGGTGATGTCGGCGATGGCGAGGACCCTTCGAAACGCGCGGGCCGCCGCGTCGAGGTGCCCCCGCGCCTGAGCGAGGTGCCCGAGCGAGATCTCGGCCATCGCCGCCATCGGGAAGTCCTTCAGCTGTCGGGCGAGGCCAAGCGCCTGCGTCGCCGCGCGGGACGCCGTGTCGAAGTGCCCCAACGCTCGCTCGACGTACGCCGAGAAGGCGCAGGCCCAGCCGAGCCGTGACTGATCCGAGACGGCCTCGGCTTGAACTCGCACGGCCTCGAAGCACAGCGACGCAGCGCCGAAGTGTCCTCGAAAGGCCTCGGCTCGGCCCAGCGCCAGGAGCAGATCTCTCGCGACGCCTGTCGAAGTCCCTCCAGCCAGCGAACAGGAACGCGTCAACACGTCGAAGTGCAACGTGGCTGGCCCCTGCGTCAACAACACGCTGTCAAGGGTGCGCGCCAGCTCGAGGGCCCATGCAGTCGCTGTCAGGTCGTTCTGCTCAGCCCGCGTCACGGTCCATCGCCAGGCAGTCAGCAGGTCGTCACGTCGCGCTCCAAGCGCCGAGAAGGCACCGAGGCTCTGCGGGCGGACCGGCATCGGCTCGGCGAAGACCGCAGCGTGATGCGCTCTCGCCGTCTCGAGGGCTTCGGGCGACGCGCGGCTGACGACGAAGGCCTTGATGGAATCGAGGACGACGTACACGCCGTCCACCACGCTCCGGTGGATGAGGGAGGCCTCGACGAGCCGCTCCAGTTTCCGAAGCGCCTGCCCTTGCCCGATGATCAGCGTGGCGAGGGCGACATCCAGAGCGCCACGCACGAGTGAAAGCCGCAGGAGCGCCTCCCGTTCTTCAGGACTCAACGCGTCCACCACGCGCCCCATCGATCGATCCAGCGCGGCGCCGCTCGAGCCCATCACCAGCTCGGACTCGATCGCCTTTCGGCCCAGCATCACGAAGCGCCCGGCCAGCAGCTCGAGCGCAAGCGGGAGCCCGCCTGCTGACTCCACGATGGCCTCCACCGATTCGGCCGAGGGCTCGGCGCCTCGCCTTCGCACCAGCACGCCGAAGAGCCGGGTTGCGTCCTCGAGCGAGAGCGGGGCGACCCGCACCGCACGCTCG
Organism: Myxococcales bacterium; assembly: GCA_030681895.1. Classification (GTDB taxonomy): domain Bacteria; phylum Myxococcota; class Myxococcia; order Myxococcales; family Myxococcaceae; genus Xiheimicrobium. The sequence continues at coordinate 39,734 of JAUXRI010000274.1, read as the reverse complement.
ACCGCCCAACCGAAGGCTCGAGGCGAACAGCACACCAGGCGGAGCGAGGGTGCTCCAGCCAGGAGCGTCTCGAGGGCGTCGGCGCTCCCGAAGACGCCCGGCCCGTCGAGCGAGAGCAGCAGCCCGGGGACGTCGAAGAACTTTGCCATCGCTGCGGCCCACGCTCCCGGGTGCGTCGCAGGGCTCGATGCACCGAGCGCGGCGCCAAGCCGGGCCTCGAGCTCCTCACTCGGAATCGGCTCTTCCAGAACGAGCGTCACGACGGCCCTGCCAGCTCGAACCCAGGCACCTTCGACCTGGCGCGCGATGGCCGACTTGCCGACGCCAGGCGCACCATGAACCGTGACGCTCCACCCAGCCTCGAGTGCGTCGAGAATGGTGGCGCACGTCTCGGCCCGGCCGCCTAACGATCCGTCGAACATCGGGGGCGCTTCCAGCAAGCCGCACGCCCACCGCAGGCCCGCGAGTTTTCGTCGAACGTCCACTCCGCCAGCGACATCGCCAGTCGCCTGTCGCCAGCACGCTGGCGGCTACTCCCATGCATCGCTCTTCCCGAGGAGCGAGAGGGTGATGGACGTGTTCGTCAGGCTCCAGTTGAGGCCTTCCACCTTCGAGACGCACGAGGTGTCGACCGGCGCGCGGGGGTTTTCGACGAACGACATCATCACGGCCGTCCCACACGAGCGCCGCTCACCGATGGCGTTGACGAACGGCGACGACGCGATGACGGTGTGCGTCGCCGAAGGAATCTCGACCCACGTTTGATTCGCGCGACTGAGTCGATCGCGCGCGGCCCGAGCCTTCCGGAGGATGGTGGCCGGGTCGAGCCCGCCCTGCAGCATGACCATCGGCGTCTGCGTCTCAGGCCACTTTCCGACGAAACGATCCGCCGGATACACGGGCCAGTTCAGCGTGGCTTCGAAGCCCTCGGTCACGTCGCGTGAGGCAACCGAGGCCTCGCGAATCGCGGCCAACATCGCGGCGGTGGGCTGCGGCGTCTCGCCGAACTCCGAGTGGAGGATGTTCTGGCTCAAGACCCAGCCCCAGAGCTGGTGCTCCAGCGGCGGGGTGAGCGGCGACCGCGAGACCTGGTTCAACAACACCGCGAGCGCCTCTGCATCGGATGGCTCGCATCGATCGGCCCGGTAGACGATCGGCGCGATGTAGGCGCGGAGCACTGGGTCCATCAGGAAGCTGCCGAAGACCCGGCGGAGCAACAGGTGCGTCGGCACGCCTTCGACCGCAGCCTCGGCGCAGTGCCCCAGCTTGAGCTTCGCGAAGAGGGCTTCGGCCTTTTGCCATGGCAGGGGCCCCAGCTTCGCTGCACACAGGGAGTCGGAGGCGCAGGCCGCGAAGTAGTCGCGCGCCGCTTCGTTGGCGTCCTCGTCTTGCCGGTAGAGGCTGATGCCCGGCGGCGCGATGGAATCGAGCACGACGCCGTCTGCCTGCGAGGGGAAGAGTTGCAGGTACCGCAGCGCGAGGGACGTTCCGTAGGAGACCCCGTACACGAACACTGGTTGGTTTGGCTGCCGCGTCGCCTCGATCGCGACGCCGACGTCGTTCGCTGCATTGGTCATGGTGAACGCGGCCAACTTCGGCCCGAGGTCTGTCTGGACGGCAGCGATGCACGCGGGCCATTCGGTGTTGGTGATGTACTGGCCACCTTCGCTCACAGGACTTTCCTGGACACGACAGCTGATGCGGCTCGACCTGCCGGTGCCGCGATGGTCCGGGAAATAGTAGTCGACGTCAGGGAAGCGCGTGCCGAGCGCCTCCGAGAGGCCCTCGAAGACGAGCCCAGAGGCACCAGGCCCTCCTTGCAGCATCCACATCGAGCGCAGCCCGCGCCCGTTCGGAGGGCGGTACCGCTTCACGAAGTACTCGATGGTGGGGCCGCCCGGGTTCGACGCCTCGAGCGGAGTCTCGAGCACTGCACACTGTGCCGTCGACTCGCTCATGCCGGTCTTGAGAGGACAGGGAGTCCACGTCACCGTGATGGGGACGACGCCCGCATCGACACCGGCATCCATGGTCGACCCGGTGCCAGCGTCGACGGGCAGCGGCTCGGGGCGATCGTCGACGCGCCCGGGGCAGGCGATGAGAAGGAGGGCAAGCAGGCACGACGTGAGGGTTCGGAGCATGCGCGCGACGATGACGCGCCTCGGCCCGTTCGTGGCCTCACATCGCCTGACTTCTCGCCGTGAGGAGGCGCCAGTGAACTGGCACCCTGGTGCGCCAGCTGATCAGCGAGGTCTTACTCGAGCACGCAGCCTCGGCGCGCATCGACGACCTTCGCGGTGCCTGTCCAGCTGATGAAAGCCGAGGCGTCGACGCGGCGGTTGACGTCATCGAAGCGCACGAACGCGATGTCGGGCGACGCCTTCACCCACGCGCGGCACTCGGCCTCGGTGAGCCCCATCACGTAGCGGCAGCTGCAGCCCATGCGCGCGGCGTTGCCGACCGACAGCTCGAGGTCGTTGTTGTCATACGTGCGCGGAGAGCCGGTCTCGTTGGCGCAGCCGGCGAGCAGGAGGACGAAGCCGAGCGCTCTCATCGCGTCACCTCGAGCGCCCGCTTGATGAGGCCGTTGGCGTCGATGGCGCCTTTGCGGTCGTCTCCGAAGCGCACGATGACGACGTCTTCCGACGGCACCACGACGATGCGCTGGCCCCAGTGGCCTGAGGCGGCGTAGGCGTCTTCGGGGACGTCGGGCCACGGCTTCGGGCGCGACTGCGCGGGCAGCGGGCGATTGAGCCACCACGAGAAACCCGACGGGCGCGGCTCGGCGGGGAGCGTCGCGACGTACGCGTCTGACGGCGTGATGCTGGCCTTCACCCAGCCTTCGGGGAGCAGGCGCTCTCCGTTCCAGCACCCGTCGTTGAGAAAGAGGAAGCCGAACTTCGCGAAGTCGCGCGGCGTTGCGTAGATGGTGGAGCCTCCCTGCGGCATGCCCTTGCCGTCTTCTTCGAAGACGAGCTTCGAGAGGCCGATGCGGTCGAACAGCTGCGTCCAGAACGCGTCTTTGCCGTCACGCACCTCGAGGGCCCGCCGCGCGACGAGTGAGGCGAGCTGCGCATCGCCGGTGGAGTACATCCACGTCGTGCCCGGCGTGCCGGAGACCGGGTGCGAGAGGATGTGCGCGAGCTGATCTGTGTGGCCGACGCCAAACAGCATCGAGAGCACCGACGACACCTGGTACGTCTGGTTCTCGTATTCCTCCTGCCACTTCATGCCGCTGCTGAAGGTGATCAGGTCCTTCACGGTGATGCTGCAGTGCTTCGTGCCTTCAGCCTCGGGGACGAAGCGGCAGGTGGAGTCGGTCAGCGCGAGCGCGCCCCGGTGCACCGCGACGCCGATGAGGGCGCTGGTGAGGCTCTTCGCGACGCTCCACGAGAGGTGGGGCTTGTCGGCGTCGAAGCCGCGGGCGTAGCGCTCGTAGACGATGACGCCGTTCTTGATGATGACCAGCGAGTCGGTGCGAATGCCGAGCCGCTCGCCGTCCTTGCCGGTGAGGGTGAAGGCGAAGGCCTCGAGGTCGTCGATGGCGGCCTTCTTGTCGGCGGCGCTCACGAGCTTCACCGGCCACGACTCCGAGGGCCATGACGCACGGGTGGGGCAAGGCTGCGCGTGGACGAGCGCGCCAATCAGGGTCGTCGTGAGAATGAGGAATCGCATGGCGGCACGATGAAGACGCTCGGCCAGCAAAGTGTCGCACCGAAAGTGCAGAGGCCCCGACGCGTCAACTCCGACGCGCGTGGAGCGCCGGCACCCAGAGCGCGGCAGACAGCACCGAGCGCTGCTCGCGCCTCCTCGAGGTCGCGGCTGGCAGGCCCAAACCCTGCGTCGAGCGCCGCGAAGCGCGCGGACCCTTCGCATCTATCCGCAACCAGGAGACGAACGACGCGGGCCTCGTCTCGTTCGCGGTGCCGCAGCACCACCGACTTCAGACGCTCAGCGCGCGTACCAGGCGACGACCTTCGGGTGTGCCTTCACCGCCGCGATGAGCGCGAGCAGCTTCGGGAATGGGTCGAACGTGGCCTGGGGAATGAAATCGACGACCCCCTTCAAGATGGCCGACGTCGACACGAAGAGCTTGAGGTCCGCGACGCTGATGGCGGCGCCTCCGAAGAACGGGCCCACAATCTGCGCCTCGACCTGCCCGGCCCACTCGGGAAGAAACCCCGTCGCGAGCGCCTCACGGGCGAGCCTCTTCTCGGCCAGGTCCTTGATGCGGAGCGACGGGCTCAGCTTCGCGCGCAGCTCCTCCACCGAGCACATCACCGCCTCGTGCCGCGCCGACTCCCACGCGTCGACCGGCAGCAGGCCGTGCTGGCTCCCAAGCATTCGCAGAATTGCGTTCGTCTGGGCGAGCGGCGGGCGGCCTTCCATCGTGAAGACCGGCAGCGCTCCGAACGGCGCGGTCGACTTCCGCGTCGCCCACTGCTCGTGGTTGAGCCGCTCGTCGGTGAACGGAACACCGGCGATGAAGAGCGCGAGGCGGCACTCCTCGCCGCGGCTGGTCGGAATGTCGAAGTACGTCAGCGTGGGAGTGGTCATGCGCGCGCTCGTAGCGCACCTGACGGCTCGTCGAGCGAAAGGCCTCACGCACGCCCCGGACGAAGAGACAGGGAGCGACTACGGTTCACGACCATGCGCTCTTTCGTCTGCTCGCTGGTGCTGGTGACGTCGTTCTCCACCGCAGCTCAGGTGCTCCCGCCCGAGGCCGAGGCCCTGGTCACCGCGTACGAGAAGAAGGCCGCCGCCATTCGCGAGAAGGCCGAACGCGAGACGCAGCCGCACACCGACAAGACCATCGCCGCGCTGCAGACGTTGCAAGACGCGTACTGCAAGAAGGCGAAGCTCGACGAGGCGGTGGCGATTCGCGACCGCATTCGGCTGCTGCGCGGCGTGCTGCCTGACCCGGGAGCCTTGTCGGTGCAGGCGGCGGACCTCGGCAAGACGTTCTTGTTCGAGGTGACGGGCGCGACCACGGGCAGCGTGTGGGGCACCGAGGTCTACACGTCTGACACGCACCTCGGCACGGCGGCGGTGCATCAGGGCCTGATCAAGCCGGGCGAGCGCGAGGTGCTCAAGGTGAAGGTCATCCCTGGACAGAACGAGTACCTGGGCACGACGAAGAACGGCATCACCTCGCAGAGCTACGGCGCGTGGAGCGTGAGCTTCGTCATCGGCAAGCCGGTGTCACTGCGCACTGACCCCGCGCCAGAGCCCACGAAGTGACGAGCGACGGTCGCGAAACAGGTCGGGCAGTGACGGCTGCGAGGTCTCCAACGATGCAACGGCTCGTCATGATGGTGGTGGGGTTCTGTGCGGCGCTCGCAGCCGCGGCTCCGGGTCGTGCGCTCATCTGGGGCGGTGGGCCAACGCGAGACAGCGCCGCTGCGGCGCGGACGGCGCTCGATGGCAGCGACGTGAACGCCATGCTCGCCTTCGCCCCAGGCTTCCCGAAGAGCATCGAGAGCCACTCCGTGAAGGGGCTCAAGCCAGGGCTTCACATCGTGTTGCTCGGGCTGTGCAGTGAGAAGGACGACGCGAGCCTTGCGCTTGCCGTCGCCAGGTCGGTCGAGCCGGGGGTCTACGCGCGTCGCATCGAGTTCGAAGGGAACGGGTCTTGTCCCGTCTTGAAAGCGCCGTGGACGCAAGTGGCCGCGACGGGTGCAGGGACACGCCTCGACCTCAGAGTCATCAGCGACAAGCAAACGCTGCGCGCCCTCGCGTGGCTCAAAGACGAAGCCGGAGACCTGCTCGACTTCGCCTCCCGAGCCACCACGTGCGCCATCGAATGCAAGAACGTGCGTGCGCTCACGGCTGAAACCGAAGCGACGGTTGCGTTCACCCTCGTCGTGCCCAGCTGCAGCGTCACGGGAGAGATGGACCTCGAGTGGCAGATCACCGTGACCAGGAAGCGCCTGTCCGTTCGCGAGGTGAAAGGCGAGCAGCGGGCCGGCGCGTGCGACTGACGTTCGCCCCACACGAACAGCGCGCGCTTCGTGACGGCCATCGTCGCCACTCGTCCGAAGGCTGCGCTCAGCGTCCGTTCGAGCGTTGGTGAATCGGGCCTGCGACGGGAACGATGGCTCAGAGAGTCAGCGGAAGCGTCAGCACCGAGCTGCCGTCTCCGACTCGCACCGTCTGCGTGGCCACATCAGCGCCCGTCTGCGTCGCCCACGGCCCGGCCCGATTCGAGTGCGTGTGCAGCACCGGAAAACTCGACGACGTGAGGTCGACACGGAGCTTCGCGCCCTTCGGCAACACCCACTCGATGGGCCAGAAGTCGACCTCGACGCTCGTCGGCGTGCCTGGCGTGTACGGCTGCGCCTCCATCGCCTGCGCGGTGGGGAACGCGAGCGTCGCCGCACCTTCTCGAATGAGCAGCGCCTTGCCGTCCTGCTCCGAGATGAGCCGCGCGACGAAGGCGGTGTCAGGCGCCGTCGACGAGACGCTCAACGTCAGGTGCGCAGCGCCCGAGAGCTTCGTCTCTTCGGTCAGCGGGGCGCCCTTGAACGTCAACACGTCTCCACGCGCGCAGCTGTCACCCTGGTCGACCGGCCCCGGCGTGATGCCGAGGCTGCGGAAGAACGCGAACGACAACATCGCCGCGCCGCCGCGCGAGGGCACCGGGTCCTTCGGGTCGAACACGTACGTCGTCGACGCGCTCGTCGTCGGCGCCGCGTCGAGCGTTCCACCGGAGCACGCCTGCGATGCCTCGGCGCCACCGAGGTGCAGCGTCGTGACCGGCTTCGTCGCGTCGGGCCACTCGAGGTGCGTTCGCCACACGTGGTCGCCAGGGCCCAGCGTTCGCACCTCGCCCTTCTTCAGCGTGACGAGCGGCTTGCCTTTGAGGTGATGGTCGAACCACTCGAGCATCAGCGGCCACGGGTCGAGCCGGCCGGTGTCGACGTCGTACGTCACGTCGCCGCTCGTCATGTTCAGGTGGTTCCACGGCCCGATGACGAGCGAGCTCTCCGCGCGCGAGCCCAGGCGGTTCCACACGTCCATCTGCGCCGCGAAGAACGGGTCGAAGAAGCCCGCGATGAAGAGCATCGGTACCGTCGTCTTGCCGGGAATCTCGCGGAACGTGCGCTGCTGCTCGGTGTGCCAGTACGCCGCGCCGGGCGCCTCGGCGGAGAGGATGTCGCGGTACCACGGCAGCTTCTTCGTCATGAAGTGCTCGTCGGCCTCCATCGCCGGCAGGTACGCCGCGGCCTTCAGGTAGTCGGCGCTCGCCGTCAGCCGCATGCCGCGCTCGGGCATCAAGGTCGCCCACGCGGTGAGCAGGTCGTGCCGGAACAGCCCGCGCTCGTACGACGACAGGCGGAAGTCGACGCCGAACACGCTCGGCACCAGCGTCTTCACCTGAGGCGGCAGTTGGTCGGCCATCGCGAGCTGCACGCACGTCAGGTAGCTGGGCCCGCGCATCGCGATGTTGCCGTCGACGAAGGGCTGCGCCACCAACCACGCGACGGTGTCGAGCCCGTCATTGCGCTCATTGATGATGGGCTGCCACTCGCCTTCGCTGTCCATCTGGCCGCGGACGTCTTGCAGCACGCAGGCGTAGCCGTAGCGAGTCATCACCTTGCACTGGAAGCGCTCGAGCGCGCGCAGCGGAATGTAGGGGTTGCGCACCAGAATCGTCGGCGCTTTCTCGACGCCACGTGGCTGGAACACCTCGGCGTGCAGCTTCACGCCGTCGCGCATCGGCACCATGACGTCGGAGCTGCTGCCGAACTCGTGGGTGAAGGCCGGCAGCTTCGCCTGTCGACGGAACAGCTCGTCTCGGAAGATGGCGATGGTCGCGACGACGAAGACGACGACGGCAACGATGACAGCCAGCCACTTGAAGACTCGACGCACCAGGCGGCCGTACTTCGTCAATCGGCGCGAAGTCCACCAGCGTCGTCAGCGAGAGACCTCATCACCCGCAGGGAAGCTCGACGAGGCGCGACGCTTCGGAGCACACACCGCCGCGCAGCGCGTCGCACCCACACACGCTGGTGCACCCAACGGGAATCGGCAGGCACTCCAACGTGCCGCTGCGCGTCCCGCCGGGAACACCACAGCAGCTGCAGGTCGCCTTGCAGTACTGGCCCGCCGCGCAGGTGGTGTCGCCACAGGGCACCGCGGCCAGGCCGCCGCACGCCAGCAGAGACAGCGCCGCCACCACGAACCCGAACCTGAGGAGCATGCCGCGGTGGGAGCAAACGGTGCACCAGCTCGCGCCTCATTGAATCTGAGCCCTTACCCGCACGCCTGGCCTCGGTTTTCTGTCACTCGGGTTCGTCGACGCCGCGCTCGACTCGACGACGAAACAGCGCGAGACCGTTCTGACATGAGCCGACGGCACCCGTACTCGGAGACGCTGCGACGACCCGCGCACATCAGCCACCGCGGCGGCGCGAAGCTGGAACCCGAGAACACGCTGCGGGCCTTCACGCGCGCGGTGAACGAGTTTCACACCGACGTGCTCGAGCTCGACGTGCACCTCACGCGCGATGGGGTGCTGGTGGTGCATCACGACGCGACGGTGGAGCGCTGCACCGACGGCACCGGGCCCATCGCTGATTTTTCACTCGCCGAATTGCAGCGCCTCGACGCCGGCTTCCGGTTCACGAACGACGGCGCCACGTTTCCGCGACGGGGCCAGGGCGTGCGCATTCCGACGTTGCGCGAGGTGCTGATCTCCTTGCCCGACGTGCGCGTGAACCTCGAGGTCAAGCCCGAGGTGCCCGATATCGAGCGTGCGCTGGCCGACGAGGTGCGGAGCCTGAAGGCCGTCTCACGCCTGTGCATCGGCAGCGAATTGGACTCGGTGGCGCAGCGGCTCGTCGAGGTGATGCCCGAGGCGTGTCACTTCTTTCCTCGTGAGGCGCTGACGGCCTTCGTGCTCGCCGCGCTGGGTGGAGACGAGACGCCGCCCGACCCGCGCTTCCACGTCGCCGACATGCCCGCCGAGTACTCAGGCATGCCGCTCATCACGCCCGACCTCGTGCGCGTCGCTCATCAGAACGGCGTGTCGATTCTGGTGTGGACCATCGACGACGAGGCGCAGATGCGCGCGCTGCTCGAGGCCGGCGTCGACGGCCTGATGACGGACCGGCCCGACGTGCTGCGCCGCGTGCTCGACGCGCGCTGAGCGCTGTGGGGGCCCTCGAGCTGCCGCCGATTTCGCACGAGCCAGTCCGCGCACAACGATGAGCTTCACCCGCATCCCTGGTGACGCGAGCGGTGGCGGCCCGCGACCGCTCCGCGCTGCCGCCGATTCCAGAGGAACGCCGCCCTGCACGCTGACGCCTCCCCCACGCGTCGTGATGTCGAACGAGCTTCTGCCCGGAACGCCCAGGCGGCTGGCACTTCTACGTGCGGGCGGCGGCGTGGTGACGTATTCGGTACGCCTCACCAGGAGTTCACCATGTCGTCGTTCACCGGAAAGACCGTCGTCGTCCTCGGAGCCACTGGCGTCGTCGGCTCTGGCATCTGCCGCGCGTTCCTCGACCAGGGCGCCTTCGTCGTCGCCGTCTCGCGGAACGCCGGCCGGTTCGACGACCTCTCGAAGACGCTCGCGCTCAAGGCCTCCGACGGCTTCGCGACCGCCGTGGGCGACTTCAAGGACGAAGCCTCGACGGGCCTGGCCATGGCGGGCATCGACCGGGCGCTCGCCGGCCGCGCCATCGACCACGTCATCTCGTCACAGGGCTTCGTGAAGTTCGGTCCTCCGCCGACGCAGTCGACGTCGGCGCAGTTGAACGACGCGCTCGCCGACGGCCTCACCATCAACTTCAACGCGGCGAAGGCGCTCCTGCCCGGCATCAAGCAGCGCGCGGCGACCTTCACGATGGTGAGCGGCGGCCTCGCGCACATTCCTCCGCCGGACCCGGCGATGTGGATGGGCACCATCAAGAACGCGGCCGTCAACGCCTTCACGCTCGGCCTCGCTGCCGAGACGGCGCGCGACGTGGTGCGGGTGAACACCCTCTGCATCCACTTCGGCATCGCGCCCATCGGCGGCAAGCAGAACCAGTTCGGGTTGCCGGCGGAGCGCGACAGCCTGGGCCTCGCGCCCGCCTTCCTCGCCATCGCGCGCGGCAAGCAGAAGGGCCACGTGCTCTGTCTGAATTCGTGGGCCGACGTCGACGCGCTCGCGAAGAGCTGAAGCTCACGTCACCGCAGTCACGCCTGCGCGCTTCGCGATGCTGGAGCGCAGCAGGCCCTCGAGGGTGTCGGCGAGCTGGTCTGCCCGCGCATACCCGGCGCGCGCTCGTCCCACGAAGAGCCCCCGCGCGAGCGCCCACGCGCCCACCACCGTCGCCAGCAGGCCCGCCGCTCCACCCGCGATGCCCACTGCGATGGGGAGCCCGTTCTGCACCAGGCCCGCGGGCACCATCCACGCGAGGTTCACGCCCACGCCGCCGCCGACGCCTCCGATGAGGCCACCAAAGAGGCCGCCCGCCAGCTGCTTCACGTTCACCGTGATGCGAATGCGCGTCGTGCCGTCGCTCGGCGTCACCTGCAGGTCGAGCAGCCCCGCCCGGCTGAAGGTGGTGAGCGACAACGAGCGCCCCAGCGTGGCGAGCTGCACGGGAAAACCACTGCTCCCCAGCGCCTCACGAATGGCCGCGGCGACGGCTTCGTGGTCGTCGGTCGACAGCTCGCCATCGATGACGCGCTCGACGGTGTGGATCAGGGGCGCGCCGGCCAGCCGGGTCCACACCGTCTGCGGCGGCTGGTGCTGCAGCTCGGCGGCGGCGCGGCGAACCAGCATCGGGTCGAGCCCGGCTTCGCGCGCAATCTCCTCCACCTCCTGCAACGTCAGGGTCGGCCGCGAGAGCTTCCGCTTCTGGTCGAGCGCCGACGCGCGCCGGAGCAGCTCGGCCACCTCGCGCTCGTCGTAGTTCGTCGAAGGCGGCCGGGTCTTCTCGTTCACCCGCAGCAGTCTCTCAGGCGAGCGGGTTCGCGTACACGGCGTCGAGGGACACCGAGACTCCGAGCGAGGTCAGCTCGATTCGCTGGCCGGGGCACTGCACTCGACGCGTCGTTCGTTCTGACTGACGAGCACGTCCTCATGAAGCAGCGCCGCGCACGGCTACTTGAGCGCGAGCCACACCCCGAGGAACCCCAGGCCCACCGCGACGAAGAAGATGCCGCCGAACAAGGCGAGCTTCTGCAGCCCCGTCGGCCCGCGGTACTCGGCGGTGTACGCCTCACCCGAGACGTACGGCTCTTCGTCTCCGGTGGCGTCAATCTCCTGAATCAGGCTCGCCTCGATGAGCGGCTCGTGCACGTCACCGAAGGTGAGGCCGAAGCTCTTTCGTTGCTCGAGCAGGTGCACCTGCTGCGGCTTCGGGCCGAGCAGCCGCGGGTCCTTCGCGGGCGTCGGGGTGCCGTCGTCGTTGAGCGTCGGGTCGGGACGGCCCGGGTCGGTAATCTCGTCGTTCTGCTTGAGGATGTCGGCGGGCGCCATCACCGCCGTGTGCTCGAACGCGAGCGCCGTCGGCGGCACCATCGAGAGCCGGCTTCGGTCTCCCACCATCGGCGTCACGGTCTTTCCGTAGACGACCTCTTGCAGCACGTAGTCTTCGTTCACCTTCTCTTTGTGGAAGACGCGCGCGAGCAGCTCACCGATGTCGCGCTCCTTCACGTCGGGCGCGTGGCGCATGCGAGCCTTGCGCAGCGCTTCGCCGAACTCGGCCGCGTTGCTGTACCGCTCGCCCGGCTCCTTCTTCAGCGCCTTGAGCACCAGCTCGTCGACGTCTCGGGGAATGACGCCGTTGGTCTTGCTCGGCGCGTCCCAGACCGGGTTGGCGGCGCGACGCCAGCGCTCGATGGGGTCGCCCTTCTGCGGCAGCGCGTGCCACGCGAGCAGCTCCCACAACATCACGCCGCACGAGTAGACGTCGGCGCGGCCGTCGACGATGAGCTTCTTCGCCTGCTCCGGCGCCATGTACGTGAGGTTGCCGATGACGACCCGCGGAGCCGTCTGCTCTTCCTTCAGCGTCGACTGCGCAGCGCCGAAGTCGATGATCTTCACCTCTCCGCGGTAGCTGATGCAGACGTTCGCGGGAGAGAGGTCTCGGTGCACGAGGTGCAGCGGGCTGCCCGTCTCGTCCTTCGCTTCGTGCGCGTACTGCAGCCCCTCACACACCTTCTCGCCGAGCAGCAGAATGAGGCCGAGCGGCATCTCGGCTTTGCGGTCGCGCAGGCGCTTGGTGAAGCGGCTGACCGTCTTGCCCTGCACGTACTCCATCGACAGGAAGTACTCCCCGCCGACGTCACCCATCGCGTACACGCGCGCGATGTTGTTGTGCTTGAGCCGCACGACGACCTTCGCCTCGTCGAGGAAGCGGCCGACGAAGGCGCGGTTCGCGACCAGGTTCGGCAGCACCTTCTTCACGACGCAGGCACGAGGGTGCGGCCCGCCTTCTCTGGCGAGAAACACTTCTCCCATGCCACCCGCCCCGATTCGGCGGATCAGCTGGTAGCGCCCGAACGGGAGCGGCGCTTCCGGCGTCGGCTCCTGCAACATGAAGTGGGGAGTGTGGGGCCGCTCCTGCTTGTGGGCAAGCACAGGCATTCCCGTCTCAGGCGTCGTCACGTCCAGGCTGGTCGCGTCTGAGTTCATGGAAGCCTGCGCACCTTGTCCGACACCAACTCACCTAATATCGACGTGCTGCGTCAAAAGTTGCGGCCGCGTCAAAAACATCAAGTATTCAGACATCTTACCTTCTCAGCCACTTCGCCGATGTGGCAGTCGACTCAACCAGGCCGAAGTCGCGCGAAAACCGCGTTGTCGAAGGCCATCGCTCGAGCACCACACCGCCAGGAGCTCGCGTGGCGGTGAAGAGCTGACCGTTCGCCATTCGCACCCGGGGCGTCTGGGCACCGCTCACCGGAAACGCCAGCACATCGACCAGCGAAGACGCGCCCAGCGCGATCGGCAACAGGGTGGCCGGAGAAGTCAGGCCAGTGCGGTACGAGAGGCTCTGGCCCTCCCAGGTCCACAGCACGTCTGCTTCGACACCGACGGGCATGAGCGACGCGCAACCGCCGCCGTCGGGCACCACGTCGCACACCCGAAGGCCGTCGAACGAGAGGGCGCGCGCACCGAGGAGCAAGCCGCTGCCCAGCCCGAAGGAGAGCGCTTCGTCCACCAGGCCAGCGTCACCCAGGACGAGCGGGCCGCGCGGGAAGGCGCCGTCGACGACGATGGCGCGGTCGTCGTCGAAGAAGCTGCCGTTCATCGAGAGCTGGTCTTTCGCGACGAGGAAGCCCGTGAGCTGGAGCGGGCCCACGCCGGTGTCGACGCGACGCTCGACGCGTCGAGGCGTGAGCAGCCACACGGTGTTCCCCACGACGCTGGCGGCCGCGCCAGGGAAGGACTCGAGAAGGCCCGCCTCGCGCACGACGTCGGTGGTGCCGCTTCGTTGGCACACCACCGCCCCGCGCAGTGTTCGAAACGCCGCAACACACCGCGACAGGTCGAAGGGCAGGGCGTCGATGATGGGCGCCTCGGCGGTGCGGTCGCGGGCCACCTGCACGACACGCTGCACTCTGGCGATGGACGGCTCGAAGCGCGCGGTGACGAGATACGAGCCCGGAGCGGAAGGCGTGAAGCGAACCCGTGCGTTGGCCGTGCGCCCCACGCCTTCCACCCGGGTGAACTCGGCTGGCACGGCGAGATTCTGTGGGTCGATCACGTCTCCTTCGATGCTCCACGTCGGCTCACAGGTGGTCGAGGCGAAGGACTCGAGGACGAACTCGGCCGGCGCGCCGGCGAAGAAGATGGGCTCGGAGCCCGCACCGCCGCCCGTCCCGAAGCCGCCACCGAAGATTCCGCTCTGGTCGGGAACACACCTCTGCGTGACGGGCGGTGGGGAGCAGTCGACCAGCCCCATCGCGACGCACGCGCACAGCACCAGGACGATTCGTCGACGACGAGCCACTCGAGTCGAACTCCTTCTGCATGCCGGCCAACGCGGGCTCGAATGGAGCACCGTTGAGCGCTGCCGTCGACTCCCGGCGAGGGCAAGCCGTGGACGTTGGCCACCTTCATTGTGACGGCGCGCCTCCATCGCGGTGATTGCGTCTTTGAAGCCTCTCCGCGGCGAGACGTCGTGGGCCCGCCCTTGCAGCCCTTCATGCAGCAGCAGCCCTGCTGCGAGGAGACACGATGCTGATTCTGGTCAACACCGATGGAACCATCTCGGGCCACGAGGCGATGGCTGAAGCCGTCAAAGGCGTGGTGACGCGGGAGCTGGAGCATGTGAGCGCGCGCGTCTCGCGGGTCGAGGTGCACCTGAGCGACGAAGACGGGAAGAAGCACGGGCGCGACGACGTGCGCTGCATGATGGAGGCTCGCATCGAGGGCCGGCGGCCGATCGCCGTCACCCACCACGCCTCGTCGTTGAGCGAAGCTGTCGACGGCGCGGCCGAGAGGCTCCGGCGGGCGCTCGACACCGCGCTCGCAAAGGTCGAGCACCACCGCCACGCAATCGACGCGGGGAGGCCCCTGCCATGACGACTCGCGCGCAGGCCTTCCGCGTGAAACAGCAGCACGCCGCGAACCCACCGCGGCCGACACAACCAGCGCGCGGTCGGCGCGACGACCCCGTCGACACGGCCAGCCCGGGTGTCAGCGCGACCGACCGGAAGGTCGGCTTCGGGTCGAGCGGCACCCGAAACGTCTCGGCGCGCGCCGACAAGAAGGGCGGCGCCGTGCTGGAGGACTCGGCGACCGGCAAGGCCTCGAGGAAGTCGACGCGCGGCGCTTCTGGAGGCGCCAACCGCACCGCAGAGCTGCGGCGCAGGGCCACCCGAAAGGTGTCAGCACCCTCGGCCGTCGCGGCGCGCGCGAAGGCCAACCGCTAGCAGCGTCGGAGGTTCACGCGCCCCTGGAAAACGACTCGAGCTCCGCGAGGGCGCGCTGAAACCCATCGAGCGTGTCGGTCAGCGCTTCAGGCGTCAGCCCATCGAGGTTGGCGTTCGGCGCCTTGAGCCAGGCACGCGCCAGCGCGTCAGTGCCGAAGACGCTTCGTCCGACGAGCAGCAGCTTCTCGCGACGCAAGCGCAACGTCGGGAGCCCGCAGCCCATGTCACGTGCTCGCCTTCATCTGAAGGCACCGTACCGGGTTTGAGCTGAGCGTGACGCAGCTTCGACGGTACAGTCGCCGAGCAGATGATCGCCACGCTCTCACTCGGAGTTCTCTGCGCGGCGCTCGACGCGGGCCAGCACGGTGTTCCGTTCGCCATGCATGGCGTTGGTGGCCTGCCCGTCTGGGAGCAGTACCGCCGCAACGAGCTGACCGGGCTCTCGAACTTCCCCCTCATGACGCTGGCGCGCGACGGCGGGCTGCTCACGTTCGAGGGCGTGCGCCAGGGGTGCACCAACAACGTGAGCTGTGCCACGCAGACGCCTGGCGTCTTCATCTCGCGCGCACCGGGACTGCGGAGCCCCCCGTTCTCGCCCGTGGTCTTCACAGCCGCGTCGCCGGTACCTTCCTTCGACGTTCGGCTGGCGCTCATGGAGGCCGACCGCGACGCAGGCCTGCGCCCGTTCGTACAGGCAGGTGGTGGCGACCTCGGCGCGAACATGGACCCGTACTTTCCGATGCAGGCCGACGGGCTCTCGTTGCATCTGTCCGTCGAGCTCGAACCTGCGACCGCACGGCTGACTCTTCAGCAAGCCACCTGCATGAGCGCCGGGAGCACGCTCCGGGAAGAGCTGCGAGTGGACCGCCGCGGTGAGGTCACGACACCGCTCATGGTCGCCATCGCTCCCCTGGCCCAGATGGAATGGGGTCTGGTCTCGGGTTCCCCGGGGCTGCGCGACTTCGTGGTGTTCGCTGATGGGCTCGAGGTGATGCGCTGGCCGATTTCGTCGGCGCGGCTGCTGTCGTGCGAGAACGCAGACGACGCGGGCTTCTCGGATGGCACCCTCGACACGGCCCTGCTGGTGCCGGTGATGTACGTCGGCTGGGGCGACTTCACCGACCCGGCGACGCAGGCGACGCTGGTGATGCGCTTCGGCGGGTACGCGCCCCGGTTCATCGGAGTGCCGACGGTGGCGAACGTCGGGCAGCCGCTCTCGCTCGAGCGCGCGCTGTTCTTCGACGATGGCAGCGTCGCGAGGGTGGCCACGCCTGTCGTCCTTCGCGTCGATGGACCCGGCGGTGCGACGTTCGAGACGACGCAACCGGGTCTCTCGGTGACAGGAACCAGCACGTCGCCGCTGACGCCGCTCAGCCCCGGGGTGTATCGGTTGAGTCTCGAAGTGGCGGGCCCTGACGTGGCTGTCGAGCACTTCATCGTGGTGACCTCGCCCGACGGGGGACCAGTCGCGGATGCAGGCATGGCCGTCGACGGGGGAACCATCGTCGACGCGGGGACGGCGGTTGATGCAGGCACGGCGGTCGATGCAGGCACGACTGTCGATGCAGGTACGACTGTCGATGCAGGTACGGCTGTCGATGCAGGCACGGCAGTCGATGCAGGCGCGGCAGTCGATGCAGGCACGGCAGTCGATGCAGGCGCGGCAGTCGATGCAGGCACGCCGGTCGATGCAGGCACGCTCATCGACGCAGGGAGCGCGGATTCGGGCACGAGCGTCGACGCGGGTACTCCTGATGCCGGGGCTGTCGCCGACGCGGGAAACACTCCTGACGCGGGCAGTGACGCGCTGGATCCACGGCGACTCACGGTCGGCTGCGGTTGCTGGCACGCCGATGCCGAGGCCATGTCGCTCGCCGTGCTGTTGCTGTGGGTCGCCCGGCGACGACAGTGGAGATGACGCACCGCTCGACACGCGGTCTCCGCTGAAGCTGATCAACTCGGGGTCCTGGCTCCCCATTGGTCCAGGTTCGTCGCCGGAGCGCTCGAGGGCTGAACCGCGAGAGCGAGTCCGAAACGCGCGACACTGGATGTGCTGCGTTTCAGACTCGATGAGACTGCGGACTCGAGACACCGACAGCGGTCGTAGGAAATCGATGCCAGGGCGGTCGAGACGTCGAGCCCGGTCAGCTTCGCCCGGGCGACGGTGACTCGACGAACGTCCGGACGCACGGCACGACAGGGACGCGCCTTTGATCAGTCAGTCTGTGGCTTCGCTTCGCACGGGAATGGGCCTGGGCCGAGGCGCCGGCCGCTCGACCGGTGCGGCGCGCGGTGGCGGTGGCGTCGGCGCGAACGCTCGCTGCGCCTTCGCCGCCTCGCGAATCTTCATCAGCTCGAGCTCCGACGGGGTCGGCGGCAGGTCCAACGGGTCGATGCACGACTCACCTCGCTTCGCTCGGGCCTTGTCGAGCAACCGCGCCGCGCGCTTCGCCAGCTGCACGGCCATCGCGTCGAGCGTGTTGGGCGACAGCGTCGACGACTTGAAGTCGAACCCGACGGCGTCCGACATCGGAGGACAGTCCTGAGTCGTGAGCTGCCACGTGAACCTGAAGCCAGGGCCCTCTTTCGATGGGCCGAACACCCCGCGAACCGACACGTCGCCCCGCACCTCGTCGCCCACCACCAGATAGTGCTCCGACCACTTCTGACGCGAGGTGCGTTCGAGCGCGTCAGCGGTCTCCTGGGCGAGGCGGGGCGTCGGCCACTCGTCGACGTCGCTGCGCACCGCCTCGAGCTTGAGCCCGGCCCCGCCCGCACCGAGCAGCATCGGAACCGTCAGCAGCGCCACGAGGCTCATCACTTCCTCCAGACGTGATGGGCAGGGCCCATCACTCGACGCCGTACCCGACCGACTGTAAGCAGGACGAGAAGGAACGTCATGACCCCGCTCCCCGAGACGCCCGCGCCACTCCCGAACCCACCGGGCCGCCTGAGACGGTGGAAGACGGCATATGATTCACGCGCGTCGATTCGCTGGGCTGTCGACCTGGGCCTGCTCCTCGCGGTCTTCCTCGGCGTCGGCCTCTGGCAGACCCGCGCTCACGTGCGCGGCGGCGCGGTGCCGGCGTTCTCACTGCAGACCCTCTCAGGAGAATCGGTCACCTCGGCCTCGCTCATGGGCAAGCCGACGCTCCTCGCGTTCTGGGCGCCGTGGTGCACGGTGTGTGAGGGCGAGTCACGCAACCTGGGGTGGGCGCAGAAGCTGGTCGGCGACCGCGCGCGCGTGTTGTCGGTGGCGACGGCGTGGCAGACGCCACAGCAGGTGACGGCGTACACGCAGCGAAACGGCGTCGACTACCCGGTGCTGATGGATGAGACGGGCCTGGCTGATCAGCTCAACATCACGTCGTTTCCCACCGTGTACTTCCTCGACGAGCAGGGCCACATCAAGGGCAGCGTCGTCGGCTACACCACGACGTTCGGCCTGGTCTTGCGCACGCTCTGGTAGCGGGTCAGCGGAGCACTGACGGCCCACTGTGCGGCTTCGTCGAAGCCAGTACCGCGTCGGAACGCCTGGGTGTCGATGAGGCACCAGGCGCTCCGGAAAAGACTCGGGCAATCCCCAGGGAGCTCGCCGTTCCAACGCAAGAAAGCTCACGCACGCGCGGCGCGGTCGATGAGCTGCGTCAGCACGCGACGGTCGAGTCCTTCGAGCGACTTCACCAGCACGCAGCCAGCACCTTCATCATGCGGCCCCAGCTTCTCCAGCAGCGCTTCCGTCGAGGCCTCGTCGGTCTTGAGGCCGTAGAGCGCGATGTACTTCTTGCGCACTGCGAAGCCGCACCGAAACCAGTCGAGCTCGCGGCCGCTCTCGTAGGTGAGGTGCACGTCACCGAAGCCGACGATGGAAGAGCTCCAGAGCCTGGCCGGCGCCTTCAGCCGCTTCGACATCAGCGAGACGAGCTCGCGAGCCTCTTCCTGGCGACCCGCCTCGAGCCCGGCGAGGAGCCCTTCGACATCCCCACCGGTCGCGGCCGTCTTCGGAGCAGCAGCCTTCTTCTTCTTCGGCTTCGAAGCGCGCGTCGCCACGCTCAGCCCTCGAACACCGCGTCGGTAATCTCGAGCCCGCGGTCGATGATGGCGAAGCCCTCTTTGAGCTGCGCCTCGGTGATGGTGAGCGGAGGGTTGCAGGTGAAGTTGTTCCACCGGGTGAAGGTGAACAGGCCGTTCTCGCGGAAGAACGTGGCGAGCTTCGCCATGGCCGGGTGCGCGCCGTTGTACGGAGCGAGCGGCTCGTTCTTCGAGTTCTTCCGCAGGTCGACCATGCCGAAGAGGCCGATGTTGCGGCCCTCGAGAATCGACACGTGCTTCTTCTGCAGCCGGTCCATCTCGCTGCGCATGACAGCGCCGAGCTTCGCGGAGTTCTCGACCAGCTTCTCGTCGATGGTGACGCGCAGCACGGCCTCGGCCGTCGCGAGCCCCACCGGGTGCGAGTTGTACGTGAGGCCACCCCAGTACACGTTCTTCTGGAAGTGCTCGTGAATGGCCTTCTTCATGCCGACGGCGCCAACCGGGAAGTAGCTGGAGGTGAGGCCCTTCGCCATCGTGACCAGGTCGGGGACGATGTCGAAGTGCTCGTACGCCATCATCTTGCCGGTGCGGCCCATGCCGGCCATCACCTCGTCGCAGATGAGCAGAATGCCGTACTTGTCGAGCAACGCGCGCAGGCCCTTGAACCAGCCCTTGGGAGGAACGAGGACTCCGTTCGTGCCCGTCACCGTCTCGACGATCATCGCCGCGATGGTGTGAGGGCCTTCGTACTTGATGGTCTCTTCCAGGTAGACGAGGTGGTTCTTGCACTTCTCCTCGTCGGTCTTGCCGAACGAGAACTCGTAGGGCGTCGGGTCCATCACGTGGACGATGCCGGGAGACTGCGGCTCACTCGCCCAGCGGCGCGGGTCGCCGGTGAGTGACATCGTGAGCTGCGTACCGCCGTGGTAGCTGCGGTAGCGCGCGAGGATCTTGTGCCGGCCCGTGAAGAGCCTGGCCATCTTCACCGCGTTCTCGTTCGCCTCAGCGCCGCCGAGCGTGAAGAAGAAGCTCGACATGCCGGGGATGATTTCACTCATCAGCTTGCCGAGGCGCGCGCGCACCTGCGTGGCCGTCTGCGGGTAGACGAAGATGAGCTCGTCGAGCTGTCGCTTCATCGCCGCGATGACACGAGGGTGCGCGTGGCCGACCAACACGCT
The DNA here is from genome assembly GCA_030681895.1 of Myxococcales bacterium. Taxonomy (GTDB): domain Bacteria; phylum Myxococcota; class Myxococcia; order Myxococcales; family Myxococcaceae; genus Xiheimicrobium. The sequence continues at coordinate 19,641 of JAUXRI010000274.1, read as the reverse complement.
CATCAGCTGCGCGTTGAAGTCGAGAATCTTCTGCCCTTCAGGCGAGTACAGGTACACGCCTTCGGCCCGCGCGATGGGCAGCGGGTTGACCGTGTTGCCGGCCGACCACGTGTAGAGCGTGTGCTCCTTGCAGAGGTCGACCATCTGCTGCGTCGGCATCGGCTCTGCGGCGAACTCGTTCGGGTACCCCAGGTACTGGCTCGACATCGTCAGGTGCTCCTTGATGGTGGAAAGAACTCCGCAGCGCGGGCCGGTGAAGAGAACGTTCTGCGTCTTCAGCTCATCCAGCTCGCGTCCGAGGCGGCGGCCCACTTCTCGGTGACCTTCTTGGGGCGGCTCCAGAAGCGGAAACCGTCCCACCCGGTGATGTCGCCGTGGCCGAACTTGGAGGAGTTGAAGCCACCGAAGCTGAAGGGCTCACGCGGCACGGGCACGCCGACGTTGATGCCCACCATGCCGGCCTCGAGGCGATCAGCGGCGGTGCGGGCGACGGCGCCAGAGGTGGTGAAGATGGCCGCGCCGTTGGCGTAGAGGCTCTTGTGCTGCAGGTTGATGGCCTCCTCGAGCGTCTTCGTGTGAACGATGGAGAGCACCGGCCCGAAGATCTCTTCGCAGCCCGCGGGCATGTCGAGCGTCACGTTGTCGAGCACGGTGGGGCCAATCCAGTGACCTCCGGCGCCGTCGACGTTTTGACCGCGGCCATCGACGAGCACCTTCGCGCCGGCCTTCTGCGCGTCCTCGATGTACTTGAGGATTCGTTCACGCGAGGCGCCCGAGATGATGCTGCCCATGTCTTCGCCGAGGCGGATCTTCCGGACGTTGTCGGCGATGCCGTCGATGATCTTCTGCACGTCACCGACCGCGACCATCAGCGAGCTCGCCATGCAGCGCTGACCGGCGCAGCCGTAGCTCGAGGCGACGATGTTGGTCGAGGTGAGCTGCACGTCGGCGTCGGGCACGACCACCACGTGGTTCTTCGCCGAGCCGAGGCAGAGCATGCGCTTGCCGGTGGCGGCGCCGCGCGCGTACAGAATCTTCGCGACCTTCGTGGAGCCGACGAAGCCGACCGCCTTGATGTCGGCGTGATCGACGATGGCCTCGACGCACTCCCGCTGACCGTTGACGACGTTGAAGATGCCATCGGGCAGGCCGGCTTCCTGGAAGAGCGCGGCGAGCTTCATCGCGCCGTACGGCACGACCTCCGACGGCTTCAGGATGAACGCGTTGCCAGCCATGATGGCGTTCGGCGCCATCCACATCGGGACCATGACGGGGAAGTTGAAGGGCACGATGCCGGCGACGACGCCGAGCGGCTCGTGGGTGACGCGGCAGTTCACGCCACGCGACACGTCGAGCTGCCCACCGTCAGCCATCATGTGGAGCGAGGCAGCGAACTCGACGCACTCGATGCCCTTCTCGACGTCGCCTTTGCCTTCCGCGTACGTCTTGCCGTTCTCGTGGCTGACGAGCCAGCAGAGCTCGTCGAGGTCGCGCTCCATGAGGGCCTTGAGGCGGAAGAGCACCTGCGCGCGCTCACGCATCGGCGTGGCACGCCACGCGGGGAACGCCTTCTTCGCCGCCTCGACGGCAGCGTCGACGTCCTTCGCGGTCGAGAGCGTCATCTTGCCCATCGTCTTGCCGTGCCGCGGGTTCTCGATGTCGAGCCAGTTGCCCGACGAGCCCTCTTTCCACGCGCCGCCAATCCAGTTCTTGAGGTTGACGTACTCGGTGAAGGCGTAGCTCTTGGCGGCGAACGGCTGGGGCATGGTGGGCTTCTGCATGTCGGTGGCTCCGAGGGAGTGGGCGGTCGGGCTTGTATTACGAGCGGGGCGACGAATCGAGTGGGGCGGATCAGGCTCATGCTCGGCGGCGATGGGCCCGGTCAGCCTGGGTTGGGCGACTTCGCGTCATTGCGGGAGCACGAGGCGTGGTGACCATGCTTGCGGTTCAACGGACCCGCGGCGATCGCGAGTCAGGCTTCGCACCATCTGGAATCGTTCGTATCGGGAAGCTCAGCTCCGGCGGGAGCTCAGCTTCATCAACGCGACGTAGACGGCGCTCGCCACGAAGAAGCCGAAGAACCAGGCCGACTCGTACAGCGAATCGACGCCCGTCTTCGCGAGCTTCTCACCATTGGAGCGAGCCAGCGCGTTGAGGAACCCCGGCAGACACGGCAGCGAGCCGCACGCCAGGGCGACGAGGGCGGCCGGGTTGAAGCCACCGCGGTATCGGTACTGTCCGTGCGAGCGATAGAGATCGTTCGCGTCGAGCTTCATCTTCCGAATCACGAAGTAGTCGGTGATGAGAATGCCGCCGATGGGGCCGAGCAGCGCCGAGTACCCGATGAGCCAGGTGTACGTGTACGCCTCGGACGACGAGAGCAGCTTCCACGGCATCAGCAGCACGCCGACGACGGCGGTGATCAACCCTCCGATGCGGAAGTTGAGCTTGCTGGGCGCGAGGTTGGCGATGTCGTTGGCGGGGCCGACGACGTTCGCGGCGATGTTCGTCGACAGCGTCGCGATGGCGAGCGCGAAGGTGGCGATGCCGATGACCAGCCGCGACTCGAACTTCGCCGCGATGTCGGTGGGGTTCCAGATGGGCTTGCCGAAGATGATCATCGTCGCTCCGGTGACGGCGACGCCGATGAAGGCGAACAGGAGCATCGTGCCCGGCAACCCGATGGCCTGACCCACCACCTGGTCTCGCTGCGACTTCGCGTAGCGCGTGAAGTCGGGAATGTTGATGGCGAGCGTCGCCCAGAAGCCCACCATCGCGGTGAGGTTCGGCCAGAAGAGCGGCCAGAACGGCTTCGGCTCCGCGGGCGTGGTGATGGCCAGCATCGCGCTGAGGCCGTCGGTCTTCGAGATGCCCCAGAACAACAGCGCCAGGCCCATCGCGATGAGAAACGGCGCCGCCCACGTCTCGAGGAACTTGATGCTCTCGGTGCCACGCACGATGAAGAAGACGTTGATCAACCAGAAGACGCCGAAGCCGATGAAGTGGCCGGTGCCAATCTCGGCCTGCGGCGCCTCGCCCATCATCACCATCCACAACACGTAGAGCGACACGCCGCCGGTCCACGTCTGAATGCCGAACCACCCACACGCGACGATGGCGCGGAGCATCGCCGGCACGTTCGCGCCGAAGACGCCGAAGCTCGCGCGCGCGTAGACGGGAAACGGCACGCCGTACTTCGCGCCCGCGTGCGCATTCAAGACGATGGGCACGAGCACGATGCCGTTGCCGAGGAGCACCAGCAGGCACGCCTGCCACCAGTTGAGGCCCTGCCCAATCATGCCCGCCGCGATGGCGTAGCTGGGCACGCAGACGACCATGCCGACCCAGAGCGCGGCGAAGTGCCACTGGTTCCAGGTGCGGCCCGACGCAGGCACTGGCGCCAGGTCGTGGTTGTACAGAGACGGATGACTGCCTTCGACGGCGGCCGGCGGGGTGGCGTCGTTCATGAGGGAGCGGCGACATAGCACCGACGCGGGGCTCGGCTACGCGCCCCGGCACGAACTGACCGCGATGGGCTCGACCCACACTTCCAGGTCAACTCCGTGCTGCGTCGACCCACGCCGTGACGTGGCGTGCTCCCATGCGGAGATGACTCGTTGGTTCTCGGGCGCCAACCGATGATGATGCGCCTCCCCTTCTGAGGAGCCCGCATGCCCAGACTCGTCGCCGTCCTCGCGTTGGTCAGCTTGAGCTGTGCCTCGCAACAGCAGGTCGTTCGCGCGCCGTCCTCGCCGCCACGCATTCGACCGCTCGAGACGGTGATGGCCGCTGCGGAGCAGACCCCTTGCGTCGCCGGCATGCACCCGATTCCCGCGACCGTCATCGACACCGGCGTCTTCACCGACGTGCCGTACCAGTCGTTCAGCAACGGCACGGTCGAGCTGAACGCGTACGGAGACCCTGGCGACCTCGTCGGCCTCGAGGTCGGCACCCGCAACGAGGACCCAGCGACGCAGCAGTGCCTGGTGCAGTTCATCTCGATGCAGACGCTCGCCCAATCGGATCAGCAGCGCGTGATGCGCATGAGCGCGGCGCCGATGATCGACCAACAGCCCGGGCTCACCGTCGAAATCACGGCACGGACGGCGCCCGATGCGTACGACGCGTGGTGGGTCTCACTGGAGCGCCCCGAAGAGATCGCCGCGCACCGCGCGCCACCCGAGCAGATGGCGCAGGTGACGCAGCCGCAGGCGCAGTGGGCGCCTCCGCCGCAGCCGGTCTACTACCGCGCGCCGCGTGCGTACGTGCGCTACCCCACGTACCGCCCCGTGCAGCCGGCCGTGCGCGTGTTCGTCCCGCGCTACACGCGCCGGTCTGGCGTCTATCTGCGATTCTGAACATCGCTGCGAAGTCGGTCTGACCGCCTGAGTCGTGATGTGCGGTCAATGTGACGCTGATTAGCTCCGCAGCCCTGGCGTTGACGCGTCAGGCGCCCTCCGACACCGCTCACAGCTCGCACGACGAGACGCCGGTTGCACCTCGATGCACGACCGGGCCTCAGAGACTCCGCCGTGCGGCCATCGAGGTCACCCCCAGCACGATGAGCGCGCCAACGGTCGACCAGATGAGGCCACTGGTGGTGAACAGCGTCCACTGGTTGTCCCCGCGGAGCAGGGTTGAGATCGCGCCGCCGACGAACGAGCCGACGACCCCCAGCAGCATGGTGCCGACCCACCCCATCGATTGATTGCCTGGCAACACGGCGCGAGCGAGCAGACCCGCGAGAAGACCGACGATGAGAAATGACAAGAGAGCCATGAGAACTCCAAAGTGAAGGGCTTCGACCGGAACAGCGCGTCAGGTCACGGTGGCGTCGACCCTTGTCGTGGAGCAATGCAGCGCGCGTGCCTTCGTCAGTCCTGAGCCGACGCACTGGCCATGCGCCTCGACGGGCGCCCCGTTAGCTCGGGGCCCATGCCTGAAGGCCACACGCTCCATCGGCTCGCGCTCGACCACCGCAAGGTGCTGGCGGGCGTGCGGATCCGCTCTACTTCGCCGCAGGGCCGCTTCGCCGACGAGGCCGCGGAGCTCGACGGCCAGCGCGTCGACGCCATCGAGGCGTTCGGCAAACACCTCTTCTACCGGTTCGAGTCAGGCGCGAACGTGCACGTGCACCTGGGGCTCTACGGTCGGTTCCGCCGCTCGAAACAACCGGTGCTGCCTCCACGCGGCGCGATTCGCTGGCGCATCGAGACCGACGACGTGTGCCTCGACCTGAGCGGGCCGACGGCGTGCGAGCTGCTCGACCTGGAGCAGGTGTCTGCAGTTCATCAGCGGCTGGGCCCTGACCTGCTGCGCGCCGATGCACGCGCCGACCTCGCGTGGGAGCGGGTGTCGAGCTCCCGCCGCTCCATCGGCGCCCTGCTGCTCGACCAGTCGGTCTTGAGCGGCGTCGGGAACGTCTACCGCGCCGAGGGCCTCTTCGTGGCCGGGCTGCACCCCGAGATTCGTGGCGACGAGCTCGAGCGGCGCGACTTCACCCGCTTGTGGAAGACGTTGCGACAGCAGCTCGCGAAAGGCGTGAAGGACCGCCGCATCGTCACGGTGCCGCCCCCCGAGGGCCGCCGCGCGCGGAAGGGAGAGCGCACGTGGGTGTACAACCAGCGCATCTGCAAGCGGTGTGAGGGCCCGGTGCGTCGATGGGAGCTCGGCAGCCGAACGATGTTCGCCTGCGACACCTGCCAGCGACGGTGAATCGGCGGGTCAGCTGAGGGCTTTCTGCGCCTTCTTGACGGAGCTGCCCGTGGGACACAGCTCGAGGTAGCGCTGGGCAGCGGCCTTCTCGCCCTTCTTCACCAGCGCCTCACATGCCTCCCAGAGGTTGTCGTCCATCATCGATTCGTCGGCGCCGTGGGTTCGCGCGAGCACGTAGAACTCGATGGCCTTGTGGAGGTCGCCGAGGAAATAGTGGGCGGCGCCGATCTGCGATTCCGCTTCGCCGCGACGCTCCGGGTACTGCTCGGCGACCGCAGCGTAGGCTGCGATGCACTCGACATACTTGCGGTCGAGCATGAGCCCGGCGGCCGCGTTGACGGCGTCGGACTCTGCGTCGGTGGTGGCGTTCGCCAGAAAGGCTTCTCGACGCTTCTTTGCCCCGGAGAAGTCCTGTTCGGTCGACGTGCTGCCGAAGAGCGATTTGAGGAAGGCCATGGTCCGGGTGAGACCCCGGACGGGCCGCGTGGGTGAAGAAGCGTTTTCGTGGCGAGGGCGGACGGTGGGCGTCACAGACGAGCGTGACCTCTGCTCCACGCCCCCGCGTCGCCGTCACCGGAGCGAGCGGCTTCGTGGGCTCGCACCTGCTCCCCGCGCTGGCAGCAGAGTTCCAGGTCGTCGCCCTCGGCCGTCACCCGCGACCTGCGACCGAGCACGTCGAGTGGCGCGCGTGCGACCTCTTTTCGGCCAGCAGCACCCGCGCCGCGCTCGAGGGCGTCGACGTCGCCATCTACCTGGTGCACTCGATGATGCCGTCGTCGCGGCTCTTTCAGGGCAGCTTCCACGACACCGACCTGCTGCTCGCCGACAACTTCGCGCGCGCGTGCGTCACTCACGGCGTGAAACAGATCATCTACCTCGGCGGCCTGGTCCCCGACACCGGCTACGTCAGCCCGCACCTGCAGAGCCGCCAGGAGGTCGAAGCCGTGCTGCAGGCGACCGGCATTCCCGTGACGTGTCTGCGCGCGGGCATGGTGGTGGGCCCCGGCGGCAGCTCGTTCGAGATTCTGCACGCGCTCGTGCAGCGCCTGCCGTGGATGGTGCTCCCCCGGTGGACCAAGAGCCTGGGCCAGGCCATCTTCATCGACGACGTGGTGACGGTGCTGAAGGCGGCGGTGCAGGCGCCGGCGTTCGTCGGCAAGACGCTCGACCTCGTCAACGGAGAAGCGCTCACCTACGAGGACCTGCTGCGGAAGACGGCCGCGGTGCTCGGGAAGCGGCGGCTGATGCTCCCGGTGCCCATCGCCTCGACGGGGTTCTCGAAGCGATGGGTGCAGCTGTTCTCTGGCGCGTCGCACGAGCTGATCAGCCCGCTCATCGACAGCCTGCAATGCGACCTGCCGCAGCCTTCGCCGGTGGAGCCCATCGCCAGCCTCATCAGGTACCGCCGCTTCGAGGACATGCTGGTCGAGACCGTCAAACGCGCGAAGCCGAAGTCGACGCTGGGAACGCGCGCCTCCGACGTTCCACAGCGGTCGGTGCGTTCGATTCAACGCCTGCCACCGCTGCCGGAGCGTGACGCGCGGTTCATCTCGAACGCGTACATGGCGTGGTTGCCCCGGTTCTTCCGCGCCATCATTCGCGTCGGCCAGGTCCCGGGCTCCTCGCGGGTGACGTTCTCGCTCCTCGGCGTGCCGTGGCCGTTGCTGGTGCTCGAACTCATCGACGAGGCGTCGGACAGCGCCAGAGACAAGTTCCACATCGTGGGTGGCCTGCTCTCGAAGACGACCACGACCGGCTGGCTCGAGTTCCGGCAGGTATCGAATCGGCGTCACACGCTCTCTGCGATTCACGGGTTCGAGCCCGCGCTGCCGTGGCTGGTGTACCGGCTGTCACAGGCGCCGGTGCATGCGCTCGTGATGCACTTCTTCGGGCGGTACCTCGCGCGCAACCACCCGCCGGCGCTCCCCGAGAAGACGACGCAGACGGAGCCCGGTGCGTCTGCGTGAGCGGTCGAATCGAGTCTGAAGATTCGAACAGCCTGTGTGCGCTTCTTCGGACTCGATGTGGCTCCGAGGCCGTCACGACGCGGTGCAGGCAGGTGCGGAGGGCACGGGAACATCGAGTCTGAAGATTCGAACAGCCTGTGTGCTTTTCTTCAGACTCGATGTGGCCACGAGTCGGTCACGCCGCCATGCACCGAGACGCGGCGAAGAGTCGGCGCATGGTCCGCCTGCTCATGTTGGCTGCGCTCGTCGCGTCGGGGCAGACCTGGACCGCGGAGCTCGGGGTGCACGACGACACGCCGTCGCGGCGCTCGGAGCCTTGAACGACCCGTCGCTCCGGGAGCTCTCGGCGACGTGCTCGACGGCCGCGCCACCATGGACGCTCGGCTTCACGCAAACGAACGAGGCGGTCCTCGAGGGCCTGACGGACCGGCCCATCGGGCGTCTGGCGAAGGCGAAGCTCGCGCCCTGACTCAAGGCACCAGCCACGCCTGCCGATTCCTTTCGAGGTACCCGCGCAGCGGCGTCGCTGGCCGGCCGAGCAACTCCACCTGCTCGTCATCGACCGCCTCCGCGTCACCTGACCGCAGCCCGACGTGCAGCACCGTCTGGACGACAATCTGCATCAGCGACAGGCCGCGCTTCCGCCACAGATGCCAGACGTAGCCGACGATGCTGGCGGGCTCGTAGCTGATGCGTCGGCCGAGCACCGAGGTCAGCTGCGCCGCCAGCTGCTCGAACGTCACCGCCTCTGGGCCCGCGAGCCGAATCGCCTTCGAACGAAACCGCTCGGGCTCCTGGAAGACGCGCGCGGTGACGTCACCGAGGTCGACGACGTCGAGGAACGCGACGCGCCCCTGCGCCGCCGGCACGAAGAGTCGCGAGTCCTCCTGCACGTCTCTGCGGTACGCGTCGCCGAGGTTCTGCGCGAAGAAGCCGGGCCGCAGCACGGTCCAGTTGCCCTTCGTCGTCTTCAGGTGGTCTTCGACCTTGCGGTGCGGCACCCACGTCTTCGTCTCTGCGCCCGACACCGAGAGGAACACCAGGTGCTTCACGCCGGCCGCGAACGCCGCGTCGACGAACGGGTTCAGCGTGGCGCTCATGTCTCCCAGCGGCGGAGGACGAAGCAGGAACACGAAGTCGACGCTCGAGAGCGCGGCACCCCAGGTCGCCCGGTCGGTGAAGTCGAACCGAACGCCACCAGTGCCCGCAGCGCGAACGTCGAAGCCGGCGGCGACACACGCGCGCACCACTTCGCGGCCCACGTTTCCAGACGCGCCAGTCACCAGCACGGTGGTCATGACGCGAGGCTCCGTTCGATGCGGGCGAGGGCTTCGTCCGCGGGCAGACACCCCGACACGACGGGCTCGAGGCCTCGTCCACGGTCGAGGAACATCGAGGGATACGAGATGACGCCCTCTGCGCGGGCCTTCGAGAAGGCCTGCCACGTCTGATGCTCCGCGCCGGGAGCGCTCCACGCCTCGAGCAGCCGCCTCGCGTCGACCTTCGTCTTCTTCGCGACGCGCTCGAGTGAGTCGACGTCGTCGGTCGGCCGTCCCTCGCCGTAGAACGCGCGCGAGAGCTCGTCGCCGAAGTCGAGCGCCTTGTCGGAGCCCTCGAGCGACTGCACCAGCAGCACCGCGCGGCACCCGGGCTCCGACGTCGAGACCCACGTGCCGTGTGCGAGCAGGCCCTTCGTGAAGCCTTCTCCGAAGCGGGCGTCGGTGCCTGCCTCGACCATCACCATGCCTCGCTCCAGGTACTCGCGTGTCTGCGCGATGGGCGTGATGCGCTCTCCGGTGACGAGGCCTCCACACGCGACGCGCCAGCGCACCCGGCCCGCGAGCGACTTTCGCAGCGACGCCACCGCCGTGCGGAAGCCGAAGCACCAGCCGCAGATGGGGTCGAAGCCATACACGAGGGTCGGCTCAGCTGGCGATGAAGGGCGCTTCTCGGACATGGCGTTTCTCCGTGGCACACACGAGCAGGAAGTCGGCGAGGTCGGCGCGCGTCACCTTCGAGCCCGGCCCCGCCTTCACGTCGATTCGAGCGCGGCCGGTGGCCGGAGCGTCGACGAGCCGCGGCGGCCGGACGAGCGTCCACTCCAGCGAGCTCTGCTGGAGCAGCGCCAGCTCCTTCTCTTTGTCGATGACCATGGCTGGCGAGAGGACGCGGATCAGCTTCGAGATGACTCGCCCCATCAGGTCCTTCTCATCACCCGGCACGTCGAGGCCGGCGCCTGAAGTGAGCACGTACCGGCGCACGCCAGTCGACAGCAGCGCCTGGGTCGCGCGGCTGCAGACTTCCTCCTGGCCCTTCACGGGGCCGAGCGCAGAGATGACGGCGTCGACGCCTTCCACGAGCCTCGCCACGTCGGCCGGGTTCGTCGCATCGCCGGTGACGACGGTGAGCTTCTGGTGCTGGAGCGTGACCTTCTTCGCGTCTCTCGCGAGCACACGAAGGGTGTGGCCGGCGTCGAGCGCGCGACGGACGAGGAGGACACCGGTTCGTCCAGTGCCGCCGAGGATGGCGAGGTGCATGGTGGTGGCTTCAGGGAACGGCGGGTGGACCGGGGAGCGTGGCCTGGAGCAGGCCATGGAGGAACGTGGCGTCGTCGCCGTCAATGAACGCAGGGCCGCCGAGGTACGCGTTGACGACGCGCGCTTCGAGCGCTCCGAGAATGGCGTCGGCGGTGGCGGTGGCATCGGGGAGCGTGGTGAAGCGACGCTCCGCGGCGATGGTGAGGAACGAGGCGAGCGCGGCGCGCATCGCGACGGGCGGTGGCGGCCCGGCAGGCACGGCCTTCTGGAGTGAAATGCCCGCGCCGCGAAGAATCATCAGCCCGGGAATCGCCTGGTGCAGAAATTCCAGGAGCAACCTCAACGTCGGCTCGAGCTGCGCGTGCAGCGAGACGTCAGCGCGCGGTGGTTGAGCGAAGGCGGCCAGCGCGTGCGGAGCTCCGGGACACAGCGCCTTCAACATCAGCGCCTCTTTCGAGCCGGCGCGATGGAACAACGCGGCCTGGCTGACGCCGAGCCTCCGGGCCACGTCAGAGACGGGCGCTGCGGGGCCGAGCTCGAAGAACGCCTCCCGCGCCGCGGCGTCGAGCTGCTCGTCGGACATCACCCGGGGACGCGACATGGAAGGCTTAGTAACTGAGTGACCAGTTACTAAGCAACCAGTTCGAAACAGAACAACAAAAACAGATGCTTACTTGTCCTTGCCCTTGCTCTCGAACTTGAACGACACGCTGAGCTTGGCGCGGAAGAGGGCCGGCTTGCCGTCCTCGAGCTGCATGTCGAGCTTGGTGACTTCGGCGATGCGCAGGTCGCGAATCGACTTCGCCGCGCGCTTCACGGCAGCCTCGGCGGCCTTCTCCCACGACGTGTCGCTCGTGCCGACCAGCTCGATGACCTTGTAGACGCTCTCAGCCATGTGGTGCTCCTTGTTGGGGTTTGAAGCTCCCGCCTAGCCCACCTGTTCGTTCGCGCCACTGATCAAGCCAGCGACAATGACGCAGCACGTACATATTGGTGGAAGAGACGCGGTGCAGCCGTGTTCGCGAGCAGGGAGCCCCATGAGCGACAAGACCCCGAAGACGAACGCAGCCCCGACCTCCCCTGCCCTTCATGAGGTGCGCGTCAAGACGGAGCAGGTGAAAGACAAGGTCGAGGCCGCCGCCAACGATCTGTCGACGGTGAACGAGGTGCTCAAGGACGAGCTGAAGGAATCGCCGAGGCCGGAGGTCGAGCACGCCATCACCAAGAGCGAAGACGTCGAGGTGAAGGTGCAGGAGGCCGTCGTCGAGCTCGAAGCGGTGACCGAAGCGCTGGCGACCGAGAGCGACGAGCGCGCGCAGCTGGGTCGCGAGCTCCGTCAGCTGACCTCCGCGCTCCAGGAGAGCAAGACGCAAGAGAAGAAGACCCGACTGGACGCGATGCATGACCCGCTCACCGGACTGCCGAACCTCACGCTCTTCGTCGACCGGCTGAAGCAGGGCCTCGCGCAGGCGCGCCGTCACGGCTGGCGGCTGGCCGTGGTGTTCCTCGACATCGACCACTTCAAGAACATCAACGATACGCACGGTCATGACGTCGGCGACGGCGTGCTCGAGCTGGTCGCCCAGCGCCTGAAGACCGGGCTCCGCGCTGGAGACACGGTGTGCCGCCGCAGCGGTGACGAGTTCCTGTTGCTGATGCTCGAGGTCGGGAACGAGCGCGACGTGCTTCGCCTGCTGACGACGCTGCGGGCCTCGCTCGCGGCGCCGGCCGACGTGAAGGGCGTGAGCGTGTCCGTCAACGTCAGCATGGGCGCCGCAGTCTTCCCCGAAGACGGCCAGGAACCACGGGTGATGCTCGAGCGCGCCGACGCCGCGATGTACGCGGCGAAACGAAAGGGTGAGCAGCCGATGTTGTTCAGTGCGGTGCCGCCGCCCGAGCCAGTGCCGCAGCCCATCAAGAACGGCTGACCGACCACGCGTGCTGCTCCAATGCACGCACGCCGTCGCGCGGACCCATCAGGAACGGCTGATCAACGGCCGGCGTCGATGCCGCAGGCCGGGTTGAGCGGCGTGATGTTCGGCGGCGGCGCGATGCCTCGCGGGCGGAGTTCCCAGCACCCTGAGGCGCGATGACAGCCAAGGCACTCCGGCGCTCCGCCAAAGGCACACGCGGCCTGGGCGTCGTTCAGCGGCACGACGACTGCCTCGGGCCCTGAGAAGACGCAGCCGGCGTCGACGGCCGGCCGCGACGCTGGGCCGAAGAAGTCGTCTCGGGCCGCGCCGTCGCCGAGCACACAGAGCGCCTCGCAGGTGCCAGCGACACAGACGGTGCCCTCGTCGCAGGGCGACAGCCTCGGCAGCTGGACCGAACAGCTCTTGCCCGCGACCGAGGCGAGCGCACACACCGCGTTGTTGTCGCGATCGCAGAAGAGCCCGAGCCCGCACGACGCGGGACCGTCTTCATGGTCGCTGGCGCTGGAGCACCCCGCGCCGACGCCGCGGCTGACACAGGTTCCCGCGCGGCAGGTGCTGTACGCGCACGCATCGACGCACGGCTCACCTTCGCGCGGGCGCCGGCTGCAGCGGCCGTTCACGCAGCTCGTCCACTCCATGCAGGTTGTGCCGGGGTCGGTGCACGAGGCACCAGGGCCCACCACGCGACGACAGCTTCCGTCGGCGCAGCTGAACCCGCGTGGGCACTGCGACGAGAAGACACAGGCTTCGTTCGCCTGGCGCTTCGGCACGCAACGACCGACGAACCCGCGCGTCCCGCAGACGAGGCCCGCCGTGCAGCGGTCCTCGAGCACGCCGCACGGCCCGCCTTCATTCGATGCGACGCAGACGGCGTTCGGCGCTTGCCCCGCACAGGCGTGTCCCAGCTGGCAGTGACGGTCTTGCGAGCAGCCAGCATCAGCAGGGACGAGGCCGCACACGCCAGTCGGCAGACAGGCGTCGGGTCGGGTGCACGAGGAGTCATCGGTGCAACTCGAGCCCGTCGGCTTCGGCTGAACGCAGAGCGACGCTGGGCCGCAGCGAAGCCCCTCGGCGCAGGGGCACTGCTGACCTGCCTGCCCGAGAGGCAACGCTCCGCCGCACGTGCCGTTCACGCACTGGCGCCCATCGGCACAGACGGTTGCCGCGTCGCAGGGAGCGCCGGGCGCGACGGTTGGAAGACAGACACCACACATCGAGGTGCGCATGCCGCAGAAGCCGTCACGGCAGGCGAGGCTCGTGTCGCACGCGCCTCCAGCAGGCGTCTGACCTCGCCAGAGGCCGACGCATTCGGGCGGGGGTGGCAGCTGGGCAGAGTCGATGAACGGAAACGCGAAGGCGGCCTGCAGACACGTCTCGAGCACCGCTGGGTCGAGCTCGAGCCGGCCCGCCCTGAGCGCCGCGCGCACGCGATGGAGGTCGATGTCGACGTCGTCGACCTGTGAGCGTGTGCCGAAGCGGGCGATGAGTCGCGCGAGTGCTTCGGCGTTCGCGGCTTCACGGGCGCCGGCATCAGGAGGCTCCGCTGGCGTCTTGCAAGCGGCCACACCGAGCATGAGAAAGAGGGCAATCGCGGCACGGCGCATCATGGATGGCTCCTTCACAGCTCTCGAACGCGCTCAGGTCTCGCCTTGCGAGCCGAGAGGATGAATCCGGCGGCGCCGCGCGTGTGCGTTTGGGACACCCGGCTCCACGAGATGACGGCGAGGTCGCCTTCGACGGTGTCGGTCAACACGCGCACGTCGTCGAGCGCCTCCTTCAGGGAGCGTGAATCACCGCGGTAGTGCAGCGTGAACTTGCCGACGACCGTCCAGTTGCCGTCCGAGGTGACGCGCGCGCTGTCCTTCTCGATGACGAGGCCCGGAGGCACGGTGTCGACGAGCACCTCGATGTTGCGCAGGCGCTCGATGGGGCCTCTGGCGAACTCCGACGCCGTGCCCTTCTTGCCCTTGAACGTCACGACGGCGTCGGGGTTCTTCGCGTTCTTCACCAACAGCTCGCGGGTCTTGCGCCACTCGACCACCCGCTCGGCGTCGCCACCCGGGTCTGCACGGCCGAACGACGTCCACACCACCTCTGGCGCCGTGTGGGCGCAGCCAGCCAGCAGCGTGAGGACGCCGGCCTGAACGAGGCTTCTGAAGGCGAAGGACATTGAGCGACACGTCCCACAGCGGCGAGGCTGGAGCAAGATGACGCGCTCTCGACGGCGACAACCTGGAGTGTTTCGCGCATGACCATCGGTGAACACCGCTTCCCGGTCGGCCCTGTGCCCGTGTTGAAGGTTCACGGAGAACCACGGCCTCGGCCCGCAGTCATCGTGCTGCACGGTCTCCGCGGCTCCGCCGAGCTTCAACGCAAGGAGCTCGTCTCGCTCGCCGAGTCGGGAATCACCGCGGTCGCGCTCGACGCACCTCATCATGGACACCGACGAGACGGCTGGCTCGAGGCGCTCGACGCCGGAGGTCTGGATGATGGGCATGCGCGCTTTCTCCGCCTCATCCTCGACGCCGTGCCCGAGGTGTCGCGCGTCATCGATCACCTCGTGGAAGAGGGGCACGGACCGATTGGTGTCCTCGGCATCTCGATGGGCGCGTACGCCGCGCTGGCCGTCGCACGGGCTGACTCACGGGTCGCCGCCACCATCTCGATTCTGGGCTCGCCGGACTGGAAGCCTGCGCGGAGCCGGGAGACCGACGAGGTCCGAAGGCTGATGGGCCTCGCGCCCGTGCACACGCCGGATGAACTGACGCGCGCTCCGCTGCTGTTCCTCAACGCAGGGAAGGACACCTCGGTGCCGCCGGACGCGGCGCGGCGCTTCGCAGCGACCCACGCACACCGGGGCGTGGAGTACGTCGAGTACCCGCACTCGGAGCACCTGATGCGGCCTGACGACTGGACGGACCTGTGGAGCCGCGCGGTCGCGTTCCTGCGACGACAGAGAGGATTCAGCAGCGCTTGAGGTACCGGCCAGCCCCGCGCTCGACGCGAAGGTCTCCGTCCTGCCACTGCACGCGCCCGTTCACGACGGTCGTCGCGACTTTTCCCTCGAGCTCGAAGCCTTCGAAGATGTTCCGGTCGACGCGCTGGTGATGGGTCTTCGCCGAGATCTTCGACGTGCCCTTCGGGTCGTACAGCACGAGGTCAGCGTCGGAGCCCACCGCGATGGCGCCCTTCTTCGGGTAGAGACCGAAGATCTTCGCCGCCTGCGTGCTCGTCACGTCGACGTACTGCTGCAGCGTGATGCGCTTCTTCGCGACGCCGTACGAGTACAGCAGGTTCATGCGGTTCTCGATGCCAGCCGCACCGTTCGGAATCTTGCGGAAGTCGTCCTTGCCCGCCGCCTTCTGCTGCATCGTGAAGGGGCAGAGATCCGTCGCGACGTGCTGAATCGCGCCAGTGGAGATCGCGTTCCACAGATACTCCTGATGACCCTTCGGGCGAATCGGCGGGCTCATCACGTAGGCGGCGCCTTCGAAGTCGGGCTTCTCGTACACGCTGTCGTCGAGCAACAGGTACTGCGGGCACGTCTCGACCAGCACGCGCTGACCCTCGGCGCGCGCGCGGTACACCGCGTCCATCGACTCCTTGCAGGTGAGGTGCACGATGTAGACGGGCTGGGCTTCCGACGCGGTGCTCATGTGGCCGTTGCGGCCGTCGCTGGCCACGCGCGCGAGCTGAATGACGCGGTTGGTGGCTTCACCTTCGAGGTAGGCCGGCCGGCTCATGGCGTGGTGCTTCGGCTCGAGCTTGCCGCTCCCGGCCAGGCGCGTCTGGAGCGCCACCACCGCGTCACCGTGCTCGCAGTGCGACGTCACCAGCGCTCCGAGCGAGTGCGCCGTGTCGAGCACCTGCACCAGCTCGACGTCGTCGACGCCGATGGCGCCACGGTACGCCATGAAGATCTTGAAGCTCTGAATGCCGTCGTGCCGGTAGACGTGCTCCATGTCCTTCTTCACCTGATCAGAGAACCAGGTGACGGCCATGTGGAACGCGTAGTCGGAGACCGCCTTCTTCGCGTTGTTCATCCAGAAGTCGCGCGCCTCGAGCAGGTTCTGGTTCCGGCCGGGGATGATGAAGTCGATGATGGTGGTGGTGCCGCCCGCCACGCCCGCCGCCGTGCCCGTGTAGAAGTCGTCGGAGCTGGTGGTGCCCATGAAGGGCAGCTCCATGTGCGTGTGCGCGTCGATGCCGCCGGGGAAGACGTACTGGCCCGAGCCGTCGACGACCTGCGTGCCTGCGGGCACGTCGAGGTTCTTGCCGATGGCCTTGATGACGCCGTCTTCACAGAAGACGTCCGAGACGTACTGATCAACCGCGGTGACGATGGTGCCGTTGCGAATGACGAGACCCATGAATGGCTCCTTGAAGGTGATGACTTACGGGCGAACGAGGTCCTGGTACGCGTCGGGGCGGCGGTCTCGGTAGAACTGCCAGACCTGACGCACTTCATCGATGGCGGTCAGGTCGAGATCAGCGACCACGACTTCGTCTTTGTCTTCGCTCGCCTCGGCGATGATCTTCCCGCGCGGGTTCACGAAGTAGCTGGTGCCGTAGAACTTGCCGATGTTCCACGGCGCTTCGGTGCCGACGCGGTTGATGGCGCCGACGTAGTAGCCGTTCGCGACGGCGTGCGCGGGCTGCTCGAGCTTCCAGAGATATTGAGAGAGGCCCGCGACGGTGGCGGAGGGATTGAAGACGACTTCAGCGCCGTTGAGGCCGAGCGCGCGCGCACCCTCGGGGAAGTGGCGGTCGTAACAGATGTACACGCCGACCTTCGCGAACTGCGTCTGGAACACCGGGTAGCCGCCGTTGCCGGGCGCGAAGAAGAACTTCTCCCAGAAGCCCGAGGTCTGCGGAATGTGCTGCTTGCGGTACTTGCCGAGATACTTCCCGTCGGCGTCGATGACGGCGGCGGTGTTGTAATAGACGCCGCGCATCGCTTCTTCGTAGAGCGGCACCACGATGGCCATGCCGTGCTTCTTCGCGAGCTCCTGCATCACGTGAGTGGTGGGCCCGGGGATCAGCTCGGCGGCGGCGTACCAGCGCTTGTCCTGGCCGGGGCAGAAGTACGGGCCGTTGAAGATCTCCTGCAGACAGAGAATCTGAGTGCCCTTCTTCGCGGCCTCTTCGATGAGCGGCACGTGCTTGTCGAGCATGGCCTGCTGCACCTTCTTCACCGGCACCGACTCGTCGTTGATGGGGTTGCTGCACTGAATCAGCCCAGCGCGTACTGAGTTCGCCAAGGGGAGGACCTCCGCAAAGAGAGGCGCGCAGTCTCGTTTGCTCGGGCGTCACAGGCAACGTCCTTGCCGCCGCGAGCGCTTTGGCTTCAGTAGCCCGACTCGTCTTGGCGCCGGCGCTCGTCCTCGGCGTTGATGGCGTCGAGCAGCCGCGTGTGGTGGGCGCTCTGTGGCGGGAAGAGCGAGCAGTACCGCTTCCAGGCTTCCGGCGTCGCATTGCTCGTCAGGACGCACACCAGCAGGCGCATCTCGGTCTCGGGCGTCCGCCACAGGCTCGTCTCGTCGAGCACGCTGCCATAGAAGTGGTGGAGCTCGGCGTAGAGCGCACGCAGCAGCTCGGTCCTGGTCTCGTCGGCGAACACCCGGGTGAGCACGGGCTGAACGACCGACACGAGCCGCTCCGAGCCCAGTTCAGGCACGAGCGCGAGGCCCGCTGCCGCGAGGTGCCGGTTGATGATCTGCCAGGCCTCCCGGTCCATCTCGGCTGGCGTCAATCGGGGGTCGCCGTCGGTCTGGCTCGTCATGGTCGGAGCTCCGGCTGCGCAGCGAAGGAACGACACGCTACTCCAGGCACTCCTCGGCTCGCTGCGTCACGTGCACGAGCCTTGACAGGCACGGATCCGCAAACGAGCCTGCGCGACTTTCTCGCGGCGAAGACGTCGCGAGTCGTTCGAGGAGCCGTGATGCACCCTCTTCCCGTCTTGCCCGCTGGCCGGCTGGAGCAACAGTTCGCCGACAAGAAGCCGCGCTACACCGCGGCCGAAGCGGTGACCGAAGCCAACCGCTGCATCTATTGCGTCGACGCGCCGTGCATCAAGGCGTGCCCGACCACCATCGACATTCCGACCTTCATTCACAAGATCGCGACCGAGAACACGAAGGGCGCGGCGCGCACGATTCTCGCGGAGAACATCCTCGGGGCGTCGTGCTCGCGCGTGTGCCCGGTCGAAGAGCTCTGCGCCGGCGCGTGCGTGTACAACGCGTGGGGCCGGGAGCCGATCGCCATTGGCCGGCTCCAGCGCTTCGCCACCGAGGCGACGTTGGAGAAGGCTCCCTTGTCGGCGCTGTTGCCCGCGAAGAAGCCCACCACGGGCAAGAAGGTCGCGCTCGTCGGCAGCGGCCCCGCCTCCATCGCCGCCGCAGGGCTGCTCGCGCTCGAGGGCGTTCAGTCGGTCATCTTCGAGAAGCGCGCCATCGCGGGCGGGCTCAACACGCTCGGCATCGCGCCGTACAAGCAGAGCGGACAGGCGTCGCTCGATGAGATCAACCACGTGCTCGCGCTCGGCAACATCGAGCTGAAGTCGGGCGTCGAGGTGGTGGCTGGCGTCGCGGGTGCGGGGCAGATCTCCTCCGACACGCTCCTGAAGGACTTCGACGGGGTGTTCCTCGGGCTGGGCCTGGGACCTGACTCGAAGCTGAACGTTCCGGGCGAGAACGGATCAGGCGTGTACGGCGCGGTCGAGCTGATCGAGCGGATCAAGGCCGAGCCGGGCCTCAAGCTCTCCGGCACGCGCGCCTTCGTCATCGGTGGCGGCAACACCGCGCTCGACATTGCGCATGAGCTGAAGCTCCTCGGGTTTGCGGACGTCGCGCTCGTGTACCGACGAGGAGAGAAGGACATGTCGGGCTACGCGCACGAGCTCGCGCACGCGCGTGAAGACGGCGCGCGGTTGTTCGAGCACCGCGTCGTGACCGAGGTGCTCCGGAACGCATCGGGAGCGCTCACCGGCGTGAAGCTCGCGCAGGCGAAGGATGGAAAAGCAGTCGCGGGCACCGAGGAGACCGTGGCGGTCGACCTCATCGCCGTCGCCATCGGCCAGTCCGTCGCCACTGGCGTCGCGAAGGCCTTCACCGGCGTGCAGCTCGACGCGAAGGGCCGCGTCGTCGTCGACGCGAAGACGCACCGCACGGGAAACCCGAAGGTGTGGAGCGGTGGTGACTGCGTGAACGGCGGCAAAGAGGTCGTCAACGGAGTCCAGGAAGCGAAGTTGGCCGTCAAAGACATGCTGCGCGCGCTGGGAGGGAAGTAACCATGGCTGACCTGAGCATCGACTTCTGCGGCATCAAGTCACCCAACCCGTTCTGGCTCGCGTCGGCGCCGCCGGCGAACTCGGGCCCACAGGTGATGCGCGCGTTCGACGCTGGCTGGGGCGGCGCGGTGTGGAAGACGCTCGGCGACCCCGTCACCAACGTCACCTCGCGCTTCTGGGCGAACGACTACGGCAACACG
>JAUXRI010000180.1 GCA_030681895.1 Myxococcales bacterium | reverse complement strand
GCAGGCGGCGGCTCGGCGGGTGGCGGGCCGATCGACACCTACGTCTGCGTGACGTGCGCGAACTCGCTCGACACCAACCCCGGGACTCAGGCCAGCCCGTTCCGCACCATCGCGCGCGGCATCGCGGTGGCCCAGCAGCTGGGCCGTCCGACCGTCTTCGTCGGCTCGGCGCAGGGCACCCCCACGGCGTACGCAGAGAACATCGCCATCCCCGCCGGCGTCGTCGTGCAGGGCCGGTGGACGGTCTCGTCGACGTTCTCATGGGTGCGCACGGGCAACCGCACGCTCCTCATCAACCTCACCACCACCGGCGTCACCTTCGCGCCGGGCGCAGGCCGCACCTCGGGCCTCGACGGCATTCGAGTGCAGAGCTCAGGCGCGATCAGCGGAGCCACGACGGTCTCGGCCATCTCGATCGTCGACGCGTCTCCGACGCTGCGTGACTTCGAGGTCGACCCTCCGGGCGGCGGCCTGCCCGCGCCTGCCACGGCGGCCGGCGTCAGCGTCGTCGGCTCGGGCTCGTCGACGGCGCGCCCGAACCCGCGCCTCGAAGGCCTGATGACCGCTCGCAGCGACGTGCAGGCTGGTGCGGCCTCGACCAACTCGTTCGGTCTGGTGGTGAACAACGCCTCGGTCGACACCGAGTTCCTCGACGTACGCGGCGGCAACACCAACAGCTCCGGCCCCTCGAGCCCTGCCACGAGCGCGGGCCTCTTCCTCATCGACGGTGTGGGCACGACGTTCCGCTCCTCGACGGCGATCTCAGGCATCGCGAGCGGCGGCACCTGCGCGGGCATTGCGGCAGGCGGGAACACGAGCAACGTCGTCATCGACCAGTCCGAGGCGCGCGGCTGCACCGGCATTCCCAATGGGCTCAACCCGCCGCTCGCTTCCGTCGGCGTCAGTTTCTCGAACTGCACCGCCATCGGGCCCGGCAGCGGCAACCCCCGGCTGGTGGCGACCCTCGTTCAAGGCGGCGTCGCGCAGGGGCCCACCAGCTACGTCGCCGGTGTGCTCGCGAGCAATGGGTGCCCGCTGCAGATCGAAGGCAACACCATCGCAGGCAGCAACGCGGTGACCCTCGTTCCGCAGAACGCGGCGGGCGTCATCTGCACGCACGAGCAGCAGAACGGCGTCGGCGGTGCCAACTCGAATTGCCGCATCGCGAACAACCGCGGCATCACGGGCGGCCGCGCGATCCAGGCGTCCATCGGGCTCGCGTGCGTCGGCAACTGCGCCACTGGCACCGCCTCGTGCACCGGCTCGTGCACCGAGGTGCTCAACAACTCCGCGAGCGGCCAGGACGCGCGCCTCGTGGTTCACGGCTTCGTCACGCAGTCGTCGCCGCGCATCGCGAGGAACACCTTCGGCGGTGACGGCCAGCAGTGCACGAACACCGGCGGGAACAACCCGTTCCTCTACGGCCTGCGCCTCGAGGGCTCGTCGTCTCGGGTCGAGAACAACCTCGTCATCGGCGGCGTCTGCCCGAGCGTCATCGCGTTCGAGCAGGCCAACGTGCGCCGCAGCGGCGACATGAGCGCGCCTGCGCCCGACGTGCACAGCAACACCTTCGTCCCGGTGACGGGCGCCACGGGCATCGGCATGAGCACGCTCATCGTCGGTGTGGCGGTGCGTTCGCAGTCGCCAGTCGCCCTGTTCTCGCCGATGGGGAGCTACCGGAACAACATCATCACGGCGCTCGGGTTCGCGACCGTTCGCTTCGCGTTCCAGGAGGCCGACGCGAGCAGCGACCCGGCGGTGCTCGAGCACAACGACTTCTGGGCGCCGACCATCGCCGGCATGCCGCCGCTCTATCTGAACGAGGGCACCACGACGCTCAACGGCGCCGGGCAGATCAACGGGCTCAACGGCATGGGCGTCAGCGCGTTCAACAACCTGTCGAACGACCCGGGCTTCATCGCGAACTTCCGCATCAGCACCACGTCGCAGATGCGGGCCGCTGGTGGGGCAACGGGAGCTCCGGTCGATGACATCGACGGTCAGCGGCGGCCCACTCCGGTGAACACCGCGCCTGACATCGGGTGCGACGAGACGCAGTGACGCCGACGGTCGTTCGGAGCGGCGACCTCGACCAACCGAGGTCGCCCGAGGCGTCGGCTACGTCGAAGGCCTCGCGGTCACCGCGCATTCGCGAAGGCACGGCGTCGGCGCGTCGATGATGGCTGAGCTCGAACGGCGCCTCGACGTGTCGTTCGATTTCGGAGCGCTGAGCGCGAGTGACGTCGCCGCCGCGATGTACGAACGACGTGGGTGGCAACGGTGGCGAGGGCCGACATGGGTCCTCGCGCCGAGCGGCCCGGTGCGAACTGCAGAAGAAGACGGTGGCGTCTTGTGTGGACGGCTACGAGCAGGCCATTGCTCGACCTCGACGAGGCGCTCTGCTGCGACTGGCGGGAGGGCGACGTCCGGCGGCGGTTACCGCTGGGTCCGTTTCCGCGCGCGCTCGCGAGCCTCGGCGAGTGGATCTCGCGCAGGCACTGCAGGCTTCGCCGGAGGACTCTCGGCGGGCGCCGGAGTCGACGAGGTGGCCGGCGCCACAGGCGGTGCGCTGAAGGAAGGAGGCATCGCAGGCACCGCCGGTGCGACGACCGGCTTCTGACGACGCGCCCGTGGGCCCGACAGGAACCGGCGCACGAAGACCTCGGCCACCAGCAAGAGCACCGCCAGCGTCATCAAGACTGGAGCCAGCGGCACCCGCGCGAACGACTGCTGGCCCTCGGCGAACAGCCCCGTCATCGCCAGACGCTCCACGCCGCTGCCAGCCTTCGCGACGGCGACGAGCGCGGCGCGGCCCTCTTTCGGCGGGGCGGGCTCGAACTCGGGCACCCACGGCAACGTCACCGGCGGCGCGCGGAAGACCCGGTCGCCCAGCTTCACCACCGGGTGCCACGTGCCCGTGCCGGGCAACACGAAGTGCGCGCCCTGCCGGTCTTCGTCTTCCCAGCGCATGGGCAGCTCGACCGGCTTCACCTTCGCGTCACCGCTGAGCAGCACGAGCGTGGCCTGGCCCGAGGGCGGCGGCGCGGTCGGGTCGAAGTCGAGCGTGACGTGCAGATCGTTGCCGGTGAGCCGTGCCCGAGCGACCGCGTCGACGCTGGTCGCGAGCGGCGGCATCACCCAGCGCACCGATTGTTCGAGCGACGCACGCAGGCCACTCCAGCTCGACAGCGCGCCGGTGTATTTCCCATCGACCTCCGCGGCGAACGCGACGCTGCGGCCCCGGCCATGAGGCCAGAACGCGAGCAGCGGCGCCTTGTTCTCGTCGGTGGTGCGCACGCCGACGCTCGCGTTGGGCTTCACGTAGGTGAGGCTGTAGCCACCACACGCCGAGAGGCCCGCGGTGGGAATGCGGCCGAGCATCGCGAGGTCAGGCCCGGGCGCGAGGGGAATGTCGCCGTCGACGAAGCTCGAGCGCGCCACTGCGATCGTCTCCTGAGAGAAGATGCGCGGCAGGCTGGTCGCGTCTTCCGCGAAATAGATGCGGCCGTTGCCGCGCACGGCGATCTCTTCGAGCAGCTCCGCGTCGGGGTCGGCGCGCGTGCCCATGCCGATGACCGACACGGTGACGTTCTGGGCGAGCAGGTCGTCGAGGGTGTCGCGGTAGTCGCCAGGCTGCTCCGAGTCCGAGGCGTCGGAGAACAGCAGCACGTGGCGCGTGGGCTTTCCGGAGCGCAGGATCTCCTTCTTCGCGGTGCGCAGGCCGACGTCGACGTAGATGCCGCCGCCACCCGAGAACCCGCGAGCCACCTTGTCGAGCGGCAGCCCGCTGGAGACCGCGCGCAGCCCGAAGATCTCATGGTCCGACGTGTCGACCATGTGCACCGACGCCTCGTCGCGATCGTTGAGCACCTGCAGCGCGCCGACGACGCCTTCTGCCGCGAGCTCCATCTTCGTGCGGCCATCGGGAACGGTCGCGCCCATCGAGCAGCTGCAGTCCATGATGATGCTGATGGCGACCGACGCCTTGCGCTGCTCTTCGCGCACCTCGAGCGAGACGGGCAGCACGGGCTCGAGCGGCGACTTGCGATAGCCACCTTCTCCGAACGAATGCCGACCGCCCGTCATCACGAGGCCGCCGCCGGCCTCACGCACGTACTGCGCGAGCACCTGCAGCCCGGCCTCCGAGAGCCGTGACGCCTCGACGTCTTCGAGCACGACCGCGCCGACATTCTCGAGGTGCTCCATGCCGAGGGCGAACGGCAGCTTCGCGTCGACAGCCATGCCGGCCGCCTTCAGCGTCTGCGCCACCACGCCGTTCGGCCGGTCGGTCAGCAGCAACACCGAGGGCGGCCCGTCGACCCGCACCACCGCGCGGCCAAGGTCGTTCTCCGGCAGCCCGTCGCCCTTCGCCGTCACTCGGAGCTGGTACGCGACCAGGCCCGGCGCCTCGACGAGGTCGCGGAAGGTCAACACCGTCGGGCCCTCGGGCAGCGCGCGCGTCGTCTGGGTGATCGCCTTGCCGTTGCGGAGCAAGGTCAGCGTCGCCTCGGTCGCGGCGTTCGTCTTGACGGTGGCGGTGAGGAGGAAGGGCTCCTGCTGGGTGACGGCGGCGGGGGCCTCGAGGCCAATGACGGCGACGTCGAGCGCGGCGTCTTCACGAATCAACGGGCGGACGTCGACGGGCACTCCGCGCGCCGCGAGCCGTCGCGCCGACGAGCGTGGGTCGAGCCCCGTCGCGCGCCCGTCGGACAACACCAGCACGCGGCCTGCACGCTCCTGGGGAATCAGGTCGGCCGCGGCGTCGAGCGCAGTGGCGAGGTTCGAGGCTTCGCCGTCGATGGCCTGGCTGAAGCCGCCGAAGCGGGTGTCGTGTGAGAGCGGCGCCTCGACGCGCACCTCGCGCCCGAACGAGATGACGCCGACACGATCGCCAGCGCGCCGCTCCTGCTCGAGCAGATGAATGAGCTCGGTCGCCTGGTCGAGGCTCCCGGCAGGCATCGAGCGGGAGCGGTCGACGATGACGACAAGATCGCTCCCGTCACTGGCGAGCTTCCACTCGGGCTGGGCCAGGGCGACGACGAGGGCGACGACCAGGCCGCCACGAAGCCACATCGGAGGGCCCGGCAGTTTTCCGGTGCGCCACAGCAGCAGGCCGAGCGGAATGAGGAGGAGCAGCGCCTGCGGGGCGACGAAGCTCATGCGCGCCTCCGGGCGGTGAGCCAGAAGTCGGCCAGCATCAACACGAGCACGGCCAGCACCCAGGCCCACGCGCGCGGACGGTCGGTCGCCAGCGTCGCGAGCGCATCGGTCTTCGCCGCGTCGACCGACCAGGCGCCACGCGTGCGCAGGTCGGACTCGTGCGCGTCGAGGGCCAGCACCTCGACGGTGTCGAACACCTTCCCGTCACGCAACAGCGTCCACGCGCCCGGCGGCGAGAGCGGAGGCACGGTGAGCGCTCCGACGCCGAGCACGGGCCGCGACGAGCCCTCAGGGCCTTGAAGCGCCCACGACGCGCCAGCCGAGGTGACGACGGGAACGTCTTCTCCGATGTGCACCAGCCGCCGCGGAAACCCCTCGTGCGCATTCCGCGCGCGACGAACGACGTTGCCCCAGAGCACCGGCCACGCGACCGAGCGCTGGATGTTGCTCCGGGACACGTCGAGGTTGAGGTGCACCACGCCGTCGTCGTCCTCACTCATCAGGACGGCGGCGCCGGCGCTCAACAGCGGCTGACCGGGCGGGTTCTCGCCGGCCGTCCACACCACGCCACCCAGCTGAACGTCGTCGAGGAGCGCGTGCGACTTCTGCGCGAAGAATGGCCCGACGAAGGACTTGAGGTCGCCGGTTGCGCCGACCCGAACCCTGGCCTGAGTCGACGGAGCGCCGATGGTGAGCGCGGCGCCCTTCGTGACGAAGGTGACGTTGCCCATCACTCGCAGCGCGCGCGCGATGGTCGTCTGTGCCGACGGGTCGAGCCCATCGAGCAGCGAGAGTTCGAGGCTGGGCGTCGGTGAAGGCAAGAGGCTGAGCCGGCCGTCTTCCATCAGTGCATCGTCGGGCAGCGACACCTCGATGGAGTCTTCGGTCTTCATGCCCACGCGCACCAGCGCGGTCGAGCCGGGTGTCAGGGCGACCTGCTGCGATTGCTCGAGCCCGCCCTTCGCCGAGAAGCGCACCGGCACCGTTCGCGCGGAGTTCACCAGGCCCGCGACCCGCACCGTCACCGTCGCGACGCCGCCTTCGTCACGCCGCTGCGCGGAGAGAAAGGCAACGTTCTCGAGCTGGCGCCCCACGGAGCGGCCCTGCACCTCGGGAGGCAAGGTCAGCTCTCTAATGGGGCCGTCGGTGATGAAGTGCACGCGCTGCTTCGGCACGGTCGTGAGCTCCCGTGCGAGCGCGAACGCCGGGGTTGGATCGTGCGAAGGCTGCGAGGGACGCCACGCTTCGAGCGCCGCGGTCGCGCGGGCGACATCGAGCTGAGGCCCCGCGAGGAGCCGCGGCTTCGTGCCGGTCTCGATGAGGGTGAGCACTGACGCGCCTTCGTCTTTCACCAGAGCCGCGACCGCGTCACGGGCCGCGTCTGCGGCAGAGCGCCCATCCTTCGTGGCCAGCATCGACAGGCTGCCGTCGATGACCACGACGACGTGGGTGCGCTTCGCCGTCTCACCGCACCGCGCATCGGCGAGGAAGAGCGCCGCGGCGATGAGGGCCAGGGTCTCGAGCACCAGGGACGTCTCACGCGAGAAGCGCTCAAAACGTGGCCCGGCCTCGGCGCGTTGGTCCGGTGTGCGCCAGAGGAACAAGGCGCTCACCAGGCGGGGCGGCTGCTTGCGACGCAGGAAGTACGCGGCGATCACCGCCGGCACAGCGAGGAGCGCGAGGAGGCCGAGCGGGAAGCCGAGGCTCACGCGGCCTCCACGAGCAACGAGAGTTCCCGACGCGCGAGCGCCGTCAGCGGCTCGGTCGCGTTCACCTGCACCCACGACGCAGACACCCGGCGCGCAGCGGCCTGCCACCCCAGCACGTGCGCGGTGAAGCGCTCGCGGTACGCGTCGACGACGCCTGGCGTGAGGATGCGCTCGAGCACATCGCCTGACTCGGCGTCGACCAGCCGCGCGCCTGCACCACCGCCGGGGTCCACGTCTTCGACGTCGAGCACCTGCACCAACACGCAACCCGCCGCGTTTCGGGCGAAGCGCTCCGCCAGCGGACCCGGCACGGCCTCGACGAGAAAGTCGCTCACCACCACCCGCAGGCCGCACGTCTGAAACGGCGGGAGCCGGCCCAGCGTCACGTCGAACGCCTCTCTGCCCTCAGCACGAACCTGAGAGAGCGCCACGCGCGTCTGTGGCCCCGGCACGCGCTGCACCTCTTTGCCCGCCACCAGCAGCACTGGCTCACACCCTCCGTGACGCGCGAGCTCGCAGACCCACAGCGCCACCTCTTTGGCGCGCGCCGACTTCTCAGCCGAGACCGCCATCGACGCGGTGGCATCGAGCACCACCTCGACGCGCGGAGAGACCTCGTCCTGCCGAACACGAATCACCAACTCCCCCGTGCGCGCGACCGCGTTCCAGTCGACGTGCCGCAGGTCGTCGCCCGGGTGGTAGGTGCGGAAGTCGTGGAGCTCCATCGAGCTGCCCACCGACGCCGAGCGTGAGTCGCCCAGCCGGCCTCGATGCGGCACGCGCGGCATCTTGAGCGAGAGCCCCGCGCTGGCGCGCTCCACCATCGAGAGATCGGGCGGCGAGTCAGTGTGCATTCGTGCGCACTCCGTCTTCGCCGTACAGGAGCATGAGCGCGATGAACGTCACCAGGAGCGCGATCGCCCCCAGCAAGCCAGCCTCGGCCTCGAGGTGGCTGCGGTCGATGAAGCGCACCATGCCGAAGAGCGGGTTCACCACCCACGCGGGGCCGCGGTCAGGCCGGTTGTTTGCGACCAGCGACAGAATGGTCGGCACCGCGATGCCGAACGCGGTCGCGGCGAGGAAGCCGATGCGCGTGGCCTGCCGTGCGCCGAGCCGTTTGAGCGGCGTGAGTCGCGCCAGCACCAGCCCGAGGGAGAGATACAGCGCAACGAACGACGGCGCGGCGACCGTCAGGCCCGTGGCGCGGTGGCGATCGCTGAGCGCGACCGCGAAGAACACCGCGCCCGACACCACGAGCAGGAGCACGGTCATCAGCGCGCTCCGGAACGCACCGGGGCGGCGAACGCCGTCTGCAGCCGTCGCCTTCGGAAAACCCGGGCACTCCGAGAACGAGAAGAAGCCCACGACGAGGAGCAGCAGGGACACGAGAACGGACGCGACGATGACGACCTCGAGGTGGCCATCGAGGACGACGACCAACACGGCAGTGGCGACGATGCCGACGAGAAAGACGGCCAGCAGGCGCGCCCGCGCCGGGTGCGTGCGCGACTCCGAGTCCAACGCGAGGGCTGCCGCCGCCGCTGGGAGCACGCACCAACCCAGCACCATCATCGCCAGCGGGAGCCCCACCAGCATGCCGACGAGCTCGCCTTCGCGGAGCATTCGTTCACCGTTGAACGCGAGCGCCCCGCTGATCCCCACCGACGGCCCGCCCAGCACGCAGCACAGCGCGAGGATGACGAAGTGGCCCAGCGCGCGCTCGAGCCGCGACTCCGACTGCGCCGCGAAGCCGACGGCCGCCGACGTCAGCAGCACCGACAAGCCGAGGTGCCACCACACGCCGAGCACCACGTTCACCAGGCCGATGCCCGACAACAGGTAGCTCAACAAGATGAACGGCATGGTGGCGGCGGCGCCCAGCCCGAGCTGCGCCATCGCCGACAACCACTTCCCGCGCACGATGCCGTCGGTGCCCAGGCCCGTCAGCACCAACAACACCCACGTCTCGTCTTCGCGCTCCTTCACCATCGCGCGGTAGGCGATGAACGGCAGCAGCAGCTGGCCGTAGACGGCGAACGCGAGGCTGGTGCCCATGAAGGCCGACGCGCCCTGCCCGGCCTGGTTTCGAGACGTGAGCGCCGCGTTCATCATCACCACGACGAAGCCGACCAACAGCATCAGCCCGAAGGCCACGCCGAACGAGCGCGAGCGCAGGTCGGCGCGCACCTCTTTGACGACGAGCGGCCCGGCCCAGTCAGCGAGCCGCTCCCCGAGGGACCGTGGTGACTCCACGGCGCTGGCGGCAGCGACGGTCATGCCCAGCGAACGTCCTTTCGCAGCAGCACCAGGAAGGCCGCGACCGCGACGATGCCCGCGACCGCCCACACCAGCCCGACCTGGAGCAAGCCAGAGTCTCCATCGCGCACGACGTTGACGAGCCCGACGACCGGGTTGAGCAGGTTGAGCGAGCGGTCATCACCTTCACTCACCACCGCGCCGATGAGCGGAGGCACACCCGCGCCGATGGTGAACAACCCCAGCGCGACGAGACGCACCATCGCGGGCGTCTGCCAGGGCGGGTGCGGAATCCACCGTGCGATGATGAGCGACGCCGAGAGGTACAGCGTCACGTACGCGGGCGCCGCGAGGATGAGATTGAGCAGCCCGGCCTCGGTGTTGTCTTCCTGCCCGTAACAGCCGACGAGCACCGCGGTGCCGATGAGCATCGTCAGCATCACCAGCGCAAAGCCGCGGAAGCCGCCAGGCGCGAGCAACGAGAAGCGCGAGGACTTCGCCCAGTGGTTCTTCGCCATCGAGTCGCGGTCCGACGCGATGAAGAGGCCGACGAACGCGAGGTAGATGGCGAAGGTGACGGCTGCGCCTCCGATGATGTCGTCGTCGCCGTCGAGCACCCAGCCGATGACGAAGGCTGCCAGGCCTCCGAGCGCCTGCAGCACGAACATCACGCGCGGGCCTCGCGCGTACGGCTCGGTCGGCATCGACAGCCGAGACGCAGCGGACTCGAACAGCAACAGCGAGGTCGTCACCATCACGAACAGCGCGCTGCCCGCCGCCAGCCAGAACTCTGCGTCGATGGACTTGCGGTGAAGCTCTTCGCTCAACGCGATGGTGATGCTGATGCCGCTCGTCGCGCCGATCGCCAGCGCGCCCAGCACCACGAAGTGCAGCAGGCTGCGCACCAGCTTCGTCTCGGCGAGCGTCGCGATGCTGACCGAGACCGAGACCAGGAAGATCTGAAACGCCGCGCCGAGCGTGATGGCGAGCGCGATGGTCGGCAGGTCGATGCCGTTCAAGTAGTAGCTGAAGAGCAGGAACGGCGCGGCGGCCGACGCGTACAGCAGGCCCTGCAACACGAAGCTGGTGAGCTTCCCCGCCAGGATGCGCCGCGGCCCGAGGCCCGTCAGCGACAGCAGCACCCACGTCTCGTCCTCCTGCTCACGCGCCATCGAGCGGTACGCCGTGTACGGAATGACGAAGTGCTGCACGCCCGAGAGCGCCGTGTAGAACGCGAAGAAGGTGACGAGCCCCACCTTGTCGGACTCGTCGGCCTGCACGAACGCCACCATCGAGATGCCGAGGCAGGCCAGCAGCATCAGGCTGAAGAAGACCCAGAAGGTGCGGGTGCGCAGGTGCTGCCGCAGCTCCTTCACCACGATGGGGTTGATGCTGTCGGCGAGGCGCGCGCCCAGGACGTCGAGCGCGTCAGGAGTCCGAATAACTGGCGCGATCACGGCGTCGGGCGTCATGCGACCCTGCCCTTCGTCACGTGCAGGAACGCGTCTTCGAGGTCGAGCTGGCGCGTCTGGAAGCTGCAGACCGGAACACCTTCACGCACCAGCGCCGTGAGGAGCCGCGCGCACGCCTCGTCGACCCAGGTCGCCTTCGAGTCAGCACCCACGTCGAGCTCGAGTCGAACGCGTATGATGTCCTGCGCGAGCGAGACGCTCTTCACCAGGGGCTGCTCGAGGAGCAGGCGCTCGGCCTTCTTCAAGACCTCGTCGAGCGACTCGGCCGTGGCGAACAGCTTCAGCTGCACCTCGGTCGACGGCGCGGCGCCCTGCGAGCGGTGGAGGATCTCGGAGACCGGCCCCGTCGCCAGCAGCTTGCCCTGCTCGATGATGGCGCAGCTGTCACAGATCTCACTGAGCTCGGTGAGGATGTGGCTCGAGATGAGCACCGCCTTGCCCTGCGTCGCGAGCGCGCGGAGCAACTCTCGCAGCTCGATGCGCGCGCGCGGGTCGAGGCCGTCGGCCGGCTCGTCGAGGATGAGGAGGCGTGGATCGTGGAGCAACGTTCGCCCGAGCGCCACGCGTTGCTTCATGCCCTTCGACAGCTCGCTGGTGAGCTTGTCCTTGAGCGGCAGCACGCCGGTGAAGTCCATCACCGAGTCGACCCGCTCGACGCGCGCCTTGCCCTTCTGGCCGTACGCGCGCGCGAAGAAGTCGAGGAACTCGAACACCGTCATGTCGTCGTAGGTGCCGTAGCGGTCAGGCATGTACCCGATGAGCGGGCGGGCCTGATCAGGGCGCTCCACCACCGACTTTCCATCGAGCAACACCTCGCCCGCGGTCGGCACGTCGAGCGTCGCGAGGATTCGCATCGTCGTCGACTTGCCGGCGCCGTTGGGGCCGATGAAGCCGAGAATGGTGCCCTCCTCGAGCGTGAAGCTGACGTCGTCGACCGCGCGCAGGCCGCCGTAGTGCCGCGACAGGCGCTTCACCTCGAGCAGGCTCATCGCTCCACCTCTCCGCGCACCACGTGCTTGCCTTCGTGCAGGTTCATCGCGACGCCGCCGGTCGGCACGAAGCCACCACCCTCCACGCTGGCGAGGAACTGCCCATCGGCGAGCGGCGCCATCACCAGCGGCCGCCACTGCGACTCGACGAAGCGTTGGCGCGCGGGCAGCTCGAGCGCCGTCTCGTCGACCATGTCGTCGGACACCAGAGAGACCTCGGCGCCGTCACGCACGTCGCGCGCGACGAAGAGACCGTCACCAACGCGCACCCAGACGGCCTTCACCTTCATGCCCAGCGCGTTCTGCAGCACGAAGCCCTCGCCCTTCTGCTTCACCACCAGCCTCGCGCGCGTCGACGCTACCGACACCACGCCCCACTCCCGGTAGGTGCGCGACGGAATGAAGCCGGAGCGGTAGCGCGCGCCGTCGCTCCAATCGACGTCAATGGAGGTGGCGTCACCACCACGCTGCGGCGCGATGAGCGCGGTGGTCGCGTCGTAGCTGGCGCCGCGCGGCGCGAGGTTGGCGTACCAGGCGGTGAGCCCGACCGTGATGGCGCGGTTGCGATCACGATCGAGCAGCGTGAAGCCGTACGCCGAGCCGTGCACCGTGAAGCCGTCGAGAAGAAGCGAGGAGCCGAGAATGACGACGCAGGTCACCAGCGCTGTGGCCGGAATCGTCGCGAGCAGCACCGCTGGGCCACGTTTGCGCGCAATCCACACACTGCCGGGGCCGATGAGCAGGGTGAAGAGCGTGATGATGAGCAGGAACCGGCCGACCGGCACGAGCGCCTGCGGCAGGAGCGCTGTGTACGACGCAGTGCCCGACGAGGCGTAGCGACGCGACTCCTGCTGTCCGAGCGGCGCCACCGGGAGCTTTGCTTCGGGGACCATCGACAGGCTCGCGTCGTCACCGAGGAACGCGACGTGGCCCAGGCCGTAGGGCTGAATGCGCCCCTCGGCACCAAGCAGCGGCAAGACGCCCTGGCTGCGCGGCGGCGCCTTCAGAACGAGCGTGCCACCTGCGGTCACCCACGCCTCGAGCGCGCGACGCTGCGCCTCGTTGAGACCTTCGAAGCCCCGCTCGTCGGTGATGAAGACGGCGTGAAAGCCCAGGTAGGCCGTCAGCTCGGTCGGGGCCTCGTCGAGCGGCATCGGCAACACCTGGTCTTCGCCGCTGGCGTTGTCGGGCTTCTCGCCAAGAAACGCTTCGAACTCATCCGACGTGCCCAGGCTCAAGACGAGGCGGTTGCGATCGTAGACGCTCGTGAAGCCGACCTGCCCGACCTGTCGCCCGATGACGGGGCTGCTCGCTTCGAGGCTCCCGTAGCGGGCCTCGGCGGGAATCGGCATCGAGACGGTGACGCGCGAGCCGGAGTCGACGTCGACCGAGCGGGTGACCTCGGTGGCGCCGTTGCCGTTGTTCGAGCGGAAGACGAGCTTCACGGTCTGCTTCGGGCCGCCGCTGTTGTCGATGCTGACGCGCAGCGGGAACCAGCCCATCCACGGGGTGTGACCGCGGCCCGTCGCCGAGACGATGGTCTTCCCGAAGGCGACCTCGATGCGCTCGGTTTGAGAGAACTGGTACGAGAACGCGCCGAACGTCTGCGGAGTCGAAGGCGCCGAGGTGGCTGCGCGTGCCGACTTCCGGGCGAGCGCGGAGCTCGCAGAGAGCACGAGGAGCAGCACGACAGAGAGCCTCACCGCGCGATCTCCGGAACCTGCGCCACGAGCTCATCGACCACCTTCGGCGCCGTCACCTTCTCGAGCCCCGCCTCGTACGACAGCACGAGCCGATGGTTGAGCACGGCCGACGCGAGCTCGCGCACCTCGTCGAAGCCGACGTTGGGTTTGCCCTTCGACAGCGCCCACGCCCGACTCGACGACGCCAGCGCGAGCGCCGCACGAGGCGAGCCTCCATACTTGACGAAGCGCTTCACCGCTGACGGCGACGAAGCCACCGCGGGGTGCGTCGCTTCGACGAGCCGGCCGATGTACTCGGCGACGGGCTGTGGCAGGTGAACGCGGTCGACGATGGCGAAGAGCTTCTCGAGCGACGCGAAGTCGACGACGGGCTCGAGCGCTGGCGGTGCTCCACGCACTCGCTGGGTGAGAATGAGCGCCATCGTCTTCGCGCCGACCGCCGGCACGTTCACGCGGAAGAGGAAGCGGTCGAGCTGGGCCTCGGGCA
>JAUXRI010000219.1 GCA_030681895.1 Myxococcales bacterium | reverse complement strand
GGTGCGCTCCCCGCCGGCGGCTCTGGCCCGCTGCCGGGCCCCACCGCGTTCCCCATCGTCGCGAGCCGCTCGACTGCGACGAGCACCGACGGCGGGCCGCGGGTCGACCTCTTCGTCGCCATCCTCTCCGACAAACACCCCGTCACCTGCGCGACCAGCCCCAACACCCCGTTCGGCTCGCTCCTCGTTCGTGTTCGCAACCCCGACGGCGGCGTGGTGAGCCCCGGCACCTGGGCCATCGACGGCACCTCGGTGAAGGTGACGCGAGACGACTTCCTCCCCACGGGCCAGGGGCCTGACGGCGGCGAGGCGTTGTCGGGCACCGTCGTCATCACGCGCCTCGAAGCCGCGCGCTCGTCGGGCACGTTCACCGCCCAGATGCAGTTCTACAGCCTCAGCTCAGGCACCCTGAGCGGCAGTTGGGACGCGCCGGTCTGCCAGTGACGAAACGAACGCTCCTGCTGTGGCTCCTCTTCGCGTCGACCAACGCCGCCGCGTACCCGTGGATGCTGCGGCACCAGCTCACCACCTGCGCGACGTGTCACGTCGACCCCTCGGGCGCGGGGCAGCTGACGACGTTCGGCCGGCTCGAGTCAGAGCTGCTGGTGCGGTGGACGCCGACGCCCGTGGCCGAGCCGATGAAGAACGCGGGCTTCTTGTGGTTCGCCCAGCTCCCCGCGGCGGTGAACCTCTCGGGCAACCTCCGCTTCGGCGCCCTCGTTCAGCCCGGCGGCGCACGCCCCGTCATTCCCCTCGAGATGGCGGCCGACCTCGCGGCCACCTTCACCATCGCAGACAAGGTCGTCGTCCATGGCACGGGAGGCTTCGGCAGGCGTGACGCGGCAGCGCCCGCCATCGTCGTGCCGCACTGTGAGCCCTCGGCGCCCGGCGAGTGTGGAGCCTCGTTCGTCGCGCGCACCTGGTGGGTCGGCGCCAAAGCCGTGAACGACACCGTCTTCGTGCGAGGCGGCCGCATTCCCGTGCCGTTCGGGTTGAGGAACAACGAGCACTCCACCTGGGTGCGGGCGTTGACGCTCACCGACACCAACGCGCAGCAGCGGCTCGGCGTCGCGGCGTCGTACAGCTCGGGCGCCGTGCGGGCCGAGGTGATGGGCATCGCCAGCACCACGCTGCTCGACACGCGTGAGCAGGGCTACGCCGCGTTCGGCGAGTACAGCTTCACCACGACGACGTCGCTCGGGGTCTCGAGCCTGGTCGCCAGCCGCTCCGCGCTCGACCCGCCCGCGGCGTTCACCAGCCGGCAGGCCCACGGCGCCTTCTTCCGCTGGGCACCCGTGCCCTCACTCGCCGTGCTCGCCGAAGCCGACCTGCTCGCGTGGGCCGGCGTTTCACCTGACCGGCTCGGCTACGCCGCGTTCGCGCAAGCCGACTGGGAGCCGCTTCAGGGGCTGCACGTCATGCTCACGGCCGAGAGCGCGCATCGCGGTGAGGGACAACGTGGGCCCTCGTTCGGCGCGTGGGTCTCTGCTGCCTGGTACTTCTTCTCGCACTTCGAGCTGCGGCTCGACAACGTGGTGCGCCGCATCGACGCGGCCTCACCGCTCTCGTACTCGCTCGTCGCGCAGCTTCATCTGTACCTGTAGCCCCGCGCGCGCGGCGCGCTCACGTCGTGCTCCAGAACGACCGGGTTTTCGGCGTCGGTGCATCATTTTGAGCTGCCGGAGCGACGCCTGCGGGAAGGACACCGCGGCGCGGCCGGTGTACGTGAGAGGGTGCCTCCGATGCACTGCGTTCGTCTCCTCACCCGTGTCCTGACGGCGCTCCTCGCGCTGACGCTGGGGTGTGCGACGCCGAAGCCTGCGCCTGATTCGCTGCGCGTCGACAGGCTCTCGTTCGACGGCATGAAGGCGCTGAAGGAGGACGAGGTCACCGACCGCATCGTCACCAACGCCACGCCGTGGTGGTCGAAGTGGTTTCCGTTTCTCGGCGGCACCGAGTGGTTCGACGTCAACACCTGGCAGGCCGACCTGCGGCGCATCACGCGCGTGTACGAAGCGCACGGCTACTACCAGGCGCGCGTCGTCGAAGACCTCGTCGCCGAGACGGGCAAGGGCGGCGTCACGGTGAAGGTGACGCTGACGGAAGGAAAACCCGCGAAGTTGAGGCGCCTCGACGTGCGTGGGCTCGACGGCGTGCCCGACCTGAAGCCCTCGCTCCTCTCGGAGCTGCCACTGAAGCTCGGCGAGGTCTTCCTCGAGGACACCTGGGCCGAGGCGAAGTCGGGGCTGACGCAGCAGCTCCATGAGGCAGGGTTCGCCGAGGCAAACGTGCTGGGCGAGGCCGTCGTCGACCTCGACACGCCCGCCGTCGACGCGTCGCTCGACGTCGACCCGGGCCTGCGCTTCCGCTTCGGGCCCATCTACGCGCCGGTGACGGGCAACGTCGTGCCCTCGAAGCTGATCATCGACGTCGCGCAGGCGGAGCTCCCGCGAGGCAGCTGGTACTCGGACTCGGCGCTCTCCGAAGCCCAGGGCCGCGTCTTTCAGATGGGGGTGTTCGGCGCGGTGAAGGTGAACCGCGGCATTCCCGACCGCGACAAGGCCGAGCTGCCCATCATCATCGACGCCCGCGAGGCGCCGCTGCACAGCTTGCGGTGGGGCGGCGGCGCGGGCGGAGACCTCATTCGCAACGAGGCGCGCGGCTTCATCGAGTACACCGACCGCAACCTCGGCTTCGCGAAGCTGTTCTCGAAGGGCGCGCTGCTCGACAAGCTGACGCTGAAGGCCAAGCTCGGGTACGCCGTACTCCCCAACCTGCCCGAGTTCATCAACCGCGTCGCCAGTGGCGAAGGCAGCGTTCGGCATGGCGTCGTCTTCGACGTGTCGGCGCAGTACGAGGTGCCGCGCGTCTTCAACACCCGCAACGTCTCGTTGCTCGGCGCGCTCGGCGTCAACCGCACCCTCGACGCGGCGTTCGACTACTACGCGACGGAAGGGAAGATCGGCTTCCTCTGGCGGCCGCGGGTCGACCTGAGCGTCTACCCGTCGGTCAACCTCAACGCGTACCTGCTGCAGAGCCAGATCGTGCAGATGGCCGGCGTGACGACGGCGCCGAGCGCGGCGCTGGGCTGCCCCACCATCGTCAACCCGCTGGGCATCGATGACGTCTGCCTCGTCAGCTTCCTCGACCTCACCGTCGAATGGGACCGCCGCGACAACAAGCTGGAGCCGAAGTCAGGCTTCTACCTCGCTGCCTCGGGCCAGGTCGGGCTCTCGCGCACCACGCAGCTGACGCCCTTCGTGAAGCTGGTGCCGGAGGCGCGCGGGTACTGGAGCTTCGGCGCCGAGAAGCGCTTCACCCTCGCCGGGAAGCTGCGGGCCGGCACGTTGGTTGGGTTTGGAGGCGGCGAGACGCCCATCACGACGCGGTTCTTCTCTGGCGGCTCCAACATGCGTGGCTTCAACCAGCGCCGGCTGTCACCGATGGCCGTCGTGAAGACGGGCGACGGGCCGCTGCCCTCGAACGAGCTCGGGCCCGGGTTGATTGGCCGAACCGGAGAGCCGCTGTGTCAGCGTGACGGGTCGGGCGAGTGCATCGTCGGCGCGCTCGGGGCCACCGTGCCCATCGGCGGCAACGGCCTCATCGAGGCGTCCCTCGAGTTCCGCATCGAGCTGACCGAGTCGCTGGTGCTCGCCTTCTTCATCGACAACGGCATGGTGTCGTCGGACGCGCTCGGCGCGACCACGGACCTGCTGCGGAACTTCTACAGCGCGGTTGGCGTGGGCCTTCGTTACCGGACGCCGTTGGGCCCCATCCGCATCGACTTCGCGTACCGGCTGCCCTTCATCGGTGGCCCGCTGCTGCAGCAGAACGCGCTCGACCCTGCGTACTTCTCGCAGTCGGGCTGCTTCTTCAACGTGGGCCACACGGGCCGGTCCGACTACGCGGGCGCGCCCGACAGCGTGTGCACCTTCCACCTCAGCATCGGCGAGGCGTTTTAAGATGCGCTCGCGCTTCGGCAAACGGCTCGGTGTGGTGGTGCTGGTGCTGCTGGCGCTGCTGCTCCTCGTGGTGCTCGGCGCGTGGGGTTGGTTCAAGAGCGCCTCGGGTCAGGCCTTCGTTCGCGCGAAGGTCGTCGACGCGGCGAAGGGCGCCATCGCAGGCACGGTGGAGTTCGGCGGGCTCGACCTCGTCGACGGCCACCTCGTGCTGACCGACCTGTCGCTCTCGACGCCTGAAGGTGAGCTGGTGGCGTCGATTCAGCGCGTCGAGCTCGACGTCGACCTGCTGGCCGCCGCCCGCAAGGACTTCCGCATCAGCCGCGCGCGCGTCGTGAAGCCCCACCTCGTGCTGGTGCAGGACGAGCGGGGGCTCAACCTGCTGCGGGCCATCGCGTCGAAGCAGCCAGCGGACCCCTCGGCGCCTTCGACGTCGCTGTCGCTCTCGCTCGAAGGCGTCGAGCTCGTCGATGGTGACGTGTCGTACGTCAACGGCACCCGCGCGGTCCGCCTCGAGCAGCTCTCGGCCACGGCGAAGGCCGAGGTGACGACCAACCCGCTCACCGTCGTCTCGTCACTCGAGCTGAAGGCGACCGGCATCGACCCGGTGAAGGGGCCGGTGACGCTCACCGCGTCGACCTCGAGCCCCGCGCCCGACTCGTTGCACGTCGTCACCGACCTGCGCTTCGCCGATGAAGTCGTGAAGGGCTCCTTCGACTGGCCGGCCATCACCACCGAAGTCGAGGAGCTGCGCGTGTCTCCTGCGTTGGTGAAGGCGCTCAGCGGCTCCGACGTGCTGCTGCAGACCGTGGTGCTGCGCGGCACGGCGTCGATGACGGGCGCCGCGCTGAAAGCCACTGGCGGCACCGCGAAGGTGTCCATCAACGGCGCGTGGGACCTCGACGCGATGACGGTGTCGACGCTCGACGTGCACGCAGAAGACGTCGACCTCTCGGAGTGGCTCGCCGGCGCCTCGGCGTCACGGCTGAGCGCGAAGGTGAGCGGCAACGCGCAGAACCTGACCCTCGAGAAGCTGACCGGCGCGGTCGCAGGCGAGGTGACGTGGAAGACCCCGGCGGGCGTGAAGCTCGCGGAGGCCGACGTGCAGCTGAGCGCGACCGCCGGGCAGGTCTCGGTGAAGCAGCTGCTCGCCCAGGTGCCAGGCGCGGCGGTGTCGCTCTCGGGCAAGGCGTCGCTCACCTCGCTCGGGCTGACCGGAACGCTCGACGCGACCGACCTCTCGAAGCTCCCGGGGACGGTGAAGGCGTTCACCGGCGTCGTCATCCCTCCGCTGTCCGGCAAGGGCGCGCTCGCGGTGCAGGTCTCGGGGCCGACGCGCAAACCGAAGGTGGCGGTGCAGGGCCAATTGGAAGACCTGCGCATCGCCTCGGTCTCGACGAAGACGCTCGTCATCGATGCCGTCGTGCCCGACGTCACGCACCCCCTCGATGCCGACGGCACGCTGACGGCGACGAAGCTGGTGCTCGGCTCACAGACGTTCGAGGAGGTGCACGCGACCCTCACCACGCACGGGCGGGAGCTCGACGTCGCGCTCACGACGAAGGGCTTTGGCGACGCGGGCCTCACGCTCCACGGAACGCTCGATGGCGACAACGAAGGCCTGGCCATCGCCGCGCTCCAGCTCGACACCGGCGTCGACCGATGGGTGCTCGAGCACCCGACGCACGTGGGCTGGGGCCGTGGCATCCGCGTCGAGCCCGTCGTGCTCAGCAGCGGACAGCAGGGGCTGCGCCTCGAGGGCACGCTCCGCGGC
The DNA here is from genome assembly GCA_030681895.1 of Myxococcales bacterium. GTDB lineage: Bacteria > Myxococcota > Myxococcia > Myxococcales > Myxococcaceae > Xiheimicrobium. The sequence goes on along the minus strand of JAUXRI010000219.1, from coordinate 30,664 downwards.
GAGAAGCTGAACGCCGAGGTGCACGCGTCGCAGGTCGACCTCTCTCGGCTGCCAAAGGTGCTGGTGCCTGCCGACCTCGGCCTCGCCGGCGTGGTGACGCTCGATGGCACCGTCGACGGCCCGCTGAAGCAGCCGAACGTCGTCGCGAAGGCCCAGGTGCGTGGCGGCGCCGTGAAGGGCGTCACCCAGCTCGAAGGTGGAGTCGATGGGCGCTTCATCGACGGCCGCGTCACCGGCACCGCGCAGGTCTCGTCTTCCCTCGGCGCCATCGACTCGAACTTCGACGTGCCCGTGTTCGGCGTTCGCGACCAGACGAGCGAAGGCCTGCACCTCGAAGCCGACGTTCGCGACGTGAGCCTCGAGGCGCTTCAGAGCTGGCGCGCGGAGACGTGGCCGGTGACGGGAACGCTCGGCGCGCACGTGCTGCTGAAGGGCCCGGCAAACGACCCCTCGGTGTCCGTCACCGTTCGCTCCGAGGCGCTGACGCTCACCCGCAGCGGTGCGCTGAAGCAGAACCTGGTGCTCAAGCCCGTCGAGGTGACGGTCGCCTCGAACGACGCCGGCGTGCTCACCGCGACCGTCTCGGCCAGCACGCTCGGCGCCGTCATCACCAGCACGCTCGGCACGCCGCTGACGGTGCCCGGGCTGCGCGCGACGCTGCCGACGGCCGCCGCGCTCAAGGTGATGAAGGTGGCGGTCGACCTGTCGGTGGCCGGGCTCGCGCTCGAGACGCTGAAGACGCTCGGCCTGGAGGGCGTCGATGACGTCACGGGCAAGGCCTCGCTCACGGCAGTGCTGCGCGGGAGCTTCGACGACCCGACGGGCCAGGTGACGCTCCGCTTCGAGAAGGTGAACGCGCCGCCGCTCGAAGACCTCGACGGCGAGCTCGAGCTGACCGCGTCCGACACGCTCACCCGGCTCGTGGGCAAAGGGCGCTCGCAGCAGAACCCGTTGTTCGACCTGGTCGCGCTCATCGACACGCCGGTGCAGAAGCTCCAGCACCTCGACGCGCTGGGGCCCGAGCACGTCACCGCCCACCTCAGCATCGCGCCGATGCCGTTGAACCGGCTCCTGCCGAAGCGGGAGGACGACGTGAAGATGACCGGCTCCGCCAGCCTCGAGTTCGACATGAAGGGCACGCTCGCCGACCCGAAGCTCACCATCGACGGCACGGTGCAGAACCTGTCGTTCGGCAAGGTGCCGCTGGGCCAGGCGCGGCTGGTGAGTCGCACGCAAGGCACGTCACAGGTCGTCGCGCTGACGCTGCGCGCGGCGGGCAACAGTGAGCTGCGCGCGACCGGCACGGTGGGCGTCGACCTCGCCATCGACACGCTCCGCAAGGGGCTCGCGTGGCGCTCGATTGCGCTCGACCTCGGCATCACCGCGAAGGACTTCGACCTCGGGTTTCTGTCGGGCGTGACGCCGGTGGTGCGCACGGTGGGCGGCCAGCTCACGCTCCAGCAGTTCAAGGTGGCGGGCCTGCTCGGCAACCCCGGGTTTCGCGGCGACGTCGGCTGGAAGAAGGGGCGGCTGACGCTCGCGAGCTTCGGCGACTACCGCGACATCACGCTCGAGACGTCGATCTCCAACGAGCGCGCCGAGGTGCAGACGCTCTCGGTGCGCGCGGGCAGCGGTGGTTTCTCGCTCGACTCCGCCGTCGCACAGCGGCAGCCCACCGGCGTGTGGACGCTGAAGTCGAGCGGCACGGCGACGCGCTTCCCCATCGTCGCGGGCGACCAGCTGCTGGCCATCATCGGGGTGAAGTACGAGCTCGACGGCGAGCTGAGCGACACCATGCTCGACATCTCGCGGCTGCAGCTGGGGCGCGTCGACGTCGAGCTGCCCGAGGTGAAACGAAAAGACATTCAGGACCTCCAGCGCCCTGCCGACCTGGTGCTGGTGCGCGACGGCCGCACCATCGCGGGCCGGCGCCGTGGAGAGGTGGTCGTCGTCGCCGCGAGCGACACGCCGACGCGGACGTATCGGGTCGTCATCAACGCCCCGCGCAACATCTGGCTTCGCAGCTCGGACTTGAACCTCGAGCTCGGGCTCTCCGAGGGGTTCCGCCTCGAGTACGCCGACACGATGCAGCTGTTCGGCGAGGCGCAGGTGCTGGGCGGGCGCATCGACGTCATCGGCCGCGAGTTCAAGGTGAACCGCTCGAACGTGGGCGGCTCGCGCACCGACTCCACCGTGCGCTTCGCCGGGCTCGCGACGCAGCCGTACGTGAACGTCACCGCGTTTCACCAGAACGATCGCGAGAAGGTGAAGGTGACCGTGAGCGCGGTGGGCCGCGGCACCGACGTCGCGCTGAAGGTGAGCTCGGATCCACCGATGAGCGAGTCGGACATCTACACGCTGCTGGCGACGGGGCGCAGAGACCTGCGGCGGTCATCGGGGTCGTCAGTCACTGCCGAGCAGGCCGTGTCGGTCGTCGGCTCGCTCGCCGCGAATCAGCTGAAGAACGTGATTCTGAAGAAGCTGCCCATCGACCTGGTCGACGTGGTGTCCATCGACACGGGCTCCGAAGGTCTCGCCTCGACGCGCCTCGAGGTGGGCAAGTACCTCAGCGACTCGTTGTACCTCGGCTACACGTTCCAACCCGGCGCCAACCAGTCGCGCGGAGAGAACACGCACGCAGGCCGGCTCGAGTACCAGGTGTCGAAAGACGTGTGCCTCGAGGCGACGGCGGGCACGGCACCGGCGTTCGGCGCGGACGTGGTGTGGAGCCGCGACTTCTGACGGCTTGAGCCGTACGTACGTACGCACGTACACTACGACCCATGAAGGTCACTGCCACGAAGCTTCGTGCTGAGCTGTACCAGATTCTCGATCGGGTGCTCGAGACGGGCGAGGCCGTCGAGGTCACTCGCGCCGAGGGCACGGTGGTCATCAAGCCGCTCCGCTCGGAACGACGCGGGCGATCAGCGAAGCGAAAGCCAAAGCCAAACCCCCGGCTTGTCGTTGGCAACCCCGACGACCTGATTCACTTCGACTGGGTCTCTCACTGGAAGCCGCGCCTGTGATTCACCTCGACACCCACGTCGCCGTATGGCTTCGAGCGGGGGACCAGAAGCGGCTCAAGCCGGTGCGCAAGCTGCTCGAGACCGCGGAACTTCGCATCTCACCGTTCGTCGTGCTGGAGCTGCAGGCGCTCTTCGAGATCGGCCGACTTCGTGAGACCGGCAGGTGGGTCGCCGAACGCCTCGCCGAAGACCACGACGTGCAGATCGACACCGGGGCGCTTGCCGAAGCTGCTGATCGCGCCCTCGACCTCAGCTTCACCCGCGATCCGTATGACCGGCTCATCGCCGCACATGCGCTCGCGGCTGGTGCGTCCTTGTTGACCGTCGACGAGACGCTGCGCGCCAACGTCTCGTGTGCACGCTGGAGTTGACACTCAGGCCCCTCCCCTTTGTCCCCTTTCCCACCCCCGGCATAGAGCCCTGACAGTGTCGAACGACACGGCGCTTCTGGTTCGATTCGCGAGCGGCGAGCGTGCCGCCTTTCTCGACGTGTATTCGGCGAACGCCCGCAACGTGCGCCGCTGGGTGTCGCGGTTCTTTCGCAGTCCCTTCGAGCAGGAAGAGGCGTCGCAGGAGGTCTGGCTGATGGTGCACCGCATGCAGTCCACCTACGACGTCAACAAGGGCGCGCTCGGCCCGTGGCTGCGCACCGTCACCTCGAACCGCTGCCGCGAGCTCATTCGCGCGAAGGGCCGAAGGCCTGATGCATCGGTGCCGCTGGAGGATGTCGACGACGCGCTCTGGCTCGACGCGCCAGCCCCTGACGAGCGCTTCATGACGGCGACGGTGAAGCAGGCAGTCGACACGTTCCGCAAGACGTTGCCGGCCGACGAAGACAAGGTGCTCACCCACGGCATCGGCGAAGGCATGACGCACGACGAGGTCGCGAGCGCGCTGGGCGTGACGGTGCGCCAGTCGAAGTACCTGAAGAAGAAGCTCGTCGCGCGGCTGTCGGCGAGCCAGGTCCTGCGCGCGCTGGCAAAGGAGTGGCTGTCGTGAGCCTGTTCTTCCATCGCAGCGCCATCGAGGCCGCCGTGGCTGGCACGTTGTCGGCTGAGGAAGAGGCAACGCTCCGCGCGCACCTGTCGACGTGCGAGGCGTGTCGTGGGCACTACGACACACTGGTGATGGCGAGCCGGGCGGTGTCGAACTCCACCGAAGCGACGGCGGATGAAGTGCGACGAGAGCGCGCGAGGCTCGAGCTGATGACGGGTGGAGCGCCCGCGCCCCGAAAGGCCCCACGACGCCTCGCCTTCCTCGTGCTCCCCGCGGCGGTCGCCGCAGGGCTGGTCGTGATGGTGCTGACGAATTCACCGGGCGAGCGCGAGATTGCCGAGCGTGGTGGCACGGAACAGCCCGCAGCCCCGTTCTCCATCTCTCTGTACGCGAAGGCGAAGTCCGGTGACGCGAAGGTGCGGCTCGTCGCGGAGTTCCCGGCGTCGGGCGAAGCGACGCTCTCGACGTCCGACTGGGTGCAGGTGACGTCGAAGGCGACCGTCGTCGTGGTGGCCATCGGAGGTGCTCAGCCGCGCCTCCTCCCCACCGGCTCGAGTGAGTCGCTGGAGCCGGGCACGTTTCGCCTTTTCGCCATTCAAGGCGTGACGGCCGACGAGGCCTTGCGCGCTGCGAAGGGCGTCACCACCTCGATGAAGCGCCTGCCGCTTGCCAACCCGCAGGTCACGGGGGTCTTGTCCGTGCAGCCATGAGTCTCGCGTTCGTCCTGTCTGCGTTGGTGTCAGCGGCTCCCGCGAGCAGGGGAGACGTGTACGCCGTCGTCGTCGGGCACAACGGAGGCACCGCGCGCACCGACTCGTCACGTGGCTTGCCGACCCTTCGTTTCGCAGACGACGACGCCTTGCGCATGGCGCGCTGGTTCTCAGGCCTCGCGGTCGAAGGCGGCGTGACGGTGCTGACGACGCCGGACGCGCAGACCACGAGCACGCTCGATGCCGCGGGCCTTTCTCTCCCGAAGGTAACGCCGCCGACCCGCACCGCGCTCTCGTCGGCGCTGGCCTCGCTGAAGACCACGCTCGCGAAACGGCCGCCGCAGCGTGGGCCCTCGACCGTCTTCTTCTTCTACGCGGGGCACGGCCTGACCGGGAGGCTGCTCCTCGAGCCCGAGGCCGGCGACGACGCGAGCATCACCGGCAAAGAGCTGAAGCTCGCGCTGATGGACCTCGGCGCCGACCACGTGGAGCTGTTCATCGACGCGTGCCGCTCCCAGAGCCTCTTCACCGACCGCGGCGGGCCCGACCTCTCGCAGGAGATCGCCACGCTCGAAGCCCGCGCCGCCTCGACCTCGTTCGGCGTCATCACCGCCGCGCAGAGTGACAAGCCGGCCGGGGAAGCGAGCGACCTGATGGGTGGCTTCTTCTCACACGTGCTCGCCTCGGGACTCGCGGGCGCGGCCGACGCCGATGGAGACGACGTGGTGCGCTTCGGAGAGCTCGCTGCCTTCGTCGCGTTCAACACCGAGGGCCTCACCGGCCAGCGGCCCTGGTTCGAGCCCCCAGGCGGAGACCTGCGCGCGCCCGTCATTGCCTTGAGCGGGACGACGCGGCTGGTATTGCCCGAGACGTCGCAGGGACGACTGCGCATCTCGTCACCAAGCGGGCTGCCCATCTTCGCCGAGCTCTTCAAGCCTGCGGGCCGGCGCATGACGTTGACGCTTCCGTCGGGCCGGTACCAGGTGCAGCGCCGAGATGGAGAGACCGGCGGCGCGGCCGACATCGAGCTCGTCACGGGCGAAGCGCGCACCTTGAGCGCCCTGGTCGACGCGACGATGAAGCGCACCGCCGAGCGCGGCGAGCTCGACTGGGAGCCCGTCTCGTTCCAGGGCCCCTTCTCTCCTCAGGTCGTCGCAGCCCTCGACGCCGGCTACGTGTCGGGCCGGCCGAACGTCGCTCCTTCGCGCGCGCGCACGTTTGCTCTCGACGCGGCGTATCTGCTCTCTCCCACGCCGTTCGGCTTTCCCGGGCTCGAGCACGGCGTCGAGCTCGGCGCGCGGTACCACCTCGGCGGCGTTCAGCTCGGCCTTCGCGGCGCCTTTCGCAGCTCGACGGCCAACGACGCCATCTTGAGGCGCATCGCGCTCAACCTTCGTGGGGGCTGGCGGTTTCTGCTGCTCGACGAACGCCTCGCGCTCGCGCCGTTCGGCTCCGCGGGCTTCAAGACGATTCTGCGGCTCGCCGGCGCGCAGGTGACGGGCGACCCGTTCGCGCCGTCGCTCGGAGCCGGGCTCCACGTCGAGGGCCATCTCCTCCCGAGGCTGTCGCTGTGGGCCGAGGGGCGCTTCGAGGCGACGTGGGTGCAGCTCGACGGCGTGCGGGTGCCGTTCGCAGAGCCGGCCGTGACGATGGGAGCGAGCCTATGGTGGTGAGACGCGTCGCAGTGGTGCTGCTCCTCGCGGGGTGTGGCCTCGAGCCGTTGTCGCGCGAGCAGCTGTTCGGCCTGCCGTCGGTGGTGCCGAAGGTGCGACTGACCGGCACCGCCTCCAACGCGATGACGGGCGCGCCGCTCGCTGGTGTCGCCGTCAACCTCGCGACCGTGACGTCGACCTCCGATGAGCAGGGCACGTTCACGCTCGAGGACCTGGTGCCCGGAGACTTCGACGGCTCCGCGGTGCTCAGCGGCTACGAGCGCAAAGACTTTCGGGTCTCGCTCGTCGAGGGCACCAACCGGCTGAACCTGCCGATGACGGCGATTCCGTGCGGCGGCTGCGCGACGGGCCTGTGGTGCGAGCCGGCGTCGATGAGATGCGTGGAGCGCTCGCGGTTGAGCTTGAACGTCGTCGACGACTGCACCGGCGCTGCGGTGACGGCGCGCGTGGTGATTCAAGGCAAGGCGACGTGCACGAAGGAAGGCCGTGGCTTCGCCGAGCTGGTCGACCTCACGCCCGGCGGCCCGCAGACGCTCGCCGTAGGGAAGCAGCACTACCAGGCGGCGAACGTGATGGTGACGCTCCTGCCCGGCTTCAACGCGCAGCCCGCGATTCGCCTGCAGCCCGTGGGTGGCTGCGCCGTCACACCCGTCGACGTGCCGTGCACCTGCACCACCGCCGACTGCCAGTAGAGAGGTCGCTCGTCTCGCGGTCCGGGAACGTGAGCACGACAGTGAATACCTGTGCACTCGTGTCCTCAATTGCGGGCGCGCCCGGAGTTCGCGTACTTCCGGGGAATGATGATCGACGGGCGAAGCCGCGTTGTGACACTGACGTTCATCTCGGTCGTCGCGATGGTTGCGCTCGGCTGTGGCGAAGGGGCTGCGACGATTCACCATGGTGATTCGCCGACGGCGGGTGGCTCGGCAGCGGCAGGTGGCTCGGCAGCGGCAGGTGGCTCGGCAGCGGCAGGTGGCTCCGCAGCGGCGGGTGGCTCGGCAGCGGCAGGTGGCTCCGCAGCGGCAGGTGGCTCCGCGCCGGTGGGCACCATCGACAACGCTGTGGTGGTGTCTCACACGCTCCCGACGCAGCTGGCGTGCAGCCAACAGTCGACCATCACGGTCACCGTCCGCAACGAGGGCGACACCACGTGGACGGCCGCCGGGAACTACCGCCTGGGCGCGGTAGGCGACCAGGACCCGTTCTTCACCAGTGGAAACCGCATCGCGCTCGCCCCGACTGACAGCATCGCTCCAGGGCAGACGCACACGTTCACCATCCAGCTCGTGGCGCCGGGTGCCGGCACCCACACCACCGATTGGCGCATGGTGCACGACGGCGTTCGCTGGTTCGGCGACACCGCGTCGCGCGCAGTCACGGTGGCCTGCAATTCGATGTCTGTGTTCTACCCATGTGTCATCGATGGCCAGTTCGGAATGCCTGCACACGAACAACGCATCGCCTCTCGAAACGCGTCGTTGCTCCGCACAGGCCACACCATCACCGGCAACGATCAGATCGACAACGCCGTGCTGGGCGGCGGCAGCCCCGATGGCGGCATCTGGCTCAGCGGCCAGTACCACCTCGAAATCGACGCGAACGGCCAGATCATCTCGAGCGCGTCGTGGATCACCGTCTTCAGCCCGACGCACAACTCCGTCACGGGCGGCATCTACCCCAACGGCGAGATTCACATGGGTTCTCCCGCGGGCCTCGACATCTCAGGGCTCATCAGCAACGGAATGATTTCGGGCTACGTCGCCGAAGCGGGCATGTCGATTTCGCGAGGGGGCTCGGTCTGGAACAGCCTGTCCGTCACAGACCAGAACAACCTTCGCGGCATCTGGCACGGCAACGACCTCGAATATGTGCACGGGGTGATGTCGGGGACGTGGGCTGCGCGATGACGACCGGCCTTCAGCGCAAGCCGCGCGCGTAGACCACCAGGTACGCACACGACCCGCCCTTGAAGCGTGCCTGGACCTGCTGGGGGAGGCTTCCACCAGACACGCCAGACCAGCTGCGCGGGTGAACGACGGAACGCGGGGCATCTGGCTTCTCTTACCACCCCGCCCAGACGCTTCCGCGGGGCACCGTGCGAATGCGGTAGCCTTCCTCGATGCCGGCGAGTGCCATCACCGAAGACGCCTGCCTCGACGCGCTTCGTGCCACGCCAGGCGATGCGCAGCGCTGGGCTGTCTTCGCCGACCTGCTGCAGGGGCGCGGCGACGTACGTGGGCAGCTCATCGCGCTGTCACTGAGCGGAAGAGCACGCACCGAGCGACAGCTGCGCGACAAGCACCGCGCGCACCTCGGGTCGCCCGCCTTCTGGAATCTGCTCGACACGGGCGCGCTGGCTCCCGAGTGGGGCTTCGGGCACCTGCGCTGCGCGGTCCTGAAGTTCTCACCTCAACCCGATGCAGACGGCGCCGAGCCTGACGCCAATCGTTTCGACCCTGCAGACCTCGAGGCCGTGCTTGCCTCGCCGCTCGCCTGCGCGCTCGAGGTGCTCAAGCTGTTCCTTCCTCCCGATGCGCAGGCAGCCTCCCGGGCCCTCGACGTGCTGCGAGACCGGCGGCCATCGGTTCACCGGCTCGAGCTGACCGCCGACCTCACGTCGGATGCGCTGCAGGTCGAGGGACTGCTCGAGGCGCTGCCGCGCGTCACCTTCGCGAAGCTGTACGGCATCACGTCACTCGTCGGCCTGTCGTCGTCACGGCTCGAGTCGCTGGTCGCGTGGGTCTCGGACTGGGACGGCGCGCCTTCGTGTCAGCTGGGCCGGCTCGACGCGCCTTTGCTCCGCGCGCTCGAGCTCAGGGTCCGGTCCGAGACGCAGCCTGCGCTGACGCGATGGCTCCGCGAAGACGTGAACGCGCCCTCGCTGCGCCGGCTCGACGTCGAGGCCTTCGTCACCTCGCAACTCATCGACGCCATCGCCGACGCGCCGTTCGCCGCGACGCTCGAGCGGCTTCGGGTGCTGACCATCGACGAGGCCTCGGCGCAGGCACTCCTGACGAGGCGCGAGTCGTTCCCGAGGCTGCGCCGGGTCGACACCCGCTTTTTCCGCACGTCACAGGCGGTGGAAGCCCGGGTTCGCGCCGCGTTCCAGGGCTGACGGGCCCGACCGACTTCCACTACTCGCCGAACAGCTTCTGCAGCGACGCGAGCGCCGACTCGGCCTTCGCGAGCGCCTTCAGTTGCTTCCTCCGCAGCACCGCGAGCTTCCCGCCACAGTGCGGACATGACGCTGCGGTCGGGTAGAGGTGCTGGCCACACCCCGGGCATCGCATGAGCTGCGGCGGCAAGCGGCCCTTCACGCGAGGGAACGCCGGCGCTGGCAGTCCATCACGCGCGGTCGTCATCGCAGCACCGGCAGCTTGAGCCCACGAGGCTGGGCGATGGTCGACGGCGGGCGCTCCACCACCGGCGCCGACAGCGGCTCTTCGACGACGGCGAACAGGCCCTGGTCGAACGGCGTACCCGGCGCGTCACTCACCTTCACGAGCCGCTCACGCAGGCCCTGCCTCTTCAATTCCAATACACGGTGATGACAATACGGGTTGTTGCCCGCTTTTCCAAACAACACCGTCGAGGTCCACGAGCAGCCGCCGCGACAGACGTCGGCGTAATAACAACCAGCGCAGCGGCCCCAGAGGTCGTTCTCGGTTCGGTCGCGCGTGAAGTTCAGCTCCGGTGCGTTCACCCAGATGTCTTCCAGCGACCGGTCGAGCACGTTGCCGCCCGCGTAGCCCTTCGTCGGGAGCGACGGACAGCCCTTGATGGTGCCGTCGGCCTCGATGCCGATGGTGTTCTGGCCGGCGTTGCAACCAATCCAGTGGCCGGTGCCGTCGACGCCGCCGCGCCAGAGGTGCTCGTACGGGCCGAAGTAGCCGATGTTGTTTCCAGGCACCATGAGCAGCCCGCGCTCGAGGCCCTGCTCGTAGAGCTCCGCCAGCATCGGGTAGAGCTCGTCGAGCTCGTACGGCTGCAACAACAGCTCGGGGTGGTCGACGGCGTTGCCCATCGCGACCGTGAGCTGCACCTGCCAGTGCGTCGCGCCAGTCTCGATGATGTCGTTCATCACCTGCGGCAGCTCGCGCCACGACAGCGCGTTGATCTGCGTGTTGCAGCCGACCGTCACGCCATGCCGTCGCAGCCTCGCCACCGCGTCGAGCGCCGCACGCCAACTTCCGTTGAAGCCACGAATGCGGTCGTGCGTGGCCTCGAGCCCGTCGATGCTGATGCTCACGCCCTGCAGGCCGGCTTCGGCCGCGGCCGCGACGCGCGCTTCCGTGAGGTTCCGCCCGCCCGACGTCATCGTCGAGTCCATGCCCTGCGCGCGGACGTGGCGGATCAGCTCGACCCAGTCCTTCCGCAGGTACGCCTCGCCGCCGATGATGGTGACTTCCCGACAGCCCAGCCGGGCGAGCTGATCGATGACCGAGAAGCACTCGCTGGTGGAGAGTTCCTTCGTGCGCGCCGTGCCTGCGCGCGAGCCGCAGTGGGCGCACTTCAGGTCGCACTTCAGCGTGACTTCCCAGACCGCGTAGACGGGCCGGCACGCACGCAGGTCATCGAGTGACACGGAGCGCGCGAGCGCTCCGTCTTCGAGCCCCGCCCGCCAGCTCGCAGGGAGCCGGCGCGCGAGGTCCTGTTCACGACTCTTCGACTTCGACGGCGCCATGAACCGTCGTCAGTTCCAGGTGCGGCCGGCGGTGCCCAGGTCCTTCAGGGCCGCCTGCAGCGACGTCAGCGCCTTCTTCGCCTCGGCCTGCTCCGCAGGCTTCAGCGTCTTCATGCCGGCCTTGATGTCGGCGATGACGCCGGTGATCTGCGTGCGGAACTTCGAGAGGTCGTCGCGGAAGACGACGCCGTACATCGGCGCGATGCGGCCGGGCGAGCGGCCCATGTCGGTGCGCGTCGACGAGCCCGCGGCCGGCTTCGGCGCGCCGAGCCCCGGGAAGACCGGCTTGAGCGCTTTGACGGCCTTCTCGAGGTCCTTCAGCGCGGCCTTCGCCTTGGTCAGCTCCGAGCCCTGGAGGATGCCGTCGCCGAACACCTCTTTCGCCTTCGGCTTGCCCGCCGCGATGGCCTGCTTGGTGTCGTCGACCGTCACCTGAATCTCGTTGCGGAACTTCGCCAGGTTGTCGCGAATGAACACGCCGTACATCGGGCGAATGATGTTGCCGCCGCCGCCGGGACGAACGGGCGCAGGCGTGACGGGACGAGCGACGATGGGCTTGGGCATGGGTGGTTCCCCTCGATGGCGAGCCGACCTGGCCCGCGTGGAAGGGCGAACCATAGGCGAAGACGCAGAGCGCTCCGCAAGCCCGGGCGGGCGCTTTTCAGCTCCCTCTGTCAGCGAGGCGCTTTGCGCGTACCGTGACGCGATGAACGACGGCGCTTCTCCGCATGAACTCATCGACGCCCTCTACGCGGGGCTCAACGCCATCGAGCTCGCGCGCCTGAAGGCCCTCTTCCTTCCCGCTGCGACCATCGTCCGCGTCGTCACCCCGATGACGGTCCACACCGTCGACTCGTGGGCGAGCGGGCTGGCGAGCGTCTTCACGGCCAACGAGGAGCTCGAGCTGTCACGACGCGTCGACCAGCACGGTGTGCTCGCGCAGGTGACCAGCCGCTTCGTCATTCGCGACCGGGTGACGAAGGCGCCGCTCCGCTCGGGCACCAACGCGTTCTCGCTCGTTCACGATGGCTCGAGGTGGTGGCTGGCGTCGGCGACCTGGGTCCTCGACGCGTGACACGGCTGTATGCCGGCCGGGCTCCTCGCGCGTCTTTCCCAGCGAGTGACGAGCACGTCTTCCATGATGGCGCCGATGGCTGAGGGCGTCGTCGACTTCGAAGGCCTGGTGGCTGCGCAGCGGCGTGGCCTCGAGGCGCTCGCGCGCAGGCTGGTGTGGGACGCCGAGGAGGCCAGAGACGTGGTGCAGGCAGCGATGACACAGGCCTGGGCTCAGCGCGGAGCCCTCAAGGATTCAGCAGCCGCTGCGGGCTGGCTGCGCCGCATCGTGGTGACGCAGGCGATGAGCCACCTGCGTCGCCGCAAGCTGTGGAATGGGTTCGCCAGCCTGCTCTTCGTCGAGCCGCGCGCCGTCGAGTCGATGGAGGCCGACGCCGAACGCCGCGAGCACCAGGCGCAGCTCGCGACCGCCCTCGACGCGCTCTCGCCGAAGCAGAGCACCGCGTTCTCGCTGCGGTACCTCGAAGGGCTGTCCATCGACGAGGTGGCCGACGCCATGGCCATCGACCGCGGCACCGTGCGGGTGCACCTGCAGCGAGCAGTGAAGGCGCTGCGTGAGAAGGGCGTGCTGCCCGAGAAGGAGCTTCCGTGAGCTGCGACGACGTTCAACAGGCGCTGGTCGGTGACGACGCGACGCCCTCCATGCTCGACCACGTGACGACCTGCCCCGAGTGTCAGCGCTTCCGACGTCTGGCGACGCAGCGTGGGCACCTCGAGCCGCAGCTCCCCACGCGCGTACGCCGGCAGGCCGTCGTCGTTCGTGCCTCACTGCTCGTCGCGCTCGTGCTCGCCGGCGTCGTCACCGTCGCGCTCACCAGCACCACGCCTTCACCCGTCGCCATCGTGGAGCCAGTCGCCCCTGCGCGCCCACTCGAAACCCAGCTCGTCGTCATCGACGAAGCCCGCGAGTGGCAGGCGCTCACCGCCCTCTCTCACGAGCTCGACGCGCAACTTCACCGTGACGTCACCGTCAGCGACGCCACCTACGCACCCTTCGGAGCGCTCCCATCGTGGGTCGCCCCGTCGTCCACCCTCACCACCTTCACCTCACTGGAGAACTGACATGCGAAACACCCTGCTGCTGTCGTCGCTGCTCTTCGCGTCCCTCACCCTCGCGCAGCCGGGCCCCGGGCCTGGCGGACGTGGTCCCGGCATGGGACCGGGACAAGGCATGGGCCACGGACCAGGCCCGGGCGGCATGGGCCACGGTGGTCCCGGCATGATGATGGGCGGCCCGATGGGTATTCCACCGCCCGTCGCCGCGAAGCTCGGCTTGAGCGCGGAAGTCACGAAGCAGGTCCGCGACGCCTCGCTCGACGCGAACGAAGCCCTCATCACCCTCGAAGCCGACGTGAAGCGCGCGCAGCTCGAGCTCGAGCGGCTGCTCTCCGATGGCAAGGTGCCTGACGAGGCGAAGGTGTTTCAGAAGCTCGAGGCCATCTCGAAGGCCGAGCTCGCCGTGCGGAAGAACCGCCTCGGCGTGATGCTGAAGGTGCGCAAGCTGCTGGGCGCGGAGGCGTGGGAGAAGCTGCAGGCCGAGATGCCGATGCCCGGCCGCATGGGCCCACCGCCCCCCCCCGCGACGCCTGAGCGCTGAAGGACTTCAGCGAACCCGGGAACACGCCTCCCGCAGAACCGAGAGGCTCGTGTCGAGCTGACTGCGCTCGAGCGCGCTCAGGTCTGGCCACCCCAGCACCTGGGCGCCCGCGCCGCCGATGCGAGCCGGAACCCCCGCGCAGACGCCATCGACGCTCGCAGACACCGGCAAGATGACGCCTTCGTCAGCGAGCAGCGCCGAGACGAGCCGCGCCGTCACCAGCCCAATCGCGTGACACGTCGCGCCCTTCTTCCGAATCACCTCGCCCGCCGCGCCGCGCAGTCCGTCGACGAGCCGGCTTCGCTCCTCACCGGTGAACGGGACGCCACGGCGCTCGCAGTAGGCCGGCAGACTCTGGCCAGCGACACGCGCCGAGTCGAGGAGCGGCACCGACGAGTCTCCGTGTTCCCCCACCACCCAGGCGTGAACGCTCTCACCTGAGACGTCGAGCCACCGCGCCAGGGTCGCGCGCAGGCGCATGCTGTCGAGCAGCGTTCCCGTGCCGAGCACCGCGACGCCCTTCGACTGCCATCGCTTCAGGAGCGCGAACGTCATCACGTCGACGGGGTTCGTCACCACGAGGGCGATGCGCGGCAGGCCCTTCTTCTCGAGCTGCGTGGCGATGGCGTCGAGCGCTTCGAGGTTCCGGTCGACGAGCTGAAGCCGGTTCTCTCCCGGCCGCTGCTTCACGCCAGCCGTGATGACGCAGATGTCTCCACTCGTCTCCAGCCGGTCCATGCCGCCACCATCCACCTGGGTGTGTCCCAACATCGGCGCGACGTGCGCGAAGTCCAGGGCTTCGCCTTCGGCTTTGCCCGCGTCCATGTCGTGGAGCGAGACCCGCTCGGCGACCTCGAGATTGAGGATGGCGTTGGTGCACGCGACGCCCACGGCGCCTGCTCCGATGACGGTGACGGTCTTCATGCAGGCACCTCAACACGCCTCTCTCGCCAAGACGTCGGTGCCGGCGCCGCAGGCCACGCAAGTGAAGCCGCAGGTGGGGTCGTCCAGGAACGACATGTGGTTCGCGCCGACCCTCGAGCGACGCGGTGGGTGAAGTTCACGGGACCCGAGGACGGTGCGGTGGGTGGCGGCGCCCTTCTGCTCGAGCGCCGACCGGGACGCAGGCTGCTGAAGGTCGACTATCTCGGGCGCGGAATGCGAACCATGTACAAATCAATGCTCTTGCTGACGACCGCGATGACGTCGTCAGCGACGACCAGTTGGTACGCCGCCGCAACGCCTTCTGATGGCATCTTGTAGTCGCCAGGCCTTGTGAGGAGCCGCGGTCCCGACGGCTCCAACGAGTAGAGCGCGATGGCGCCGTCCGCGGCCACGGTCGCGCCCCACACCGAGCCGTTACTGCCCACGCCCAGCCAGAGCTGCCCCTCGAGGAACACCGAGCTCGTCATCGCGGTGGTGTTGAACCGGTAGAGCTGTTTCCAGCCGGTAACGAGGAGCGAGCCATCGGCCAGCGGCAGGGCTCCCCGCAGCGGAATGGCAGATGAAAAGTGAGAGTCGTTGGTGGCGGGCGCCATGCGAACGCGACCGTCAACGGCCCTGCAGAAGTACTTGCTCACCATGTCGACTGAAGGGTCGAACAAATCACCGCACAGCGTGCCGTCCTTCAATTCAATCGCGTACGTGCCGCCGGTTGGAGGGTCTGGCAGGTCGACGTTTGCGGCCGCGGTGGTCTGCCGCGCCCAGTGCGAGGGCAGGCCAGGGCCGTCCTGGAGCGAGACGAGAAGCCCGCCCTTCTCGGAGACGCCGCGCAGCTCGACGCTCCCACCAGCGTAGGTGCGGTGGAAGAACTCCGAGCCGAAACGGACGACATCGGTCCCGTTGGGCGCAAATGAACTCCGAGCGCCCCACAAGCCATCACCGCGCAGGTCGATGAAGGGCGGGTTGAGAGACATCGCGAGCAGGTCTCCGTAGAGGTCTGCCATGGGCGACCGTGTTGCGAGCGCTCGCGGTTCGAGCGCGACGATGCCGCGCCCATACTTCCGCGACGGGTGGGCCACCGTGCCGTCCTTGAGCGGCGCGAGCAGGTGGGGCACGCCGGGGGCGTGTGAATTCACCGGGCCACCGCTCGCGAGGCCGATGAGGGCCACGCGACCAACGCCGGGCAACGCGCCGGTGACGGTGTCGTGCGCGAGGTTCTGTGAGGACGAGCCGAGCTGCCCAGGCCCTCTCACCAGCAGCACACAGCGGCCTCCCGGAGTGACGTGGAGCGCCGCGCCGACAGGGGCGTCACCCAGCGTCCACCCGCTCGTCGAGATCGGCTCGCCACCAGGTGGCAGACAGATGAGCTGGTCGCCATTTGCACCCGCCGAGGTCATCGAGACTCGTGGCGGGAGCGCCGTTCGCGTCGCTGAGCCCGCCACCGCCCCGACCGACTGAAACAGCCTGAAGCCGTTCCCTTTCGATTCGGCAGCGTGTTCGAACATCGCAAGCACCAGAAAGTCTCCGGCCGGGTCGCGAAAGAGGAAGGCGGCATCAGCGTACGTGTGAGCCGGAACGTCGACCCTGGCCAGTGGCTCGAGCGACAAGTGCCCAGCCCTCAAATGCAGCCGATCGATCTGGCCGTCCGAGGTCACGCGCAGAATCTCGTGACCGGCCTGGGTCGCCTGGACCGAGAGGTTGCCTCCGAGCCGGCCCAGCTGCACGGGCGTCGTCATTCCCGCCGAGGAGACCTGCACCAGCCACAACATCTCGTCGTCGGTTCGCACCAGGAGCGAGCCGCGGTCTCCTTCATCGCTCGTCAATGGAGAGATGAAGGCGACGCCTGCGGTGAGCGAAAAGAACGTGTCGGGCAGCTGCAGCTCGGTCTGAGTCGAAGTGCCGAAGAGGTACTCGGTGCCTCCAAGCTTGACGGCATCGCTGCCCGGGCCCTGCTGAAACAGAAAGCGAACACCTCCGTCGTCGCCCGGCACGAGGGCGCGCGCCGTCAGCGTCGAACCAGGGCTGTCGACGGCCGTGAGCCCCGACTGCGTCACCTTTCCGCGTTTTCTCGGAATCCACGAGACGTGGCCGTCTGCTTCGACGAACGCGCCGCTGGCGTGACCGCCGAGCTGAAGGCTGCTGGCCCCGTTCGTGGGCACCCTCGTGGTGCTCTGGCACTGCTCGGGTCCCAGCCGCTTGTACGGAACGCCATTGAGCGCCACGAGCGGTGACGCGCCAGCCGCGCTGATCCTGAGACACACGGCCGCGTCGCCATTCGCGGCTTCGTTGTCGTACATCAGCACGGCGTCGCGACCTGCCGTTCTCACCATCGAGATGGACGCACCACTCGCAGCAGTCGGGGAGAAGTCGCCGTTGATGCGTGGCATCAGCTCGATGGCGACTCTGGGGGCCGTGCTCGGTTCGGGGTCGGGGGTTTCGAGTGGAATCACCGCGTACCCGCCAGCGCTCTCTGCGATGCCGATTCCCTCGGCATACACACGAGTGGTCGCCGACCCTGTGCTGTCCTTCTGTGAAATCGCCCACTGGGTGGTCTTCCCGAACGCAGAGGGAACTGCCTCGGTTCGACTGACGACCTCAAACGTGTACGCGACCTTGTCGTCCTTCAGTCGCACTTCCCATTTCATGCCGACGCGAACGGTGGTGGGCACGAGCAAGACGGGGGCTTCGAGAATGCCGTCGAGCTGGCCGCCGCCAATGAACAAGCCCACCTTCGTCTCGAGGACATAGGTGACCTCGTTCGTCGTCAGCTCGATGACGCGCCGGGCCCGCCCCGTCGGGAGGTCGACGGTGCCGTCGAGCAGCAGGCCGCCGCGAAGGGTGCCATCTCTCAGAGGGTCGAGCGGCGCGGTGTTCGCGGTGCCGGAGCCTTGATCCGTGAACGTGAACCTGGCCCCCATGGGAACCTCGCCGGGCTGGCAGGCAGGCGCTCCACACGCGAGCATCAACAGAGCCGTCGTCGCGAATGGCAGGGCTGCGGCTCGTCGATTTGTGCGCACGAGCCACCGTAGAGCGCCCGGCAGGACGAAGAAAGGCGCGGCTCAGCGCACTCTCACCATCCCGATCGAGCTGCTCAGCTGTGGGCAGTTGGTGCAGTGGTAGATGAAGTCGCCAGTCTGAGGAAACTCGACGCGACGCATGTCGGGGACGAAGATGGCCTTGATGGGGTTGGGCGCGGTGCCAGCGAGGCTCTGGTCCGCGGTGCCCGGGAACAGCGAGTCTGTCCGGAAGTTGCCGCTGAAGACCGCGGCCTGGCCCGGGCCGATACGCAGACATCGGGGTTGAAACCCATTCGTCTGGTCGTACGTCACGACTCTCTCCGCGTCGGCTGCGGTGCGATCGACGAACTGGCGCGCGGCGCAGCCTCCGAGAATCGAGTAGTCGTCAGGCGGAGCAGGCGAGGCTTGCGCGCCGCACAACGCCACCGTCGAGCGGTCTTTCCCCGGCGAGCTCGCCGTCAACTGGGCGTTGTAGTCGGCCTGCACGTTCCCCTGGCTGACAGGCTCCTGGCCCCGCCAACTCACGCTTGCCGCGAGCCCCCCGTCCGACCGTTTCACCGAGCCTCCCGTGGTGCGCATGTGCACGGTGGCGGAGCCTTCGGTGAGGTCGCAGGGGAAGTCAGGCACGACTTCGGCTTCGTCGGCTGAGAGCGCCTTGAGGCCGATGATGCAGCCAAAGGTCACCAGGGCGTGGAGCTCACCGCCGCACTGCTCGATCATCCACGTCTCGCGGGTCCCTTGAAAGACCTGCTCGAACGGAACGAGAACGAAGTTCTGCACGCGCGACGATTGCACCGTGCCTTGCCAGCTCCCAATCAGGTTCTTCCCCTGGCCGGCGGACGGGCCACATCCTGGTGCCGCTGCGGCGAGGACGAGAAGGACGAACCGATATCTTCGCATTCGAAAGTGTAGATCAGCTCGTCGATGATCGCGTTGCGGCGGCTCGGGCGAACGTGACTTCACGAAGTGCCGACGCTTGAGTGGCCACGTGAGCAACGACCTCCAGCTCCTCACGGAAGCCATCGAGCGGTACCGCAAGACGACGCACCCGCGGTGGGCGCAGCTCGCGGAGTGGGCCTCCAACCGGCTCGAGACGGCGACGCCACGTCACGTCATCGGGTCATCGGGCAAAGCTGTCGACACCAGGGGCTGGTTCGAGCTCGAGGCGAAGAATGACGTGCTCGACGTGCCCAGACTCCTCGCGGCCTTCGTGAAGGGCGTGAAGTCGGCGATCGGCGCGGAGCGGGTGACGTTGCTCGGGAAACGGAAGGACCCACGCGTCGTCTCGGGTCTGCTGCGCGTGCTCGAGAACCCTCCGTGGCGCGCGGGCACCGCCCTGCCCTTCTTCAAGGCCTGCCTCGAGGTGCTGGTGGCCTCGAAGGACGTGCGCGCGAAGATGGGCCTCGAGAGCCTCTCGACCCGGTACAAAGCCATCATCGACACCAGCATCGGTGAGGTCATCGCCGGGCACTGTGCACGCGCCGCGCAGAAGCTCGCCGACGTCGAGGTGCCGAAGCTCTCCAGCGCCGACGAGGCCCGCCTCACCGAGTTGGAGCGGCTCTTCGAGACCGAGAAGCGCGCGACGGAGCAGACCGCCAGCGAGGCGAAACGCGCCAAGCAGAGCGACGACGAGCTGCTGAGCGCGGTGTACGCGAGCCCCGACGACGATGGACCACGGCTCGTCTTTGCCGACCTGCTGAGCGAGCGGGCCGACGAGCGCGGGGAGTTCATCTCGTTGCAGGTCCATCGCGCCGCAGGCCGCGGCACGCTCGAGATGTTGCTCCGCGAGCAGCAACTCCTCGCCGACTCGAAGCGCCGCGCCAAGTGGGAGCTGCCGCTGTCGGGCGCCGCCACCTGCATTCCCCGGCGTGGCTTTCCCGCCGACGTCAGCCTGTCGGTCACCAACCTCAAGCGCGTCGTCGGCCTGCCAGCCTGGGCCACCGTCGAGTCGATGGGCCTGCCCAACGGCGCCTCGGGGAAGATGCTGCGAGCCCTGGTCGACCACGAGGTGATGCGCCGCATTCGAAGCGTGACCAACCTCTCGACCGACAACCGCGCGCTGCTCGGAGATGAGCCGCGTCCTTGGAAGGCCGTCTCATTCCACTACTTGCACGGCGAGCCGTTCCGCACCGACGTGCCCGAGCGGTTCCCGGCACTCGAAGTGATGCACCTGATGACGGGCGGGCCCATCGAGCTCGAGGCGCTCGCGAAGTTCACGGGCCTGGTCGAGCTGCGGCTGGCGGTGAACGAACAGCTCACCGAGTTCGACTGGCTGACGGGCCTGCAGAAGCTCGAACGGCTCGACCTGCAGAGTCAGCTCCGCGACGGAATTCTGCCTTCGGTGCTCGCACGGCTGCCACGCCTGAAGCGGGTGGGCTTCGGCTGGGCGCCGACGGCGGAGCGCATCGCTGGGGTGTCCGTCGACACGCTCGGCCTGGGCAACTCGAGCGCAGTCCAGGTCGCGGCGGTCTCGCGGGTGCTGGGGCAGGTGCGGGAGCTCGAGCTGCGCACCTCGTTCGCCGCGGCCATCGTCACCGCGTGCCTCGCGACGTGGACGGCGTCGTCACTGCAGCGGGTTCGGCTGAGCCGCTCCCTCTTCCTCGAACGCACGGGTGACCGCTGGAGCGCACACGCCGACTTCAGCCGGCTCGAGTTCGACGCCGTGCTCGCGCTTGGCGCAGTGCCCGGCATCGACACGCTGTCGTTCGCTCCGTTTCACGTCAGCCCCCTGTCCGTGCCCCTCGCGCCTCCCGACGACGAGCAACTCGCGAAGCTGAAGTCGGCCTGGGGAACACGCTTCGAGGTGCTGACGGCCAACCCGCGAGTGCTGGCAACATCACTCGAGCGCTCACGGCTTCGCTGACGTCGCGTCAGGGCGCCGACTTCTTCTGTCCGTGCGGCTCGACGAAGGCCGTGACGGCGGCGGCCACCTGCGAATCGAACGGCAGGCCCGGCGGCTGACCCTCGAGGCTCGCGAGCCACGTGACGGCCTCGCTCACGTCGCGAAACGTCTTCGTCGGCGCCTGACGCTTCGTGAAGAGCGCCCACGTCGCGATGAAGCTGCGCGCGATGACGGCCGCCATGCCCTTCGACTGCACGACGATGGCCGAGCCGACGACGTGCGCGTCGTACTTCGCGTCGAGCGCCGCAGACCGCTCGCGAACGCCCGGAGCCGGAGACTCGAGCTTCACGCCGCTCACCACCACCAGCGTCGAGAACTTCGGAAACCGAGCGGCGTGCTTCGCCTCGGCGGCGTCGAGCACGTCGAGCGCTTCCAGCGTGCCTCGACCGTCGAAGTGCATCACCAGCAACGAGCCCAGCGCACCGACGCGCAACCCGGGCCCTTCTCCAATCAGCGTGACTGCCATGCAACTCCTCACCAGCGCATCGTGAAGCGCGAAGTCTCGCCGATGCGGCGCCGGTGGACACGCCCTCTCCGCTGGCCTTCGTCAGTGCTGGACAGCGAGCGCTCGACGGAGTTCACCGTCACTCGTCGTTTCACCCGGGAGCCTCTCCATGCGCCACCTGCTCGCTGCTGCCTTCTTCTCGCTGCTGGCCTGTTCACCGCCCATGCGCACCATCACCCCAGACGACGTCGTCGCGCGCGGTGACTGCCCTGCGCTCACCGGCATGGGCACGGCGCACACCGCGACGGTGACTGCCGACGAGACGTGGACGGCGGCCGCGAGCCCGCACGTGGTGAGCTCGCTGCGCGTCGAGGCGACGTTGACTCTCGAGCCCTGCGCCGTCGTGGTGTTCAAGAAGGGCGCTGAGCTGGCGGTCGGCAACAGCAGCAGCACTGGCAAGGCAGGCAAGGTCGTCGCCAACGGCACCTTCGACGGCACGAAACTGCTGCCCGTGGTGTTCCGCGCCGAGACGGCAGGCGACCGCTGGGCCAGCTTCTTCGTCAACGTGACCGGCAGCCTCGACTTCTCGTACACGGCGATCTCCAGCGGCGGCAGCAAAGACGCCTCGTCCACCAACGCGGCCATCGAGGCGCGCGGCACGCAGGCGAAGCCACTGCAGAAGAAGCTGCGCATGAAGTACGTCGTGATTCGCGACTCGGGCAGCCAGGGTGTCACGCTGCGCGGGTACTCGGCGTTCAGCGACGACTCCGAGAAGCTCTTCATCAGCGGCAGCGGCGCCGAGCCCGAAGCTGACGCGCGGTTCCTCACCGGCTTCCCGCTCGACATTCAGCCCGGCGGCGTCGGCACCATTCCCAAAGACAGCGTGCTGACGGGCAACAAGCGCGACGCCATCTACATCCGCTCCGTCACCCGCCTGGACGTCGACGAGGCGTTCCCGAACCGCGGCGTGCCGTACGTCTTCAACGGCACCTTCCTCATGTACGACCTGGGGATGTCGACGCTCACGCTCACCATCGAGCCGGGCGTCACCATGAAGTTCGAGAAGGAGGGCCAGGGCAGCATGGGGCTCACGCTCGGAAACAAGGCGTCGATGGCGCCGGTGCGGCTGATCGCGCGCGGCACGACGGCGGCGCCGATTCTGCTGACGTCTGCGGCGGCGACGCCGATGGCCGGTGACTGGGGCGGCGTCTACATGGCCAACGGCCCGGCCGACGGCAACGTGATGGAGAACGTCACCGTCGAGTACGCGGGCGGCTTCACCGGCGCGAACGGCTTCGGCTGCGGGCCGGGCACCAACGTCGGCGGGCTGATGCTCATCGAGTGGCGGCCGAACGACGCGTTCGTGAAGAACTGCACGTTCAGGAACCTCATCGGAGCCGGCATCGTCTCGGGCTGGCTGTCCGACCAGGCGGGGCCAGACCTCTCGGCGACGAACACGTTCAGCGCCATCGCCGACGTGCCGATGCAGGGGCGCTGCAACGTGACGAAGTGGGCTCCTGCGGCGGGCGTCGGCGGCTGCGGCACGCGCCCGGTGTGCGTGAACTGACGCTTCGACTGTTTCGGGGCCCCAGCGGGCACACACCTCGAGTCGCGCTATGCTACGGGTTTCCGCCCCGTGGCTCTCGAAGCAGGCACCAGAGTTGGTCGCTACACCATCAGCCGGCTGCTCGCGCAGGGCGGCATGGCCGAGGTGTATCGAGCCGACCAGGAGCTCACCAAGGACATCACCCGCCCCGTCGCGGTGAAGGTGATTCGGCCGGAGTATTCAGAGTCGGCTGACTTCCGGGAGATGTTTCTCGACGAGGCGCGCACCGCCTGCACGCTGAGCCACCCGAACATCGCGCAGATCTACGATGTGGGAGAGAGCGACGACGGCCTCCTCTACATGGCGATGGAGCTGGTGCCCGGCGAGACGCTCGCCACCATCAACCGCACCCTGCGCGACAACAACGAGCGCTTCTCGGACGAGGCGCTGTTCGCCATCGGCATCTGGACGGCGAGCGCCCTCGAAGCCGTGCACGCTTTGAAGACCGAAGGCGGCACCGTCGGCCTCGTGCACCGCGACGTGTCGCCGCACAACCTGCTGCTGTCGACGACGGGCGCCTTGAAGCTCATCGACTTCGGCATCTCGAAGGCCGCGACGAACCGCAACCTGACGATGCCGGGTGTGACGAAAGGCAAGGCCGGCTACTTCTCGCCCGAGCAGGCGATGGGGAAGAAGCTCGACGGGCGCAGCGACCTCTTCTCGCTCGGCGTCACGCTCTACAAGCTGGCCTCGGGCTCGACGCCGTTCGACGACCACAAGACGCATGGTGAGCGGCACGCGGCGCTGGTGCGTGGCCAATGGCAAGACCTCGACCAGGTGTTCCCCGGCCTGCCTGACCCGTTCTACGACGTGGTGCGCCGCTCGTTGATGCTCAAGCCCGAGGAGCGCTTCCAGACGGCGCGTGAGATGCGCGAGGCGCTCGAGAAGGCCGCGTTCGATTCCGGCTTCCGCGTCGGGCAGTCGGTGCTGCTCGGCTACGTCGACGTCGATGGAGAGATTACGGCGTCGGGCGGTACGCGCAGCTCGGCATTCCCAGCCATCACGAATGCGCCGTCAGATGTGTACGCGAAGCCCAAGCTCGCGACGCCGGCGTTCTCGGGTCAGTCGACGACAGGCCTGGCGCCCTCGTCGCCGGTGAAGAAGGACCACAACACCGAGCGCGTGCCTGCGGCGAAGCCGAAGCCACCGTCGAAGAAGCCGTTCCTGCTCGTCGCGTTCGCGGCCGCCGTCATCATCGGCGTATTCGGCACGCTGCTGCTCGTCGGAGGTGGGCCGCCAGAGCCAATCATCACCATCGAACCCACCACGGTGCAGGTGGAGCCGACGAAGCCTCCCGAGGTGAAGAAGCCGACGGTGACGAAGCCGGTCGAGGTCGTGAAGCCCGTCGAGGTCGTGAAGCCCGTCGAGGTGGTGAAGCCGGTGGAGGTCGTGAAGCCGCCGCCCGACGTGAAGAAGCCGGTGCTCGTCGCGAAGGTGAACCCGAAGCAGACCGAGAAGCCGGTGGAGACGACGAAGCCCGTCGAGGTGGTGAAGCCACCGCCGCCGCCGGCCGACGAGGTGATTCCCGACGGCATCGGGACGATTCGCATCTCACTCACTGGTGATGACTCGGGCGCGAAGGTGGTGGTGCGGGGCGCGAAGAGCTTCGAGAACGCGCCGCCCTTCAGCGAGAAGGTGCCGTCCGGGCTGTACACGGTGATGGTGCGGCTCGCGAATGGCAGCCTGTCGCCGTCGCGCAGAGTGACCGTGCAGCCCGATGGGCAGAGCCGGTTGAACTACGACGTCGGCCAGCAGCGGTGGACGGATCGCTGATCAGAAGACGTAGGCGACCGAGAGCCGCGCCTGGACAGGAATCGCGAGCCCACCACGGCCGTCGAGGATGAAATGAGCGCCGATCGAGGGCAGCTGCACGTCGAACAGCCAGTGCCCGGTGCGAATGCCGAAAGAGACGAGGTCGGCGTGAAGACCGGTTGTGACGAAGGCTCCGGCCATCGTCGAGAGGCCCGCCTTGGGGCTCCAGAAGAAGGCGAAGTCGTCGCGCTCGATGAAGGGCACACAGAACCCAAGTGACGCGCGCGCGGTGATGAAGGTGATTTGCGAGACCGCGGCGCCGAGTTCGAAGCTCAGCTGCGTCCTGTTGAAGAACCACCCGAACTTCACGCTCGGGCCCAGGGTGGGGAGCGCCGTCAGCACGCCGGCCATGGCATCGAGACCGATGAAGAACTTCGTCCCCGAGAAGGCGGTCGGCTCGGCCACCGCCTCGGTGACGACCCCGTTGTCCAGGCCTGCACTGGAGCGCACCGGAACCGGGGGCGGACCGCTGTCACGGACAGGCGCCGGTGGCGTGGCGGCCATCGGAGCAGGGGGAGGAGGAGGCGGCGGCGTGGTGAAAGGCGGCGGAGTCGTCACGGCGCTGCGCGGCTTCGAGCACACCTTCGCGATGCAGCGAAGGGAGCCATCCGAGGAGCACTCGGAGGTGGCCTCACAGGCCTGACCCTCTTTCGTCACCGGAGGCGGGGCGGTGCACACCGCGTTGATGCACTTGAGGCCCGTCCGGCAGTCGGCGCGGGCACGGCACGATTCTCCAACGTCACCGAGCAGCGAGTCAGGGGTCTGGGAGAGCAGCGCGATGAGCAGATGGGTCGTCAACATGGGGGCCTCGATGAACAGCGGGTGAGCGAATCGACCCGGCGTTGTGCAAGCCAGCGACACACCCAAGGTCGCGTGATCGTTTGTGGACCCATCGACTCGTCTGCGGTTCTGGACGCACCGGCTCCGGCTCGGCCTGTTTCCCGCTGCTTGCGACGGTCAGCCGCCTGCACAACGGCCCTTCATGCTCACCACCCCACTTCTGGCGCTCCTGACCGCTGTTCCCGTTCTTGGCGAAGCTGGCGAGTCGTGTCGCACCGACGCCGACTGCATGCCGTCCCTCGCGTGCGTGGCCTCGACCTGCGAATCGCGCCCACTGGCCCCTGTCCCCGCCGTTTCACGAGCCGTGGAACCCGTTGCTCCGGTCGAGGCGCTCGCCGAGACGGAACCACAAGCGCCTCGAGGCCACTTCACCGGCGTGCACTTCTTCCTCGGTGCGACGGTCGGCGCGGGGCCGATGTGGTCGAAGGGTTCGGCCGTTCTCTTCGACGCCCCAGTCGAGTTCTCGGCGATGGGTGCCATCGCTCAGGCCGAGGCGAGAATTGGCGTTCTGTTCGGGCGTTTCGAGTTGGCCGCAGAACTGGCTCCGGGCTCGGTGGGATCACTGGTCTACGGAGTCAGCGCGCAGCAGATCACCGCGGCGCTCTCGACCGGTTGGATGCTTGGGCTCTACGAGCGCGAGGCGTTCAGCATTTCGCTCCCGATTCGAGTGCGTGGTGGCGGCTTCCTAGCCAATCGTGGCGGTGGGCTTCTTGCTGGCGCGAGCGTCGGTGTCGCCTTGCGGTTCGGGAACGCTGTGCTCGAAGCACGCCTGCTCGGTGGAGAGTTCCGAGCGAGGACCGGCACCAACGTCATCTCGGTTCCCTTCAACCTCAGCTTCTCGTGGATCTTCTAACCCGCTGCCCCCGGAGCACTCTCATGACCTCATCTCTCGTTCGGCTGTTCGCGCTCGTCGTCATCGCTTCAGGGTGTGGAGGCGTCGTCGGCGACCCGAACATCACCCTCACCACGAAGGCCACGCTCGAGAAGCGTGGCTCGACCTGGTTCTTCATCAGCCCCATCGCCACTGCGCCCACTGCCAATGCCGCAAGAGTCCAGTACGCGTTTCGGGTGCGCGAGAATTCGGTCGGCTTCATGACGACGCCAACGAGTCGGACGCTCACCTTCGAATCGCCACCGGGGCAGCTCGAAATTCCTCTCGACGCGAGGCCTCAGGTCGCCATCGGCACGCGGGTCAGCCTGACGCTCGAGGCGATGGCGATGAGCTGGGATGGCGTCTCGGGCAACGGCGTCACGTTCAAGGCTCAAGAATACGCCTTCACCTTCCAGTGAACCGGCGACCTTCCTCGCTCGCAGGGTATGAACGGCGACGGCGCCACCGAGACGACCTGTCCCGATGACGCCGCGCCTTCACTGAGCTGAAACGAGGCTCAGTTCTCGGGGAACGCCGTCCACCCCGCCGTCCAGTCCGTCGAGCCGACCGCGCCGACGAACGTCGCGGTGACGTCGAAGAACCCATCACCCGGAGGCGTCGCGC
The DNA here is from genome assembly GCA_030681895.1 of Myxococcales bacterium. GTDB lineage: Bacteria > Myxococcota > Myxococcia > Myxococcales > Myxococcaceae > Xiheimicrobium. Next base: position 3,845 of record JAUXRI010000219.1, on the reverse strand, counting down.
CACCCGTCAGCGCAGGCGAATCGGTCAGCGGCTTGAACACCGGCGCGGTGACGACCGTGGCCGACGACAGCAGCGGGTCGACCTGGCGGTTGTTCAGCGACGGCGCCAGCAGCGACATGTCTTCGTCGAAGTTGTCAGCCACCACGCCACCGTCGGCAAGGTTCGACGGGCGAACGTTCTGCCAGGCCGCCATCGGGTTCTTGAAGAAGATGCTGTTCTTCACGCCGAGCGAGCCATCGGTCCACCGCGCCTGGCTGTTCGAGCCGTCGACGAACATCGCCCAGTCGTTGAAGTTGGTGACGATGACGTTGTTGAGCGAGCCGGCCGTGCCGACGCGGAAGCTCATGCCGCGGCTGCGGCCTTCACCGGGGTCGCTCGAGTCCGGCGCGCGGCCGACGAGCGTGACGTTGAAGAGGGTGGGGCTCGAGCGCGGCATCGCGTCTTGCGAGGCGCGGTTGTTGTCGGCCTCGATGCCGAAGTTTCCGCGACCCGGCAGTTGCTGCACCACGAGGAACTGCGCGCGGCCCGTCCATCCCTGGTCCCAGTCGAGGCCGTCATCGTCCGAGCCAGTGATGACGACGTGCTTCAGGTCGACCGAGCCACCGAACAACTCGACGCCGTCGTCGATGCCGCGGTGCACCTGCACGTAGTCGACGACCGTGCCCGTACCGCAGGCGTTCAGCGTCAAACCGTTGAGCTCGTCGTTGGCCGACAGCGGCTGGCCGGCGAACTCGATGCGCACGTAGCGGAGCTTGCCGCACGAGTGCGTGTTGTCGGGCGTCATGCCGCCGCCGTAACGGTTGCGCGGCTCGTCAGCGAGGCCCTCGGCCTTGTTGTCGCCGCCGGTGACGTTGATGGCGGCCTTGCCGTTGAGGAGCACGCCGCCCCAGTTGCTGTTCCCGATGCCGCGCATGCCGACGGGGTAGTTGGCGGTGAAGACGATGGGCTCGGCCGCGGTGCCTTCAGCGAGGAGCTGGCCTGAGCGCGTGACGACGAGGGCCGAGCCACGCTCTCCGAGAATCTTCGTGCCGGGCTCGATCGTCAGCACGGCGCCGTCGACGTACACGATGTTCTTGAGGACGTAGCTCTTGTCCTTCGTCCATGTGGTGGCCGCGGTGATGGGCTCGGTGACGTCGACGAGCGTCGCCATCGCGGTGCCGCCTCCGGTGTTGCCGGGCGGGTTCATGGTGGGTGCGGGACACGCCGTCAGGGCGAGGCCCGCGAGTGCTGCGAGGATGGTGTTGCGCATGGGTCACTTCCTGCTGGTGGGCATCGTCCAGGCCAACGATGCGTTGAGCTGAACGCCGAGCTGTTCACGGAACACCTCGACGTCTGCCTGTTGGATACGGAGTTGCTGGTTGAGGGCGTTGGCGACGCCGAGCTTGAGTTGGAAGCCCGGGCCGAAAGACTGCGAGAGCGTGACGTCGATTTTGTGAATCGGCTGCACGTAGAAGTCGGGCAGCGGAGAAACCGCGACCTCGGAAATCTCGGGGCCCGACACGTTGTAGAAAACGCCGACCTCGGTGCCCCACTCGGGCTTCGCCCAGGTGACGAAGGCGTTGAGCGCCCACGGCGCCTGGCCTTGCAGCGGCCGGTTGGAGTTGCCGAGCTGCCCCACCGTGTTGCCGAGCTGCACGCGCGACCAGATGAGCGAGCCGTTGCCTCCGAGGCGAACGTCTTTGAGCGCCGGCGTGAAGCGGCCCAGCGTGGTGCGCGCCTCGAGCTCGAGCCCGGCCAGCTGCGCGCCGTCTGCGTTGCGGAAGCCGAAGTCGAAGTTCGAGCCCTGGCCGATGACGACGCGCTCGATGGGGTTGATGAATTGCTTCCCGAAGACGGACAACGAGAACACCTCGGTGTCGGTGGGGAACCACTCGGCGCGCAGGTCGGCGTGGTGAATGGTGGTGAGCAGCAGCTCGGGGTTGCCCGCGATGTTCCGGCGGCGAACCATGTCGAAGAAGATGAAGGGCGAGAGCTCACGGAAGCTCGGCCGCGCGAGCGTGTACGCGTAGGCCGCGCGCAGGTTGATGGCGCTGATGGGCGACCAGGCGACGTTCAGCGACGGAACCGGGTTGTGGTACTGGCGCGTCACCGGCGGCTTCGCGTTGGCGTCGGTGGCAAACGGGCTGAACACCGCGACCGACTGCGACGAGCCCTCGTACCGGAGCCCCGCCTGCGCGCGCAGCGCGTCGCTGAACTTCCACTCCACCAGCCCGAAGCCGCCGTACGTCGCGAGCGTCGAGGTGTACGAGTCTTGCGCGATGGTGCTCTCGGCGAGGAAGAACTGCGTGCCCGCGCCGGGGCCGATGCGTTCTGAGGTCAGCACCTCTTCCGCGAGGCCCGTCGGCGTGGGCCGCCGCAGCTCGAAGAAGCGGAACCGACGGCCATCGAAGCGACGCGCCTGGTACTGCCCGAAGCCGCCCGCCTTGAAGCGGAACGCGCGCCACGGGAGCGTCGCCGACACCGTGCCGCCTGCAGAGTCTTCGGTGAGGCCGAGGAAGAAGCGCTCCGCCGAGTTCGGCTGCAGGCGCAAGTTGAGCTCTCGTGTGTCGGGCGCCACGAAGTAGCGCGAGTCGCGAATGTCGGGCTCGGAGCGGTCGACGTGGCCGTAGTTGCCCTGCCACTCGAGCTCGACGTCCGAGAGCGCGTTGAGCCGGTGAAACCCTTTGAGCTGCGTGAAGAAGAGCTGCCGTTGAGTGAACTGCAGGCGGTTGTTCACCTGGTCCTGCATCGCCGACAACGTCTCGGGGCCGCTCGCGGTGGCCGCCTGGTTCTCGGCGTTGGTGAGCCCGAGCACGAGCAGGTTCACCTCATTGTCGCGATTGAACTGGTAGCCGAGGTTGCCGAGCAACGACGTCGACGCGCTGACGGAAGAGATGAGCGAGTCGGTCGGGTTCTCGACTTCCAGCCCGCCTTCGGAGCCCGAGACGTCAGCGACGAACGTGCGACGCGTGCGCTCCTTGCGGGCCCACTGCGCGGCGACGAGGTAGCCGAGGCGGCGGTCGTCTCCCAACTTCACCGTGTCGCCGACCTGCGCGCTGACGGTGCCGTTCGGTGCTGCGTTGACGGAGCCCGGCGTCCACCGGTTGGGCAGCGCGCGCCCACCGGCCTGCTGCGTCTCGGCGGTGATGCCAGGCTTCGCCGGGTCGACGGACTGCTGGAACGCGCGGTCGGTGGGGAAGATGGACGGGAGCGCTCGAGACGGGTCGCGAAAGCCGAACGCCTCGCCGATGGATGACGGCGCCGAGGGCCGCGACTGGAAGGTCGTCGCCGAGTCTCCGCCGATGCCGACGCGCGCCTTCACCTCGAGCTGCGTGGGGAACGTCGAGGTGTCGATGGTGAGCGAGCCGCCGCCGAACTGCGCGGGCAGGTCGGGCGAGTACGTCTTCATCACGTTCAGGTTCGACAGCAGCGACGTCGGGAAGAGGTCGAGCGGAACACCGGGCTCATCGGGCTCCGGGCTCGGCATGATGGTGCCGTTGAGGAGCGTCTGGACGTACCGGCCACCGAGGCCGCGCACGAAGACGTACTTTCCGCTGACGAGCGTGACGCCCACCACGCGCTTGGCAGCTTCACCGGCGTTGCCGTCGGGCGTTCGTGCAATCTCCTGCGCACCGATGGAGTCCTGCACGACGGGCGCCTTCTTGCGCTCCTGGAGCAGCGCCTTCTCGTTGCGCTTGTCGGCCTTCGCCTCGACGACGACTTCTTTGATGGCACGCGACTTCGCCTCGAGGGTGACGTCGAGCCGGGTGACTTCACCGGCCTTCACCTCGACGTTCGTCACGCGGCGGCCTTCGTAGAGCGCGTAGAAGACGCGCAGGTCGTACGTGCCGGGCGGGAGCTTGAGC
>JAUXRI010000214.1 GCA_030681895.1 Myxococcales bacterium | reverse complement strand
GCGTTGACGGCTCCGACGGTGACGACCTCTGGCAGCGAGTACAGCTCGGAGGCGACCAACGGGCGGTTGTCGTTGCCAGCGGCGAACAGCACCAGCGCCCCACGCCCGCCGCGGTTCTTCGTCGCGACTTCCCCAATCGCGAGCGCGAGCGCCGCCGGCACCGGAATGGGCTGGCCGAACCCCCAGCTGTTCGACACCACGTCGACGTCGAGCTCGAACGCCGCGCGGAACGCGTCGACGTCGACCGACACCGGTACCATCTGCCCCTCGTCGGCGAGCATTCGAATGCAGCGCAGCGTGCAGTTCGGGCACACGCCGCTGATGCCGATGCCGTTGTTCCCGACGCCAGCGATGAGCCCGGCGCACGCGGTGCCGTGATTCGCAGCCTTCCCCGCTCCGTTGGGCCGAGGGTCGGCATCACCGTCGACCACGTCACGACCCTGTCGGAGGTTGGCCATCAGATCGGGGTGGGCGGGGTCGCAGCCGTTGTCGACGACGCCGATGGTCACCGTCGGAGCGCCCGAGGTGATGCGCCACGCAGCCTCGACGTCGAGCTTCCCGAGGTACCACTGCCCGGAATAGCGCGGGTCGTTCGGCGGAACCGCGAAGTCGTGGAGCCTGTGTTCGAAGAAGAAGTCAGGCGCCGACCACTCGACGTCATCGGTGCGAGACAGTCGTGACGCCAACGCCAGCCCGTCTTCGTGAGCGTCGATGGAGCTGACGAGCCACATCGAACGATCGGGCCACAGCGCTCGCACGAGCCGCACGCGCTTGGCCGCGGCGAGGTCTGCACGCATGACGACGATGGCGTCTCGTCCGACCTCTGCGCGCACCGCTTCGCCTTCTGATTCGAGCTCGATGAGGACGCGACCAGAGGTCGACAGCCCCACGCGCGTCGCGGTTCGCCACGTCGTGCCGTCTCGAAACGTGAGCGCAGGCTGAAGGAGCGGAGCGGGGGTGTGGGTGACGGGGAGTTGGCCGAGCGCCACGACGAACAGGAAAGAGAGCATCGCGGCACCGCGTAGCGCTCGTGCGCAGGCCGAATGTCATCGCATCTTCAGACGCCGTTTCGACGAAGCGATGACACACGACGCGCGAAGCGCTGACACGCCGCACGCGAAGCGATGACACACGACGCGCGCGACCCCGGTACTGGGGCGCGCATGAACCGACTCTCGAAGCTCTCTGCCGTGCTGCTCCTGTCTGCGTGCGGCCCGATGGTCTCCGTCGTCGACGCCGGCGCGCAGGTCGACGCGGGAACAGACGCAGGCGTCACCGTCATGCCTCGCTGCACCCAGCCGACCGCCGTCACCTGCCAGGACCAGTCGATTCAGAAGCTCGCGCTCAGGCAGGTCCTCTCGACTGGCGTCATCAACGAAGAGGGCACACGTCCGGGTGAGAAGACGTACCTCGACGGGCGCGGCGGCGGCCTGATGACGCCCGAGTCGTATCTCTACGTGCGCTTCACGCCGCAGGGCCTCGAGAAGGTCGAGGTCACCGACGAAGCCGCGCTCACCTCGATGGACTGGGACATCGCCTTCCGCCGCTTCATCATTCGCCTCAACGCAGGCGTGAGCGGCCCGTCGTGTGTCGTCGGCGCACGTACCGCCGCGGGCACCACGTTCGACGCGCTGACGGCGGTGCCGGCGAACCTCTCGTGGAGGACCGAGGAGTACTTCACCGGCGCCACGTGCGAGTTCGTCGCCGACCCCAGCGGCATCGGCGGCCCGAACGCCGCGCTGACGAGCTACTGGAGCTACCAGTCGTGCGTGCAGATGACGGGCAACGTCTACGTGCTGCACCTTCGTGACGGGCGCTTCGTGAAGTTCGAGGTGCTCAGCTACTACGACCCCGCGGCGCAGCAGGTCTGCAACATGACGGGCAGTGCGCCGGCTCCGAGTGGCGCAGCGAACTTCCGCGTGCGGTGGGCGTACCTCGATGCGACGCCGTGACGCCGCCCTCATCGTGGCGCTGTGGGCTTCCCGCGCCGCCGCACAGTCAGCAGACGCTGGCGTGGTCGACGCTGGCTCCGTACCTGATGACGCGCTCACCACCGTCGTCACGGCCACGCGCTCGACGTCACGGCTGAGCGACGCACCGGTGCCGACCGAGGTGATGACGCGCCGGCAGATTCTCGAGACCGGCGCGCGAGACCTCGGCGAAGCCCTGCAGGCCCGCGCCGGCATCGAGCTGTTCCCCAGCTTCGGAGGCACGCAGCTGCGAATGCAGGGCCTGGGGCCCGAGTACAACCTCATCATCGTCGATGGCCAGCGCGCCGCCGGCCGGGTGAATGGTGGCGTCGACCTCAGCCGCTACTCGGTTGAAGACGTCGAGCAGCTCGAGGTCGTGAAGGGCCCCTCGTCGGTGTTGTGGGGCAGTGACGCGCTCGCGGGCGTCGTGCAGCTCGTGACGCGGCGGCCGCAGCGTCCCTTCGGCGCGAGCGGGCTCGTCTCGTTCGGCATGCTCAACCAGGTCGACGCGCGGGCGTCGGCGGAGGCGTCGAGTGGAGCGTGGGGCGCGCGTGGCTCCTTCGCCTTCGGCCAACGAGACGCGTTCGACCTCGACCCTGACACGGTCGCGACCAGCGGCTCGAGCCTCAGGTCCTTTCAAGGCAGCGTGCGCGGCACCTACGGCGCGTCGACTGGCGATGGGGTGTTCGTCGACGTTCGTGCGGCGGCGCTCTCGAGAGTGCAGCGCGGCGTCGACGCCAACTTGACGGGCGCCGTCTTCGACCGCGGCGCCGGTGACGTGCTGGGTGAAGGGTCGGCCCATGTCGCGCTCCCGCTCGGGCCCGGCCGGCTCTCGGTGACGGGTGGGCTCAACCTCTGGTCGCGCAGGTTCGTGCTCGACCAGCGCGGCAGCGCGGCGCTCGATCAGCTCCAGGACTCCACCGACCGCAACGGGCTGCTCACGACGACGTACGAGCTCACCCTGGGCAGACACCGCGGCCTCGTCGGCGTTGAAGGGCTCCTCGAGCAATTTGCCTCGCCTCGCATCGTCGGTGGGACCCGCGTGCGCGGCCGCTTCTCGACGTTCGTGCAAGACACCTTCGCGCCGTTCGACTCCAGCCGCTTCATGCTCGTCCCCGGCCTTCGCGTCGACGTCGACTCGACGTTCGGAGCGGTGGTGACGCCGAGGCTCGCCGTCCGTTTCGACCCTCACGAGACGCTCGCGCTGCGCGCCGCGGTCGGCACCGGCTTTCGTGCACCCAGCTTTCAGGAGCTGTACCTCGACTTCGAGAACCCGGGCGCGGGCTACGTCATCAACGGCAACCCGATGCTGGGGCCCGAGCGCAGCGTCGGCGCCACGCTCTCGGCAGACTGGCAGCCACACCAGGGCCTCAACGTCTCGGCGAGCCTGTTCTGGAACGAGCTGTCGAACATGATCGCCTACGAGAGCCGCACCGACGACACGGGCTTGAGCTTCACGTACGGGAACATCGAGCGTGGGCGCACGAGGGGCGGGGAACTCTCGGTCACGGTGAGTCCGACGCCGTGGCTCCAGTGGGGCGCGGGCGCGACGGTGACTGACGCCCGCAACCTCACGCTCGACCGGCCGCTCGACAACCAGGCGCTCTTTCGCGCAGTGAGCCAGGTGCGTGTGCGGCTCCGTTCGTTGGGCCTCAACGCGCTGGTGCGTGGGTCGGTGACGTCGGGCCGGCCGCTGTCCGATGGCGAGGTCTCGACGCGCTACACCGCGCCCTTCGTGCTCGTCGACGCGCGGCTCGCCAAGACGTTGTTCGAGCGGCTCGAGCTCTTCGTGGTGGCGAACAACCTCGCGGGTGCCGGCAACGCGAACGACCTTCTCCTGACGCCGCGGCAGGTCTTCGGCGGCGTCTCTTTGACGTGGTGACCAGATGACCCGATTCGTTCTTCCGCTCCTGCTGCTCACGACGCTCGGCTGCGAACGGCTCGAGCTGACACCTGAGCCCGAGGTCGACGCGGGCGTGATGGTCGACGGTGGCACGAGCCGGCCTCGCTTCGTCACGACCGCCATCGACGGTGGCTTCCTCACCATCGCGCAGGCAACCGACGAGGTGAACTTCATCGCCTTCGATCTCGACCACGCCGAAGAGGCGCCCTTCATCGACGAGAAGTGGGACGTGGCGTTTCGCAGACAGCGCGTTCGGCTTCGAGGTGGTGCGAATGGTGATGGTGGCGTCTCGGCCATGCCGCTGGTCGACGCAGGCTTCAGCGAGGTGACGGTCGCGCCCGACGCCGGCTACCTCGTCGACCTGCCCGACGGCCCCGACGACAACACCGAGCCCGACACCGTCTTCGAGAACGCCGAGACCTGGTACTCGTACAACCCGATGACGCACGTGTTGACGCCGCGCTCCATCGTGTACGTGGTGAAGAGTGACGAAGGGCAGTTCTTCAAGGTGTCGCTCGGGGCCTACTACGACAAGGCCGGCACGCCGGCGGTGCTCGAGCTGCGCTGGGCGAAGGTGATGGCCCCATGACGACGAGGAGCAACGCAATGAAGCTGTGGACGTGGAGCGCGGTGGTGATGGTCTCGTGTGCGACGGCGCCGGAGCAAAAGCCCGAGGTGCCTCAGGCTCGCCCGACTGCCGTGGTGTTGGCTGACGAGACGCACCTGTCGAACCTGCGGCAGCTCACCTTCGACGGAGAGAACGCCGAGGCGTACTGGCGCTTCGATGGCGCAGGTCTCTCGCTGCAGGCGCGCGGGGTGAACGATGGCTGCGACCGGATTCAGACCATCACCACGGGCGCGCAGCCGGTGCTCCAGCAGGTCTCGAGCGGCAACGGCGCGACGACGTGCGCGCACTGGTTCCCGAATGGAACCGAGCTGCTCTACGCCTCGACCCACCTCGGTGGCGCGACCTGTCCTCCGAAGCCCGACATGAAGCTCGGCTACGTCTGGGCGCTCTACGACACGTACGACATCTTCAAGGCGACGGTGACGCCAGGCGCTCCGCTCCCGCTGAAGGACGCGCAGCTGACGCGCCTCACCGACACGAAGGGCTACGACGCCGAAGGCACCGTCTGCGGCAAGGACGGCAGCATCATCTTCACCAGCGTGCGCGACGGGGATCTCGAGCTGTACCGCATGGACGCAGATGGAAAGAACGTGAAGCGGCTCACCTCCACGCCCGGCTACGACGGCGGCGCGTTCTTCAACAAAGACTGCTCCCGCATCGTGTGGCGCGCGTCGCGGCCGAAAGGAAAGGCGCTCGAGGAGTACCAGTCGCTGCTCGCGCAAGGGCTCGTGCGGCCGTCGAAGCTCGAGCTGTTCGTCGCGAACGCCGATGGCTCCGATGCGAGGCAGGTGACGTACTTGAACGCTGCGTCGTTCGCGCCGTTCTGGTTCCCCGGCCGCGAGCGCATTCTCTTCTCGTCGAACGCTGGCGATCCAAAGGGCCGTGAGTTCGACATCTGGGCCGTCAACGCTGACGGCACCGACCTCGAGCGCATCACCTTCACGAAGGGCTTCGACGGCTTTCCGATGTTCTCGCCCGACGGCAAGACACTCGCGTTCTCGTCGAATCGCATGACCGCCGAGGGGAAGAACGACACCAACCTCTTCCTCGCGACGTGGGTCGACGGGCCTTCGAAGTCGGCTCCTGGTGCCGCCGAGCGCGCCCTCGATGACGTGACGTGGCTGGCGGCGACGGAGCGCGAAGGCCGCGGCATCGGCTCCGCGGGACTGCAGGCCGCAGGCGAGTGGATCGAGGCTCGCTTCAAGGCGTTGGGGCTCGTGGGCGCGGCGCCTGACGGGAGCTTCCGCCACACCTTCGACGTTCCCACGAAGGTCACGCGCGGCGCGAAGACATCACTGCGGGTCGCGGGCAAGCCCGTCGTCGAGGCTGACTTCACGCCGCTCGGCTTCAGCGCGCAGGGGAAAGTCGAAGGTCCGCTCGTGCTCGCGGGCTACGGCATCGAAGACGCCGAGCTGGGCATCGACGACTTCAAGGGGCTCGATCTCAAGAACAAGGTGGTGCTGGTGCGGCGCTTCGCTCCCGAACACCCGAAGCTGAATACGCCGCAGGCGCAGCGGAAGGCCGGCGACCTTCGCAAGAAGGTGTTCCTCGCAAAGGCGAAGGGCGCGAAGGCGGTGCTGGTGATCGACGCTCCCGTGCTGGTGGCGCAGCCTGACGGAAAGGCAGAGCCGGTGATGGAGGCGCCGCTGCCGGGCCTTCGCATGGAGAGCCTGCAGGACGCTGGTCTTCCCGTCATCGCGGTGAAGCGCTCGGTGCTCGCGGCGTTGATGGCGTCACTCGAAAAGAAGCAGCCCGTCGCGGTGTCGCTCACCGTCGAGTTGCTCATCGAGAAGTCGTCGACCTTCAACGTGGTGGCAAAGCTCTCGGCCGGGGCGCCTTCCGGAAAACCGGCCATCGTCGGCGCGCACTACGATCACCTCGGCCTTGGCGGGACCTACTCGCTTGCGCCTGAGAAGTCGGAGCCCCACCACGGCGCCGATGACAACGCGTCGGGAGTCGCCGCGCTCCTCGAGGTGGCGAAGGAACTCTCTGCGACGAAGGCCACGCTGCCGCGCGACGTCGTCTTCGTGGCGTTCTCGGGTGAAGAGTCGGGCGTGCTCGGCTCGTCTGCGCTCGTCGCGGGGAAACCCGCGTGGCTCGACGGCGCGTGGGCGATGCTGAACATGGACATGGTGGGCCGTCTGCGAATGAACGAGCTGTCGGTGCTCGGCGCAGAGTCGGCTCCCGAGTGGAAGGCCGTCGTGGAGCGCGCGTGTGAGACGTCTCGGCTCCAGTGCGCGGCGAGCGGTGACGGCTACGGCCCGTCGGACCACATCAGCTTCTATTCAGCGGGCCTGCCGGTGCTGCACTTCTTCACCGGCGCGCACAACGACTACCACAAGCCCTCCGACACGCCGGACAAGCTCAACGCCATCGGCATCGCGAAGGTGAGCGAGGTGGTCAGCGCCATCGTCAGCGCTTCGAAGGACGTGACGCTGACGTACGCGAAGTTCCCCGCGCCGGTGCGTGGTGACTCACGCAGCTTCAACGCGTCGTTGGGAACGGTGCCCAATTACGGCGGCGGGCTGCCGGGCGTGAAGGGCGTGTTGCTCGACGACGTGCGGGCCGGTGGCGGCGCCGAGAAGGCCGGCATGCGGCGGGGCGACGTCATCGTGAAGCTCGGGAAGTTCGACGTCGGCTCCGTGGAGGACCTGATGTTCGTGCTCATGCAGGCGAAGCCAGGCGAGACCGTGACGGGCGTGGTCGTGCGCGAGGGACAACGCGTCGAGCTCGAGGTGACGTTCCAGGAAGGCAAACGGCGGTAGCTGCTCAGGCCCGGCGCCGTCTGAGTCGCGTCGATCAGTCTTCGGCGTGCGGCTCGTCTTCGTCATCATCTTGAGCGACCACTGTGACGTCCACGAGCTCCTCGAGCTCGACCGCGCTCAGCACCTTCTTGCGCACGGCCTTGGGTGACTGATCACCGGTGTCGGCGACCGCGCAGCTGACGAACGCAAGGTCGGCGAGCGCACGAATCACCCGGGCCCTTCGCGCCGGGTTCTTTCCAGCCAGATCAGCCGACGCCTTCTCGAGGAACGCCGCTGCGAGCGACTCGAACAGGTAGACGCGGTTCTCGATGGTGGCTTCGGTCTTGTCGTTCTTTCCCATGGTGCCTCCCAGTGGAGCGCAAGTCCGCTCGTGAGCCAACCCATCTACGCAACCCTTGCGCTTCGTTTTTCAGGTCCTCCTCAGTCGTGCATGGCGCGCGCCATGCACGCGCGGACGGCATGCCAAAGCTCCGCGGAAAGAGGATTCCCCAGAAGAAGGCAAAGAAGAGCGCGCGGCCGTCGGCGAAGGCCGCCTCGACCAAATGGGTGTACCTGTTTCGTGAAGGCCGGGCTGATCAGAAAGGCCTGCTCGGCGGCAAAGGCGCCAACCTCTGCGAGATGACGCGGCTGGGGCTGCCGGTGCCTCCGGGCTTCACCATCTCGACGAGGGCGTGCAACGCGTACTTCGAGGCGAAGGGCTTTCCGAAGGACCTCTGGCCGCAGGTGCTGAAGGCGCTCGAGGCGCTGCAGAACCAGAGCGGGCGTGGGCTCGGCCACGTCATCGCGCCGCTGCTCGTCTCGTGTCGCTCAGGCGCGAAGTTCTCGATGCCCGGCATGATGGACACGGTGCTCAACATCGGGCTCAACGACGTCATCGCGACCGCGATGGCCCAGTTGCCGGGCATGGCGCGCTTCACGTGGGACGCCTACCGCCGCCTCGTGCAGATGTTCAGCACCGTCGTGCTCGGCCTGGAACACGAGCCCTTCGAGCACGAGCTGAAGGCGCGCCGTACGAAGGCCAACGTCGAGAGCGACTCGGCGCTCGATGCGCAGACGCTCGAGTCGGTCACCCGCGTCTTCCTCGCCATCGTGAAGGACAAGACCGGCCAGGACTTCCCGCAGGACCCGCTGGTGCAGCTGCGCATGGCCATCGAGGCCGTCTTCAAGTCGTGGAACGGCAAGCGCGCCATCGACTACCGCAACGCGGCCGGCATCGCGCACGACCTCGGCACGGCGGTGAACATTCAGATGATGGTGTTCGGTAACACCGGCGAGCGGTCTGGCACTGGCGTCGTCACCACGCGAAACGTGTCGACCGGCGAGAAGCAGCTCGAGGGCGACTACCTGCTCAACGCGCAGGGCGAAGACGTGGTGTCGGGCACGCGCATGACGAAGCGCATCACCGCGCTCGCCGAAGACATGCCCGAGGTGGCCGTCGAGTTCGCGAAGCACTGCGCCACGCTCGAGAAGCACTTCCGCGACGTGCAGGACGTCGAGTTCACGGTCGAAGATGGAAAGTTGTGGATGCTCCAGACGCGTGACGCCAAGCGAACTGCGCAGGCGGCCGTGCGAATCGCCGTCGACCTGACGAAGGAGCGCCTCATCACGAAGGACGAAGCCGTGCTGCGCGTGAAGCCCGAGCACGTCGACTTCTTCCTCCACCCACAGTTCGACACGAAGGCCCGAAAGGCCGCCGTCGAGCGTGGCGACATGTTGGCGAAGGGGCTCAACGTGTCTCCCGGCGCGGCGACCGGCGCGATCGTGTTCGACCCCGACACCGCCGAGCGGCTGGGTCGCAAGGAGAAGAAGTCCGTCATCCTCGTGCGGCCCGAGACGAAGCCTGACGACGTGCACGGCATGCTCGCGGCGAAGGGCATTCTGACGTCACGTGGTGGGCGCACGAGCCACGCGGCGCTGGTGGCTCGCCAGTTCGGTAAGCCGGCCGTCGTCGGCATCACAGCGCTCGAGGTCGACGCCGAGAACAAGCTGATGAAGGTGAAGGGCCGCACGTTCGTCGAGGGCGATGTGGTGTCGCTCGACGGCACGACGGGCGAGGTCTTCGCAGGCGAAGTGGCCACGATGGTGCCGGAGTTCAACGACCCGTACCTGATGACGCTGTTGAAGTGGGCCGACGACGTGCGCACCCTCGGCGTCTGGGCCAACGCGGACTACCCGCGCGACGCCGAGAGGGCCCGGGAATACGGCGCCGAAGGCATCGGCCTGTGCCGCACCGAGCACATGTTCTTCGAGACCGAGCGGCTGCCGACGGTACAGAAGATGATCCTCGCCTCCAGCGAGGCGGAGCGCGACGAGGCGTTGGCGGTGCTGCTCCCGATGCAGCGCAGCGACTTCGCAGGTCTGTTCAAGGCGATGAACGGGCAGCCGGTGACGATTCGGTTGATCGACCCGCCGCTCCACGAGTTCCTGCCGAGCCACGACGAGCTGCTCCAGGAAGTGACGGAGCTCGAGACGCGCCTCAAGTACTCCGGCGTGCAGGTCGACGCGCTCGGCCTCGAGAGCCGGCTGTCGAAGCAGAAACGAATGCTGGCTGCGGTCGAGGGCATGCGAGAGCAGAACCCGATGCTGGGTCTGCGCGGCGTACGACTGGGCATTCACTTCCCCTCGCTCGTGCGGATGCAGGTGCGGGCGATCTTCGAGGCGGCGTGCGCGTGTCAGAAAGACGGCATCAAGGTCTACCCGAAGATCATGATCCCGCTGACGTCGCTGAAGACCGAGCTCGCGTTCGAGCGGACGATCCTCGAGGAGGAAGCGAAGAAGGTGATGGCCGAGCTGAAGGTGAAGGTGAAGTACCAGTTCGGCACGATGATCGAGATCCCCCGCGCGGCGGTGACGGCCGATGAGATCGCCTCCCTCGCGGAGTTCTTCTCGTTCGGCACCAACGATCTCACCCAGACGACGTTCGGCATCAGCCGCGACGACGCCGAGACGGGCTTCCTGCTCGAGTACCTCGAGAAGCGCATTCTTCCCGAGAACCCGTTCGCCACCATCGACCAGCGCGGCGTCGGCGGCCTGATGGAGATGGCCGTGAAGAAGGGCCGCAAGGTGCGCCCGACGCTCGAGGTCGGCATCTGTGGTGAGCACGGTGGCGACCCGAAGAGCATCGACTTCTGCCACTCGCTTGGGCTCACCTACGTCAGCTGCTCTCCGTTCCGCGTGCCCATCGCGAGGCTCGCCGCGGCGCACGCGGTGCTGATTCGCAAGAAGGTGTGAGCGTCACTGCCTGCAGCAGATGGCGAACCCACCGGATTGAGGCACCGCATAGCTGCCGGCGTTGCCCCAGACCTGACAGACCGAACGCCACGCCCGTGCCGGTTGGCCCTCGACCCATGGCTGGCTGTCGAGGGGGCCGCCCCACGGCCCGCTCTCGGTGAGTCGCCACAGCGACGTGCATCGCCCGCCGCCGCCGACAGCGATCTCATTCGCCGCGCACGCGACGTTGTGGCTCGTGGTGCTGCTGCGAACGACGCAGCTGAACGGCACGTTGCCCCCGACGTTGCCGACGGTCAGCCGGCCGTTGAGCGACAGGTTTCCCTGATTGTCCATACGCGCGACCTGCCCCTGCGCGCCGTTGCCGAAGGTGACGCCGTTTCCGCTGAACCAGTTCAGGTAGAGCGCGTTGCCGGTGGTGTCGATGTGGAAGTTGCCGGCGCCGTTGGTGCCGATGAGCCGGCCGTTGGTGATCGAGATGTCACCCGTCGAGGCGATGCCAGCGCTCGTCGAGATGGCGTTACCGCCGACGGGGCCCACCTTCGTCTCGAGCCACTCCTTGAGCTGGTGGAAGTTGTGGTTCACCTGCTCGGCCTGCGCGGGGGCGTCGGGGGCGAAGCAGAACGGCAGGCCGTTGGGGCAGTTGCCGTTCGCGGCCGAGACGACGCCTGCGACGAGCACGAGCGCGCCGACGATGACGGCAGCGGCAACCCGCGGCGAACGTGACGGGCGCTGCCGAATGACGGCTTCGAGGACTTCGAGGCGCGCGCGAAGCGCCTGGAGCTCGCGCTCCGTGGACTCGTTGGTGTCTGACATGGCTTCTTCCTGTGAGCGGGGGCGGAATTCATAACAGGAGGCGATCCGCTCTCGTGAGGTTCCAGTGCCACTGACAGCGCCTCCCTTGTCGCGAGGGGCCGGAGCCCTGACAATCGCTCCATGACGCGCGACGAATTCCGCGAAGCCCTGCTCGGCGTGATGGAGCAGAAGCAGCACTGGGCGTGGGCGAGCTTCACGAATGGAACGGTCGCGAAGGCGCTCCTGCACGTGCACCTCGAGCAGGAGTACGCGGTCTTCGTGCGCGACTTCCCGGTGCTGGTGGGCCGTGCGTACGTGCAGTGCCCGATTCCGTTCGTGCGCCGCGAGCTCGCCGAGAACCTCTACGAAGAAGAGACCGGTGGCCTGCACGCGGGCCGGCCGCACCCCGAGCTGTTCCTGGAGTACCCGAAGGGCCTCGGGTTCGAGCTGTCACGCTTCGAGGCCGTGACGTTGTTGCCCGGCGCGAAGCTGTACCGCGGCCTGCTCGATGAGACGACGCAGTCGAGAGGGTGGAGCGTCGCGGCGGCGGTGGTGACGCTCTTCATCGAAGGCACGCCACACGAACGCTCGTTGTTCGACGCGGCAGCGCCTGCGAGGCCCGAGCCCGCGCTGACGGAGCACCCACTCGTGAAGCACTACGGACTGCCAATCGAGTCGCTCGCCCTGACGAAGGCGCATCGTGGTGTCGAGGGTGAGCACCGCAAGGCCGCGTGGCGCGTGATGCTCGACCACGTGCCCGAGGCGGAGCACGTGAACGTCATCGGGTCGATGGAGCAGGTGCTGGCGGCGTGGCTCGTGTACCGCGACGACGTCGCGCAGGCGTGCGGGCTGGCACCGAGCGCGTGACACCAGAGGCTGATTCCTGTGGGCTGCCCGCCATGCGAATTGCGCTCGCGGTGATGGCGGTGCTGGTGGCGGGGTGTGAGGCGACCGTGGCGGAGGTCGATGGAGGCTCCGCTGGTGGTGCAGTCGTCGCAGGCGGTGGAACGGCTGGCGGCGCGAGTGGTGGAAACAGCGGCGGCGGCTCGACCGCAGGTGGCTCCGCTGGCGGCGCGAGCGGCGGAACAGCCGGCGGTTCGACGGCAGGCGGCTCGGCTGGAGGCGCGAGCGGCGGAACAGCTGGTGGCTCGACGGCAGGTGGCTCGGCTGGAGGCGGCGCGGCAGGAGGCAGCACGGGCGGTGGCGTCGTCGCCGGCGGTGGCAGCCCAGGGCCGATCGACGGCGGCATGCCTGCGTGGAGGCAAGGACTCGCGGCGTGGCAGTGGGTCGAGCTCCCAGGCTCGGCGTTGTCGAATCAGCGCGTCGCAGACCCTTTCAACGGAACGATGGTGGCGCCGACGCAGCGGATCAACGCGTGGAATGGACTCGCGGTGAATCGCGACAACAACCGGGTGTACCTCGCCGGCGCGGGAGGACACGCCGACTGGGCCGGGAACGAGGCGTACGAGATCGACCTGCAGGCTGATCAACCACGCTGGCGGCTGCTCCGAGGCCCGACGCCTGGGACGGCGATCAGCATCGAGGTCCACTACTACGCCGATGGTCGGCCGAGCTCGACGCACCTCTATTACGCGCTCCAGTACGTCCGTTCGCACGGGCGCATCTTCAGGCTGTCTGCCGGGTCGAACTGGGGCTCCGGAAACTTCAGCAGCAGCAACGTCGACGCGTTCAGCCTGGCGAGCAACGACTGGGATCCTGCGGGCACCTGGCAGGGTGGCATGCCGGCCGGCGGCAACATCGGCCGGCCGTACGCGCAGCACGAGACCACCGACGACGCCTTCACCTTCTTTGGAGGCTCGTTCCGCAAATGGACCGCCTCGACCGCGATGTGGAGCACGCTGGCCGCCCGGCCGAGCTACGCGGGCAACGACGTCGTGAGTGAGTCACCGTCGGCGGTCGACACGGTTCGCCAGCGCGTGCTCTTCACCCGAAACGCCTATCGCGTGATGCAGCGGCAGGGCCTCGTCGTGACCTTCAGCGGAACGTCGATGGCGAGCGACGTGACCTTCACCGGGCCAGGCGCCGCGAGCGCGATTCAGCAGCAGGCGGGGCTCGAGTTCCTCGCGCGTGACGATGCGTACTACTTGAAGACGTCGACGGGCGGCGCGGTGACGCGAATCAACGCCGACACGTTCGAAGCAACCGCGCAGGCGACGACCGGGCCGACGCCGCCAGATGCGGTGAACGGCGTGTACAACCGCTGGCGCTACCTGCCGCTGCTCCGCGGCTTCATGTACCTGCCGTCGGGCTCGTCGAACTTCTGGTTCCTGGCCGCCGCGCCCTGAGCTCAGCGGTAGGCGTCGGCGACGAAGCGGTACTCGACGCGTGCATCGAAGTCGGCCCACGTGTTCCCTGAGCGCACCTTCGGCGGCACGCGGCCCTCGAGCCGCACCAGCTTTCCGGTGGCGCGGTCGAACGTGAAGATGATGGGGTCGATGGCCAGCGCGAAGATGAAGTTCGACGCCGACATCTTCACGCGCGCCTGTCCCTCTGGAGCGTCGATGGCCTTCAAGGTGAAGCCGATGGTCTCGAGCCGATCGAGCACCGCGAAACGAACGTCGAGCGCCTTGCCCGCCTGGAGCGCGTCGAGGCGACGCACGACGAAGCCGACCAGCGTGGGCCCGACGACGACCGGGCCGGTGTTCTGCTCGGTCTGCGTCTTCGAGCCCTGCTCCGTGCCGAGCGTGAAGGTGACCTGCTCGGGCGTGACGTGAATGGAGCCGGTCTGACCGAGTTGGTTGGCGAACAGGGTGTAGTCCGCGAGTGCGTAGTCGGCGGAGTGGGTCGCGGACTCGACGATGGCGATGGCGCCCGAGGGCTCGCGAGTGATGTGGGTCGAGACGACGGCCGCGGCCTGCGCATCGACGCGGCGCTCGTAGATGAAGGTCGGCTGTTCGCTCGTGGTCTTCAGAGGGAATGAGCTGCCGAAGTAGACGGTCTCGCCGCGCTGGGTGACCTGGGAGGGCAGGGCGATGGCGGGCCGCTCGCGAAGGGGAACGGCGCTGCAGCCCACGAGGGCAAACGAGATTGCGGTGACGAGCTTCATGGCGACTCCTGGGCGTTCGGAAGGGACGCGCGGCAGATGTACGGTGTTCGTCATTGAGAACAAAGACGCCATCGGTGAACGTATCGTTCATGACGATGAACAGTCGGCCCGCGCCCCCGTTGCAGGACTTCGCGGTCTTCGTGGCGGTCGCCGAGACCGAAGGCTTCACCGCAGCGGCCCGACGTCTGGGTGTCTCGAAGGCGATGGTCAGCACCGCCGTGACGCGGCTCGAGGCCAGGCTCGGCGTACAGCTCTTTCAACGCACCACCCGGCAGCTGTCGTTGACCGAAGCCGGCGCGGCGACGTTGCCCCACGCTCAGCGCGCGATGCTCGCGGCACGTGACGCCGAAGACGCTGCGACGCATCTGCTCGCGGCCCCACGGGGAATGCTCCGGCTCAACGCGCCGATGTCGTTCGGCCTGCTCCACGTGGTGCCTGCGCTCGGTGAGTTCGCGAAGGTCTTCCCCGAGGTGGCGATCGACCTCGTGCTCGACGACCGGGTGCTGGACCTGGCCGAAGGGGCGTTCGATCTCGCGCTCCGCATCGGCACCTCACCCGACTCGTTGCTCATCGCGCGGCCGCTCGCCCGGAGCCGCAACGTCATCGTCGCGCACCCGAAGTACCTCGCGAAGGCGGGAACGCCGAAGACGCCGGCCGCGCTCTCGGAGCATGCGGCGCTCACGTATTCCCTCTCGCCCACAGGCTCGAAGTGGGCGCTGACGCGCGGCTCGAAGACCGAGACGGTGAAGGTGAAGGGGCCGCTCCAGGCGAACAACAGCCTGGCGTTGCACCGCGCGCTGCATCAGCGCCTGGGCCTCGCGCGCATTCCGCTCTTCATCGTCGGAGAGGACCTCGCGAAGGGCCGGCTCGTGCAGGTGTTGCCAGACTGGCACTTCCCCGAGCAGACGCTGCACGCGTTGACGACGTCGCGCGACGCGCTGCCGAGGAAGACGCAGGTCTTCATCGAGTTCTTCCGGAAGTGGGTCGGCGCTCCCCCGTACTGGGAGAGCGGCCGAGCCCCGAACGTCAGGCCTTCGTCACCTTCACCGTGACGGCGTGGCCATCGATGTCCATCGCTTCGCCATCGCCAGTTGGCGGCACCTCGAGCTTCACCGCGAGCACCTCGTCCTTGATGCGCGTGTCGTGCTCCGTGAAGCAGAGTTTCAGGTCGGCGTCCGTCGTGGCGAGTGACAGCACGATGCGGTCGGAGACTTCCAGCCCGCCGTCTTTGCGAGCCTTCTGAACGCGCGACACGACTTCACGCATCAGGCCTTCGCGTCGGAGCACGTCGGTGACCTTGGTGTCGAACGCGACGGTGAGGTCTCCCGATGACTCGACGACGAACTCGCCCTTCGCGGTACGCGCGACGAGCACGTCGTCCTTCGAGATGGCCTCGCCCTGAACGGTCACGGTGCCACCCTGCTCGAGCACCGCCCACTGCTCGCGGGTGAGGGCTGCGATCTCGACCGAGGCGTCTTTCAGCTTCTTGCCCAGCTTCTTTCCGAGCGTCTTGAGGTTGGGCTTGAAGCTCAAGGTGGCGAGCTCGGCGTCATCGGCAAGCGCGACGACCTGCTTCACGTTGAGCTCTTCTTCGAGCAGCTCGGCGTGGGCGGTGAGGGCCGCGCGAACGGCCGCGTCGGTCGAGACGACGGTGAGCGTCTGCAGCGGCTGCCGCGTCTTGAGCTTGTGTTTCTCACGCAGCGCCCGGCCGAGGGTGACGGTCTCTCGTGCAGACTTCATCGCCAGCTCGACGCCGCGATCGATCTTCTTCTCGTCAGGCTGCGGGTAGTCGCAGAGGTGAACGCTTCGCTCGTCGAGCTTGTGCTTCACGCTCTCGAGACCTGCGCTCAGCGACGCGACTCTGTTTCGCACGACCTCGGCGTTCTCGTCGCTCTCCGCCTTCGCCATGCCCGTCTCGACGACCAGGTTCTGATGCAGCCGCTCCGCAAAGAACGGCAACGCCGGCGCGATCACCTTCGAGAACGTCGTGAGCACCTCGTACAGAGTCGCGTACGCCGAGGCCTTGTCGGTCGCGTCGTCGCTCTTCCAGAACCGCCTTCG
This sequence comes from Myxococcales bacterium, assembly GCA_030681895.1. Lineage (GTDB taxonomy): Bacteria > Myxococcota > Myxococcia > Myxococcales > Myxococcaceae > Xiheimicrobium. Next base: position 30,620 of record JAUXRI010000214.1, on the reverse strand, counting down.
CGATCGACGGATGTACCAGTTCGTCAAATCGTCGATGAACCCGAGCATCGGCGGCACGACCTTGTCGAGGTAGTACCCCTCCATCTGCGTGTTGATCTCGCGCACCAGCGACTGCAGCACCGAGACGATCCACCGGTCCAGCTCCGGGCGTTGCTCGAGTGCGGGCGCCTTCGCGAGGTCGGTCTTCGGATTCCACCCATCGACGTTCGCGTAGGTGACGAAGAAGCTCCACGCGTTCTGCAGCGGCAACAGCACCGTTCGGACGACTTCCTTCACGCCGGCTTCCGAGAAGCGCAGCGGCTCGGCGCGCACCAGCGGTGAGTTGATCAGGTACGCACGCAGCGCATCGGCGCCGTGCTTCTCGATGACCGTGTTCGGGTCCGGGTAGTTCTGCTTGCTCTTCGACATCTTCGAGCCGTCCTCCGCGAGGACGAGCCCGTTCACGATGACGTTCTTGAACGGCGCTTTGTCGAACAGCGCCGTCGACAACACGAGCAGCGTGTAGAACCAGCCGCGCGTCTGATCGAGGCCCTCGGCGATGAACTGCGCGGGGAACGCCTGCTCGAACGCCTCCTTGTTCTCGAACGGGTAGTGCACCTGCGCGTACGGCATCGAGCCCGACTCGAACCAGCAGTCGAACACGTCGGCGATGCGCTTCATCGTCTTGCCGTTCTTCGTGAACGTCAGGTGATCGATCTTGTGCGGGTGCAGATCGGTCACCTTCTCGCCGGTGAGCTGCTCGAGCTCCTGCACCGACGTGACGCAGTGGAACTCGCTGCCGTCTTCGCTGCTCCACAACGGAATCGGAGTGCCCCAGAAGCGCGAGCGCGAGATCGACCAGTCGCGCGCCTCTTTGAGCCAGTTCTCGAAGCGCTTCTCACCGACGAAGCCCGGCACCCAGTGAATCGAGGCATTGTTCTTCACCATGCGCTCGCGCAATGGCTCGACCTTCACGTACCAGCTGGGCGTCGTCTTGTAGATGAGCGGCGTGCCCGACCGGTAGCAGTACGGGTACTCGTGGCGGATCTGCGTGTGCTTGAACAGCGAGCCCTGCGCCTTGAGGTCGGCCATGATCTGCTTGTCGGCCTCCTTGACGTTCTTGCCCTGATACGGCGGCACCTCAGCGGTGAAGTTGCCTTCGGCGTCGACCGGGTCGACCAGCTCGATGCCGTTGGCCTGGCACGCCGCGAAGTCGTCTTCACCGAACGCCGGCGCCATGTGCACGAGGCCCGTGCCGTCGGTGGTGGTGACGTGGCCCGAGTGGATGACGCGGAACGCGCCCTTCGCCTTGCGGCTCGCGAAGAACGGGAACAACGGCACGTACGTCTTGCCGATCAGGTCCTTGCCCTTGAGCGTCGCGACGACGGTCGCCTTCTCACCGAGCGTCTGCGTGAGCAGGTCCTTCGCGAGCACGTAGCGCTGGCCGTCTTCGTGATCGGCCACCACGTAGTCGATGTCGTCTTTCACGGCGACGCCGAGGTTCGATGGCAGCGTCCACGGAGTCGTCGTCCAGATGAGGAGCGACGCCTTCTTTCCCTCGATGGGCTCGTCGAGCGTCAGCCGCACCGTCAGCGCGGGATCATCGACGGACCGGTAGTCGAGGCCGGCCTCGAAGTTCGACAGCGGCGTCGAGAGCCGCCACGAGTACGGCATCACGCGACGGCCCTGGTAGACGAGGCCCTTTTTCCACAGCTCGGCGAACACCCACCAGACGCTCTCCATGAACGAGAGGTCCATCGTCTTGTAGTCGTCGTCGAAGTCGACCCAACGGCCGACGCGCGTGACGGTGCGGCGCCACTCCTCGACGTAGGTGAGCACGCTGCCGCGGCAGGCCTCGTTGAACTTCGCGACGCCGAATTCACGAATGCTGCTCGGGCCGGTGAGGTTCAGGGCCTTCTCGACCTGCATCTCGATGGGCAGTCCGTGCGTGTCCCAACCGAAGCGGCGCTCGACGCGAAAGCCGCGCATCGTCCAGTAGCGCGGCACGATGTCTTTGAGCGTCGAGGCCACGAGGTGGCCGTAGTGCGGCAGGCCGGTCGCGAACGGAGGGCCGTCGTAGAAGATGAAGTTCTTCGCGTCTTTCCGCTGGTCGACCGACCGCTCGAACGTCTTCTGCTGCTTCCAGAGCTCGATGACGCCGTGCTCCAGCGCTCCGAACTCACCTTCCGACGAGACTTCCTTGAACGAGCCCACGGTGCGGCCTCCTGAGATGACGAGGTGTTCGCCTCGACGGACGCATGAGTCAACAGCCAACAGACGAGGCAGACTGCGGTCGGGGAGGTCACGTGGACGAATGGATGCAGTGCCAGACGTGCGGGCTGAAGTACCGCGCGAGGGCTGATGGGTGCCCGAGGTGCGCGAAAGCGGCTGCCGAGCAACCGATTCCAGACCTGCGCGATCAGATCCCCGAGTCGCCAGTCTACGAGCCGCCTCGCTACGAAGGTGGTGGCGAGGCCCGCATCACGGAGTACGCGACGGGCGACGCTGCATCAGCGGCCGGGCCCTTCCGCCTGCCCTGGTATCTGCTGGGCGGCACCGTGGTGTTCACGCTCCTCGGCGCCGTCATCGCCCCTGCGCGGCCAGCCATCGGAGCCCTGTTGTTGGTCGTCGGCATGCTCTTCAGCCTCGGCGCGAGCCTGTGGACGCTCTCGGTCTGCTGGAGCCTGGGCATTGCCTGGGTCATCGGCGCGCTCTTCGTTCCGCTCGTCGGCCTCTTCGCGCTCTTTCGCGCCAACAACCTGCGCCCGCTCGGCCTGCACGTCGCGGCGACCTTCATGGTGGGCGGCGGCTTCGTGCTGTTGAGCCAGAGCGGCGGTGCGGTTCGGAGCGCCCGAGCTGCCCCGGCCGTCGTCGCCGAGCTGCGCGACCCGACCCGCGAGGAGTACGTCGCCGAGTGCACGAAGCAGCAGGACGCCTTCCGCTGCGCCTGCCAGACCGCTGCCCTCTACGACGAGCTGGGTCAGGACATTCGGCTGCGAGTGGTCAACGGCCAGGCCACCCGCGCCGACACCGCGAGGCTGAACGAGGCCGTCACGCGAAACTGCAAAGGCACTCGGTAGGCCGGCTACATCACCCACCCCGGCAACGCGGCGGCCTGCTTCACCCAGGCCACCAGCTGCGCCTCGTCGAGCGGCTCGTCTTCGCGCAGGTCGAGATAGCGCGTGTCCGGGCTCTTGCTCTCACCCGGCGGCAGCGGGCGCAGCGATGAGCCGCGAAAGAAGGCCACCTTCACGTACTTCGTGAAGACGTGCAGCCCGAGGAACCAGCTCTTGCCATCGAGGCCATAGAGCGGCGAGTTCCACTTCACGGCTTTGCGCACGGAGGGCACGCTCCGCACGATGAGCGCGTCGAGCCGGGCCGCGAGGTCGCGTTTCCATTCCGGCAACGCGCCGATGTACGCCTGCACCGGCTCGTCGCCGTAGCCCTTCGCGATCTGCGGGTTGCCCCCCGAGAGGAGCTTCACCTTCTTCGTCGCCTTGCGCACCGGCTTCTTCGCAGTCATGGCGCGTTCCCGCTCTTGCCTTTGGCTGTGTAGGGCAGCACAAACAAATACAAGCCGGTGAAGAGCAGTAAAAAGAGCGGCAGGAGCGGCGCGTAGGTCACCCAGGTGGGTGGCTGGCCTTCCCCGACGCCCATCGCGACGAAGTTGGCGACGACGGCCAGCGTGAAGGCGATGGAGACCCAGCGGTGAAATTGGCGTGCTGCGGTGCTGACGCTCATGCGGCCCCCGCGAGCAGGTCGATGAGCTTGCCGCCCATCAGGGTCCAGCCGTACCGCGCTCCGCTGAAGTTCTGCTTCTGGTCTGGCTTGAAGCCCGACTGCACCAGGTGAAGCCGGGTGCCCGACGCGGTGGGCGTGAGCGTGAAGGTGACGACGGTGTTCAAGGTCATGTCGCCGACCACCCACGCGTAGCTGAGCTTGCGGAGCGGCTCGACCTCGAGCACCCGGCAGTTCACCGTGCCGTCCCAGCCGGGGAACGCCTGCGTCTTGAAGGTGAACGCCGTCGACGGCGCGAGCTTGAAGCCCGTGACGGGCAGCAGCCACTCGGTGAGCAGGGTGGGGTCGGTGAGCGCGCGCCACACCTTCTCGGGTGGGTGCTGCAGGTCGAACTCGAAGGCGATGGCATCGGTCTGTGAGGGCGCTGTCTTGTCGATGGGCTTCATGTGTCCATTTTCTCCAGCAGGGCTTCGAGGCGGTCGACGCGCTCGGTCCAGAAGGCGCGGTAGTGGGTGATCCAGTCGAGGAGCGGCTTCAGCCCCTTCGCCTCGACCCGGTAGTAGATGCAGCGCCCTTCGCTCCGGCCGCTCACGAGGCCGGCGTTCTTCAGGGTCGCGAGGTGCTGCGAGACCGCCGGCTGCGAGATGTCGAAGCGCGCGGTGAGGTCCTTCACGGCGAGCTCGCCGCGCGTCAGGGACTCGAAGATGGCGCGGCGGCTCGGGTCCGCCAGGGCGTGAAAGATACGGTCTTCAGCCATCGCGCCGCGCATGGCTGAGATATAAGGCGATACTTATGTGTGGTCAAGCGGCTCGGTCACGCCAGCGACTTGGTCACGATCTCGTACACGTCCTTGCTGCAGCCCTCGCGGTCGAGAATGCGCTGGAGTTCCTGCTTCATCAGCGCCTGCCTCGGCGCGTCTTGCCGCTTCCATCGCGTCAGCGGCGTGAGCATGCGCGCGGCGATCTGCGGGTTGAACACGTCGAGCGTGCGCACCTGCTCACCGAGGAACGCGTAGCCGCGGCCGGTTGCCTCGTGGAAACGAAGCGGGTTGCTCATGCCGAGCGCCGCGATGACCGAGCGCGCGCGGTTCGGGTTCTCGAGCGTGAACGCCTCGTGCTTCATCAGCGCCATCACGTCATCGAGCGTCTGCGGCCGCGTGCTCGTCGCCTGCAGCGCGAACCACTTGTCGACCATCAGCGCCTCGCCCTTCCACTGCGCGTAGAAGGTCTTGAACGCCTCGTCGCGTGCAGGGCTGGTCGTCGCAGAGAGCAGAGACAGCGCGGCCTGCGTATCGGTCATCGACCCGGCGCGGCGAAGATGCGCGAGCAGCTGCGCTTCTCCATCGGCCAGCCGTGCACGCCAGGCCACCATCACGTTGCGAAGGCTGCGGCGGCCCACGTCGTCGGGCGCGAAGCGATACGCGACGCCATCCAGTGACTTCGACAGATTCGCGTCGACCTGCGTGATGAGCGGGAGCAGCGCGGTGGCCAGCGTCGTCACGAGGTGCTCGCGGGCCCGGTGCGCGCTCGCGTAGTCGGCCCACGTCAGGCGATCGCCGATGACGTCGATGCCGGGAACGCTGAGCGCGAGGGCGAGCAGCGCGGGATCTCCAGCAGGCGTGAGCGCGGTCGCGAGCGCCGTCTTCACGGCGTCGACCAACTGGGCTGCCGGAGCGATCGGCTCCTTCCCACCCTGAATCGCCGCGATGCTCGCGAACAGGTGCCGCAGGAACAGCTCCTGGCCCGCCTCGACCCGGTTGAAAGCGTCGTCGTCATGCGCGAGCCGGAAGAGCAGGGCAGTCTCGTCGTCGTCGGTCTCGAGAATGATGGGCGCCGAGAAGCCGCGCAGCAGCGACGGCACCGGAGCGTGCGACAGCCCCGAGAACACGAAGCGCTGCTCCGCCTTCGTCAGCTCGAGCACGCACTCGGTTCCACGCGCGACACCATCGACCGTGAGCGGCACCGGCTTGCCGTCCTTCCCAAGGAGCGACGTCACCACCGGCACCAGCATCGGCAGCTTCTCGTTCTGGCCCGGCGTGGGCGGAACGGTCTGGGTGAGCGTCAGCGTCCACGTGCCCTTCGCCGCGTCCCACGAGCCCTTCGACGTCACCTTCGGCGTCCCGGCCTGCGAGTACCACCGCGAGAACTGCGTGAAGTCGCGCCCGCTGACCTCCGCCATGCATTTGAGGAAGTCGTCGGTCGTCACCGCCTGGCCGTCGTGCCGGCTGAAGTACAGGTCGGTGCCTTTGCGGAAGAGCTCGTGCCCGAGCAGCGTCAGGTACATGCGGACGACTTCAGCGCCCTTCTCGTAGATGGTGACCGTGTAGAAGTTCGAGATCTCGACGTAGCTGTCGGGCCGAACCGGGTGCGCGGTCGGGCCCTGGTCTTCGGGGAACTGCAGGCTGCGCAGACGCCGCACCTCTTCGATGCGTTTGACGGAGCGCGAGCCGACGTCGGCCGAGAACTCCTGGTCGCGGAAAACGGTGAAGCCCTCTTTCAGCGAGAGCTGGAACCAGTCGCGACACGTCACGCGATTGCCGGACCAGTTGTGGAAATACTCGTGGCCGACGACGCCCTCGATGGCTGCGAAGTCGACGTCGGTCGCGGTGTCGGGCCGCGCGAGCACGAACTTGGTGTTGAAGACGTTCAGCCCCTTGTTCTCCATCGCGCCCATGTTGAAGTCCGACACGGCGACGAGGTTGAAGACGTCGAGGTCGTACTCCCGGCCAAAGCGCGTCTCGTCCCAGCGCATCGACTTCTTGAGGCTGTCCATGCAGTGCGCGGTCTGGTCGAGGTCGTGCGCGCGCACCCAGACGTTCAGCGCCACCTGCTTGCCGCTCATGGTGGTGAACGCGTCGGAGCGCGCGACCAGATTTCCCGCGACGACGGCGAACAGGTAGCAGGGCTTCTTGTGCGGGTCGTGCCACACGGCGACGCGGCGCTTCTTCCCGTCGATGACTTCGTCACGCTCGCTCACTTTGTTGCCGTTGCTGAGCAGCACCGGGAAGCGCTCGGGGTCCGCGCGCAGCGTGACGGTGAAGATGCTCATCACGTCGGGGCGATCGGCGTACCAGGTGATCTTCCGAAAGCCCTCGGCCTCGCACTGCGTGAAGAGGTTGCTCGACGAGGCGTAGAGGCCCTCGAGGCTCTTGTTCTTCGAGGGCGTCAGGCGCCTTCGCGTCTTCAGCGTGAAGCGGTCGGGCGGCGCGTTCAGCGTCAGCCCTCCATCGGTCACCGCATACGCCGACTCGGGGAGCGTCGTGCCGTCGATGGAGATCGACAGCAGCTGCCCTGAGCCCTCGGCGTCGTGGTCGCCGTCGAGCAGCACGGGCCCGTGGACGCCGGCGCGCCTGACGATGACGAGCTCCGACTCGACCTCGGTGTGGTCGAGCTCGAGGTCGAACGTGAGCGTCACGCGCTCGATCGAAAACGGCGGCGGGGTGTATTCGGCGAGGCGAATCGTCTTCGGGGTCGCGTCTCTCGGCATGGGTCGCGGTCTACCAGCTTCGGCCGAGGCGGTGCGGGCAGTGCTGCTGCCGACCTACCAGGGCAACAGCGGCTTGTTCGCGTCAGTCGCTCCCACGGGGCTCGACGCGACGTCGGTGCTCGCCTGCGCCATCGCGTGCTCCGCGGCCCGGCGTGCGAGCTCGGGCCATTCTTCGGCTGCGCGTTTCACGGCGGCGACCAGGTCCTTCTGTCCAGTCGGGTACGCCGCACCGACACCAGCCACCGCGAGGAACCCATCCAACGCCTCGCGGGCCGATCGTGTTCGATGTGGCAGCTCTCGCTGGAGCAGCTTCATCACCACGTTCTCCAGCGCCTCGGGCACCTCGGGCCGAAACGCTGACGGCCTCGGAATCGGCATCGAGAACACCGCGTTCATCGACACCGGGTCGTCTCCTGTCGGGAAGAGCCGTCGGCCCGTCAACGCCTCGTGCAGTGAAACGCCGAGCGCGAAGAGATCGACGCGCCCATCGATGGCCTCACCCGCCGCCTGCTCCGGAGCCAGGTAGCCCGGCTTGCCCTTCACGATGCCGACCTGCGTGTGATCGGCCCGGGTCGCAGCGCGCGCGATGCCGAAGTCGGCCACCTTCACCTCACCCAGCACCGACAGCAGAACATTGGGCGGGTTCAAGTCGCGGTGAATGAGGTTCATCGGCTGGCCATCGGGGCCGACGCGCCGGTGCACGTAGTCGAGCGCCTGGCACAGCTCGATGGCCAGGTACGTCACCGCTGACAGCGGCAGCCCGACGCCCTGGTACACGTCGAGCACGCGCTTGAGCGAGAGCCCGTCGACGTACTCCATGGCGAGGAAGAACGAGTCGCTGTGCCGGCCGAAGTCGAGCACCTGCACGATGTTCGGGTGATTGAGCCGGCTGCACAGCTCGGCCTCGAGACGGAACAAGCGCAGGAACTCGGCGTTCGCGCCGAGCGACGGCAGAATCTTCTTCAGCGCCACCGTCTTCTCGAAGCCGCCCTCGGGGCTGTACGTCGCTCTGAAGACCTCGGCCATGCCGCCCGAGCCCACGCGCTCGTGGAGCAGGTACTTGCCCATCACGTCCTTCAAGCGCACCGCAGTCAGGGCCTCGGCCGCGCGCCGGTTGAAGTGGCCGACGAAGACGGCTGTCACGACCCCCGACGAGAAGAGGAGCAGGACCCGCACCGCGAACAGCCCGGGCTGGAGCGTCACCAACGCTTCGGGCGAGAGCCGCGGCCACGCCACGAGCAGGTAGAGGAGCGCGTACTCGACCGCCGCGATGGTGCCCGCGCCGATGGACAGCGCGCGGCTGCCGCGAAACCCCGACAGCGCGACGAGCGTGGCCCACATGACGAGCGGCGGCGCCGTCAGCGCGTACTCGACGCTGTAGAGCTGGCTGTCGGCGAGGAAGAGAATCGACGGCGCCGAGACTTCGACCGCGACGTTCACCCAGCGCAGCTCGGGCCGATACCAGCCGCGGCGCAGCGCCCGGTCCTGGATGAAGAAGTACACCGCGAGGACCGACAGCACGACGCCCAGCACCACGCCGAGCGTCCACCCGATGAGAGGCCCGAGCAGGAACGCGGCCACCGCCGACAAGCCGCTCGCGACCGTCATGAAGCGCGCGACCGATGCCTCGCGCTGAGGAGCGTCACGCTTCAGGTGTTCTTCGAGCGCGCGCTGTCCCGCCGAGGCTTGCACAGTGCGCAGCCTACGGGAGACAGGGCATGTAGGATTTGTAGGTTCTACGGTTCCGTCGACTTCTTCAGTGCTTCGTCGGCGGCTCAGACGGCGGTTGGGGCGGCGGCACGATGACGGCAAGCAGCACCGTCGCATAGGGCGCGCCCGCGACCGACACGCGCTTCACCTGGGCCACCGCTCCGCAGTCGAGCTTCACCAGTTGTCCGTCGGTCATGGCGACGAAAATACCAAGGCCCGGGAGCCGCCGGCAGCACCCCCGTGAAAATCGGTAAATCAACGCCTCTGTCAAGGCGTTTACAGGCGTGTCGATGTGCAAAGCGTTCGATTCATTGATGTTTGCTGCTGTCTTTCACAGACAAGTGAAGGACTCGACCGTCTTCAACTGTCAACCGTTGCGCCGTATCAAGGTGCCCTTGTGAATCACTCGGCCAGCGCCCGCTCCTTGAGCGTCGGCGCCACCAGCCCATCGGGGCGTTCCGTCGGGTTCTGCAGCTTCGATGGGTCGACCCCGAGCGCGCCGGTCTTCGTGAGCGCGGTCGGCTGCCCGCCGTCGGAGTCGATTCGCTCCCACGCCGCGTAGACGCCTCGCTTGCACAGGTGGTTGGTCGGGTTCTGGTCGACGCACCGCTGAAACACCTCGGCCGCCTTGTGCCACTCGCGCGGTCCGGTCGTCTCTCCGAGCACCAGCTTCACGGCGTACTGCAGCTCCGCCGAGTCCGAGCCCTCGAACGGTGACGGCGCGAACTCGACCGTCGGGCCCGTCTTGGCGAGCTGCTCCGCGCCAGCATCATTCGTCGCAGCGGCGGCGATGGCGGCCGCTGGAGCTCCCGTGGTCGGCTGGCTCGGCGCGGGCCCCGTCCCCGTCACGGCCGCGGGTGCAGGTCCGACCTCGGCCACCGGGGCTGTCGACGTCGCCGGCGTCGCCGGCTCGTTGCCCAGAACGAGGAAGAGCCCCAGGGCGATCATCACCACCGCGACGGCGGCGAGCGCTCCACGCTGCGTGTTCGTCACGTCGTGCCCCCTGCCTTGTCTCCGATGCGCTGACCACAGAGCTCCTCGAACACGGTCACCACGGCGCCGATGTCCTGCTCGCCTTTTCCAGCGGCGCGCGCGACTGCGTAGGTCTCCTTCATCGCCGCGGCGGCGGGCATCGGCACCTTGTGCACGGCCGCGTTGTCGATGAGCAGGCTGAGGTCTTTGTGCATGAGGTCGATGGAGAAGTGCGTCGAGAAGTCCCGCTCGAGCAGCGCCTTGCCCTTGAAGTCGAAGTACGGCGAGCGGAAGCCCGACGCCTGCACCACCTCGATGAAGCGGCGCGGGTCGACGCCGGCCTTCGTGGTGAGCAGCAGCCCCTCGGAGAACGACTGCAGCATCGCCGCGATGAGGCCGTTGCCCGCGAGCTTCACCTGGGTGCCGGCGCCGAGCGCGCCGCAGTGCACCACCTTCTCGCCCACCGCCTGGAAGATGGGCTGCGCGCGCGCCATCGCCGCGTCGGAGCCTCCCGTCATGATGACCAGCGTGCCCTTCTCGGCGCCGTTCTTCGAGCCCGTCACCGGCGCGTCGATGACGTCGACGCCCTTCGCGCCGAACGCTGCGCCCAGCTCGTGCACCAGCGCGACCGAGACGGTGGAGAAGTCGATGAAGAGCTGGCCGGGCTTCGTGGCCGACAGCAGCCCGTTCGCGCCCATCGCCACCTCACGCAGCGCCGCGACGTCGGCCACGCAGGTGCAGAACGCGTCGACCCGCGCGGCAACCTCGGCAGGCGTGCTGGCGACGTGAATGCCGTCGGCCTCGAGCTCCTTCGCGCGCGCGGGGGTGCGGTTCCACACCGTCACCTCGAAGCCCTTCTTCTTCAGGTTCTTCGCCATTCGGGCGCCCATCAGGCCCAGACCGAGGAAGCCCACGTGTCGGATGCTCATGAATTGCTCCAGCGGCGGGCGTAGAGTGCCCGCGTTCAGTCATGCGCCTACCACTGCTCTTCCGCCGCGAGAACTCCGCCACTGCCCGGGCCGAGCGACAGGCCCGCCTCGAGCGCGCCGTCACCGATGGCCTGCGCCGGTTCGCCGACGTGCTGAAGCAGGCGGCCGACCTCATCGAGAAGCAACGCCTGTCGCGCCAGGGCTACGACACGAAGAAGGACTACCTTCAGCGCACCGACGAGAAGCGCTGACCCCGCGTGTTCTACCGAGCCTTCCGTCTGGTGGTGTCGCTGCTGTTGCGGAACTTCTTCCGCCTGGAGCCCGTCGTCGACCCGGCGCGCGCTCTGTCGGCCGAGGGGCCCGTCATCTTCGTCGGCAATCACCCCAACGGGCTCGTCGACCCGGGCCTGCTCTTCGTGCTCGTCGACCGCCACGTCACCTTCCTGGCGAAGGCGCCGCTGTTCCGCCTGCCGGTGCTGGGGTGGATTCTCAAAGGCCTCGACGCGCTGCCGGTGTTTCGCAAGCAGGACGGCGGCGGCGACACCTCGAAGAACGACTCGACGCTGACGGCGAGCGTCGACGCGCTGGTTCGCGGCCGGGCCATCACGCTCTTCCCCGAGGGCAAGAGCCACTCGGAGCCGCAGCTCGCAGACCTGAAGACGGGCTGCGCGCGTATCGCCCTCGACGCCGTCGCGAAGGGCGCGAAGGTGCGCGTCGTGCCCATCGGCATCACCTACCGCGAGAAGAACCGCTTCAAGAGCGTGGTGCACGTCGAGGTCGGCGCCGCGCTCGAGGTGACGTCGTTCTCGAAGGGGCAGGGCTCTGCTGACGCCGAGGCCGTGCGGCGCCTCACCGACGCCATCGCCGCGTCGCTCTCCTCCATCACGTTCAACCTCGAGCAGTGGGAAGACCTGCCGCTGGTCGAGACCGCCGAGGCCCTGTACGCGCTCGACAAAGGCGACCGCGCTGGAGACATCGAGCGGCAGAAGGCCTTCGCGCGCGGGCTCTCGTTGTTGCGGGCCGAGCAGCCGGAGCGCTTCGACGCGCTGAAGGCCGAGGTGACGAGCTTCCGCCGACGCCTCGACCTCGTGCAGGTGCGCCCCGAGGAGCTGACGTTTCTGTACCGCCCGGCCACCGTCGCGCGCTTCGTCTTTCGCAACCTCGTCTGGCTGTTCGGCCTGCCGCTCTTCCTCGCCGGCATGGTCGTCTTCTTCGTGCCGTATTGGATTCCCATCTCCCTCGTCGTGGCGACGAAGCCCGAGAAGGACACCGAGTCGACGGTGAAGGTGCTGACGCTGCTGCTGCTCGCGCCGTTCTGGTGGGCGCTGATGGTGGGCCTGGCGTGGTGGTGGGGCGGCTCCGTCGCGGGGCTCGTCACGCTTGGCGCGGTGCCGGCCCTTGCGCTCTTCACGCGGTGGTACCTCGAACGGCGTGCCGCGGCGTTGCGCGATGCGCGGGTGTTCTTCCTGTTCTTCTCGAGGCGACGGCTCAAGGCCCGGCTGCTGGCCGAGGGCGCGACGCTGGCGAAGCAGGTCGACGCGGTGGCGGAAGAGCTCCGCCCACGCGTCACTGGCAGCTGATCAGAGCCCGGTGAGTCCGGTGCAGTTCTGCGCCGTCAACGCCGAGCTGCTGGTCACGCAGCACTGGCCGTAGGTCGTGTTGCACTGCGTGGCTCCGTTCACGTTCGCGCAGTCGGTGTTGGTGGCGCACGTCTCGGCGAACACCATGCCGCCCTTGAGTCCGGCGTCGGGGTAGTACACCGGAGTGCAGCGGTACCCGGTGCGCGGTGTGGCACCCAGAGCGAGGCACGCCTGACCGCACCAGAACGCCGAGCCGCCATCGGCCCGCGTGCGCAGCAGCACTTCCATTCCGTTCGCCTGCACGCAGTACGAGTCAGGCGCGAACCCCGTGGACATCATGCACAGCCCACCGGGAAACCCCTGGACGTTGAATTCCGTGCCACCGAAGCACGTGGCCAGCACGGGGTCGGGCGGGTTCGCGCAACCGGCGTTGTCGGTGCACGAACCGCCAAGGTTGGTGGGCAGGCCACCGCCGGTGAAGGTCGCGTTGGGTCCGCGAATGTTCATCCAGCAGCCGGGTGTCGAGGTCGCGCTGGTGCTGTCGTTCACGGCCATGCACTCGAGCCCGCTCGAGCACTGGCCCACCATCGAGCAGGCGGTGACGCAGTAGCGGTCCCGCTCGTTGAAGATGTTCATGAACGAGCTGGGCCCACCGGCGCAGGTGTTGCCGAAGCCGCAGGTGGACTGACCGTTCGACGTGCAGGGCAGAGTACAGAACCCCTGCGTGAAGGTTGAGGGCGCGAAGCCGGGCGTCGCGTTTGTCTGCGTCTTGCAAATCGCGGTCGAGCCAAGGCTGGCCGTGCACTGCGACGCGCTCGTGCAGGGAGAGCCGACGCCGCTCGACGGAGCGCCACCGCCGCTGCCGCCGCCTGTTGCGCTGCCACCACCTGCGCTCCCGCCACCTGCTGCCGACCCCGTGCAGACGCCGTTGGTGCACGCCGTGAAGCCGTTGCGCACGCAGTTCTGACAGAAGCTGCCGTTGGTGCCGCAGGTGGTGACGCTGATGTTCGCGAGTGGGACGCAGGCGATCGTTCCACCGGTCTGCGCGAGGCACGTGTTGCAGGGAGGGGCTCCACCGCCGCTGCCGCCGCCCGCGCCGCCGCCACCGGCGCTGCCGGTGCACATGCCGAACGCGTTGCAGACCGCTCCACCGCTGCACACGCTGCACTGATTGCCGGCGCGCCCGCACGCCATGGCCGCGTTGCCGTTCTGGCAGACGTTGTTGAGGCAGCAGCCCAGACAGTTCGTCGGCGAGCACGTGGCCGTGCCGCCGCCGGTCGCGACGCCACCACCCGTCACCGTGCCGCCACCCGTCGCGAGTCCTCCGCCGGTCGCGAGTCCTCCGCCGGTCGCCAGTCCTCCGCCGGTCGCGAGGCCGCCACCGGTCGCGAGACCGCCGCCAGTCGACAGGCCACCGCCGGTCGCGACGCCGCCGCCGGTCGCGAAGCCGCCGCCTGCACTGCCGCCGCCCGTCGTCGCGAAGCCGCCGCCTGCGTTGTTGCCACCCGAGCCGCCAGTGCAGACCCCGCCGAAGCTGCAGGCCTGCCCGAGGCTACACGACGTACAGGCCCCGCCCTTCGAGCCACACACGCTGTTCTGGTTGCCGACCTGGCAGCGGTTGCCCGAGTCACAGCAGCCCGTGCAAGTCGTCGGTGTGCACTGCTGCGGGCCACACGAGGCGCTCATCGACAGCAGCGCTCCGCAGATGAACCCGGTCATCACCCAACGCGTCATCGTCATGGACATGGTGTTGCTGCTCCCGATGGGCGCCCCGCCGGCCACGGAGAGAGCACCCTGAAGGACCCTGTACCCGAAACAGGGGGCTGGCTTCAAATCTTCGGCCCCGATGCGTCACCGTCGGGCGTCTGGTGGATGGTGGGTTTGTAGTGGTCGGGTAGAACCACGGGCGCGATGACGACGGCGGCGGTGGAAGCGAAGGGGCTCATCAAGCGGTTCGGCGACTTCACGGCCGTCAACGCGCTCGACATGACGATTCCCCGCGGCAGCTTCTACGCGTTCCTCGGGCCCAACGGCGCCGGCAAGTCGACGACCATCTCGCTCCTGACGGGCATCTATGCGCCAGACGGCGGCTCGTTGTCGTTGCTGGGCATCGACGCGGTGAAGGACCCGCTGGCCGTGAAGTCGCGCGTCGGCGTGGTGCCCGAGGAGCTGTCGTTGTTCGAGCGCCTCACCGGCCGGCAATACCTGACGTTCTGTGGCCGCATGCACGGGCTGGCGGGTGACGAGTCCGAGCGTCGCGCCGACGAGCTGCTGACGCTGACCGAGCTCTCGTACAAAGGTGGCGCGTTGGTGGCGGAGTACTCCAAGGGCATGCGCCGCCGCCTCGCCATCTCCGCTGCGCTCGTGCACGCGCCCGACCTGGTCTTCCTCGACGAGCCGTTCGAGGGCATCGACGTCATTGCGGCGGGCGTCATTCGGGAGCTGTTGTCGGAGCTGTCGCGGCGCGGCGTCACCCTGCTGCTCACGACGCACGTACTGGAGATCGCCGATCGCCTCGCCACCCACGCCGGCATCATTCGCGCCGGCACGCTGGTGGACGAAGGCCCGGTGGCCGAGCTCGTCGCCCGCCACGAGGTGAAGTCGCTCGAGCAGGTGTTCGAGAAGCTCATCGGGGTGCCGGTGGCGCGAGACGCGAAGCTGTCGTTCTACGGAGCGGCGCGTGCAGGCTGAGCGGCCAGCACCTCCGTCGTTCTTCCAGCACCTCGTCCTCCTCTGGCAGCTGCGCCTCACCATCGGCTTCAACCGCAGCGATGGCCGTCACCGCTGGTTCTCGGTCGTCGCCTTCGTGTTCTCGGCCTCGCCGTCGGTCGCGCTCGCGGTGACGTTCTACCGCTTCATGCAGCACCCGGTGGTGGTGGGCTCCGACGCGTGGGGCGACTTCCTCGTGCGGCTCTTGTTGTTCGTCACGAGCGCGACGTGGGTGACGTGGCCGGTGTTGTCGGCAGGCGTCGACGACCACTCGGAGCTGTCTCGCTACTCCGCGTTCCCCATCTCGAGCTTCCGCCTCATGCTGGCGTCGACGCTGGCGAGCCTCTTCGAGCCACGCACCTTCGTCTTCTACGGCCCGCTCGTCGGCGCGACGGTGGGCTACCTGAAGAACCGGCCGCCCGAGTCGTGGCTGCTGGTGGTGGTCGGCTTCGCCTCGTACGTGCTGCTGAACGCGGCGCTCTCACGCGTGGGCCTGCACGTGATGTTGAACCTGCTGCGGCAGGCGCGCTCGGCAGAGCTGATTGGTGGTGGCTTCGTGGTGAGCCTGGTGGTGGCGGCGTTCATTCCCGCCGTCGACACCGAGTGGCTGCTCCACCTCAACGAGGTCGGCGCGGCCGCGGTGCCCGACACCATCATCGAGAACGCGGCGCTGGCGCTGGGGCGGTTCCCCACCGGGTGGTTTGGCCATCTGTTGCGCGCGAACTGGGCGGGGAGGCTCGAGCTCGCGGCGGCCGACGCTTTTGCCACGCTGGAGCTCAGCCTCGTCGCACTCGTGGTGGCGTGGGGGCTCTTGCTGCAGTTCCACCGCTTCTCGGGGCGCGCGGGCTCCATCTCGAACCAGGCGCGGGCGTCGAACCCGTTCGCGCACACGAAGCACACGTTCTCGACGTTGGTGGTGCGTGAGGCCATCGACCTCTGGAACAACCCGCGCGCGCGCCTGCTGGCCTCGGTGCCGTTCGTGCTCGCGATTCTGCTCAAGCTCCTGTCGGGCCGCGCGCTGTTCGTCTTCCTCCTCGGGGCCTCGGCGGACGCGTGGGTGATGGGCGGCCTCACGGTGTACGGCGCCATCGTCTTGTCCTCGACGTTCTCGCAGAACGCGTTCGCCTACGACGGCCACGGCTTCACGGTGTTCCTCGCGTCACCGGTGCCGGTGGGAGACGTGCTGCGCGCGAAGAACGTGGTGCACGGCGCGGTGGGTGGCGTGATGGGCGTGCTCGTCGTCGGCTTCTACGTGGCGTACTTCAGGGCCGGGAGCGTGCTCGACGTCGCCTGCGCGCTGCTCTCGGTCGTCGCGCTGGTGCCGGTCTTGCTCACCGCGGGCAACTTCCTGTCGCTGTATTTCCCGGTGAAGTTCCACGCCAACTTGAAGCGTCGCGACAAGCTTCCGTTCGCGGCGTCGATGCTGGGGCTCGCCGCGGCGTCGATCGGCACCGCGCCGTTCGCGACCGCGATGAAGCTCGTCGGGAAGCAGGGGCCGAACGTGATGACGGCGCTGCTCATCGTCTTCTCGGCGGTGCTCGCCTGGGCCGTGTACCGCCTGACGTTGCCAGTCGTGCTCAGGCTGCTCGACCAGCGGCGGGAACTCATCCTTCGGGCAGTCACGCGCGAGTAGCAGTGCAGGGCTGCTCCGCCCTGACGGATGAATGATGATCAGGTGACGCCCTTTCGGGGGGGCCCTGGCCTTTTCGTCTGTCGGCGTGTGTCACACTCCTGCTCACCAGTCGTTCCCCCTGGGCAGTGAACAGCGTTGGCGTGTGAGGTCCCGATGGAGCCCAAGGGCGTCGATGAAGAGCTGGTCTGTCTGCGCGAGCGCCGGCTCGTGAAGGTGAGCCCCGACGGAGAACGTTCCATCAGCTGCACCGAGCACTGTCCGCTCGAGGCCTGCACCCACGGTCTGGCGTCTGGGCGCTGCGGGCTCCGCTTCTGTGGAGAGCTGGTCAGCCCACTCGTGACCGTGTTGGACGCCGAGCTCTCGGTCGCCGAGGCGCTCTCGGTGCTCGACGCCGCCCGCATCTCGTCTGCGCCGGTCGTCGACGACAACCTGGTGCTCGTGGGTCTCGTCTCGACCTCCGAGCTTCACGCCGCAGAAGAGGGAGCGGACGTGGAGGTCGAAGACGCGATGACGACGGCGGTGGTCGCCGTGTCGGACCGCGCCACCGTCGCAGAGATTGCCCAGGTGATGGACGAGCACGATCTCGATCGTGTTCCCGTCGTCACGGCCGAAGGTCAGCTGCGCGGCATGGTGACGGCCATGGACCTGGTGCGGTGGTTCCGGCGGCACGCGCTCCCCGTCGAGGTCGACGCGGTGAGTGTGCCTCGGTGACGCCCGTCGCCACGTCCGCTCACACCTGTTTCACTGAAAGCCCCAGGAATCGGCCGTAGGCCTCGAAGCTCTTCGCCACGAGCCGCTGTGGCCACTTCGCCGCCGACGAGAACCACGTCGTCGACACCTCGACCTGGGCCTTCTGCAGCTCACGTCGCCACACGCCGACGACCCGGCCTTCGTCGACGATGCAGGGCGCGAGGAGCCCGCCACCGGCGTTGATGCGCTTGACGTGCCTCGGGTCGAGGACCTCGTCACGGCCGACGTACGAGATGAGGAACTCGTCGAACGCGGGGAGCAGCGCGTGCGCGGGGCCGCTGGCTGACGCTTCGCGCCACCACCACGTCACCGCGCCATCACTCGTCGAGTCGAGCTCCGAACGAACGGCCGCGTGCGCCGCCTTCGCCTCTGTCGCCGAGAGACCAGCCCACCAGCGGAAGTCGGCCACGGTCGCCGGGCCACGACTCACGAAGAACCGTCTCGCCAGCTCGCCGAGCGCTTCTTCACGCGACCGCTTCGGTGCGCGGCGTTTCACGCGATGCTCCACCAGGCACCAGGTCGCGTCGCCTTCGACATGCGGCCCGCTGCACAGCAACCCTCGCAGCTCGAGCTCGACCACCAGGTGCGACAGTCGCTGACCCTCGGTCGAGATGCCGGCCTCTTCGAGGACCGCTCGGAGCGCCGCTCTCGTCATCGGGCCCCGCTCGAGCGAGCGCGTCAGCACCGACTCGGCGCGCGTGAAGGTCTTCTCGTCGAGCCCCAGCTGTTGGTGTCGGCGCACGGCTTGGCTGCGCGCTCCAGGTCCAAGCAACTCGGTGAGCCACGGCAGGTCGTCTGGAACCACGTATTGCCACGTGCCGCGCATCAGGTGCGTCCGGAGGATGTCGCCCCGGTCGAGTGACGCGATGACCTGCGTCTCGGTCGAGCCCGGCAGGCGCACCCCGAGGGCCCAGCGCGCGGCCAGCGGGTCCTGCGCCTGTACGGCGACGAGCGCACGAACGACGTCTTCGGGGCGGGTGAAGCGCGTTCCACCGACGTGCTGGGCCCACAGGCGGCGAACGCCGAGCTCTGGAGCCGTCAGCCGAGCCATTCGCCTACTCGCAGGTGACGACGGTGCACGCGCCCCACAAGCCGATGCGGCTCGTCTTCGCTTGTGACTCGTACGTCTCGAACTCGTCGCGCCGCGTGCCACCCGATGGAGACACGTACAACGTGCACCCGTAGCCCTGCTCGACGAGCGTGCGGTTCAAGTCGACGCCGTTGACCTTCACGTACGCCAGCGTTCGCCCGAACCGGTCGGTGCAGCCGGCCTCGTCGTAGTTGAGCTCCACCGTCTTGCCCGTCACCGTGTCAGAGGTGAACTGCGCGGCTTGCTGGCCGAAGCAGTCGGTCTTGCCGTTGGTCGACTCTGGCGTGTCGACGAGGAGCATGCGCACCCGCTTGCCGTCAGACAGCTCGAGCGTGTCGCCATCGATGGCGCGGCTCACGACGGCCGTCGAGGGCCCACAGATGCTGGGCGGCGTGGGCATTCCACAGGCCGCCACGAGGGGCATCATCACCAGCGCGGCACACCAGACCTTCGAGCGCGTCAGGGCGCGCCGCCGTCACACAGCGGGTTGATGGCGATCGGGCTGCCGTAGTCGCCGGGCCCTGCGTCGGACGCGAAGCGGTTCGGGGCGATGCAGAGGTTCATCGGCACGTCGTTGATGGTGGGCGTGATGAGCATCGGGTCGGTCAGCAGCTCGCCTGGCACCTGCCACGACTTGCCGCTGGTCGACGCGGTGAAGCTGATCTCGTCTATGCCGGCGTCGCCGCGGAACAAGCGCAGCCGCTCGTTCGCGTTGGTGAGCGACAGCGAGTACGTCGCCAGGGGCGCAGGGAGGTTGCCGTTGATGAACGGGTCAGAGCTACGGGCCAGAATGCCGTAGGTGGTCGCGGCGATGCGAATGCAGTTGGGTGAGGTGAGGGTGCTCCGGCCCGTCGCGCTGTTCGCCAGGGTGATGCCGTTGAGGTCGACGTCGGTGGTGGCGTACAGCTCGAACCACTCTCCCACCGTGTCCGAGACCGAGGGGCTGGCCATGACTTCGGTGATGACGAGGTCGCCCGACTCTGCGGCAACGATGGGCCGCGGCGTGCCGTTGTCGAGGCAGGTGCCGGTCATCGCCTCAGGCGCGCACATGGGGTTGAGCGCGCCGGGCGTGCCGTAGGCGGCGGGCGAATACTCGCTGCTGGTCGGCGTGTCGCACCAGTTGGCCTCGACGCCTGCGAGCGCGGCGGTGGGCGTGGCTGGACCTCCGAGCATGCGGCTGCGCCCGGAGCGCGCCGTACGCACCCACGTGTATTCCCCGACGACCTTCGCGTCGCAGCGAACGCCGGCGCTGCCCGAGGAGTTGTTGAACGCGCCGAGGTCGGCTCCGTAGGCGTACTTGATCCACGCTGGGTTCGGGCCGGTGCGAATGTCGCCGACCGCGACGGCCTGGCCGGGCGCCACGATGACGGAGCTGCGCACGACGTGAGTCCTCGGCGTCGTCGCGCCCTGCCGGTACGTGAGGGTCAGGCCCGCGAGGTCGATGGGTGCGGCGGTCGTGTTGAAGAGCTCGAACCACTCGAGGCCCGTGTCGGTGCCGCTGGGGTCGATCATCACCTCGGTGACGACGAGATCGCCCGCGTTGATGGCGTTGCAGTCGAAGGTCGCCATGCCGCCGTCCGGCACCACCACGACGCCCGAGTCGGCTGCGCAGGCCCCGTTGACCGCGGCGGGCGTGCCGAAGTCGCCCACGCTGCCCATCCACGCCGAGCTCGCCTTGCAGAACGAGTCGGGCGTGTCGTTGAGGGTCGGGAGGATGGCGTCGGGGTTCGCCAGCAGGTCGGGCCGCAGCTGCCACGCGACGCCGTCTTGCGAGGCGAAGAAGGTCGCGTCGTCGACGCCAGCGTCACCACGCACGAGGCGCAGCCGCTCATTGGCCGACGAGAGGCTGACCGAGAACGTCGCCACGGCTTTGGGCAGACCGCCGTTGACGAAGGCGTCGTTCGAGCGCGCGATGATGTTGTACGACTGTGCTGGCACCGTGAGGCAGTCAGGCGAGGTCAGCGTCGCGCGGCTGGTGCTCGTCGCGATGGCGAGGCCGTTCAGGTCGACGTCGGTGGTGGCGTAGACCTCGATCCACTCGCCCAGCGTGTCGGTGACGGCCTTCGGGCTCGCCATGACCTCGGTGATGAGCAGGTCTCCGGCCTCGGCCGCGACGATGGGGCGGGGCATGCCGTTCTGCAGACAGGTGCCCACCATCGCCTCGGGCGCGCACTGCGGGTTGGGGCCGCCGGGCGTGCCGTAGCCGCGGGGCGTGAACTCGGTCGAGGTCGGCGTGTCGCACCAGTTGGTCTCGTTGGAGACGCGCGAGGCATCGGGGTCGACGCCACCGCCGAGCATGCGGGACCGGCCCGAGCGGGCCGCGCGCGTGTAGCTGTACTCGTTGATGGCCGTCATGCCGCAGCGGACGGCGACGGTGCCCGAGGTCTGGCTGAACGCGCCGAGATCGTCTCCGTAGCTGTAGCCAATCCACGAGGGGTTCGGCCCGGAGCGCACGTCACCGATCGCGAGGTAGCCGCGCGCTGGCACCTGCACCGACGCACGAACGGTGTGCGACTTCGCCGTCGAGGTGCCCTGGCGGTAGGTGATGGTGTAGCCGCGAAGGTCGATCGGCGTGCCGAGGGTGTTGAAGATCTCCACCCACTCGGCGCCGGTGTCGGTGCCCTCGGGGTCGAGCATCAGCTCGGTGATGACGAGGTCTCCGGCCACGCGGCCCTTGCAGGCATCAGGTGGCATCTCGACAGGCGGGGTACACGACACGGCCGCGACGGCAGCAACCAGGAACATCACTCGAATTGAAGGCACGTTAGTCATCCTCTTCACTGCGGTCGGCCCGTTTCTGATCATCAGTCAGCAGCTTCTCGAGCGAGGTCGACGGCGCGAGCACCTGCCCCGGGAGGGAGACGACCACCTGCAGCCGCTCCCAGCCCTTTTCATTCTTGTACTTCTGCACGGTGCCACGCACCTGCACGAACTCGCTCTTCTTGAACTGCACGCCCGTCGACAACAAGACGTCGCGGTCGAAAAAGACGACGTCGAAGTCGTTGGTGCGGGTGCGCGCCAGCTTCACCACCGACGGCCCGGTGCCTTCGCTGTATTTCAGGTCGCTCACCGAGCCGAGAATCGTCACTTCCTGGCCGACCTTGCTCTCGAGCTTCAGCATGGCGTCCCAGCGGGTGAGCGCGATGTAGTGCTCGGGGTCTTCGACGGCGGCCTTCTCGAAGCGGGTGATGACGGCCTCGCGCTCCGCCCACCACTTCATGCGCTCGTCGTAGTCGGGGTAGGCCATGGCGCCGGGCTTCCAGACGCCGCGCTGCCCTTCACGCGCCTCGCGCTCCGCGTCGACGAACTCTTTGTGGAAGCGGCGGCTGCGCCCGTACTTCATGAAGTAGGGCGAGAAGCCCGCGCGCACACACTCGACGTTGTAGTTCACCCATTGCCCGTTTTTCTTCGCGAACACGTAGGCGAGGTAGCGGTTGTAGAAGTCGCGGATCTCGCCGGGGTGGTCGCGCTCCATGCGCACCTCGCGCACGTCTTCGAAGAACGCCTGCGCGTAGTGTTTGGCGTCTTCTCCGAGCGGGGTGGCGTACTTCACCGGCCGCGACGAGGAGCCCTTCATCTTCACCTTGTCCTGCTCCCAGCCCGCCGCGAACGCCGCGCGCTCGGAGTCCTTCTTGAAGGTCTCTTCGGTGTCGATGCCCAGCAGACGCAGCGACGCGGGCAGGCCCTTCACCTTGATGGTGTCGCCGTCGAGCACCGACGAGGCGCCCTCGATAGGGAACTCGCCTAGCTCGAGGCTGACCGTCTCGAGGCGCTTGAGCAGCGAGCGGGTCTCGTCCTTCGTGAAGCGTTTGGTCTGCTCCGTGGCGATGCCGGCGCACGAGAGCGAGAGGACTGCGGCGAGGCTGATGGCGTGGGTGCGGAGCGAGATCATGGTCGTTTAGAAGCTGGTGCGAAGGTCGACCAGGAAACGATGCTCGGGAGAGGGCTGTCGGCGCAAGGTCGAGGCGCGTTGGTCGAGCCAGACGAAGAGATCGTAGCGCGCCGCGAGCCGCGTGCCCTTGAAGGGCAGCCACGCCGCTTCGAAGTAGGTCCACAACGAGTCTTCGTAGCTGGTGGGGCTGTCGATGCCCTCCATGCGAAGACGGGAGCGCAGCCGCAGCGAGAGCCAGTCGAGGGGCTGGCTGCGCGCCTCGAACCAGGCCTGCACGTCGTTGCGGAACTTGTCGTTGTAGGCGGTCGAGATGTCGTCTCTCCACGAGAACGAGGCCTGTTCGCTGAAGCTCAAGAGCTTGCCGAGGGGCCGGAAGTCGACGCGCTCGACGATGCGGTAGGAGTCACAGGTGAAGTACGTGACGTCACCGTCGAAGTCGTCGGGCGTGTTGACGAACTCGGGCATGCCCGCGGCGACGTCGGTCTGCTGGCACACGCCGCGCTCGCTGATGCCGAGGTTTCGATCGCTGAGCCTGAACCAGATGCTGGGCTTGATGATGGAGAACCCGGTGAAGTCGACGCGGGTGAGGACCAGCAGGTTCATCGTGCCCGCGCGGCCCGTTCGCCCGGTGAAGGGCAGGGTCCACAGGTCGGCCGTCGCGCGGAACTGCCAGTCGCGGCTGAACTTGCCGAAGTAGCGCACACGGCCGCCGAGCTCGTTGCGTGCGCGCTGGCCCGCGTCCTCGTCGGGCCCCGAGAAGGGCCGGGCGTAGGGGTTCAAGAAGCGGTTGTCGTAGTACCGCAGCACCACCTCGAGCTCGTGGCCCTTCGGCGAGTACGTGGAGCGCTGAACGACGCCAAACCCGCCACCCTGGTTGTTGACGGCCTTGTCGAAGCTGCGCGCGACCTCGAGGTGCAGATTGACGGCGCCGACGACGGCCTGCGCGTCGAGCCCGATGGCGCCGTAGGCTCCTCCGTTGGGGTAGCGCGAAGTGTCCTGGAAGTCGGGCTGCACGGCGCTCCCGGGCGGCGCGGTGTTGAAGAAGGGCACCGCGCCGTAGCCGGTCAGGCCGAACCGGAGCGCGTAGCTCGGCTTGAAGTCGACGTGTCCTCCGGCGGAAAGCTCGTCGAAGAAGCCAGGCAACGTGGCGTAGCGCGTGCGCCACGAGTTGGTCGGGTCGGCCGGCGTCAGAATCGAGATGCGCGGCGCGCTGCAGTCGGCGTCGGGCGACGAAGGGTCGAGGCAGCGGCTGCGATCGTAGAGATCGTACTGGTACACGCTGCGCGACTGGTACGAGAGGAAGCCGTACAGCGAGAGCGAGCGTTGGTCGCCGAGGTCGAGGTTCTCGATGCTCCCTGCGACGCCGCGGAACACGTCGCGGGTCGAGTAGTCGGCGGTGACGTAGCGGCCGTCAGTCTGACACTCGGGAGGCGGCGTGGCGCCGGTGTCGACGCTGGTGCGGCAGATGGTCGAGAGGTCCTGCGAGCGCCGGAAGTCGTCGGTGAGGTACAGGCCGCGCGGCGTCGTGCGACGGGTGTTGTCGAGGGTGAGGCGCTCGCCGAAGCCGATGGTGAAGGTGCCGACGATGACGCGGCGGTTGCCGTTGAGCCATTGCAGGAACAAGCGCGGCGCGTCGATGCGGTACTTGTAGCCCTCGGTCGCCAGGCCCTGGAGCGTCTGGTTGAAGCGCGGCTGCGTCGGGTCGAGCCGGCTGGTGACGAGCATCGCGCCGAGCGAGAGGTCGAGCGGCCCTTTCAGCCGTGCGGCGAAGAGCGCAGGCGGCGCGAGCGTGTCGGACGCCGTGTATTGCGAGAGCAGGCGGAACTTCCCGCTGACCGGCAGCTTCTCCTTCGCAGGGTCGAGCGTGATGTAGACGGCGATGCCGATGAGCTGCTCGGCCGTGAGCACCTCGGCGCCGACGAGCTCCGCCGGGTCTTCGATGCGGCCCTTCTGCTTGCGGTAGAGGATGAGCTTGTCGACGTCGTCGTAGGTGAGGCCGGGCAGGTCGTAGAGCTTCTCGCGCGGCGCGGAGTTGAGGTCGACGCCTTCCCGCAGCAGCTCGAGCAGGGTGTCGCCGGTGTCCTGTGAGATGTCGCCTCGCTGCACCATCGCGAAGATGTCTTCTTCGTCGTCCGCGTCGACGACAGCCTCGTAGATGGCCCCGAAGGCTGTCGCCGAGAACAGGAGGAAGACGGTGATGACCGGGCGCATCGAAGGGTGAACCCTACCCACAAACCACCAGATGGGCTGTAGCGCTTTCGCCCCGAGACGCCGAGGTGACGCCACTGGAACTCAGTTGTTGGGTGCGCCGGCGTTGAGCCAGTCGCGAATCAGCTCGAGCTGCACCGCCGGGAGGCAGCTGGTGCCGGGCGTGCATCCCAGCGGCATCTGCGCGCCGCACAGCTGCGTCCCTGAGATTTTCTGAAAGAGCAGGCTCGTCATCGCGCTGCTGGCCACGATTCGTGGGCCACCGCACGAGCTGGTGCCACGAACGAAGGCGTCGGCCTCGGCGGTGGTGCCTGTCGCGTGGCAGGTGCCGCACCTCGCCGCCAGAATCGGTGCGACCTGCGACATGAAGCTGACCTGCGCGCTGCCACCGGCCGAGCCGCCAGCCGCTCCACCCGCCGACCCGCCTGCGCTGCCACCACCAGAGGCCCCGGCATCCATCGACGAGCCGCCGCCTGCACCGCCCGCCCGCCCGCCATCGGTGCCCGTCATCTCGGTGGGCCCGCACGCGGCGATGGCGAGGGCCACGCCGCAGACTCGAAGCACGTTGCGCATGGCGGCGGACCCAACCACGGAGTCGATGGAGGTCAAGCTCCGCGCCGGCCGATGATGACCCGGGCTCGCCCTTCCATCGGGAGCGTCACCTCGTCGACGGTCATTCCCAGCGAGGTGCCGAGCTCGGCCAGGTGCCGCATCCACGGCTTGTACGGCATCGAGTTGTCGGAGCAGCAGGGCACCACGGCGAACGGCAGGCCGTGTTTCGCCGCGTATTCGATGATCACCCGCGTGGCGCCGTCGGCGTGCATGCCCACCACCGCGTCGGCCGTGCACGGCTCGTCGAGGGTGAACTCGCGCTCGGCGTACTCGACGGGCAGGTGTTTGTGCCGGCGGTCGAAGGTCAGACAGGAGCGCCCCCGCGCGACGAGCGCCTCGTTCAGCTTCCCCATGCCACCGGCCACGTCGAACACGCGCGTCACCTCGGGGAAGTGGGTGACGAGCAGCTCGGCGAAGAGATCGAAACGTCGTTTGTCGGCCATGAAAGGGTCAGTCCACTGAGACGAGGCGGACCTTCTTGTAGATGCGCCGGTCGAGGGGAAGCCGCGCGTCGATGAAGCCGAGCGCCTCGTCGAACTCGAAGGTGAAGGTGGGGATGGGCGGCGAGATGCTGACGACGAGCTCGAAGGCCCAGGTGCTGATCAGCTCGGTGCGGCCCTCGAGCGCTTCGGCGGGCGGCGGCGGCAACTTCTCGGCGGCGGCGCGCACGTCGGCGATCGCCTCTTTGTCGACCGCGGAGTCGTTCGAGGGCGCGACGAGCTCGACCTTCACGAGGCGGCCGTCGGTGTTCTGGGTGACCCGAATGGTGGCGCGGCGGGTGGCCTTGAACTGCTCCCGCATCTGACGCGAGACCTCTTTCCTCGCCTCGAGATCGACGCCGCCGATGCCCTGAATGTTGTTCGTCACCGTGGCCGTCTTGCGTGACGCGTTGTCGTTCGAGACGGGCGCATCCATCGGAGCTCCCGTCGCGCCGAACTGCGCTGCGCGGTCGAGCCAGATCTCGTTGAACACCTTCGAGTTCTGCACGAACTGCTCACCGAAGCCCGCGAGGCCCTTCTTCGAGACGGCGCGGTCGGCGTCCCAGTTCTTGATGAGCGCCTTCCCGAGCGTCACGTAATACGGGTGCACGAGGCCGCGATCGACCTTGCCCCGGCCGATGGTCTCCTTCGTGAGCTCGCCGACGAGATCTTGCGGAACCGACGGTGCGTGCAGGCCGCGTGGCTCGTCTTCAGGCTCGAAGACACCGGCGTCGAGGGTGAGCGCGAAGGCCCCGCCGGGAATGAGGAGCGGGCGCGCGGGCGTCGGCGCACGGAGCGGCTCGGTGGCGGCGACGTCGACCTGCGGCCGATCGTTCTGGAGCGTCGGCGCGGGCTCAGGCGTCGTGTCTTTCGGGACCACCTTAGGCGTGCGTTTCTCGGCGCGTGGCGAGACCGGCGGCTCGGGAGGCTGTGGCGGCTCGACGACGGGAGGCTTCGGCTCCTCGATGGTCATCTCCACCAATGTCATGCCGGTGCTGCTCGAGCTCGGTGGAACGTGGTCGGGCCTGAACGCGATGACGAGCGCCGCCACGCCATGCAGCCCGAGGCTGATGACGAGCGCCCACAGAGAAAGTGTGTCGTCGCGCGGCTTCACGGTGTGGCATCAACCCTACCGCCGACTGGCCGTCACCGCCCGAAGCCTGCTCGAACGGGCGTGCCCGGATTCACGCCTTGAGCCCGTCGAGGATCAGCGTCGCGAGCGCCTCTGGAACTTCGAGCGGGTTGCCGACGTCCTCTTCCTGGAGCACCGCGAGCAGCAGTCGTTCGGAAGCGCCCACGACCGTCAGCGCGCTCACCGGCACCGGAATCGGCTTCAAGATGCCGTGGCCCTGCGCCTGCGCCGTGATGCTGATGGCGTACTTCGAGACGGTGCGTGAGAGCTCGACGATGGGGCCGCGCGGGCCGTTGTCGGGAGCGCGGCACTCCTGCAGGTAGAGCCGCACCTCGCCGGGGTGCTCCATCAGCAACGTCGCCACCACGTCGCCGACTTTGCGGTACGCGGCGAACTGCGCGTCACGCGTCGAGGCCGTGCGGAGGTCGACGCTGCAGGTCTCGAGCGCCTCGGTCATCAACTTCCGCGCGCCTTCGATGATCTCGGCCACCAGCGCCGTCTGCGTCTCGAAGTACCGATAGAAGCCGCCCTTCGCCATGCCGGCGCGGCTCATGATGTCGTCGACGCTCACCGCGTCGATGCCGCGTTCCAGGAACAGGTGGAGCGCTGCGTCCTTAATCGTCGCGGCCTTCTCCTTGCGGTTCGTGTCGCGCACCCCGCCGACGGGCCCCGGCCGACGCACCTCGGCCTCGAGGGCCGTCTTTTTCTTCGCGGGGGGCTTGTTTTGTCGTGACCGTTTGGTCATTATTCTTCTCCCAACACACAGAGAGGAGCCCGCAGATGATTGGCATTCCGGTGGCCCTGGCGGCGTCGAACGCAGGCGAGTGGCTGATTCACAAGTATTGGCTGCATGGGCTGGGCAAGAACAAGAAGAGCTTCTGGGCCTTTCACTGGCACGAGCACCACCGCGAGTCGCGCAAGAACGACATGTTCGACGCGCAGTACGTGAAGAGCGTGCTCACGTGGTCGCCGCAGGGGAAAGAGGCGCTCGCGTTGTCGCTCGGCGCGGTGGCGATGCTGCCGGTGTTCCCAGTGGCGCCGTTCTTCACCGGCACCGTCTGGTACCGCATGTACCGGTACTACGTGCTCCACAAGAAGTCGCACCTCGACCACCAGTGGGCGAAGCAGCACATGCCGTGGCACTACGATCACCACATGGGGAAGGACCAGAACGCGAACTGGTGCGTCACCCACCCGTGGTTCGACCACATCATGGGCACGAGGAAGATCTACGAGTACGGCGCGCGTGGCCCGGGTGAGGAGCACGCTCCAGCGTCGCAGAAGAAGGGCCTGCTCGGCCGCGCGATCGATGGGCTCAAAGAAGTGTGGGACGTGCGGAAGCAATTGAAGGCGGCAGCGACGAAGCGGCCGGACCTGCGCGTCGCCGCGTGAGCTCAACTCAGACGGCGCCGAGCTGATCTTCCGACTCAGACGGCGCCGAGCCTGATCCTCCGACTCAGACGGCGCCGAGCCTGATCAGCACGACGAGAACTCAGGACGAAAAGCGGCGAGTCGCCGAGTGCGGGGCGACCCCACATCCGCGGCGACTACAGCCCGAGCAGAACGACGCCTACATCAGGCGAACGAGTCGCTCGCGCAGAGAACACCGCTACAGTCCTCGGGCCGTCGCCGATCGGAGTCCCGATGCCCGCAGTTCGTCTGCTCATGCTGCTCCTCGTCCTGCTCGCCTGGGGCTGCGTCGACACCGGGCGCATCTTCGAGGGACCGCCCGGCGGCGTGATGGAGGTGGAGCCCCAGGCACCCACCAACCTGGTCCCTCCCGACCCATCCCTCCTCCCGACACCGCTCCTTCGCGGCTTCGAAGAGGTCCTCCTCGAGCCGCAGCTCGAGCCTGCGCGCCACATCGTGCGCACGCGGCTCCTTCCTCTGGGCGCCGCCACGCTGGCTGAGGTGCAGTCGGTGGAGCTCGAGCTCGACGTCGAAGGTGGACCCGTCGGTGCGCGCGAACTCGGCGTCGTCTTCGTCGCGCCCGCAGGCTTCGCCTGGGAGCGCCAGGTGCAGACGCTCGAGCGCGCTTCGGGTGACGGGGCGAAGACGCTGCGCTTCACGCTGCCGGTGGCTGCGACCCTCATCACCGACCACGGGCTCGCTGGAGACTGGCACGTCACCACGCTCGACGAAGGCGTCGAACACGCCGCCGCGACCTTCACCCTGGCTCCGTGAGGGGACGACCGATGCGAGCACTCCTCCTCTTCTTCGTCGCGCTCCTCGCCACGCCGGCGCTCGCGCAGAACGACTGGTCCGTCAACCGCACTGGCGGCGGCGCGGTGATGGATGAGACGTCATCGCTCTTCTTCACCGTCGCCAACGCCGCGGCGAGCAACGACCCGATTCACGAGTTCACCCTGAGCCTCAACGCCGGCGCCTACGACATCGAAGGCGGCGGCGCTCCCGTCGGCTGGCGTGCGTCGACCGTCGACCGCCGCGAGCGCACCATCACCTATCGCTTCATCAACACCTGCGCGGCGGGCGGCGGCCTTCAGCCCGGACAGTCGGCGGTCTTCGAGATGCGCGTCACCGGCATCTCGGCGCAGAACGACGTCACCACCGACTCGCTCCGGCGAAACCGCACCAGCGTCAACGACGTCTGCAACACCGGCAGGTTTCCGGGCGAGACAGGCAACAGGACGTGGACGAGGCACGCCCTCGGCGCCACCGTCAGCGTGAGCCCGCGCTCGGTGGCCGTGAACGGGCAGGTGACGGTGACGCTTGCCATCGCCAACCGCAGCACCCAGACGAAGTCGGGCATCGTGCCGGTCGCGCCGACGATCACGGGCAGCGGCGGCTTCGCGCTCGTCTCGGGGCCGACCCCCGCGGCCGTCAACAGCCTCGCCGTCGACTCCACCGCGACGTTCACCTGGGTGTACCGGGCCACCAGCATCGGCGTCAGCGCCTTCAACTCGCGGGCGACGAGCCCCACGGCCACCTCGCCGCTCGTGACGTCGCTCGACGTGAGCGCCGGCCGCTTCCCCGCGATGGTGACGGTCTCGCCCACCACCACCATCAGCGGCGGCACCGTCTCCCTGCTGGTGCAGGTGACGAACAACACGGGCAGCACCGTCACCACCGTGGTGCCGCAGCCGCCGACGTTCATCGCGACCGGCGACGCCACCGCCACCCTGCTCACGGGGCCGCAGCCGGCGGCCGTCAGCTCGCTCAGCGTCAACGCCACCACCGCGTTCCGGTACACGTACCGCGTTCAGGGCAGCGTCGGCACGCGTGTCACGTTCACGTCGCTCATTACGGGTACCGAGGGCTCGGGCGCGACGGTGGCGAGCGACCCGGTGCGCAGCGCCTCGGTGCTGGTGGCCGAGCTTTCGCTGCTGGTGAACCCCGACGTGGTGCTGTCGGGCGCCGGAGTGACGACGCTCGCGCACACCGTCTCGAACGGCGGCACGGGCAACCTCACGAGCGTGGTGGTGCTCAACGCCGACGGCAACCTGTTCCGCACGCCGACCGCCGTGAACGTGCCCGCAGGGTGGACGTCGGCGACCTCGAACAACCCGCGCGGCATCCGCTTCACTGCGGGCAGCGCTGGCGCGCAGCTCGTGCCCGGCGCGTCGCAGACCTTCTCGGTCCGCTTCGCGTCCATCGGCACCGTGACGGCCGCGACCCCGACGAGCCATCGCGTGCAGGTCTCGTTCGTCAGCACGGACACCGCGCGCGCCGAGACGAACGTCACCGTCGCCACCACCCGCCC
>JAUXRI010000212.1 GCA_030681895.1 Myxococcales bacterium | reverse complement strand
ACGCCCTTCACCCACTCGAGATCGAACACGTTCTCGACGCCCTGCAGGTACCTCGCGATGCGCTCGAGGCCGTACGTCAGCTCCGCCGCGACCGGCTTGCAGTCGTACCCGCCGCACTGCTGGAAATACGTGAACTGGGTGATCTCCATGCCGTCACACCAGACCTCCCAACCGAGCCCCCAGGCGCCCAGCGTCGGCGACTCCCAGTCGTCTTCGACGAAGCGGATGTCATGGGCCATCGGGTCGATGCCGAAGGCCTTGATGGAGTCGAGGTAGAGCTCCTGCACGTTCTTCGGCGCGGGCTTCAAGATCACCTGAAACTGGTGGTGCTGAAACAAGCGGTTCGGGTTCTCACCGAAGCGGCCATCGGCAGGCCGGCGGGAGGGCTGCACGTACGCGACGTTCCAGGGCTCCGGGCCGAGGGCGCGCAGAAAGGTGTACGGGGCCATCGTGCCGGCGCCGACCTCGAGGTCGTACGACTGCGTCACGATGCAACCCAAGCTCGCCCAGTGGTTCTGGAGCTTGAGGATCAATTCCTGGAAGTACATGGCGGCGCGCACCCTACATGCGGGCGTCGCCTGCGGCGAGGACGATTGAGGGCTACGGACCGAGCGGCAGGGAGCCGACGTTCACGTTCATCTCTTCGGTTTTTCCAGCCGCGATCGTCACGGACAAGAGCCGGTCCTTCGAGTCGCCGTCGACGACGCGGAGCTGATGCACGCCGGCCTCGATCGGCATCTTGATGAGCGGCGTCGAGCCGAGCGAACTCGAGCCGAGGAACACGGCGGCCGATGACGGGTTGGCCGTGCGGAGCGAGAGGTAGCCGACCGAGTTCGCCTTCGCGCCCTTCACGTCCTTCACGACCTGCACGGTGTTCGGGTCGGTGACGCCCTTCTTTCCTTTGCCCGAGTTCTTCCGCTCTTCCTTCTCTTTGAGCGCGTCCTTGAGATCGCTGATCTGCTTCTGCAGATCGTCGATGCGCTTGGCGTTGGCGGCGGTCTCCTGCTTGCCCTGGCGTGCCTCGATCTTCAGCTGGCGCTGTTCTTCTTCGAGCCGGTTGAGCTGCTCGATCTGCGCGGTGATCTCCTGCAGCAACGCGAGCCGATCGGGATCCGCGGCGGCTTCCTCCATCTCGAGTTGCCGGGCGCGTTCCTCCGCGAGCAGGCGCTGCTCCTCTTCCTTCTCGAGGACCCACTTCGGCTTGTCGCCCGAGGCCGGGGTGGCCGTGCCGTCGATACGCTTGGGCCCGGTGTCGACGGCGATGGGCTCGTCCTTGAGCATCGCGGCGAGCGGGCCCTTGGTCACGGCCCAGCCGCCTCCACCAAGCAGGCCGAGCACGAGCAGCACGGCGACGATCATCATCGCCTTGCTTCCGCCACCACCGCCCTGAGCGGCTTCAGTGCCTCGCTGGCTGAGCTCGTCGGGAACGACGCCGCGCGGGTTCGATCGCGGCTTCGGAGGAATCGTCTCGTCCGACGGCCTCGCGCGCGGCTTCTTCGCCGTCTCGTCCTCGACCTCGACCGCCGGCAACGAGCGACGCGACTCGCCACCGACCTTCGGGAGGCGCTGCGACGACTTCGACCGGCTCTCGACTGCCGGGAGCTTCTGGCTCGAGGCGCCCTTCGCGCCGACCTTCGGCAACCGCTGGCTCGAGGCCGCGGCGTTCTTGATGCCCGGTCGCGGGGCCGGCGTGGCGACGTTCTTCATGCCGGCGCCGTTGGTGATCTTCTTCCGGCCACCCGAGGCGTTGTCCTGCTCCTCCTGGGTGAG
Source organism: Myxococcales bacterium (assembly GCA_030681895.1). Classification (GTDB taxonomy): domain Bacteria; phylum Myxococcota; class Myxococcia; order Myxococcales; family Myxococcaceae; genus Xiheimicrobium. The sequence goes on along the minus strand of JAUXRI010000212.1, from coordinate 469 downwards.
GCCTTCGACGGCGCGGCTGAGGCTGCTGACGTCCTTCGCTTCGTTGGCGAGCTCGAGGATCGATCGCGTGAGCGCGATCTTGTCGTCGAACAACTGCTTCATGAACTCCGCGACCTGCTCCTCTTCGAACATGTCGGAGCACGACTGCTCGATCGCGCGCGCGAACTCCTTGCCGGTGCTGAAACGACGCTCGCGGGACTTCTCGAGGCCCTTGAGCACGACGTTCGAGAACTGCTCGGTGATGTACGGGTTGACCGCCACGGGGGCCGGAGCCTCGCCCTCGACGATCTTGAGCATCATGCCGGCGTCGGTCGGCGCGGTGAACAGGCGCTCGCCGCACAGCATCTCGTGGAGCATCACAGCGGTCGCGAAGAGATCGGCGCGCCCGTCGAGCTGCTCGTTCTTCACCTGCTCGGGCGCCATGTACCCCGAGGTGCCCTTCACGATGCCGACCTGGGTGCGATTGAGC
>JAUXRI010000174.1 GCA_030681895.1 Myxococcales bacterium | reverse complement strand
CAGCGACGAGAACGTCGCCGTCATGAAGGCCATCGCCGCGCTGTCGGGCCGCGAGAAGGAGCTGAAAGTCTTCGCGCTGCCCGCCTGTACCAACCCGAGCGTCTTCTCGCACACGTACCACATGCTGTACGTGCGGCCCGCGGGCACCCGTGGTGCGGATGACGTCGGCGGTGACGTCGCCGCCGTCGCAGAGCGCGTCTTCTCGGTGCTGCCGCTGGGTGACAACGAGTACTACAACACCCAGGCGCAGGTGGTTTTCACCAACGTCTGCCGCCTGCTGCACGGCATGCGCGACGAAGCAGGCAACGGCGTCGTCTTCACGCTGCGCGACGTCGCCGTGTGCCTGAAGGGCATCGGCGCTGACGGCGGCTACGCCGCGGCGCTTCAGCACTGCCTCCGGCATTCCTCCGACAGGGAGGCCGCGCGCGAGGTGGAGAACCAGGTGTCACGGCTGGGGCGGGACGTGCACAAGACGTTCTCCGGCGTCGTCGGCGCCGTCGACAAGTTCCTCTCGCCCATCGCCAACGCGTACGCGCCCGACATCATCTTCGAGGACATCCTCGAGACGAATGGCCTCGTGTACGTGCAGCTGCCAGGCAACCTCTTCAAGCTGCAGGCGCCGGCGATGGGGAAAGTCATGCTGCAGGACGTGCAGCAGGAGGGGAGTCTTCGGCAGGTGTTCCGCGCGTCGCGCAACCAGCGCACCTTCTCAGTGCTGGTGGACGAGTTCTACTCGTTCGCGGACCTCTCCATCGTCGACTCGCTCAACAAGCTGCGCGACGCCAACCTGCACTACACGCTGGCGCACCAGTCGATTGCGGACCTCGAGCTGGTGTCGAAGGAGTTCGCCACGGCCGTCTGGGACAATACGCGCACGAAAGTCATCCTCAACCAGGACAACCCGCAGCTGTGCGAGGCGGTGTCGAAGTCCATCGGCACGCACCAGGTTGTCGAGCGCACGGTGCGCCGCCAGCAGGGCGCCCTCTTCACGTCGCTGGCGACAGGGGACGCGTCGTCGAAGCTGGTGGAGACGTTCAAGCTGCACCCCAACGCCATCAAGTCGCTCGCGCCCTTCGGCCAAGGGTACTGCTACTTCGGCGGCGACGAGCTCGCCGCCCTGGCCCTCGGCATGCTGCCGAAGCTGGGCGCCGACTACGAGTTGCCCCGACGTCGTCAGGAAGACGCGCCCGGTTTGCGTCTTGAAGCGCGCTTCATCGACGGTGAGAGGGCGGTGAGTGCATGAGTTTCGTCGACGCGCAGGTGTGGGCATCGGTGGCCGACGTCTTCTGTCGCGAGGCGCGGCGCAGCGGGCGTTCCGCCGGCGCGGCGCTCGTTCTCGAGCAGTTCGCGCGCGACGTCCTCGACGGCAGTGGCCGTCTCAGCGTCGTCGAGGCGCTCGAGGCTGCGCAGGGCGACGTCGAGGTGTTGTTCCTCCTCGCCGACTTCCTCGACTGTGGGTTGGCCTCGCCTGCGGCGCTCGAGGCAT
>JAUXRI010000184.1 GCA_030681895.1 Myxococcales bacterium | reverse complement strand
GGCTGAGTTCCAGTTCGACCCTGAGTCGGTGCTCACCGAGATGCCGAACATCGACAAGGACCTCGAAGTCCTTGCACGACAGATGGCTGCTGCGGCCGCCTGAGCGGGTCACGCGTGCCGCTCGAGCGTGGAAAAGTGCCTGGCCGACGCCTCTGAGAGCGCCGCGCGCTCCTCGGCGGTGTCGTTCCAGAGTTGGTGGACGAGCTCGACTGGGCCTGAGCGCCGACGATCGCGCCGTGCACTCAGTCGTCGGGTCGTTCGTCGTCGCCCGGCAGATCACGCACCAGTCGGCGAATCAGCGCCTCGTCGAACCCGCGGCCTGCAAGGAACCGGGCTGCCTTCACCCCGGTGAGTCTGCGCTTCGCGAGCAGGTCGCGGGCGGCGCCTTCGTCGTCGTGGCCAACCTCTTCCTCGACGCGCGCCACCGCCGCCTGCACCTCCGCCGTCGCGACCCCAAGTGACGCGAGCTTTCTCGAGACGGCCGCCACCGAGTGTTTCGCCGCGAACGCCACCCGCGCGTGGGCCTCGGCCGCGCGCCGATCATCGAGAAACCGCAGCGCCTTCAACCGCGCGATGGCGGCCTCGAGCTCGTCGGCCGGGTAGCCCTTCCGCTCGAACGACGCGCGGAGCTGCGCCTCGGACTTCTCGCGGGCCGCCAGGAGCCTCTTGCCGAACTCGAGGGCTGATGGCCGAGCGCGCATGCGCCGGTTCTACCATTCACGCGACGGTGGACCACGGCGCCCCAGCCGGGACATACAGGCCCCATGCATCCGCTCATGAGGCGCTTCCTCGATCTCTCGAAGGTCATCGAAGTTCTCGAACAGGGGCCTGACGACGACGACGCTCGCGCGCTCGTGTCGGTCATCTCCGCTGAGGGAGCGCTGAAACAGCAGGCGCTCGCGTCGAAGGGAAAGCAGAACGTCCCCAACGATCTCCAGCAACGCCTGATCATCGCGTCGACGAAGGCCGCGGCGCAGCGCGTGACGGCAGACGCGACGCTGGGCCCGAAGGTGCGCGCGGCGGTCGCTGCGGTCGTCGCGGCGGGAGGGAGCGAGGACGAAGGGCTGTCGCTCGTGTACCAGTCGGTGCTCGACGAGGGCTTCGGCTGGCTCGAGGACCCGGAAGACTTCGACGCCACCTTCCTCGGAGAGACCCTCGACGCGCTCGTCCCGCTGGCGACGGTGGACACCGATGCCGTCGAGGCCTGGGTCGATGCGTTCGTGAAGCAGGTCGAGGCGCCGCTCCGCCCGATGCGCCTCGCGGTGGCCGAGTCGCTGCTCGAAGCGGCGTGGAGCGAAGGCCCTCAGCCCATCGCGGCCGAACACGTCGACGACGCGATGGACTCCTTGTCGCGCTCGGTCGCCAGCAACGAACTCGAGAAGGCGGGCGCCGCGCTCGTCGACTTCCTCGGCTTCCTTGCAGAGAAGAAGCTGGTGGGCGCGACCCGTCTCGCCCGGCTCAGCGAGGTGGCCCGCGCCGCAGCCAAGGCCCCCGAAGACGGCGACGGCGAAGAAGAAGACGCCGACGATGAAGAGGAGTGATCACTCTTCGCTGCCGGCCGCGTGAAACACCCAGGGGAACGTGATCACCACCACGCCGCCGCCCTTGGGCTCGGGGAACTTCCAGCGCCGAATGCGCTCGAGCATGCAGGCCTCGACGTTGGCGTTGTCGATGCCCGACTCGGCCACCACGGCGTCGGCGATGCTGCCAGTGGCGTCGATGGTCCACGAGACGGCGATCTTCCCCGCGAGCTTCGCGTTCTGCTGCAGCTCGCGCTCGTAGCAGTGCTTGATCTCGCTCTGGTGGCGGCGAATCACGGCCATCACCACGTCTCTCGGGAGGCCGTCACCGACGACCGTTCGCGGGCCGTCGCCTGGAACGAACGTCTGCTTCTTGCCCGGGTTCAGCCCGAAGCCATTCGGTGGGCCGTTGGGCCCGCCGGGGCCACCGATGCCACCGATGCTCAGCCCGTTTCCTGCGGGGCCGCCAGGGCCTCCTCCACGAGAGTCCATGCCGCTGAGCCCGTCGGCAGCGCTCGCGCCGGCGCCTGGACCCTTGAGGTTGTTGAGCCCCTGGTCGATCGCGTTGTTCGTGCCGCCGCTCAAGACCTTGTTGAACGAGTTCCCGAAGAAGGAGGCCATCAGGTTGTTGACCTTCGTCTTGTCGTTCGCCTTCTTCGCCTGACGATCGACCGGCGCCTTCGGCTGGAGCAGCGTCGGCTGGGCGTTCTGCTCAGGCTGCTTCTTTTCGAACTCGGGGTTCTTCTTCGCGACGGTCTTCTCGGGCGGCACCACGATGGTGAGCTTGACCGGCACGGCGCCGAAGATGTCGCCGTCACTCATCCCATCCAACGGCGTGAGGATGAACGACGCGACGAGCGCGAAGAAGAGCATCACCGCGATGGCAGTGATCTTGAAGAAGCGAACGTCGAGCTCACGTGCGTCGTGCTTCACGCGCTCCATTTCCTGAGGCGGCTCGATGGTGACGTCGAGGCCTCCGACGGTCTTCCTGACGCGCTCGCCGACGCCTGCCGCGAGAAGCACCTCGTCTCCCGCGAGCACGCGCGTGCCCTCCTTCGTCGCCTCGACACGAAAGTCGTGCACGTCCCAGCGTGAACCGGGCGACAGGTGCCGAACGTCGAGCACCGTCGAGCCCCAGGTAATGGAGACCTTCGCGGGGAGGACATCGGAGGACGAACGGGGGCTGGCCTCGGGCATGGGCGGACACTCCTCGGACTGTGAGTTGACTGGGAGAGCGGCCGGCCGCCGCTCTGCAGTACGTGTCCTGACACCAGCTCTGAAAGTGGGTTCCCGACAACGCAAAGGAGCCGGTGTGGCCGCATTGACGCGCCGTCACCTGAGGCTCACGAACGCAGTGAGGAACGCCGATTGGACTCGGGAGGTCTGCTTCTCGCGCAACTGACGCCGGCTCTTCTACCGACGGGCCGACCTCGAGCTCGACGACCGCAGCGAAGACGTCTGCACGACACCTGCGTCCGACGCGAAGAAGGGCCGGCTCGACGAAGTCACCACTGCTGCGCCTGCAGCGGCTCCCTGAACGCGGGAGCCGCTCCGAGTCGCGTCACGGAGCCCGAAGCAGCGTGAAGTTCTGATTCACCGAGCCCGCAGCGGCGACCGTCACCGTCACGGTCTGCGACACGTACCCCGTCTTCGAAGCGGTCACCTCCCACGTGCCAGCCGGGAGCATGTTGCTGAAGGTATACGTCCCGTTCGAAGCGGTCGTCTGGCTGAAGAAGCCGCGGTTGATGGTGAGCGTGACGCCCGAGAGCGCAGCGTTGCCCATGCTGCCGTCGTACGCGCTGCCCGAGATGTTGCCCACGCCGGGGTTCGCGCCGACGTAGACGATGTAGTGAGCAGCGGCCTTCGTGATGGCGCCGCGCGTGTCGCGGTTCACCACGTGGAAGCCCCAGATGCCGTCGGGCGTGTTGGCCAGCAGCACCTGCTTGTTCGAGGTGAAGTTGGTCGGCGTCGCGGCCGGCACCGTGTCCGCGTAGCGATCGAGCGTGAAGTAGTAGCCGTTGAAGTTCGAGTCGGCCTGCGGGTTCGTCCACGAGAAGAACAGCCCGGCGGTGCCGCCCCAGGTGCGCTGCGTGGGGTGGCTGGTCGAGGTGATGGTGGGCGGCTGGGTGCTGACCTGCACCGTCGCCGTCGCCTTCACCGTGCCGACGTTGAACGCGGAGTCGACCGAGACGATGTGCACGTAGTTCATGCCCTGCGTGAGCTGGCTGGCCGGCACCTGAATCGACTCGGCCTGGAGGAACGTGCCGTTCATCGCGGCGGCCGACGGCAGCGTCGACGCGCTGGTGGACAGCTTCCAGTAGTACCCGGTGAGGCTCTGGTACGGGCGGCTCCAGGCGAGGAACCAGTCACCGAGGCCGTCGTTGTACCACCTGGCCTGGTCCGGGTGACTGCCCGAGACGAGATCGAGGGGCGGCATCGGCGACGCGCGGTTGTTGCCGGTGATGTTGCCGCTGAAGAAGTTGTTCGTCGTTCCCCGGAGCAGCTTGACGCGGCCGTTGCCTCCGGCGGGGCTCGTCGCACCCGAAGTCTGAATGACGCCGCTGCCGCTGATCTGGTTCGCCGCGACAAGTACGCCGCCGCCCGACGCGCCGTTCGAGGTCGAGTTGGCGGTGATCTGGCCGTTGATGGTGACCGTGTCGGCGATGAGCTGAACGAGACCGCCGCCTTTGTTCGTCGCCCCATTCCACCGGCTCCCCTGGCTGATGGAGAGATCGTCGTCACGGTCGTACGTCCCAGGTGCGGAGACCGTCGGGGTGCACGAGGCGTAGTGCGGATAGCCGCAGTACGAGGACGTTCCCGTGCCGTTGACGCCTGACGTGCCGTAGCTCGAGCCCGTGCTCAACGAGGCGCTGTTGCAGTAGCAGCTCGCGACCGTCGTTCCGCCCTGACCGCGCGTGTCGACACCGAGGTCGTTCGCGTTGATGGTGGTGTTGCTCTCGACCGTGATGTTCCGCGCACGGATCTTGAGAATGCCGGTGGGGCCGACGCGGAGCTGGCCCTGGTTGCGAATGGTGACGTTGTTCGAGAACTTGAGGTCGCCCTCGAGGGTCTGCGTCGTGCCGTCGATGACGAGATCGTTCTGCGTGCACTCCCCGCGGTAGCACTCGTACGCGCAGGACTGCGCGGCGACCCAGGCTGAGCCCGCCGGGTTGCACGTCTCGGGCACGTTGCCGTTGCAGCGCTTCTGGCTCGGGGTGCAGGGGCCGGTGCAGATGCCGCTCGTGCACGCGACGGCGCAGGTCTGGTTGTAGAGCCATGCGGTCCCCGACGCGTTGCAGATCTCGATGTTGGTGCCGTTGCAACGAACGGTGCCGGCGCTGCACGCGGCAGACGCGGTGCACGAGCCGGCGGAGCACGCCTGCGGGCACTGCGAGGTCACGTACCAGCTGCCCTGGGCGTCACACGTCTCGACGCCCGGCGCTCCGGCCGTCGTGCAACGACGCTGCCCCGCAGTGCACTGGGGAACGGCGCAGGTGGTGCGAGGCGAGGCACAGCTCTGGCCTCCCGAACACGCGATGGGCAGCGACCAGTCGGTGCAGCCCGACGCCAACGTCACGCAGGTCTGCTGCTGGCCTCCTGTGGTGCAGCGGGTGGCGCCGACGGAGCACTGGTTGACGCAGGTCGACGAGGTGACGCACGTGCCGCCGCTGCACACCTGGCCGGGCGAACAGGTCGTCTGGAGCACCCAGTCGGTGCAGCCATTCGAGAGCGTCTGGCAGCGCACGGGCGCTCCCGAGGACGCGCACTGGGTGGCGTTGAGCGCGCACTGGTTGGTGCATGTCGACTGACAGGAGCCGCCGCTGCAGCTCTGCATGCTCGGGCACGCCTGGGGCGCTCCGAACACGCTGCAGCCAGAACCATCAACCTGGCAGGTACGAACGCCCGCCGAGTCGCAGATGCTCACCGAGCCAGAGCACAGGTTCACGCAGGTCGCCGAGCCACCGCCGGCCGAGCCACCGCCGGCCGAGCCGCCAGCCGCAGAGCCTCCAGCCGCCGAGCCTCCAGCCGCCGAGCCACCGGCCGCCGAGCCACCGGCCGCAGAGCCTCCAGCCGCAGAGCCTCCAGCCGCCGCACCACCAGCCGCCGCCCCCCCAGCCGCCGCACCACCAGCTGCCGCACCACCAGCCGCCGCACCGCCAGCCGCCGCGCCACCGGCCGCCGCGCCACCGGCCGCCGCGCCACCAGCCGCCGCGCCACCAGCCGCCGAGCCACCAGCCGCCGAGCCACCAGCCGCCGAGCCACCGGCCGCGCTACCACCAGCAATTCCACCACCAGCCGAGCCTCCGCCAAGGTTCGGGCCGCGGGTACAGCCAAAGCCCTTCTGACAAACCAGGCCCTGAATGACGCAGTTCTGACACGACCCGCCACCGCTCAGCCCGCAGAGGGTGTCGATCTGGTCGGCGGCCTTGATGCACGAGCCGCTGCTCGCGAAGCACCCGTCAGTGCAGGTCGCTTCGGGGGGTTGTTGGGTCGGCCCACAGGCCGAGAGGACGAGAAGGGGGGCGAGGAGTCGAAGTGAGCGCATGGCTCCCCTCTGACACCTCAGGCCCCCTCGAGGTGCAAGTCTCGATGGGGGCCGGGAGGGCGCCTCAGAAGCGCTCGATCTGGAAGTCGTCGTCGCTGGCCGGCTTGGGAGCGGCGGGCGCAGGTGCCGGAGCCGCCGGACGAGGAGCCGCCTGGGTCCCCGCCGGGGTCGTCACTGGCGGAGCACCACCAACCGGCTGCAGGTTCGTGCGTGAAGCCCCGGTCGGCGCGGCGCCCTGTGGAGGAGGCGCCTTGGCGTTCATCTGTTGCACGTAGGCCATGGAGCCCGGCGCGGCGCGCTCTTCGCCCTGCTTGTTGTCGAAGCCGTCCCACTTGGAGTCGGCCGTCGAGCTGACGCCCTGGTACCGCAGCGCGAAGTCGTCGGGGTTCGACGCCTGACGCAAGGCCTCCTGGTACGTGATCGCGCCCTGCCTCACGAGCTGCATGAGCGACTGATCGAACGTCTGCATGCCGTAGGCGACGTTGCCCTGGGCGATGGCGTCGGCGATCTCCTTCGTCCGATCCTTGTCCTCGATGAGCTCCTTGATGCGAGCGGTCGTCTTCATGATCTCGACGGCAGCGACGCGGCCCTTCCCATCGGCGCGGGGCACCAGGCGCTGCGAGACGACGGCGCGGAGCACGCTGCCCAGCTGAATGCGCACCTGCTTCTGCTGGTGGGGCGGGAAGGCCGAGATGATGCGGTTGATCGTCTCGGTCGCGTCGAGCGTGTGGAGCGTGGACATGACGAGGTGACCGGTCTCGGCGGCGAGCAGCGCCGTCTCGATGGTCTCGATGTCTCGCATTTCGCCGACGAGAATGACGTCCGGGTCCTGCCGGAGCGCGCTCTTGAGGGCCTGGCTGAACGAGAGCGTGTCGACGCCGATTTCCCGCTGGTTCACGATCGATCGTTTGTCGCGAATCAGGAATTCGATCGGGTCCTCGACGGTGATGATGTGGTTCGTCTCCATCGAGTTGATGTGATCGATCATCGCGGCGAGCGTGGTCGACTTGCCCGAGCCGGTGGTGCCGGTGACGAGAATGAGGCCGCGCTCCTCGAGCGAGATCTTCTCGAGCATCGGGGGGAGCATCAGCTCCTTCACCGACTGGATCTTGAACGGAATCACGCGAAGGACGGCGCCGATGGTGCCGCGCTGCTGGAAGACGTTGACGCGGAAGCGGCCGAGCCCGGGCACCCCGTAGGCAAGGTCGACCTCGTTCGAGGTCTTGAACTTCTCCTTCTGGAACTCGTTCATGATGCCGAACGCCATGCGCGCCACTTCTTCAGGGGGCAGGCGTTTGCCGTCTTTGAGCGGCACCAGCGAGCCGTCGACCCGGAACATCGGGGGCAGGCCGGCCTTCAGGTGGATGTCCGAGGCGCCGCCGCGCAGCGCGATCTGCAGAATCTCGTTGAGTTCCATGTCGGCGCAAAGCGTAACACCAGCGCTCCGGCACGGCTCCGCTGAAACGGAAAACGCCGTGAGCCCTCCGTGTATGACGGGGACCCACGGCGCGCGACAGGACGGGCCTGTCGAAACCGGTTAGCGCTTGCTGAACTGGAAGCGCTTGCGGGCGCCGGGCTGACCAGACTTCTTGCGCTCGACCGCGCGAGCATCGCGGGTGAGGAAGCCGGCCTTCTTGAGCGGGCCGCGGTGCTCTGCGTTCATGCGGCAGAGGGCGCGCGAGAGACCGTGACGAATCGCGCCGGCCTGGCCCGAGAGGCCGCCACCGCGCACGTTCACCGTCATGTCGATCTTGCCGAGCTGCTCCAGCACCTGCAGCGGCTGGTTGATGACCATGATCGACGTCTCACGCCCGAAGTACTCATCCATCGGACGACCGTTGATCATCACCGAGCCTGCGCCGGCCTTCACCCAAACGCGGGCAGTGGCCTCCTTGCGGCGGCCGGTAGCGTAGAAACCGTCAGTGCCTGACTTCGCCATGGTGTTCTCTCAGTTCCGTTTTTTCCCGGCGAAGCTGCCGCCGGGGCTAGAGGTTCAGGCCTTGACCGCGCGAGCGGCAGGCTTCTGGGCCACGTGCGGGTGCTTGTCGCCCGCGTAGACCTTGAGCTTCGTCATCATCTGGCGGCCCAGCGTGTTGCGGGGCAGCATGCGGCGAACCGCGTTCAAGATGATCTCTTCCGGGTGACGCTTCTGCAGCGTCTGGTAGTCGGTCGTCTTCAGAGCGCCAGGGAAACCAGCGCGCGGCTGGCGGTGATAGAGCTTCTGGCTGGGCTTGTTGCCCGAGATCTTCACCTTCTCGGCGTTGATGACGATCACGTGATCGCCGGTGTCGATCGACGGCGTGAACATGGGCTTGTGCTTGCCCTTGAGCAGGGTGGCGATCTGGGTCGCGGCGCGGCCGAGAATCTTCCCGTCGACGTCGACGAGGTGCCACTCGCGCTTGATGTCCGACGCCTTCGCGCTGTACGTCCTCTGGTGCGGCATGAGTTGAACCTTGCTGGTGTTGGCCCCGCGCAGATTACCGCGAAAGGCTGGAAAGGGCGGCTCTGCTACCTGCGCAGCCCCAGGGTGTCAAGACCCGTTCCGTGGATCAGGAGTCGTTGCCGTCGTGGGAGCCGTCGGCCCTTTGAGGCGCTCGCGCAATGACGAGAAGAAGTTCACTTCTTTCTCGGTCACCGGCCCGGCCGGCACCGCGTCCAAGTCGATGATCTCACACAAGTCCTCTGGAATGTCGGCCAGGAACCGGCTGGGCGTGCGCGGCACTTCACGGCCGCGCTTGATGCGGGTGGTCGCCCGGGTCATCACCAGACGCTCTCGCGCCCGGGTCATGCCGACGTAGCAGAGCCGTCGCTCCTCTTCGGGGTTGGGCAGCTCGCCCTGCATGCCGGAGTGCGGGAGCAGCTCCTCTTCCAGGCCCATCAGGAACACCAGCCGCCACTCGAGGCCCTTCGCGCCGTGCAACGTCATCAGCGTCACGCGGCCCTGCGTGTGGTGCGCTTCGTCTTCGTCGTCCTTCGTGTCGAGGGCGAGGCGGTTCAGGTACGTGAGCAGGCTCGCCTTTCGGCCTTCGCGTTTCTCGTACGCCTCGAGCGAGTCGATGACCTGCGCCACGGCCTTCGCCTTGCGATCGGCCGACGCGGCAGACGGCGCATGGAGCCGCGCTGCGCCGACGAAGTCGATCTCGGCCAGCAGCTCTCGCGTCACCTGCGCGAGGTTTCCCTTGGTGAAGGCGCGGCGGTACCGCTCGACCAGCTCGATGAAGTCACGCACCTTCTCGGGAGCGCCCTGCGGCACGTCGGGAATCTCGGCGGCGCGATCGAGCGCCTTCCACAGCGGCACTTCATTCTCGACGGCCCAGGAGGTGATGCGCTCCATGGTGACGTCGCCGATGCCGCGCGCGGGGACGTTCACGATGCGCAGCAGCGACGCTTCGTCTTTCGGGTTCGCGATCAGCTTGAAGTAGCCGATCACGTCCTTCACCTCGCGGCGATCGAAGAACTCGGTGCCGCCGATCACCTCGTAGCGGACGTCTTTCTCTCGCAGCGCCTCTTCGACGGGCCGCGCCTGGCCGTTGGTCCGGTACAGCACGGCGATCTCGTCGGCCGGGAACCCGTTGAGGATCGCGTCTTTCACCTCGCGGGCGACGTAGCGTGCCTCTTCTTCTTCGCTGGGCGCCGAGACCAGCTTCAACTTCGGGCCGGTCTTCACCTCGGTCCACATGCGCTTGGCGCGACGCAGCGGGTTCTGCTCGATGACCGAGTTGGCCCCGTCGAGGATGACGCCCGTGGAGCGGTAGTTCTGCTCGAGCCGCACCTCTTTGCCGCCAGCGAAGAAGCGCTCGAACTCGAGGATGTTGCGCACCTCGGCGCCGCGCCACGAGTAGATGCACTGATCGTCGTCACCCACCGCGCAGACGTTTCCGTGCCCTTCGCCGAGATGGCGCAGCACCTCGAGCTGGGCGCTGTTGGTGTCCTGGAACTCGTCGACCATCACGTAGCGGTAGCGGGTCTGGTAGTCCTTCTTCACCTCGGGGAACTTCTCGAAGATGCGCGAGGGGAAGACGATGAGATCGTCGAAGTCGACCGCGCCCTGGGCCTTCAGCGCGAGCTGGTAGAGCGGGAACACCAGGTGCGCGACGAGATCGAGATCGTCGCCCTGCCCTTCCGGTTTCGGCTGCGGCTCGATGCCTGAGTTCTTCGCGCGAGAGATGAGCGTCAACACCTTGCGAGGGTCGAACGCCTTGTCGTCGACGTTGCGATCGCGCATGGCCCGGCGCACCAGCGCGATCTGATCGCCGGTGTCGACGATCGCGAACTTCTTCGGCCACCCGAGCTTCGGCAGGTGCAGCTTGAGCACCTCGGCGCCGAACGCATGAAACGTCGAGAGCGTGACGCCGAGCGCGCGCTGGCCGGCCATCGCCACCACGCGCTCCTTCATCTCGGCGGCGGCCTTGTTGGTGAAGGTGACCGCGAGGATCGAGCGGGGCGGCACCTTGTGGTCGAGCAGGTGCACGATGCGGTGGGTGATGACGCGCGTCTTGCCCGAGCCTGCACCGGCCAGCACCAGGAGCGGGCCTTCGGTGGTGAGGACGGCCTCGCGTTGAGGCGGGTTCAGATGCGACAGATCCACGGGCGGGCGCCTTACCTCACCGCGCGCACCAAAAGGGCCCCGACGATGAGCAGACAAACCGACCCGGGCTTTGCCATGCTGCCGCCCGGGCATGCCCTCGATACGCATCAACGAGTACTCGTACGAGTACCACTGGTGGGGAGCCGGTGAGACCAAAGCTCCGCTCCTGCTCCTGCATGAAGCGGTCGGTCACGCGAAGGGCTGGGGCGACTTTCCACGCAGGCTCGCAGAAGCGACCGATCGACGCGTCTATGCCTACTCACGCCTGGGCTGGGGCGAGTCCGAGGCGCTCGTCGCGCCGCTCGCTCCCGGCTATCTGGAGCACGAGGCGCTCGAGATCCTCCCGCGTCTGCGGACGTCGTTGAGCCTCGAGAAGGTGATCCTCCTGGGCTTTCAAGAAGGCGCCACCATTTCGCTCATCCACGCGGGCGCGGCGCCGCTGCCGGTCGAAGGCGTGATCGCGATGGCGCCCGTCCTGTTCGCTGACGACGCGCTTCGCATCGAGGTGTGTCGCCTGTACGAGCGCGGGCTGCCCGATTCGCTGAACTCCACGACGTCAGATCCCGATCGCACGTTCCTGCAGTGGGCCGAAGTGTGGGGGGGTGGAGGGATGAAGAACTGGCAGATGGACGACTTCGCACGCGGCATCACCTGTCCGGTGCTCGGGCTGCGCGGCGTGAACGACGGCTTCACGACGCCTGCGCACCTGGAGCGACTCGGCTCGCTCGTCAGACACCTCGAGTCGATGACGCTGGCCGGGTGTCGACACGCGCCACACATCGACAAGCAGGCGGCCGTGGTGACGGCGGTGTCGGCCTTCGTGCGCTCGCTCGATTGACCCCTCGGCATTGCGCTTCGTGAAGCCTCGAAGCTGAGGTTTACTCTTGCCCGTGGCCCGCGACCCCAAGAAGACCTCTGCTGAGCCGTCCGAAGCGCGTGAACTCGTTGCGTCGCTCGACCGCCGCCGATTCCTCGAAGAGCTGAACCGCCTGACCCAGGGTTTCGCCTCGAACGACGGCAACCCCGGCAGCTACGCGTGCAAGGCGTGCGTGCGCTGCGCGAACTGCATGTTCTGCGAGGGCTGCGAGGCCTGCTACTCGTCGACCCACTGCATTCGTTGCGAGCTCTGTAACAACTGCACCCACTGCGTGGACTCGAAGTCGCTCCACGGCTGCGCGTACTGCGTGCAGAGCGAGAACTGCACCTCGAGCGCCTACGTCGTCTTCAGCCGCAACCTGTCTGACTGCACGTACTGCTTTGGGTGCGTCGGCCTCTCGAAGAAGGACTTCCACATCTTGAACGTGGGCTTCTCGCGGGTGGAGTACTTCGAGCTGACGGCGCGCCTGAAGAAAGAGCTCGGCATCAAGAGCTGAGCTTCACAGCACGCGAAGGAACCAGGCCTTCAGGTACTCGGTCTCCGGCAGGCCGGGGAGCACCGGGTGATCGAGTCCTGCGCCACGACGCTCCAGCACCTGCACGGTTCGTTTCGCGTCGGCGGCCGCTTCGAGCACCACGTCGTCGAACGCCTCACGCGACAATTTCCCCGAGCACGAGCACGTCACCAGCAGCCCCTCGGGCTTGAGCAGCTTGAACGCCCGCACGTTGAGTTCGTGGTACGCGCGCTTCGCCGTCGCCAGCCCCTCGGAGCGCTTCGCCAGCCCAGGTGGATCGATGACGACCGTGTCGAACTGCTCGCCCTCGTCCGACAAGGTTCGCAGCACATCGAAGGCGTTGGCCGTCTGCACGTCGACGTGGGCGTGCCGGTTGCGCGTCATGTTCGCGCGGGCGCGCGTGGCGGCATCGGGATCCTGCTCGACGGCGATGACGGACTTGCAGCTCCGCGCGAGCGCGAGCGCAAACCCACCGTGGTAGCTGAACGTGTCGAGCGCCCTGCCCTTCGCGAGCTGACCGGCGCGCAGGTGGTTGTCGAGCTGGTCGAGGAATGACCCCGTCTTCGAGTCGGCGAGGACGTCGATCTCGAGCTCCGATTCGCCCTCGTGGTACCGCACCAGCGACGGGCCGCTGCCGGCCAACACCTTCGTCTCGCGGTGCAGCCCCTCGAAGTCGCGGCCCGAAGCATCGTCACGGCAGACGACGACCGACGCGCCCGTCACCTGCGCCAGTACCTCGGCCCACTTCGCCTTTCGGACATCGGCGCCTTCGCTCAACGTCTGGAGCGTCAGCGCCGGGCCGTAGCGATCGACGATCAGCCCGGGCACGAGATCGGCCTCGCTGTGGATCACCCGGTACGCGTCTCTCGGCGAGAGGCTCGCTCGACGGGCCAGCGCGAGCTCGAAGCGCCGCTTCCAGAATGCGTCGTCGACCTTCTCATCCACCGCGAGCTTGCGTGAGACGAACCGCAGCGCCAGCGGAGACTTCGTCGCGACGAACGCCTGACCCAGCGCGTTCTTCTGCGCATCGACGACGTCGACGATCGCGCCGGGAGCGAGATCACGCGGCAGGTCCTCGAGTTCCTGGCGCCACACCCACGGGTAGCCCTGCCGAACCGACTTGGCGGCCTTCAAGCTGACGCGCGCGACTGGAGCGCTCACTCGAGCCCCCGCGCGGCGAGTTCGCCGTCGTCTTCACCACGCAGGTGGCCAATCTCGTGAAGCAGCGTCACTCTCATCTGATGAACCAACTCCTCCCGGGTCTTCACCGCGCGGCCCAGGTTCTTGCGGTACAGCACGACCGAGCGGCACGGCGATCCGTCATCCGGCGTGCACGCGGTCTGGAGCGGCGGCCCTCGGAAGAGCCCGAGGATCGTGGGCGACAACGGCGGATCGCCAATCGTGAGATCCGCGACGTCGGGAATGTCTTCAGCCGTGATCGGCACGCCCTTCAGGTCGCGCTGCACTTCAGGATCAAGCGCCGCGATGAGGCCGTTCAATTCCTTCTCGAACTCGGGCATCGGCAACATCACGGGCGCCCAGAACTGCTCCGGCGCGAGCTTCTGCGCTCTCGTGAGGTGCTTCTCGGCCTCGGCGCTCTTTCCTTCGCGCTCCAGCAGCAGGCCCAGGTGAAAGTGAGCGTGGCCGGCGCGCGTCTTGTCGCCGAGCAGCCGTTGAAACGCCGTCTTCGCCTGGTCGAACTCGCAGCGCTCGAAGAGGCCAACCGCCCGCTCGAACGACGCCTCGGGATCGTCCTTCACGCGCGCGAGCACCCAGTTGGCTTGATCGATCGCCTCCTGGCTGCGGCCGACGTCATTGAGCGCCATGGCCGAGACCCGGCCGAGCTCGATCGCCAGATCGGCGTTGGGGTTGGCGATTGCCGAGGGGACCAGCTCGGAGTCACCTTCCGCGGCGATGGCGAAGCCGCGCATCGCGTAGAGCACCCCGAGCTCGTCGACCTCTCGCGTCGACGGCAACACCACGGCGTACAGGTGCGCGGCGCCGAGGAGCGCTTCCAGCGAGTCTGGCTCCTGGGCGAGCGCGCGGGCGTAGGCCAGCTTGGCTTCCTCGAAGCGTTCCAGCGCCACCAGAGCCCGGCCGCGTTCGACGTGGGCGAGCGGCTCGCTGGGCATGATGGCGGCCGACTGCGCCGCACACGACAGCGCCGCCTCCCACTTGCCCTCGTCTGCGAACGTCTGAGCGGCGAGCAGCGGGTCCTGTCCCTTCGCGTCGCACACCGCGAGCGGGTGCACGTCGTGAGACTCTGAGGTCGGCTCGGTGCGGACGGGTTTGGGCGGCAGCTTCGACACGGTCGCGATGACCGGCGCGCAGACACAGGCGCCCGCGTCGACGACGTTCACGGCAACTGGAGTGGAGCGAGAACAGCCGGCGAGGCCACAGAGCGCGACGAGCGCTACGAAACGCCTCAGGCCGACTTCTTCTCTTTCTCGAAGAAGAGCTGGGGCGCTTCCTTCTTGAGCACGACGCCTTCGGTGATCCGGCATTCCTTCACGCCCTCGCGGAAGGGCACGTCGTACATGATCTCGAGCATGGCGTCTTCCATGATGGCTCGCAGGCCACGTGCACCGGAGTGCCGCCGCAGCGCTTCCTTCGCCACCGCGCGCAGCGCCTCTTTGGTGAACTGGAGCTTCACCTTCTCCATCTCGAAGAGCTTCTGGTACTGCTTGGTGAGCGCGTTCTTCGGCTCGGTGAGAATGGTGACGAGATCGTCTTCTTTGAGATCGTTGAGCGTCGCGATCACCGGCAGGCGCCCGATGAACTCGGGGATCATGCCGAACTTCATCAGGTCGTCCGGCTCCACGAGGCGGAGCAATTCGCCGACGCTGCGCTCTTCTTTCGACTCGATCGACGCGCCGAAGCCCAGGCCCTTCTCGCCCGTGCGCCGGCGAATGACCTGCTCGATGCCGTGGAAGGCGCCGCCGCAGATGAAGAGGATGTTGCTGGTGTCGACCTGAATGTACTCCTGCTGGTTGTACTTCTTGCCGCCGCGCGGGGTGACGTTGGCTCGGGTGCCTTCGATGATCTTCAGCAGCGCCTGCTGAACGCCTTCGCCGCCGACGTCGCGAGTGGCCGAGGGCGTGTCGCCGTTCTTGCGGGCGATCTTGTCGATCTCGTCGACGTACACGATGCCGCGCGCCGCCTTCTCGACGTCGTAGTCGGCGTTGTGCAGCAGGTTCTGGATGATGTTCTCGACGTCTTCACCCACGTAGCCGGCCTCGGTGAGGCTGGTGGCGTCGGCGATGGTGAAGGGCACGTTGAGGAAACGCGCGAGTGACTGGGCCAGCAGCGTCTTGCCCGAGCCCGTGGGCCCGAGGAGCAGGATGTTCGACTTCGAGAGCTCGACCTCTTCGGGACCCGGGAGCTTGATGCCCGGCCGTGCGGCGCGCGCGCCAGCCTTGCGTTGATAGATGCGCTTGTAGTGATTGTAGACGGCCACCGCGAGCACGCGCTTGGCGAAGTCCTGACCCACGACGTAGTCGTCGAGGAAGGTCTTGATCTCCATCGGCGTCGGCAGGCTGACCTGCGGGCGCGTCTCTTCCTTCTCGGTCTCCTCCGCGATGATGTCGTTGCAGAGCTTGATGCACTCGTCGCAGATGTAGACGGTGGGGCCCGCGATCAGCTTGCGGACCTCCCGCTGCGACTTGCCGCAGAAGGAACAGGACAGGTTGACGTGGTGCTCGCCCTTCTTCAAACCGTCCTCCAATGAAACCGACCCGCAGAGCCAGCTTCAGACTGTAGCCGCAGGTCCATCGCGAAGAAAACTCTAGCAACCGCCCGCCGCCGGGGCACGACGTCCGACCAGGCGGGTTCCGTCAGAAAGCTGACCGCTTGGGGCAGTCGTCAGGCCTCGGCCTTCTGCGTCACGACCTCTTCGAGATCGCCCGCCAGCGCCTCGGCGCGTTCGACCAGCGCGCGGGGGATCTTCTTGTTGGCGCGCAGCTCGGCCGAGAGCCGTTTCATCTGCAGCCACAGCCGCTTCACGTTCGCCCCGTCGGACGAAGGCGCCTCTTCGGGAGCCGGGAAGCGTTCGGTCAGCTCGCGCCGCAGCTCGCTGGTCGGCTTCTCCTGATTCCAGATCGAGTCGCGAATCGACTTGTACTCCTGGGCCGAGAGCTGGCCGCGCTCCTCGGCCTGCGCGAGCACCTCGACAACCTCGAAGGCCGGGGCCGACTCCGCGATGTCGGGAGCCTCGATCCGCTCGGGCTCGTACTTGTTCATCACCGCGTAGCCCTTGGTCAGCTTGTCGGCAGTCTGTTTGCGAATGCGCAGCTCCGCCAGACAGTAGGCGTCGAAGGTCGCGTAGCCCCAATCCTGGAACGTGCCCTCGTTGCGGACCTTGCCGAGCAGCTTGCCGAGCTCGACCCACGACGACTTGAAGCGCTTGGCGGCCAGCAGCACGGCCTGCCGCACCGAGCCGGGAGGAACGGTCAACGCCTTACGCTCGAGCTCTGTTTCCACGTTCGCCATGACGAGCGCTGTGAACCAGAGAGCGGCCGGCCTTTCAACCCTTCTTGCCGATGTTGAAGGCGAAGCCGACCGACGCGCTGGTGCCCTGCGCCTTGAAGGGCCACTTGGCGAGCTCCCGCATGAGGCACTCCGGGAGGGGGCCTGACTTGAAGTCCGGGTTGTCGACCCACACCTTCGAGACCTTGCCCGACTCGTTGACCGTGAACTGAATGGGGATCTGCGTCGGAGGCATGCCGGGCTTGGCGACCTCCTTGATGCAGGGAATCAGCGTGGGCTTGAACTTCGCGATGACGGAGTTGATGGCGGCCTGATCGACCTCGCCCATCGCCATGCCGTCGCTGTCAGCGGTGCCCATCTTCGGCTTCGGCGTCCCCGGGTTGGCGGGGAGCGTGGGCGTGTTGCCGACCGGAGTGCGAGGAGGCGGCTTGCGGCCGGTGCCCGTGTACTCGACGAGCTCGTCATCGGCGTTGCGTTGGGCGCGCGAAACCGTGGGCGCGTCGATGGTGATGTCGCCCCAGGCCAGCTCATCGGCCGACGAGGTCGAGCCGTGAACCGCGAGGTAGCTGCCGAGGAAAGCGACCGCGATGCCCGTCACCATCAAGATGCCCGTCACCACGCCGATGATCGTCACCAGCCGCTTCGAGCGGGTCTTCGCGTGCTGCTCTGCGTGGGCGTCGACGCGCTGCTTCGCTTCGGCCTTCGCGAGGTGCACCTTGAGCTCGGGAACGTCACGGAGCTTGCGGAAGATGCCCGAACCCATCATCTGCACTTCGGTCAGCCCGTTCACCTCACCGGTGAAGAGCTTGTCGACCAGCAGCTTCGTGGGTACGGGCCCGAGAATCAGGTCTCCCTGACGAAACAGCCAGGTCTGGTCAGCCATGTCCCGCACTCCCTCCAGACTCGTCGCGATGTGGTGTTGGTACCACGGCGCGCCATACCGAGGCTATCAGGCTCAGGCCCTGGGGCCGACCGTTCAACAGACGTTGCTGGACGCGATGGCGAGAATCGGGCTGCACCGGAACGTCGTGGCCAGCGGTCGCACTGACGCCGGGGTGCACGCGCGCATGCAGGTGCTGTCGTTCAGGCTCGAGGGCGAGCTGCCGGTGGAGGAGCTCCCGGCCAGGATCAACGCGCACCTGCCGCCGACGCTGGGGGTCGCGCTCGTGCGTCAGGCGCCGCCGCACTTCAACGCACACTGGCGCTCGAGCATGAAGGAGTACCGCTATCGGCTCCTCGTCGGAGCAAATGAACGATGGGCGCCCGTCGCGTGGGCCGTCGACGTGACGCCGGAGGCGATCAGTGAGGTGCTCCAGGTCGCCGTCGGCGCGCACGACTTCTCGGCGTTCCACGCCAAACGCAGCGCGGTGCGCGAGCGGGTGATCGAGAGCGTCGAGGTGGTGGAGCCGAGCCCAGGGCTTCTCGACGTGCGCGTGCGCGGCGATCGGTTCGGCAAGTACATGGTGCGCTCCCTCATCGGGGGCGCGGTCGCCGTCGCCAGCGGAGCGTGGTCGAAGGAAGAATTCGCAGAGGCGCTCGCGCGCGGCTCGACCGCCGACCCGGAAGGGCCAGAGCAGACGCGACGTCGGCTGGGTCATGGAGACCGGGCTCCGGCGGCAGGACTCGTGTTGTGGAGCGTCGAGTACCCGCCTGCCGATGATCCCTTCACTGCACAGGAGCGGCGCGAGGCCCGTGAGGTGCCGCGCGGGCCGCCCTTCTCGACCGACTAGTCCATCAACTTGTCTTCGTACTTCTCGAGGAGATCGCTGATCGCCTCACGCAGGTATTCGCTCTGACGAATCCGGGTCTCTTTCGAGAGATCCTTCAGCGACTCGAGGCGATCACGGTTCAACCGAAACACAACCGACGTCAGACGAGTGTTGTCATCCATGTGCGGTACGTCCTCCCTTACAGGTGCACACATGGTCGCACACGATGTCGCATCGTCAAAAAAACTGTCCGAGAAATGAGTGATCAGCGCCTGATCACTCGAAGAGGTACGAGCGGAACTGCAGGCCGACCATCACCTCGAAGCCGATACGTGCGCCCGCTGGGCCGACGCCGAACTGCACGCCTGCGCACGCGAACGCGCCGATCACCTCGAGCAGCTCGTACTGAACGCCAAACGCGACGCGCGGCCCGATGGTGACGATGGGCAGCACGTGCACGTTGAGATCGAGATCGAAGAACGTCTTGAACCGATCGCCGAAGGTCGAGCGCACGCCGCCGAGAAACGAGAGGCCGAGGGCTGCGCCGAGAAACGACAGGCGCCCTGCCGCTTTGATGTTCCAGTGATCCGACAGCGCGAAGGTTCCGCCGAGCTCCGGGAACAGCCGAACGCCTGTGTCCGACTGGCCGACGCCGACCGCGGCGCGACCCTCGACGCCGAAGCCCGTGAGGAGCCCGATGCTCCCGCGGTGATCCCATCGCTCGGCCAGCGAGGGGGATGCGCAGAGGATGGAGATCGACAGCAGCGCTCTGGACACGGCCGGGCTCACGCGACGGTGATCGCACGAACGACTGGGAGGGACGAGGGAGAAGCGCACGAGCCACAGTCACCGGGAGGTGGCTCGAGATTCTCCGTCACACGACGCAAAGCGCGGCACGTGAGGTCGACGTTCGTCGTCGGCATCGCGCCCTGCTCCGGAATGACGGGAGGCGGTGTCACGTTCGCGTCTGTCGGCCGCGTCAGACGCCTTCACGACGCCAGGCCGCGACGTCTTCTCAGGAGCGCTTGCGGCGCCGGCTGAGTGCGAGCACGAGGGCGGACAACACGAGTCCACCTGGCGCGGCGACACAGCCCGCGGAGGCAGGAGCCTCCGAAACGGTCGAGATCGGGTTCTGGCGATCTGCACCGTCGGAGAGAACTGCCGGGCGATACCGGCCTTCGCCGACGTTCCCTACCGAGTCCTTCACGAGAACCCGCACCCCACCCTGCGCCTCGATGGCCGAGAGCGAAATCGGCCGCTCGGCTCCGAATGGGCCCGGGAGTTGGTCACCAATCGCGTAGGCGAACTGGAGCTCGTCATCGGCCGTGAGCACGTCACGCGCTTTCACGATCACGAGATCGCTCTGGCGATCGACGCTCAGCCGCACCTCGGGCGCATCCCAGTCGATGAAGAAGGGCACGGCCACCGGCTCCGAGATGCCCTGGGGATCTTCGGCGAGACGCGAGCGGACCGAGATCGTGTGGTGTCCCTGAATGAGGAAGCGCGGGTGCGAGACGCGGAGCTGACCGTTCTCTGCAGTCCGGAACTCGCTCCACAGACCGTCGTCGATCTTCACGGCGAACTCCGCGGAGCCAGCTTTCCCATCGGCCTGCACCTCGAGCAGCGCAGCAGGCCACGTGAGCGTCTGGCCGACGAGGCGCATGTCGGCTGCGTGAGGAATCTCGCTCGCGGTCAGCCTCGCCGTCGTCTTCGGTGCGGCGACCGCGCACTGAGCCATGGCGGGGAGCAGCTCGGCGAACATGCCGAGGTGGTTGTAGGTCTCAGTGCCCGAGATCTGCCCGAGGCCCTTCACGCCGGTGACGCGCAGCTTGAAGTTGCCCAGCGACGGGAGCGCGAACGCTCCGAGGCCGCCCGCGACGGCAGGTTCGGCGAGCCCGATCACCGCGGGGATGAGCTGCTCGAGCACGCTCGGATCTTCGGCCAGCATCTCGCTGTTCGCGGTGCGCACGTTGGTGATCAGCATGCGCAGGTCACCGATCGCCGGCGTCACCTTGTCGCAGCCCTCGAAGATCAACGAGAGGGGCAGCTTGATGTCGGCGGTGAGCGTGAAGAGGCGCGCGTAGCGATCATCGAGCATCGCGTAGAAGTCGATCGAGAGCTGGTTCAGCGCGAGCTGGATGAGCGGCTTGATCGGCCGCTTGGTGACGGGGTCGACGGTGCCCTCTCCCACCACGATGGTCGGCGCCGCGCCCGGCCTCAAGACGACCATCATCGGCGCGTCCTTGCCGTCGCGCGTGGCCAGCTTGCCGAGCGAAGGCAGGAACGTCTTGAACAGGCCGGTGTTGATCAGCCCGACGTTGTTGGTGTCGAGCTGCAGGCAGAGCGCGCCGGCCTGGTGGGCCTCGTGGAAGGCGAGGTTCAGGAAGGGCGACGAGAAGCCAAGGGCTGCGTGGTACACGCGGCTCGTCCCGCCGTCCGGCAGCATTCGGGTCGGCGCCTCGAGGTCGAAGTTCGGCGCTGAGACGGCGACGATCGGCGGAGCGGCCGTCGGAGCGACGCACGGCGCGACGTTCACGGCCTTCACGCCGACGCGCGTTCCGAACGAGAGGCCTTGATCGACGGTGACGCTCGAGCCGGCGGCGAACGAGAGATCCATCTGCGCGGTGGCCGGTGCTCCGAAGGCGCCGAGCGTCGCGCCGAGGTTCACCCGGCCCTCGACGCCAAGGAACCTGGGTACGCACTTCGCGTTGTCCGCAGCGTCTTTGCAGACGCTGTTCTGGCAGATCGAGGTCGCGTTGGTGCTCATCACCGTCGGGCACGCGGGCAAACCGGCGCCGCAGGCCTCGCACGACTGATCAGCCAGCGTGGAGCGGATCTGCCCCTGCAGCAGCGGCGAGATGAGCCGCAGAATCGTGCCCTTGATGACCGCGACGTCGAGGGTGTCGCAGTAGATGTCTCCACACGTGTTCTGTCCCGAGAGGGTGATGTCGTCTGACTGCAGGCACTCGGGCGGCTGCGGTGCGCCGCTGGCGCCACAGACGTCGGTGCCCGAGATCGAGCTGATCGAGAACGCGAGCAGCTTGTCCCACTTCTGATCGATCGCGAACGTGACGGTCGCCTTCATTCGGTTGTCGTTGGGCGTGCGCGCGGCCGTGTTGAAACGAACGCCACACTTCATGCGAGACAGGCCGATGCACGCGAGGAAGTTGGCGCTCCGGCTCGCCGCGAGGATCGTGCTGGTGTCGACCGACAATTGCACCTGGGCCTCGAGCGCGTCGGGTGCTCTGGGAACGAGCGAGAAGCCGGTGATCTGAATGGCGACGTTCGCCGGAAGATCGGTCTTCGTGCCGGTGGTGTTGCACTCACCATCTTGCCGGCCGCACGACTCGCCGGTGCAGCCCATGCCACCCATGTCTGCGATCGCGATGTCACCCACCACCGCAACGTTCTGCACGGTGCACGGCACGCCGACCGACAGCGTGCGACCCGGCGCGAACATCTCGGCGAGCACCTGCCAGTTCTGGTTCAGGTAGTTGATGCCCTGAGGCGACAGACGCAGGTTCACCGCGTTGTCGTTCTTCGGCCCCACGTAGCGACCTGACGGAATGGGCTGCAGCGCAGCGCACCCGCCCATGCCGCCCATCGAGGAACACCCCATGGCGGTGATCACCCCGGCCACCAGCCAGACGAGGCGGGTGGGTAGCGCACCGTTCGATGAACGCATGTGAGTACAACCTCCAGAGTCGGCCTACGGCAGAGAGCGCAGACTGTAGCAGCCCTGCGAAACGACTCGTGCTTCAGCCAGGGCCCCTGACCGCAACACGACGCGTCAATTCCATTTCAGCCGTTCAGCTCACGACCGGGAGCGAGACGCCTGGCCCCTTCTTGAGGCTGTCGTTGAGGCGGCCGGTGCGGAACGGCTCGAGATCGATGGCGACGAAGGTGAACCCTGCGGCCTTGACGGCCTGATCGACCTGCGCGCGGAGCTCGGGGTTCATCAGACGTGAGAGCTCGTCTGCGCTCACCTCGAGGCGGGCGACCTCCTGGTGATAGCGCACGCGGAAGACCTTGAAGCCGAGCCCACGCAGCGCCCGCTCGGCACGGCCGACCTGGTTGAGGCGCTCGACGGTGACCTGGGTGCCGTACGGAAGGCGGGACGCGAGGCAGGCGAGCTGCGGCTTGTCCCACGTCGGCAGGCCGAGGCGATGCGACCACGCGCGGATCTCGTTCTTGGTGAGCCCCGCGTCAGCCAGCGGAGAGATCACCTTGTGCTCGCGCGCGGCCTGATGCCCGGGCCGGTGGTCCTTCTTGTCGTCGGCGTTGAACCCGTCGAGCACGACCGAGAGCTGGTGCTCCGCGCGCGCTTTTTCGGTCAGCGCGTAGAGCTCGGTCTTGCAGAAGTAGCAGCGGTTCGAGGGGTTCGCGGTGTACCGGGGATCGTCGAGCTCATGAGAGTCGACGACGACGTGGCGGGCCTCGAGGGTCGCCGCGAGCGCACGGGCCTCGTCAGCTTCATCCGAGGACACCGACGCCGACAGCGCCGTGATGGCCAGCGCGCGCGCGCCGAGCTGCTCGACGGCGATGCGCAGCACGAAGGTCGAGTCGACGCCGCCCGAGAACGCGACCAGCGCAGAGCCGTAGCCCTTCACCGCAGCGCGCAGACGTTCGAGCTTCTCACCCGAGGCGCCGCAGAGCGCGGCGACCTCGTCATCCGTCATCAATGGTCTGGACTCCGCTCGGGGGCCGACACCGGTTGCCATGCGGCTCCTCTAGCGTCGGGCGCCCGAGTCGACAACCCGGGCGACCGCACAGGCCAGCTACTTCTTCTTCTTCTTGTCGGCCTTCTTGGCGGCCTTCGGAGCCTTGCCGGCCTTGCCGCCCTTCGGCGCCTTGCCCGGCTTGATCTTCTTCACCTTGGGGCTGATCTTCATCTTCGTCCCGGTGATGATCTTCAGCTCGTCGGCGTTCATGTACATGAGGTCGAGGAGCGCCTGGAAGATGCGCAACCCGCCGGCCTCGACGGGCTCGAGGTTCGACTGAA